>JAVWUC010000040.1:0-2886 GCA_036667395.1 Cetobacterium sp. | reverse complement strand
ATAATATATTCTGACTCTTCCATTCCTGCTAAGTGCTGTATCGCTCCAGAAATTCCAAAGGCAAAATATACATCCGGTCTAACTGTTTTTCCAGTCTGTCCAACTTGTCTATCATGACTTACAATTCCAGCATCAACAAGTGCTCTAGATGCAGATGCAACTCCACCTAACTCATTAGCTAAAAGCTCTAAATTATCAAAACCATTTTGAGCTCCAACTCCTCTTCCACCTGAAACAAGAATCTTAGCTTCAGTTATATCCACTTTAGCCTTAGCTTCTTTTATTATATTTAAAACTTTAACTTTCATTTTAGAGTGGTCAAAATTAACTTTGAAATTAAGAACAGCTCCTTGTCTATTTTCATCTTTAGATAATCTAGTCATTACTCCAGGTCTAACTGTAGACATCTGTGGTCTATGATCAGGACAAATAATTGTAGCCATTAAGTTTCCACCAAAAGCTGGTCTTGTCATCAGTAGCTCTCTATTTTCTCCAATCTCTAACATTGTACAATCTGCAGTAAGTCCAGTTTCACATCTTGAAGATATTCTTGGTCCTAAATCTCTTCCTAAAGTTGTAGCTCCTATAAGAACTACCTCAGGTTTTTTATTATTTATTACAGCAGTAAAAGCTTGAGTATAAGCTTCAGTATCGTAGATTGATAACTCTTTAGAATCAACTACAACAACTTCATCAGCACCATATGCAATTAAGTCTTTTACAAGATGTTCAACGTTATATCCTAAAAGAACAGCTGTTACTTTTTCACCTAAAGCTGCCGCTAGTTCTTTTCCTTTTCCAATCAATTCTAATCCAACGTTTTGTAGTACTCCCTCTCTTTGCTCAGCAAAAACAAGGATCCCTTTATATTCATTTAAATTCATGACATTCTCCTCTTGTTTTAAAATATTAGATTACAAACTTTTCTTTTAATTTATCAACGATAATTTTTGCTGCTTCTTGAGGGTCAACTTCATAAAGTTGTCCAACCGCTTTAACACCTTTAGTAAATGATTTCTTAACTTTTGTAGGCGATCCATTTAATCCAAGTTTTGTTTCATCTACATCAGATAATCTATCTACTCCCCAAATTTCAACCTCTCTATCGAATGCATCTACAATATTTTTAACATTCATGTATCTTGGCTTATTAGCTTCCGCTAAAACAGTCATTAAACAAGGAGTTTCAACTTGTAATAACATGTATCCTTCCTCTGTTGATCTTTTAACTTCAAATGTTTTCTTTCCATCAAATTCAATATCTTTTACATATGTAATTTGAGGAACATTTAAAAACTCAGCAATTTGTGGTCCTACTTGTGCAGTATCTCCATCGATCGCTTGTCTACCAGCAATTATTAAATCATAATCTAATTCATTAAGCGCAGCAGAAAGAGCGTGCGATGTAGCTAGAGTATCCGCTCCTGCAAATTTTCTATCTGTTAAAAGAATAGCTCTATCTACTCCCATAGCAATCGCTTCTCTAAGAGCTGCATCCGCTTGAAGAGGTCCCATTGTGATTGCTGTTATATGAGCTCCAAATTTATCTTTTAATTTTAATGCTTCTTCTAATCCACCCTTATCATCTGGGTTTATTATACTAGGAACTCCATCTCTTATAAGTGTTCCTTTTACAGGATCTAATCTAATCTCTGTAGTATCAGGTACTTGTTTTATACACACAACTATATTCATTTTGTTTATTCCTCCCAATTTACTTTAGTAATGATCCTGCGATAACCATTCTTTGTACTTCTGAAGTTCCTTCATAAATTTCAGTAATCTTAGCGTCTCTCATCATTCTTTCAACAGGATATTCTCTAGTATATCCATATCCACCGTGTAATTGAACAGCTTTTGTTGTAACATCCATTGCAGTTTCGGCAGCGAATAATTTTGCTGTAGCAGCATCTAATGAATAATTTTCTTTTCTAGATTTTTTCCATGCAGCTTTATAAACAAGATGTTTTGCAGCTTCAACTTTAGCGTACATATCAGCTATTTGGAACTGAGTGTTTTGGAATTTAGAAAGAGGTTTTCCAAATTGTTTTCTCTCACAAACATATTTAACAGTTTCATCTAAAGCTCCACCAGCGATACCTAAAGCTTGAGCAGCAATTCCAATTCTTCCTCCATCAAGAGTCATCATTGCAATTTTAAATCCTTTTCCAATAGCTCCAAGAATATTATCTTTAGGAATTCTACAATCTTCAAATATTAACTCACAAGTTGCAGATCCTTTAATTCCAAGTTTTTTCTCTTTTTTTCCAACAGAGAATCCAGGAGTATCAGCTTCAACAATAAATGATGTGATTCCTTTTAATCCTAAAGATTTATCTGTCATAGCAAATATGATATAAACATGAGCATAACCAGCATTAGTTATAAATATTTTAGAACCGTTTAATACCCATTCGTTAGTTTTTTCATCAAACCATGCAGTTGTTTGTTGTCCTGCAGCGTCAGTACCAGCGTTAGGTTCAGTTAATCCAAAAGCTCCAACCCATTCACCAGAAGCCATCTTAGGAAGATATTTTTGCTTTTGCTCTTCAGTACCAAATTCTAAAATAGGTGCAACACCTAAAGATGTATGAGCAGAAAGAATAACTCCTGTAGTACCACAAACTTTTGAAAGTTCTTCAACAGCCATAGTATACATAATCTGGTCGCCACCTGCACCACCATATTGTTTAGGTACAGTAATTCCCATCATTCCAATTTTACTCATTTTTTCAACTGTTTCAATCGGGAATCTTTCTTCCTCATCAATTTCAGCAGCAAGAGGTTTCACTTCATTTTCAGCAAAAGAAGTTATCATTTGCTTAAAAAGTTCTTGCGATTTAGTTAATGTAAAATCCATTTGTTTCCTCCTAATTTTAATTTATT
>JAVWUC010000039.1:0-2934 GCA_036667395.1 Cetobacterium sp. | reverse complement strand
TTTTAATCTTATTTTTTCTTCTTTCTTTTCTAACAACATCTAAAACTGTAATCATTAATTATCAACTCCTATTTACAAAGTGTTAAAGCTAATTCATAATCTTTTTTAATATCGTATTTTCTAGTTCCTTCCCAAGCGAAAGATATAGGATGAGTTATAATGTCGTTACTCTCAATTCCTACCATTACTCCTCCCTCTCCTGCTTCTAGAATCTCTACAGCTCTAGCTCCCATCTTAGTAGCTAACACTCTATCAAATCCTGAAGGAGTTCCTCCTCTTTGAACGTGGGCTAAAACAACACTTCTTACTTCTGTTGTCACTATCTCTTTTAGCTGTTTTTCTATTTCAAAAACGCTACCTGCTCCCTCTGCAACTAAAACTATATCGTGCAGTTTCCCTTGTCTTCTTCTCTCTTTTATCTGATATGCAAGCATCTCAATTGGCTCAGTTATCTCAGGAATAAGAATTCCATCTCCTCCACCTGCTAATGTTGCATGAAGAGCTAAATCTCCAGCATGTCTTCCCATAACTTCCATCAGAATTGTTCTTTCATGTGATGTAGCTGTATCTCTTAATTTAGACATAGCATCAAGAATTGTATTTAAACATGTATCAAATCCTATTGTGTAATCCGTTCCTATGATATCATTATCTATAGTCCCTGGTAATCCCACAACTTTAATTCCATGTTCTTTCGATAATAGGTCGGCTCCTCTATATGATCCGTCTCCTCCTACTACAACTAATCCTTCAATTCCTCTTTTTTTCAAGTTTTCCGCTGCTATAGCTCTAAACTTAGGATCTTTGAACTCTAAACATCTTGCTGTTAAAAGAACTGTTCCACCTCTATCAATAATTCCAGACACATGACTTCCATTCATTTGGAATATTTCATCATGAAGCATTCCTAAGTATCCTCTTTTTACTCCAAATACTTCTATTCCTTTTGACAATGCTACTTTTGTTACGGCTCTTACAGCGGCATTCATTCCTGGGGCGTCTCCACCACTTGTTAAAATTGCTATTCTTTTCATAACTATAATAAACACCTCCGACACTTTCTATTAAAAATATAGTTAAATTATCTTTCTAAAAAACTTCCCATTTTCCTAAATTTATTATATCTATTTTTTAATAAAGTATCTACATCTAATTTAGATAACTCCAAAAGTGATGACAAAATAACACTTTTTAGGTCATTTGCTGCACACTTATAATCTCTATGTGCTCCTCCTAAAGGTTCTTTTACAATTCCGTCAATTATACCTAAACTTTGTAAACTTGTAGCTGATATTTTTAAATTATTTGCAGCCTCTGATGCCTTAGAAGAATCTTTATATAAAATAGCAGCACATCCTTCTGGAGAAATAACAGAGTAAACTGCATTTTCCATCATATATACTTTATCTGCTACTCCTAATGCTAGTGCTCCTCCAGATCCGCCTTCACCTATAACAACCGATACTATAGGAACTTTTAATCCTGCCATCTCCATCAAGTTTCTTGCTATAGCTTCCCCTTGACCATGTTTTTCAGCTTCTAAACCAGGATATGCTCCTGCTGTATCAATTAAATTTACTATTGGTATAGAGAACCTCTCAGCCATTTTAAATAGTCTTAAAGCTTTTCTATATCCTTCTGGACTTGCCATTCCAAAATTTCTAAATATGTTTTCTTCTATAGTTCTTCCTTTTTGATGTCCAACAATCATCACTTTCTGTCCATCAATTTTACAAAGACCTCCAACTATTGCAGCGTCATCCTTACATAATCTATCACCATGTAACTCTACAAAATCTTCTGTCATATTTTCTATATAATCTAATGTATATGGTCTTTCTGGATGACGAGCTATGGATACTCTATCCCAATCTGTCATCTCCGCATATGATATCTTTAATAATTCATCTCTTTCTCTACTAAGTTTTTCTACTTCTGAGCTCAAATCGATTTTCTTTTCTTTAGAAAAATTTTTTAATTCCGATATCTTGTTCTCTAAATCTAAAATTTCATTACTAAACTTCATTTCACTCTCCTATCCTCAAGTTCTAAGCAATATTATCTAAAATTTTATGAAGCATTTCCTTCATATGTTCTCTTTTAGTTATAATATCTACCATTCCACACTCTTGTAAAAACTCACTTCTTTGAAATCCATGAGGAAGTTTTTGTTTTATTGTTTGCTCAATTACTCTTTGACCTGCAAATCCGATCAAAGCATCAGGTTCTGTCATAATAATGTCCCCTAGCATTGCAAAAGAAGCAGTAACTCCACCTGTTGTTGGGTTTACTGGTATTGATATAAATATCTGTCCAGCTTCTCTTAATTTTTCTAAAGCTGCTGATGTTTTAGCCATCTGCATAAGAGATAATATCCCTTCGTGCATTCTAGCTCCTCCTGATGAAGCCACTATAATTACTGGTATTTTTAATTCAATTCCTCTTTCGATGGCTCTTGTTATTTTTTCTCCAACAACTGATCCCATACTTCCACCTAAAAAGTCAAAATCCATAACAGCTATACTAACTTTAATTCCAAAAATATTTCCTACTCCTGCTATTACTCCATCAAGCATACCCGTTTTTTCTACAGCATTTTCATACTTTTCCTTATATCCAGGAAAATCTAGCGGATTTTCCGAAACTAAATTCGTATCCATCTCTTGGAAAGTTTCTTTGTCTATTAAAAGAGCTATTCTTTCTTTTCCGCTCATAGCAAAGTAGTAATCACAATGTGGACATCTTTGTAAATTTTGTTCAATATCATTTTTGTAAATAATCTCATGACACTCTGGGCATTTTTCCCAAAGGTTAGTTATTTTTGTTTTTTTTATAACTTTTTCTTCTCTTTCTGTACCTTGCTCATCTTTAGATTTATTTTCTTTAACAGTCAAAGTCGCATACTTTTTTTTATTCAAAGAAAAAAACTTCATA
>JAVWUC010000038.1:0-3739 GCA_036667395.1 Cetobacterium sp. | reverse complement strand
TGCTTTCGCAACTTTCTGACTATTTTCTCTATTCGGTTGTTAATGTCCTTCTTCACTGTCTGCACCGTTTGCTGCTGACGAAGATAATAGTACCACAACTTTCACTCTTCGTCAACAACTTTTTTTATTTTTTTATTTTTTTTCTTTATACCCTAATTCTCTTGCCAAAATTTTCGCGGTCATTTCTGTTAATTCTCCTGTTATTTCTACACAATGATTAATATGACTTTTACTCCCTAACTCCATACCTTTTGTCAGGACTTTACAACAACAAACTTTCCTTTTTTTAGTAAATTCTAGCTGAAGCTCTTTTGTTAACTCCATACTTTTTTTTACTTCTGTTCCACCTGCTTTTCCTCTACCAAAAAACATTCCTATGGCCATTACTCCACCATTTACAGCACCACAAGTGCATCCATTTCCCATACCTACAGGAAATCCAGAAGCTAATTTTACAATATCATCTCCATAAGGTGCATCAAAAGCATCTTTTAATGTTTTCAAAACTGCTTCAGAACAATAAAAATCTCTATTTTTATAATAATTTTCAGCTTTTTCCCTCAATGCTTTTATATTGACTTCTCCATCTACAATCTCTACAGCTTTATCTTTTCTAAATATTCTTGTAATTTTTCTTAACATAAATTTTAAGCAACTCCTTAAATATTTTTTATCTTTATTATATCCTATTACTGAGAAACTCTTCAATTAATATTTTAATTTTAATTGTTTTTGTGATAAAATTATATATAATTTAATATTTTTATACTTAGGAGGATATATTATGAATATAGTTCTAATGGAACCTGAAATACCATACAACACAGGAAATATAGGGAGATCTTGTGTTTTAACAAACACCACTCTTCATCTTATCAAACCATTAGGTTTTTCTTTAGATGAAAAACAAATTAAAAGATCCGGTCTTGATTATTGGGAATTAATTGATTTAAAAGTTTGGGAAAATTATGAAGAATTGAGAGCCGCATATCCTGAATCTACTTTTTACTTTGCTACTACAAAAACTACTCAAAAATACTCAGATGTTAAATATAATCCAAATGATTTTATAGTTTTTGGACCTGAATCTCGTGGAATTCCTGCAGATATAAGAGAAGCCAACCAAGAAACATGCATAACTATTCCTATGATAAAAATGGGAAGATCTTTAAACCTTTCTAATTCAGCAGCTATCGTTCTTTACGAAGCTCTTAGACAAAATGATTTCGATTTTGGAGAATAATATATGCTATCTCTGATTGTAGCTATGGACAAAAACAATCTCATTGGTTACAACAATGGTATCCCTTGGAACATTCCGGAAGATTTAGCTTTATTTAAAAAAATTACTTCAAATGGAATTGTTATAATGGGAAGAAAAACTTTTGAATCTATAGGCCGACCTCTTCCAAATCGTGTAAATATAATATTGACAAAAGATAGTAAATTTAATCATGAGGGTATTTTTACATTTAATACACCTGAAAAGGCATTAAATTTTGCAAATGAAATTTCAAAAAAAGAAAATAAAAAAATATTTATAATCGGCGGAAGTCTTATTTATAAATTTTTCTTACCTTTAATAGATGAAATACATCTTTCTATTGTTAAAGGAGATTTTTCAGGAGACACCTATTTTCCTGTTATTAATTTCACTGATTTTTCCATCTTAAAAAGGGAAAAGTATAAGGAATTCGAATATTTACACCTCATAAAAAACACTTGTATTTTTTAAAAACATGTGTTATATTACACTAGTAATTCACAAAATACTAGGAGGGTTTTTATTTATGAACAGGTTAAAATTATCATTACTAGCATTAATAGCTAGTTTAAGTGTTTCCACTTTGGGAGCATCTATAGATATTATTCAAAACTATTCTGCTGAATATGGGGGAAATCCAGCACAACAAGGAGCTATCAATATTGGAACATCAGTATATTTTAATCCAGCTGGACTTATGAGATTAGAAAACGGAACTTATTTAGTTGGTGGAATTCAATATGCTTTTGGAGATCAAAATATGAATTCTAACGGAAGAGACTTTTCTACAGATTTATCATCTCCTATCCCTAACTTCGCTCTTTATAAAAAGACTGATGACAGCGCATATTTTTGGACAATAGGAGGAGCGGCTGGTGGAGCATCTCTTCACTATAAAGATAGTATACCTTTACCAAATATAAAACCCGGGGTTAATTTCAATGATCTTTTGACTAACACAAGTGTAAAAGGCACAAATATGTACGCACAAACTACTATTGGTAAAGCATATAATCTAACAGATAAATGGTCTGCCTCTGTTGCTCTTAGAGGAGTTTATGGAATAAGAAATTTAAAAGCTGACACAACTTTAACAAAAAATCTTCCTCCTTTTCTAAAAGCCGGAAATGCTTCTATCGATGCTGAAAGAACAGCTTTTGGAATCGGAGCACAATTAGGACTTAACTATGCCCCTAATGATAGACTAAACGTAGGATTTAGATATGATACAAAAGTTAAATTGGATTTTGAAACAAAATCAACTATCAACGATTCAACAAAAGGTAATGGTATCCCTGCACTTGGAATTCCTGGTTTAAGTGTTTCAGATGCACTTCTTGGACTATACCCAGTTTATAAAGACGGCGAAAAGACAAGAAGAGACTTGCCAGCATTAGCAGCATTAGGAGCATCTTATAAAGTTACAGATAAATGGACAACTTTTATTGGTGGAAACTATTACTTTAATGAATCAGCAACTATGGATAGACTTGATGGTATGAACGTCGATTATGAAAACGGTTGGGAAGTATCTGTTGGTTCAGAATATTGGATAAATGATAGATTTGCTTGGCTTGTTGGATTTAACTATGCTGATACTGGAGCTCCAGATGAGAGTTTTGCAGCTACTGAATACGCTTTAGACTCTAAGTTGGTTGGTACTGGAATTAAATTTAAACAAAATGAAACTACTGAGTGGACTGTTGCATATAACCACTACTTCTACGATAGCAGAACTGTAGAAAACATTAAATATGAAAAAGAAATATCTAGTGTTGGAATAAACTTCGTTAAAAAGTTTTAGTCCTCACTAAATTTAGGAGGAATTAATGCCAAAAAAAGCAATTTTTAAAAGAGAGCAAATACACCAAAAAGCTTTCGAAATGTTTGAAAAACACGGACTGGATGATATAACTGCCAGAAATCTAGCAAAGACCTTAAATTGCTCTCCTGCTCCGATATATAGTTGCTATTCCTCTATGGACGAACTAAAAAATGAACTTATTGAAAGAGCGAAACAAATCTTTATGGATTATGTTGTTAGACCTGAAACAGACATGGTATTTTTAAATAGCGGAATAGGGCTTTGTGCTTTTGCTAGAGAAGAGAAACAACTCTTTAAATCTATTTTTTTAAGGGATAACTCATATGGAAAGTTATTAAAACAGTTTAGAGATTTAGTTAAAATTGAGATGGAAAAAGATGAAAGATTTGATAATTTACCAACTGAATTTAAACATGAACTTTTTTTAGATTGTTGGCTTTTTGGTCATGGATTAGCAACTCTTATTGCCACCGACTACTTTAAAGACCCAAATAATGAATTTATAAAAGAGAGACTTCTATCTACGGCTGCTGTAATGCTATATAAAAGATTAGATGATTTTAGAGCTCAAAATAAATAACTAAACAAAGATAAAGAGTCAGCTATTTTAGCTGACTCTCTTCATTTTCTAAAACTTCTTCACTTTCTTT
>JAVWUC010000037.1:0-5082 GCA_036667395.1 Cetobacterium sp. | reverse complement strand
GGATACTTTGTATCTACAACTTTTATCAGTGCCTCACATGCAGCGTTTACATCTTTATATAACCCATCTCCAACCATAGCTAAAATTGCTGCTCCATAAGCTGGTCCTTCCGTCGAATTAACAGTATCAACTCTTAAATTAAATATATCCGCTATCATTTGCTTCCAAAATTCACTTTTTGAACCTCCACCACTCACTCTAACTATATCTGTAGAGATGCCCATAGATTTTATTAACTCTAACGAATCTCTCAGTGCAAATGTTATTCCTTCCACAATACATCTTGTTATATCCCCTCTCCTATGCTGAATATTTAAACCTGTCAGCGTTCCTTTAGCATTAGGGTCATTATGTGGAGTACGTTCACCCATTAAATAAGGTAAGAAAAACAAATTTTTATCTATCTGTGAACTCTTGGCCTCTTTTTCTAAAAATATCTCATAGTCTTTAGATTGGTTTATATCCTCTACCCACCACTTTAATGAAGCTGCGGCTGAAAGCATAACTCCCATCTGATGATATCCTCCATTGGCATGACAAAATGAATGTAATCTCGCTTCTTCATCCGCAAAGTACTTAGAACTATTTGCAAAGACAACTCCTGAAGTTCCAAGTGCAACTGAGAGAACCCCCTCTTTTACAACTCCAACTCCAACTGCTCCCACTGCTTGGTCGCCACCACCAGCTATAATCTTAACTTTATTATTTATTCCCAACTCTTTTTTTACTTTTTCCGATAGCTCTCCTACCACTTCAAATGATTCATACAGCTTTGGTAACTGCAGCTCACTTAACTCCAACTCCTTTAGCAGTTCTGTTGCCCACTCTCTTTTTTCAACATTTAAAAGTAGCATTCCAGAAGCGTCAGAAACATCTGTTGAATAATCTCCACTCAACTTAAAAGCTATATAATCTTTAGGAAGCATTATTTTGTTGATCTTCTTAAAATTTTTACTCTCATTTTCTTTTAACCAAAGCAGTTTTGGAGCTGTAAACCCTGTCAAAGCTTTATTTCCTGTAAGTTCTATTATTTTCTTTCCATACCGACTATTCAGTGTCTCACATTGCGATGAAGTTCTTTGATCACACCACAGTATAGCTGGTCTAATAACTTTATCCTCTTTATCTAAAACTACCATCCCATGCATTTGTCCACTAAAACTCATAGCTTTTATATCATTTTCATGCCCTTTTATAAGTTCTTTTAATCCTTCAAAAGTCGACTTTTCCCAATCCTCTGGGTTTTGTTCCATCCAGTTTTCCTTTGGATACTGTAATGAATACTCTTTTACAACACTCTTTAAAATCTCTCCCTTAGAGTTAACTAAAAGCAACTTTACAGAAGATGTTCCTAAATCTATCCCTATATACAACTCAACCACCTCTAAGTTTTTTATTTTTTATTTTTGCTCATGATATCAAATAGTACAGCCAGTAAAAGAATCATCCCTTTAACTACATATTGCCACGATGGCTCCACATTCATCATACTCATTCCATTATCTAAACTTGCCATAACAAGAGCACCTAATATCGCACCAAAAACAGTTCCTACTCCTCCAGAAGTACTAGCTCCTCCTATATAACAAGCTGCTATTGCATCTAGTTCAGCGTTTGTTCCTGCCGAAACTGAAGCTGCAGCCAATCTAGACGTTAAAATTAAACCTGCTATCGCCACAAGCATTCCGTGAACAACATATATTGAAATTTTTATTTTATCCACATTTATTCCTGATAGTCTTACGGCCTCTTTATTTCCTCCAATAGCATACATCAGTCTTCCAAAAACTGTCTTTTTTGAAACAAATGAAAAAATTGCTATGAATATTGCTAAAATCATTACTGGTGTTGGAACTCCATAATATTGATTCAATAAAAAAACTCCTACCAATAAAGAGCATGATTTTAATCCTAATTTCAAATAATTTTCTGACTCATTTCCTACCTCAATTCCATTTTCAATCTTATTTTTTCTATCTAAGATACTTGTAAAAAACATAGCAAAAATTAAAACTCCTACAATCAGATAACTTAAATAGTTAGGAAGATAACTCTGTCCAATAATTTTAAAAGCTGGTGTTACAGGTGCTATTGTTCTCCCTCCTGTAATCCCTACAAGAATTCCTCTAAAGGCAAGCATTCCAGCTAGTGTTACAATAAACGATGGGATTTTTAAAGAAACCCAAAATCCATTCCAAAGTCCTATTAACATCCCTAGTAACAAGGTTATTACTATTACAGAGAACACACCAAATCCTAACTTAACATTTAAGATTGCAGCTATTCCACCTAGCAAAGCCATAGCAGATCCAGCGGATAAATCTATCTCGTTAGAAATTATTACAAATATCATTCCAATAGATATCATCCCTGTTATAGACATCTGTCTAAAAAGATTGGATATATTTCTTGCTGTTAAAAATTTCCCGTCTGTTAAAAAATAAAATGTTATCCAAATAACTGCTATCGATACTAAAATCATAAATATATTCTGTTTCATTAAATCTTTTAAATTAGTTCTTTTACTTTCACTCACTTTAGCCTCCTATGGCTGTTTCCATTATTTTTTCTTGAGTTAATCCTTTATTTTCAAGAATTCCCTTCACTTCACCTTCATGCATAACCATCACTCTATCACTCAGTCCTAAAACTTCTGGAAGCTCTGATGAAATCATTATTATTGATATTCCTTGATTAACCAGTTCAAACATATATTTATATATCTCATATTTTGCACCTACATCTATTCCCCTTGTAGGTTCATCCAATATTAAAATTTTTGGAAGTGTCAGCAGATTCTTTCCAATAACAACCTTTTGTTGATTACCACCACTTAAATTTTTTATTAAACTATCTATGTTAGGAGCTTTAACTTTCATTGTTTTCATCATCGATACAATATCTTTAAGCTCTTCATTTTCTTTTATAAAAAAGTTCCATTTACTATATTTTTCAATATTTGATAGACTCATGTTCTCTTTTACAGATAGCATTCCAACTATCCCATACTTCTTTCTATCTTCTGGGACCATTGCGATACCTTTTTTTACAGCTTCATTAGCATTTTTTATATTTATTCTCTCTCCAAAATATACTACCTCTCCCGAATAGTTCCCCTTATATGAACCGTATATACTAGAAACTAGCTCTGTTCTTCCTGCACCTATCAGTCCAGCTATTCCTAATATTTCCCCTTTTCTCAAGTTAAAATTAGCATCCTTAACTCTATATTTAGTAGATGAAAATATATCAAAAACATTAAAATTTTTAACTTCTAATATTACTTCACCCACTTCATGCTCTTCATACGGAAATAGATTATTCAACTCTCTTCCAACCATCATTTTTATAATTTCCTCTTGGGTTAGACCATTTTTATCTCTAATCCCAACCATTTTTCCATCTCTTATTACGGCTACCTGATCCGATAGTTCCATAACCTCATTCAACTTATGACTTATATAGATACAAGTAACTCCCTTAGCCTTTAAATCTTTTAAAATTTCAAAAAGAATTTCAACCTCTTTATTTGTAAGTGGAGCGGTAGGCTCATCTAAAATCAAAAGTTTTACATTTTTTAAAAGTGCTTTTCCTATCTCTACAAGTTGTTGCTCTCCAACACCTAAATCCTTAATTTTTATCAATGGATCTTTATTTAAATTTAACTGATTTAAAATTCCTTTTGATATTTTGTACATCTCATTATAGCTCATAACTCCGTACTTCGATTTAAAGTTCCCCAGGAACAGATTTTCTAAAATACTCAACTCCTGTATCAAATTAAGTTCTTGGTGAATTATTGCTATTCCCAAACTTTCAGAATCTTTTATACCTAAATTTTTTATCTCTTTTCCTTCAAAAATAATCTCTCCACTATAAGTTCCATAAGGATATATTCCACTCAAAACTTTCATCAAAGTTGACTTACCTGCTCCGTTCTCACCGCAAAGAGAGAGAATATCTCCCTCTCTTACAGTAAGATTCATCTTATCTAAAGCTTTTACTCCTGAGAACTCCTTAGTGATATTCTTCATATCCAATATGTTTTTTTTCAAGATTATCACCCCAAGATTTTTTTATTTTCCAAATACATCTTTTTCGCTATGAAATCCATCTTTTACAATTGTATCTTTAACATTATTTTTAGTTACAGCAATAGGCTCTAATAGAAGTGATGGTACTTCTTTATATCCATTGTTCACTGTCATATTCATATTTAACTTTTCATTATTTGCCATTTTTACAGCTAATGCTGCTGCTTCTTTTGCTAATTTTGGAATAGGTTTATAAACTGTAACTGTCTGTGTTCCATCTACAACCCTCTTCACTGCTGCTAAGTCTGCATCTTGTCCAGAAATTGGCACTTTCCCTGATAAGTTTTGAGCTGCTAAAGCTTGGATTGCTCCACCGGCAGTACTATCATTTGATGCCACTACCGCATCAATTTTATTGTCATTAGCTGTCAATGCGTTTTCCATTATTTTCATAGCTTCTTCAGGTAACCAATCTTTTACCCACTGATCTCCAACTATAACGATATCCCCTTTATCCACTAAAGGTTGAACAGCTTTCATTTGACCCGCTCTAAACATCTTTGCATTGTTATCTGTTGGCGACCCTCCCATCATAAAATATCTTCCCTTAGGCATAGCCTCAACAATTGCTTTTCCTTGTAACTCTCCCACTTTTTCATTGTCAAAAGATATATATGCATCCACATCAGAATTAGTAAGTAATCTGTCATAAGCTAAAACTTTAATTCCATCTTGATGAGCTTGATCTACAATCGCTCCCATTACATCTCCGTTATTTGGTATTACTACCAATATATCTATTCCTTGAGATATTAAGTTCTCAGCATCTCTCATCTGTTTATCTGAGTCTCCATTTGCTGAAACTGCAACAACATCTGCTCCTAACTTATTTGCTTCCGCTGTAAATATATCTCTATCTCTTTGCCATCTCTCTAGTCTTAAATCATCTACTGTCATACCTATCTTCACTTTTGCTGCTTCCGCTGTATTTCCTAATAAAGTCCCCATTAAAAGAATTGATCCTAATGATAAAAATGCTTTTTTCATA
>JAVWUC010000036.1:0-6327 GCA_036667395.1 Cetobacterium sp. | reverse complement strand
GAAAAAAACTTTTAGTAGGGGTGGCCATGTTAGAAAATTTAGGAAATAGATTCCAAGACATAATGAAAAAAGTAAGAGGTCATGGAAAACTAAGCGAAAGTAATATTAAAGAGGCTTTACGTGAAGTTAGAATGTCTTTACTAGAGGCCGATGTAAACTATAAAGTGGTTAAAGATTTTGTTGCTAAAATACAAGAAAAAGCTATTGGAGCAGAAGTTTTAACTGGAATAAATCCAGGACAACAATTTGTAAAAATAGTAAATGATGAATTGATTGAACTTTTAGGTGGAACTAATTCAAGGTTGACAAAGAGTGTTAAAAACCCTACTGTTATAATGTTAGCAGGACTTCAAGGAGCCGGGAAAACAACATTTGCAGCTAAGTTAGCGAATCACTTAAAAAAACAAGGTGAAAAACTGTTCTTAATAGGAGCGGATATATATAGACCTGCAGCAATGAAGCAGTTGGAAGTTTTAGCTCAGCAGATAGGTGTGGACGTTTACTTTGAACTTGGAAGTAATGATGCCGTTGGAATATGTGAGAGAGGACTTCAAAAAGCAAAAGAAGCTGGAGCGACATATTTAATAATAGATACAGCAGGAAGATTACATATAGATGAGAAGCTAATGGAAGAGTTAAAAGAGGTTAAAAAAGTTGTTAGACCTCAGGAGATTTTACTAGTAGTGGATGCAATGATAGGACAGGACGCAGTAAACTTAGCGCAATCATTTAACAATGCTCTTAGCATAGATGGTGTTGTGTTAACTAAGTTTGATGGAGATACAAGAGGAGGAGCAGCTCTTTCTATAAAATCAGTGGTTGGTAAACCGATAAAGTTTGTCGGAACTGGTGAAAAGATTGAAGATTTAGAACTGTTTCATCCAGAAAGATTAGCATCTAGAATCCTAGGAATGGGAGATGTTGTTTCTTTAGTTGAAAAAGCTCAAGAAGCGATAGGAGAAGATGATGCGAAGTCTTTAGAAGAAAAAATAAGAACTCAAAAGTTTGACTTGGATGATTTCTTAAAACAACTTCAAAATATTAAAAAGTTAGGTTCTTTAGGAAGTATCTTAAAAATGATCCCAGGAATGGGGCAAATTGGTGATTTAGCACCAGCTGAAAAAGAGATGAAAAAGGTTGAGGCTATAATTCAGTCAATGACTAAAGAAGAAAGAAAAAAACCAGAGATCTTAAAAGCAAATCGTAAATTGAGAATTGCAAAAGGTAGTGGAACACAAGTTTCAGACATCAACAAGTTGTTAAAACAATTTGAACAGATGAGAGACATGATGAAAATGTTTTCAACTGGAAAATTCCCACAACTCCCAGGAATGGGTGGAAAAAAGGGTGGAATGAAATTTCCTTTTTAAATAGAAATTAAACCAAAAAATCAAAAATAGATATATAAAGGAGAAGTGATTTTAAATGTTAAAATTAAGATTAACTAGAATGGGAAGCAAGAAGAGACCTGTATACAGAATAGCAGCTATGGAAGCTTTATCAAGAAGAGATGGAAAGGCAGTAGCTTACTTAGGAAACTACTATCCATTAGAGGAAGGAAAAGTAACTCTTAAAGAAGAAGAGATCGTTAAATTCCTTATGAACGGAGCACAACCTACAAGAACAGTAAAGTCTTTATTAGACAAATCTGGAGTTTGGGCAAAGTTCGAAGCTGCAAAGAAAAACTAATTGCATAAAGAATTAGGTGCCTAATAAAGGCACCTTTTTTTCTGTTTGTGTTAGACATTGATTATTAAAATATGGTATAATACAAGGTAAATTCGATTACGAAAAGGAGATAGATTATGGATATGCTCTTTAATAGGATTGCTAAAGAAATGGGAATTAAAATAGACCAGGTATCAAATACGATAAAACTCCTAGATGAGGGGTCGACTGTACCATTTATAGCAAGATACAGAAAAGAAGTTACTGAAAATTTAGATGAAACAAACATTTTAAAAATATCAGAAATGATAAACTATCTAAGAAATTTAGAGATTAGAAAAGAAGAAGTTATCAGATTGATTGAGGAACAAGGTAAATTGACTGAAGAGCTTCAAAAACAAATTCTAGCTGCTGAAAAACTTCAAGTAGTTGAGGATTTATATTTTCCATATAAAAAGAAAAGAAAAACAAAAGCTGATTTAGCGAAGGAACAAGGACTTGAACCTCTAGCTGAAAAAATTTATCTTTTCAAAAGTTTAGATGATCTAGAAAAAGAAGCTGAATCGTATTTAAATGAAGAAGTAGAAAATATTGAGAAAGCTTTAGAGGGAGCAAAATTAATAGTTGCTCAAAAATTATCGGAAACTCCAGAGTATAGAGAGAGAATTAGAGAAGAGATGTTGAAAAAAGCATCTATTCAGTCTAAGAAAAGTAAAAAAGCTGAAGAGTTGGATCAAAAATTAGTCTATAAAGATTATTATGAGTATGTAGAGCCAATTTCAAAAGCGCTTTCTCATAGAATTTTAGCTTTAAATAGAGGAGAAAATGAAGGGGTATTATCGGTATCATTAATTTTCCAAGAGTTAGACAGAGAAAATATTGAAAGATATCTTTTAAAAGAATTTGATAATAGAGAGCTTAATGATGTACATAAAGAGATCATTAGAGATTCTTTAGACAGATTAATTTTACCTTCTATTGAAAGAGAAGTTAGAAATATTTTAACAGAAAAATCTGAGGATGAGGCCATACTGGTTTTTAAAGAAAATTTAAAAAATCTATTGATGCAACCACCTCTAGATGAAAAAAATATATTAGCTTTAGATCCAGGATATAGAACTGGATGTAAAGTTGCAGTTATTGATAAGAATGGATTTTTTAGAGAAAATACAGTTTTCTATTTAGTTAAAGCTATGCATCATGAAAATCAATTGAAAGATGCAGAAAGAAAAATGATAGATTTAATAGAAAAATATTCTATAGATATAATTGTAATAGGTAATGGAACAGCATCGAGAGAAACAGAAAGTTTTGTAGCTGAAGTTCTGAAAAAAGTGAAAAAAGATGTGAAATATATTATTGGAAATGAGGCAGGAGCTTCAATATATTCAGCATCAAAAATAGCTGTTGAAGAGTTCCCAGATTTAGATGTAACTGTAAGAGGAGCGATATCAATAGGGAGAAGAATCCAAGATCCCCTTGCTGAATTGGTAAAGATAGATCCTAAATCGATAGGTGTAGGGATGTATCAGCACGATGTTAACCAGAAAAGATTGGATCAATCTTTAACAGAAGTTATAGAACTGGTTGTTAATAATATTGGTGTAAATTTAAATACAGCTTCTTGGGCGCTATTATCTTATGTGTCTGGAATTAAAAAAACTGTTGCAAAAAATATTGTAGATTATAGAAAAGAAAATGGAAACTTTAAAAATAGAAAAGAGCTTTTAAAAGTAAAAGGTTTAGGTGCAAAAGCATATGAGCAGATGGCCGGATTTTTAGTGATAATAGATGGAGAAAATACTCTTGATAATACAATAATCCATCCGGAATCTTATAAAATAGCTGAACAAGTTCTAAACTCGGTAAACCTTTCATTAAAAAGTTATAAAGAGGATTTAAACGGTGCAAAAGAAATTTTAAAAAGCTTTAATCCTGATAAGTTCGCTATTGAAAATGGGTTTGGAGCAGCTACAGTTAAAGACATCTATGAAGCTTTAATAAAAGAAAGAAGAGACCCGAGAGAAAGTATTCAAAAACCTATTCTAAAATCAGACATATTAAATATAGAAAATCTTCAACCAGGAATGGAACTGGAAGGTACAGTAAGAAACGTTGTTAAATTTGGAGCTTTTATAGATATTGGTTTAAAAAATGATGCATTGCTTCATATTTCTGAAATTTCAGATAAATTTATTGATGACCCTAGTAAAGTACTTTCTGTTGGACAGATTATTAAAGTAAAAATAAAGGATATCGATAAAGAGAGGGAAAGAGTAGGACTAACTAAAAAGGGGCTTTAGAGGATGAAAATAAGAAAGGATTCATTGTTAGTAAAGATAATTTTTTACAATGATATAGCGATTTTTTTAACCTCAATTTTAATTGCAATGGTTGTAGTAATAACCTCTTTTCAAGATATGGAACAAAGAATAGAAGATACCACAAAAAATAAATTAAACCTACTTATAGGAAATTATAAATCATATTTTGGTGAAATCAGAAATGATGTTTACAAAGAGATTGGAAAACATAAAATTAGTGATGGAAACCAAAAGGTAGCTGAAACTTTGAAGGATAATCTACTAAAAGAGGATTTTAAAAGTTATTATAATGCCGTAGTTAGTATCCTTTCGTCAGATGGACTTCTTTTAGGTGAATATGGAAATGAAGGGGATTTGGGGACGTTAACAGATGATAATATTCATATTCTTCTAGAAAATGCTAAAAAAAGAGAGTTTGAACAAACCGGTTATTATTTAGCAGATATTAAAGGAAGAATATATTCAAGAATTATAATACCCTATGGAAATGAAAAAACTACATACTATGTAGTTGTATCTACTCCAATAAATGAAGAGTTTTTGAAATCATTAAAAGAGGGATTGGATTTAACATCGAAAGATAGGATTTTATTTTTATCAAATGGTTCTTCAAAAAATGAAAATCAAGCCCATAAGTTTTTTTCGTCAAAAACTTACAAAGAGATCAGTAAAAAAGACTATAGGAATTATTATTTGAATAAAAAAATAGATGGATTATCATATTATTTAGGAGTTTATAGTTTAATAGGTTATAATGATAACTACTTAGGCAGCTTTATTATAGCCCTATCAAAGGAAAAAGTAACCGAAGAAAAATTGATGACATCTGTCTATATAGGAATTTTAGTGCTTTTTATAATGATACTAAGTTCAACAATATCAAATAAAGTTTTTAGAAAACTATTACTACCTCTCAGTGAAATAGCAGATTTAGCAGATAAAATTTCAAATGGTGAAAAAGTTGACGATATGAAAATAGAAGGTCAAGGAGAGATAAGGACACTATCAATTTCTTTTAAGGAGATGGTAGAAAAACTTAATATAGCTCAAGATGATTTGACAATTCAAAATCAGGAGCTTGTTCGAAATATAGAGAGAATAGAAGCTATTGATAAGCTTTTAATGGGAATGAATATAGAAAAAGATACATTTGAAACAATAAAAAAATTGGTTTCTGGATTTACATCAGAAGTAGGTTTAGGTTATAGTAGAGCGATGTATTTTAGATATAGTAGAGAAAATGATTACCTAATAGGTGAAGAGGTCTCTATAAATAGAACTTTAAGTGAAAATAGTAAAAAAGGGTTTAAATTTCAAGTTAAGAATTTGAAAGAATTAGTATTTTTTACAAAAGTTCCTATAAATGATGAAAATCTTTTGGCAAGATCTTTTAAAGAACAAAAGATAATATATAAAAATGATGCAGGATATAAATATGATTTAGGTAATGATCTTTTAAAGGCAATAGGTCTTAAAAACTTTTTTATTTTTCCAATTCATGGAGCAGGAAAGTTTTCTGGGGTTATTGTTGTAGATAACTATACAAAAGATATAAGAATAAATCAAGAAGAGTTGGAGCTATTAAACTTACTAGCAATAAACTTTTCAGTAGGAATAAATAATAAGGAAACAACAGCAAACACTCTTGAAAGTCAACGAGTTTTAACAATTGAAAAATTGGCTACAAGATTTTTAAGAATAAGAGGTGAGGTTGTTGAAAAACTATTGAAGTGCATAGATTCTGATAATCCTGGAGAAAGAATAATTGAGGAATTATCTGAAATAAAACCTTATTTGATAAGAATAAAAGAGGATAATGAATCTTTAAAAGCTTACTCTGAACAAAACGGAGAAAAGAAAGAAAGACTTTGTTTAGATAAACTTATTAATGAAATAATAGAGAGTCATAAAAAGAAATTTAGAGATGAAAACATTTCGATATCATTTTTTAGTGCCACTAATGGTACAATTTTAGGGGATAAGTTGAAATTTGAAAAAGTTGTAAAAGAACTTTTAGAAAATTCTTATAACGCCCTTTTAAAAAGAAAACAAAATAGAAGAATAAATGTTATTCTTTCTAAAAGAAAAATTAATGAAAAAATAGAATTAAAAATAATTGATAATGGCGTTGGAATGTCTTCTAAACAACTAGAGGATATATACGAACCATTTATTAGCTATCAACCACAAACTTTAGGATTGGGTTTATTCTTTGTTCATAAGATTATAAAAGATCATGGAGGAGTAATAAAACATTTTTCTGAAGAGGGTAAAAGTACAGAAGTAAAAATAACTTTAAATGCATATAAGGAGGAAGTCTAATGGAAGAAAGAGA
>JAVWUC010000035.1:0-6938 GCA_036667395.1 Cetobacterium sp. | reverse complement strand
GAGTTCTATACATTAGCAGAAGCTAAAGCTGTAAAATTAGGACTTGCAAAATCTGGTGATGTAATAGTAGCATCATGTGGAGAAGAAGTATTTAAAGCAGGAACAAGTAACTCTATGAAAGTTATTAAAGTAAAATAATAAATTTTTCAAAAATATATACATAAAAAATAGTAAACTGACTAAAGTATACAAAATTTTAAAAAAATTCTAAGGAGGATTTAAGGCAAATGACTAGAATAGTTGAAGTTAAAGGAAGAGAAATTCTTGATTCAAGAGGAAACCCAACTGTAGAGGTTGACGTAATATTAGAGTGTGGAGTTAAGGGAAGAGCTGCTGTTCCATCTGGAGCATCAACTGGAGCTTACGAAGCTGTAGAGTTAAGAGACGAGGATAAATCTAGATACTTAGGAAAAGGTGTATTAAAGGCTGTAACTTATGTAAATACAGAAATTAGAGAGTTAGTATTAGGAATGGATGCTTTAGATCAAGTAGCTATAGATAAAGCTATGATCGCATTAGACGGAACTCCAAATAAAGATAGATTAGGAGCAAACGCTATATTAGGTGTTTCTCTTGCAGTAGCTAAAGCAGCAGCAGAGGCTTTAGGACAACCATTATATAAATACTTAGGAGGAGTTAACGCTAAAGAGTTACCTTTACCTATGATGAACATCCTTAACGGAGGAAGCCATGCTGATTCTGCAGTAGATGTACAAGAGTTCATGGTTCAACCAGTTGGAGCAAAAACTTTTGCTGAAGCTATGAGAATGGGATGCGAAATATTCCACCACTTAGGAAAAATTTTAAAAGCTAATGGAGATTCAACAAACGTTGGAAATGAGGGTGGATATGCACCAGCTAAAATCAACGGAACTGAAGGAGCTTTAGATATCATATGTCAAGCAGTAAAAGCTGCAGGATATGAGTTAGGAACAGATATCACTTTCGCTTTAGACGCAGCTGCAACTGAGTTCTGTGTAGAGAAAGAGGATGGATCATTTGAGTACCACTTCAAAAGAGAAGGTGGAGTAGTAAGAACTACTGCAGAAATGATCGAATGGTATGCTGGACTTTGTGAGAAGTATCCAATCAAATCTATCGAAGATGGATTAGGAGAAAATGACTGGGCTGGATTCCAAATGTTAACTGAAAAAGTTGGAAAGAATATTCAAATCGTTGGAGATGACTTATTCGTAACTAACACTGAGAGATTAGCAAGAGGAATTGAAATGAAAGCTGCTAACTCAATATTAATTAAATTAAACCAAATTGGTACTTTAACTGAAACTTTAGACGCTATTGAGATGGCTAAAAGAGCTAATATGACTGCTGTAATTTCTCATAGATCTGGAGAGACTGAGGATGCTACAATAGCTGATATCGCTGTTGCAACAAACGCAGGACAAATTAAAACAGGATCAACTTCAAGAACTGATAGAATGGCTAAATACAACCAATTATTAAGAATTGAAGAAGAGTTAGGATCAGTTGCTCAATACAACGGAATCAATGTATTCTATAATACAACAAAGTAATTAGACCTTAAATAATTCTTATATAGAGGGACCGAAAGGTCTCTCTTTTTTTTATAAAACCTTTTAAAATAAAGGGGTTTGTGCTACAATAGAATTAAAAATTAATTACATGGAGGAAAGATATATGTCAAATGTTTTTGAAGTTTTAAAAGATCGTGGATACATAAAACAAATGACTCATGAAGATGAGATAAAAGAGTTATTAAATAAGGAGCAAGTGACTTTTTATATAGGATTTGATCCAACAGCTGACAGTTTACATGTAGGACATTTCATAGCGATGATGTTTATGTCTCATATGCAAAAGCATGGGCACAGACCAATAGCTTTAATAGGTGGAGGAACAGCTCAGATCGGAGATCCAAGTGGAAGAACAGACATGAGACAGATGATGACAGATGAAATTATCGCGCACAATGTTTCTTGTATAAAAGAGCAGATGGAGAAATTTATTGATTTTTCTGACGATAAAGCACTTTTAGTTAATAATGCGGATTGGCTAAGAAATTTAAACTACATAGATTTTATTAGAGATATTGGATCACAATTTTCAGTTAATAGAATGTTAGCAGCAGAGTGTTTCAAATCAAGAATGGAAGAAGGAGGACTATCTTTCTTAGAATTTAACTATATGTTAATGCAAGGATACGATTTCTTAGTTTTAAATAGAAAATTTGGATGTACTATGCAATTAGGTGGAGATGACCAGTGGTCAAACATGATAGCGGGAGTAGACTTAATAAGAAAGAAAGATAGAAAACAAGGTTATGCAATGACTTGTACTTTACTTACAAATAGTGAAGGAAAGAAAATGGGTAAAACAGCGAAAGGTGCTCTATGGTTAGATCCAGAGAAAACATCACCGTACGAGTTTTACCAATACTGGAGAAATCTTCCAGATGCAGACGTAGCTCAACCATTAGCATTATTAACATACCTTCCTATGGATGAGGTTAGAAGACTTTCAGCTTTAGAAGGTGCAGAAATAAATGAGGCTAAGAAAACTTTGGCTTATGAAGTAACAAAAATAGTTCATGGAGAAGAGGAAGCGGAAAAAGCTAAACAAGCATCGGAAGCTCTTTTTGGAAATGGTGGAATAGATATGTCAAATGTTCCGACATCAGAGGTAACAGATGCAGTTTTAGGAACTGGACTTGTTGATTTAATGGTAGAATTAGAACTTCTAAAAACTAAGAGTGAAGGAAGAAGACTTGTACAGCAAAACGGATTATCTGTAAATGATGTAAAAGTAACAGATTTTGCTATGGTTATAACAGAAGATTTATTCATAGATGGGGCTATGATGGTAAAGCAAGGTAAGAAAAAATTTAACAGGGTTGTTATAAAATAGTGATAGTGATAAGACAAACAACGACAGATGACATAGAAAATATTTATATGCATTTGAATTTAAACTATGTAGAAAAATATTGTGAAACTCATAAAGAGGAGGAGAAGAAAAATCATGAAAGATGGTATAATTTTCTGATAAATTCTCCTAATTATGTAATGTTTACTGTCGAAGACCTGAGTGAGACTTTTTTGGGAATTGTAAAATTTGAACTTGAAGAGGACTTAGAAGGGGCTGAAATTTCATTATATTTAGCTGAAGGAATAAGAGGAAGAGGATACTCTACAACAATAGTGAATGCAAGTATTGAAGAGCTAAAATTTAAGCATCCAGCACTGAAATATGTTGTAGCTTATATCCTAGAGGAAAACGAACGTTCTATAATTTGTTTTGAAAAATCAGGATTTAAGTTTATGGGACAAATTGACTACAGAGGAATAGAACATCTTTTATACATGAAAACTTTAGATTAAGTTTGGAGGTTAAATTGACAAAAAAAGAAAGAGCTAAAAAAGTTATTGAAGAGTTAAAGAAAAAATTTGGACATCCAAAGTGTGCGTTAAATTATAATACTCCTTTCGAGCTTTTAGTAGCGGTAATACTTTCAGCTCAATGTACTGATGTGAGGGTTAATATAGTAACTGAAAAGATGTTCAAGGTTGTAAATACTCCGGAACAGTTTGCAGAAATGCCAATTGAAGAGATTGAAGAGCTTATAAAGAGTACAGGATTTTATAGAAATAAAGCTAAAAATATAAAGCTTTGTAGCCAACAACTTTTAGATAAATATGACGGAAAGATCCCTTCTGAAATGGATAGTCTAGTGGCGTTAGCTGGTGTTGGAAGAAAAACAGCGAATGTTGTTAGAGGAGAAATCTGGGGATTGGCAGAGGGTATAACTGTAGATACTCATGTTAAAAGATTGTCAAATTTAATAGGGTTTGTAAAAGAGGACAATGTATTAAAAATTGAAAAAGAACTTATGAAAATAGTTCCAAAAGAATATTGGATTGATTTTTCTCATTTCTTAATTTTGCAAGGAAGGGATAAGTGCATAGCTAGAAGACCAAAATGTTTACAGTGTGAGATAAAACCTTACTGTAAGCATGGAGAAAAGCTTTAAAAACAAAATGAAAAAAAGCTTTTTAATTGTTGACATCCAAGCTAAAGAATGTTATTATCTTATTGTAATAAATAGTGATAACTTAAGGAGACGATAACTATGAGAGTTTATCTGGATAACAATGCTACAACAAAAATGGACCCAAAGGTTTTAGAAGCGATGATGCCTTTTTTAACTGAGGAGTATGGAAATGCATTTAGTATGCATCTATTTGGAAAAGAGACAGGTTTAGCTGTTTCAGAATCTAGAGAAAAAATTGCAAATTTATTAAAAGTTAAGCCAGAAGAGATTATTTTCACAGCCTCAGGAACAGAATCAGACAATATCGCTGTAAGAGGAGTGGCTAAAGCTTATAAAAATAGAGGAAATCACATAATAACATCAACAATAGAGCACCCAGCTATAAAAAATACATATAAAGATTTAGAGCAAGATGGATATGAAATTACATTCATACCTGTAGATGCAAATGGAGTACTGGATTTAAAAGCTTTAGAAGCTGCAATTAGACCAGAAACTATATTGATTTCAGTTATGCACGCTAACAATGAAGTTGGGACAGTAGAACCAATACAACAAGTGGCAGAAATAGCTAAGAAAAATAAAGTTTTACTTCATGTAGATGCTGTTCAAACGGTTGGAAAGATACCAGTTTATCCTAAAGAGTTAGGAGCAGATTTACTTACTTTTTCAGGACATAAATTCCATGGTCCTAAAGGTATTGCAGGGCTTTATATAAGACAAGGAGTAAGAGTTGCTAGAACAATAACAGGTGGAGGTCAAGAGAGAAAACTTAGACCAGGAACAACAAATACACCAGCTGTTGTAGGTATGGCTAAAGCTTTGGAACTTGCTTGCGAAAGTATGCAAGAAGAGATAGTTAGAGAGCAAAATTTAAGAGATTATTTTGAAGAAGAAATTTTAAAAAGAATCCCTGAAATAGTTGTAAATGCAAAATCTGTTGAAAGATTACCGGGAACATCAAGCATAACATTTAAATACTTAGAAGGAGAGTCGATCTTACTTTCACTAAGTTATTTAGGAATAGCTGTAAGTTCTGGATCAGCTTGTTCATCAGATGAGCTTCAAGCATCTCATGTTCTATTGGGTATGGGAATTGAGCCTGAATTTGCTCACGGAACTATCAGATTTAGTTTAGGTAAATATAATACTAAAGAAGAAATGGATTATACAATAGAGCAGGTTGTAAAAGTAGTTGAAAAATTAAGAATGTTATCCCCTTTGTGGAACGAATATAGAAGATAAAAAATTCAATCGAAATTAAGGAGAAAATTATGCAATATTCAGAAAAAGTAATGGATCATTTTATGAATCCTAGAAATGTTGGAACAATGGAAAATCCTGATGGATATGGGAAAGTTGGAAACCCTTCTTGCGGAGACATCATGGAAATATTTTTAAAAATAGAAAATGATATAATCACAGATGTAAAATTTAGAACTTTTGGATGCGCTTCAGCTATTGCAACATCTTCAGTATCAACTGAGATGGTATTAGGGAAGGATATTCACGAGGCTTTAGAAATAACAAATAAAGTTGTTGCGGAAGCTTTAGGTGGATTACCTGCAACAAAGATGCACTGTTCTGTTTTAGCGGAAGAGGCATTAAAAGAAGCTATCGAAGATTACTTGGCTAAAAAACAAAAATAATGTATAATATGGGAGCTACAAAAGTAGCTCCTATTTTTTATTTTATCACATTTATGGAGGAGAAAAGATATGAAAAAAACGATTGCTATTTTGATGCTATTAGTAGTGACACTGTCTTTTGCTAAAGGAACAAAACCTAAAAAAAATATTGTAGATAATATTCCAGATTATAGAGCTTATATTTTAGGTGATTCAGAAGGAAATGTTTTCTATGAAGAAAATTCAATGCAAAAATATCCATTAGCATCTGTAACAAAAGTTATGACTATTCTTGTAACTTTAGATGAAATAAGAAAAGGGAATATAAGTTTATACGATCAAGTACCTATAGATTGGGAAATAATGAGTGTTGGTGGAAGTGCAATACCTTTAGAAAGTGGAGAAAAAGTATTGGTTTTAGATCTTTTAAAAGCAGCAGCAATAAAATCGGCCAACAACGCAGCTTATGCACTAGCTAAACATGCAGGAAAGGGCAGCATTCCAACATTTGTAGAGATGATGAATGAAAAGGCCAGAAAGTTAAATTTAGATAAAGAGTTAGAATTTTTTACTCCAGCAGGCTTGCCAGATCATATGACAAGAAAAAAATTAGATATGGGAAGTGCTCATGGGATTTATGAACTTTCAATAGAAGCAATGAAATATCCTGAGTACATAGCAATTGCAAGACAGAAAAATGCTGAGATAAAAGATGGAACAGTTAAATTAAGAAGCACTATTCATCTTCTTGGACAAGAGGGGATTTATGGATTAAAAACAGGTTACCATACAAAATCTAGATTTAATATAACAATTTTAAGCAATAAAAATGATGCAAATATAGTGACTGTTGTAATGGGGGGAAAAACTCCTAAAATAAGAGACAATAAAATTTTAGAATTAAATGCTAAATTTCACGAGAACTATAGAAATAAAGATATTATAAAAAAGGATATTCCTATTTTAACAATACCATTATCAGGGGGATATGCAAAAAATATAAGAGTGTACGGAAGTAAATCTTTTTCTTGTATAGTGAAAAAAGATGCAGATGTTTCTATTGTGACTGAAAGAGAAAAAAAATTAGTTGCACCATTAAAAAAGGGAACTGTAGTTGGAACTTATAAGGTTTTAGTTAATGGAGAGGTAGTTTTTAAAGATAATTTAATAGTGAATAGAGAGGTTATAAAGAAGAGTTTTATGGATAAAGTTGTAGATATTTTTTAATAAAAAAATATTTTTTTTAAAAAAATAAAAAAAGTTATTGACGAAGTTTAAAA
>JAVWUC010000034.1:0-7710 GCA_036667395.1 Cetobacterium sp. | reverse complement strand
AGACTTAGGATCTGGCGTTTCGACGTGAGGGTTCAAGTCCCTCCTCTCGCACCACATAAGAAATTCAAAGTCTTGATTATTCAAGACTTTTTTTTATATATATGATAAAAAAAAGCTGTAAAAAAGGAAAGGAGTAAAATTTTGGGAAAAAATATTAAGTTGACTTATAGTTATGATGGAAGTGAATTTTTTGGATTTCAAAGACAGCCAGGACTTAGAACCGTTCAAGGTGAGTTAGAAAAAGTTTTAAAACTGGTTTTTAAAGAGGATATAGATCTAATTTCAGCCGGAAGAACTGATAGAGGTGTGCATGGGAAGATTCAAGTTTCTAATTTTGTAATAGACTCAACAATTCCGTGTGAAAGAATGGAAAGAATACTAAATTCTCGTCTACCAAAAGATATTGTTATAACTGATGTAGAGGAAGTACCTTTAGATTTTAATTCTCGTTTTTCAGCAAAACATAGAGGATATGAATATTTTATAACTGAGGAGAAAACACCATTTAATTCTAGATACACAACATTTATAGATAAGAAAATGGATATTGATGAATTGAATAAAATTGTAGCACCACTTGTAGGTGTCCATGATTTTTCAAACTTTAGACTTGCTGATTGTAGTAGCAAAACGACAGTTAGAGAGATTTACGTTGCTGAGTTTAAAAGAATTGATGAAAAAACAGTGAAGCTTTACGTGAAAGGTAATTCTTTCTTAAAATCTCAAATTCGTATAATAGTTGGAACTATTTTGAGTATATATTTAAAACATAAGCCTGAAAATTATTTAAAAGAGATGCTTGCGAATCCTACAAAAAAATATGTGAAAATGGTTGCAGAACCTTTTGGATTACATCTTTGTGAGATTGAATATTAGGAGGAGTTTATGGATTTTGTTGAAGTTAAAGCAGAAAATAGAGAGCTGATAGATAAAATATATAGCAATGAATTAGAGAGCTTTGGTTTGATGGGTGGAGCGGATATGTGGATGATTATGAGCTTCATAAGATATGGAAAGCTTTATGTTCTTATGGATGGAAATGAACTTTTATCAGTGGCTCAATATCAAGCTGTTCTATCTGAAAAATCTGTTTTTCTTTATGGGTTTTCAACTGTTCCATCTCAAAGAGGAAAGGGATATGCGATAGAACTTTTAATTAAAACTCATGAGGAGTTAAAAAAATATGATATAGAAAAAATTTATTTGACAGTTGATCCCAAAAATTTAATAGCTATAAATATGTACCAAAAGATGGGATATACAATAGTAGAGTTACAAAAAGATGAATATGGAAAAGAAATAGATAGATACTTAATGGTTAAAGAGTTGTTGTAATTTCTTGACAAAAATACTAAAAAAGTGTATATTTTATTAAAAGAGAATTATTATAAAATTGTAATGATTACAAGGAGGAAAAATGTATATAGAAAATGTGGGAGATCATCTAAAAATACATGATATAAAGCCTTCATATCAAAGAATCAAAATATTCCAATATTTATTAGAAAATAAAACTCATCCAACTGTTGATGAAATATATAAAGCACTTTGTAAAGAGATACCAACACTATCAAAAACAACAGTTTACAACACTTTGAATTTATTTATAAAAGAAGGTATAGCAAGAGTAATAACAATAGAGGAAAATGAAACAAGATATGATGCGGATATGGATATTCATGGTCATTTTAAATGTGAAGAGTGTAAAAAGGTTTATGATATACCTGTAAAAATAGATCAATTACTTGTAGAGGGAATGGAAAATTTTAAAATAAATGAATATCATGTTTATTTTAAAGGAATTTGTTCAAAATGTCAGAATAAACTGTAGACTAATTTTTAAACATAATTTTTAAGGAGGTAGCTATGAAAGTATATGATATTTTAAAAGTAAAAGATAATCCTGTTATTTTAGAGGTTCTTGTGGCTGATAAAGAGGGAGTTGAAGTTCCTGGTTTAGAGTTGCTTAAAGAAAAGAGTCAAGATGCTGCTACTGAAAAACATGTTCCTTATGTAGAAGAAAAAGAGGACGGTTACTTAGTTAAAGTTGGAAAAGAGACTGCTCACCCGATGACACCAGAGCACTATATTCAAATGATTGAGATCTGTGTGGGAGAATTTTTATATAGAAAATATTTAAAACCTGGTGAAGCTCCAGAAGCATATTTTAAAGTTCCTAAAGGGGAAAGTGTTTGTGCTAGAGAATATTGTAATATTCACGGATTATGGTCGAACTAAGTATTTTATAATATAAGGGGGTATTAAAATGGCGAAACAAATGAGATGTGTTATATGTGATTATGTTTATGATGAAAGTTTAGGAGATCCTGAAAATGGAGTAGCTCCAGGGACTACATGGGAAAATGTTCCTGAAGATTGGGTTTGCCCTTTATGTTATGTGGGTAAGGATCATTTTGAAGAAGTTTAAAGAGACGTATAGAACCTCTTAGCAGTTTGCTAAGAGGTTTTTTTATGATATAATACAATATAAAATAAGAAAAAAGAAAGGGTGTGTCATGAGGTTATCAGTACTGGGAAGTGGAAGTAGAGGGAATTCTATTTTTTTAGAAACAGATTCCATAAAATTATTGATAGATGCAGGATTTAGTGGGAAAAAAATAGAGGAGCAGCTGAAACAGATAGGTGTAGATATTTGTGGTATAGATGGGATTTTAATAACACATGAGCATGGGGATCATATTCAAGGGGCGGGAATAATCTCTAGAAAATATGATATTCCAATCTATATTACAAAAGAAAGTTATGAGGCAGGAATATTAAAAATTGGAAAAATAAAAGAGTCCAATTTAAGATTTATAGAAAATCAGTTTTGGCTAGGTGACACTATGGTATACCCGTTTGATGTTATGCATGATGCTGAAAGAACCATAGGGTTTAGGTTTGAAGAGAGCGGTGGAGCTAAATTAGCTATAGCTACAGATGTAGGATATATAGATAATGGAGTGAGAGAGGCTTTTAAAGATGTAGATGTTATGGTAATAGAATGTAACTACGACTATCAGAAATTGATGGATTGTTCATATCCATGGGATTTAAAAGCTAGAGTGAAAAGTAGAAATGGACATCTCTCAAATAATGATTGTGCTAGATTTGTTAGAGAAAATTACCATTCAAAATTGAAAAAAGTCTATTTAGTTCATATGAGTAAAGATAGTAATGATCCTAAATTAGCATTAGATGCTGTTTTAGAGGAACTGTTAAGACATGGGATAGACATATCTTTAGAGGTAGCACAGCAAGATATCATAACGAAAGTAATTGAATTCTAGGAGGATAGATGGAAGAGATTGAAAAACTTTTAGAAGAGTTGAAGTTTGAAGTTGGAACAACAGATGTTTTAAAAGATAGTAAAGAAAAAATAGTTTTAGGAACAGGTAATTTTAAAGGAAAAGTCCTTTTTATAGGGGATGACCCATCTCTTTATGAAGATGAAGGGTTGAAGGTTAAAACTAGTTCAAGTGGAGAGTTTTTAATAAAACTTTGTGATATAGTGGGGTTGTTACCAGAAGATTACTATATAACAACGCTGACAAAATCTCCGAAAAAGTATAGAGAGTTAGAAGAGAGAGATAAAAGGGATTTAAAAGAATATCTGTATATGCAGATAGCACTTATGAATCCTAAAATTATAGTGGCTTTGGGGCAAGATGTTGCAGAGATTTTAAATGAAAGAGAGGTTAAATTTCTTCAAGAAAGAGGAGAGATTAAACAGTGGAGAGGGGAAGTAAAAACTATTTTAACCTATGATGCAAATTTTGCTAAAAAATCTAGAGATGATGGTGGTAAAAGATCGAAAGTAGCTGTAGATTTTTGGGGAGATTTGAAAAGTGTAAAAAATATGATTCAAGAGAGTTAGAGTTCGGGAGAGTCAAAAATGAAAATATTAGTTGTCAGATTTAAACAGATTGGTGATGCTATATTATCTTCTGTTATTTGTAAAAGTTTAAAAGAAACTTATCCAGAAGCAAAAATAGATTATGTTTTATATGAAAATGTAGCCCCGCTTTTTAAAAATCAACCATATATAAATAATGTGATAAGTATCACAAAAGAGGAGCAAAAAAATCCATTTAAATATATAAAAAAAGTATGGGAAGTTACAAGAAATGACTATGATATTGTAATAGATATCATGTCTACTCCTAAAAGTGAGCTGTTTGCTCTTTTCTCAAGAAAAGCAAAGTATAAGATAGGTCGATATAAGCCTAAAAGAGGGTACACATATACTCATAGTATATTAGAACCTTCGAGCGAGTTTGATAAAGCGGATAAATTTTTAAAGATGCTAGATCCATTGATTAAAGATGGAGTGGATGTTAAATTAAATCCAAACTATTCACTTGAATTTTTGGATGAAGAAAGAAGTAAACTACATAAAAGAATGGAAGATGAGGGTGTAGATTTCAATAAGATAATAATACCTTTAGCTATAAATTCTAGAAGACCTGAAAAGGTTTATCCAATTGATTTGATGAAGAAAGTGGCAGAAGGTCTTTTAGAAAAATATGATTCTCAAATTATATTGTATTATTCTCCAAATGAAAAAGAGTTTGCAAAAAAATTTCATGAAGAGTTGGGTTGGGATAAAAGAATAGTATCTACTATCCATACTGAAAGTATAAGAGAGTTAGGAGCTCTTTTATCAAATTGTGATATATTTGTAGGGAATGAGGGAGGGCCACGTCATCTAGCTCAAGCCTTAGATATTCCAAGTTTTGCTATATTTAGTCCAGGTTCGAATAAACATGATTGGCTTTCTAGAGGAAATAAAAGGCATGAGGGAATCGAACCAAGAGATATAGAGACTCCAGATTATGATAAATTATCTTACGAGGAGAAATACAGACTTATGAAGCCAGAAAAAATCTTGGAAGAGATAGATAAAAAAATGAGCTTAGTACCCAAATATATTGAAAAAAAAAACTTAATGTGATAAAATTTATATAGTAATTTAAGAAAATAGGAGGAATTTTTGTGGCAGGACATAGCAAATGGTCTAATATAAAGCATAGAAAAGGTGCTCAAGATGCTAAAAGAGCAAAAGTTTTTACAAGATTAGGGAAAGAATTAACAATCGCAGCTAAAGAGGCTGGAGGAGACCCAGGTTTCAATCCAAGACTTAGATTAGCAATAGAGAAAGCAAAAGCAGCTAATATGCCAAAAGATAACCTAGAAAGAGCTATCAAGAAAGGAACTGGAGAGCTTGAAGGTGTTGACTATATGGAGATTAGATATGAAGGATATGGTCCAGAAGGAACAGCTTTCATAGTAGAGGTTGTAACAGATAATAAAAATAGATCAGCTTCTGAAGTGAGAGCAGCGTTCTCTAAAAGAGGAGGAAATCTAGGAACTGATGGAGCAGTAGCTTGGATGTTCCAAAAAAAGGGAGAGATAATAGTACCTTCTGAAGGAATCGACTATGACGAGTTTATGATGGCAGCTCTTGAAGCAGGAGCGGATGACGTTATAGAAGAGGATGGAGATTTCACAGTATACACAGAGTACACAGAGTGTAACACTGTAGCTGAGGAGTTAAAAAAGGCTGGATTCACTGTAACTGAAGCTGAAGTAGCAATGATACCAGACAATAAAGTAGCAATTACAGATTTAGAAACAGCTAAAAAAGTAATGGCACTGTATGAAGCTTTAGATGATTTAGATGACGTAAATGATGTTTACTCAAACTTTGATATTTCAGATGAGCTTTTAGAGCAATTATAAAAAAATAAGCATACTCATATATTTTTGGAAATATGGTCCAATAGTTTCTACGTCTTCACCGTAAATGAAGACGCTATGGGTAGAATAGCATTTTAAACATACTCAAAAATATGTTTTTTAAGCGTAGATTCTATCCATGAGTCTACGCTTTTTTTATAAAAAAATAAAAAACAATGGAGGAAATTTTAAAATGCAGAAGAACAGGTCACCTTATGATTTAAATGGAGTACCGGAGTTAGGAAAAGCAATACCGTTAGGATTACAACATATAATGGCAATGTTTATGGGAAATATTACACCTATAATAATAGTAGCAAATGTGCTTGGTTTTGCTCAGGATATGAAGATTAACCTTATACAAGCAACTATACTTGTTGCAGGTTTAAACACTCTTGTTCAAGTTTATACTTTAGGGCCTATGGGTGCAAAATTGCCGGTTGTTGTTGGAACAAACTTTTCTTTTGCTCCAGTAGCGATATCTATAGCTGGTAAGTTTGGATATGAAGGGGTTTTAGGAGCTGCTCTTATAGGGGGTATCTTTGAAGCTTTCTTAGGGTTTCATATGAAAAAAATTAGGAAGTTTTTCCCGCCGATTGTAACAGGAACTGTTATATTAGCTATAGGTCTTTATCTTTTACCAGTTGGAATAAATAGTTTTGCTGGAGGATTTGGAGCTCCAGACTTTGCATCAACAGAAAATCTTATTTTGGGAACATTAGTTTTAGCAGTGGTTATATTTTTTAAAGAGTTTACCAAAGGAATTACAAGTTCAGGAGCTATTTTTATAGGAACAATAGTGGGAACAATAATTGCATTTTTTATGGGGAAAATAGATGTTACTCCACTTTTAAATGCAGATTACATAAGTGTTCCAAAGCCATTTAGTTTTGGATATAGCTTCCATTTAGAAGCTATAATACCTATGATATTGATGTTTATCGTTTCAGCGATAGAAACTATGGGAGATATGTCGGGAATAACTGTAGGTGGAGCTGGTAGACAATTAGAGGATAAGGAACTTAAAGGTGGAATTATAAGTGATGGAGTTGGAAGTGCTTTTGCAACAATGTTCTCTGTGCTACCGACAACATCGTTTAGTCAAAATACAGGAATAATTGCAATGACAGGAGTTATGAGTAGATTTGTAGTAGGTATAGGAGCTATGTTCTTAGTAGCGAGTGCATTTATTCCAAAAGTTGCAGCGGCGTTTACTTTAGTTCCTCAAAGCGTTATAGGTGGAAGTTTAGTTATGATTTTTTCAATGATAGCTATAAGTGGAATAAACTTAATAAATCAAGAGCCTTTAGAGGGGCGTAACGCTGTAATATTAGCAGTTTCTTTAGGATTAGGATATGGAGTAGGATTAGTGCCAGCAGTTATACAAGCATTCCCAGAAAATATTAGATATGTATTCACTGATTCAGGATTTGTTGTTGCAGGAACAATTGCAGTATTGCTAAATCTAATTTTACCTAAAAAAGATGATATTGAAATAGATTTGAAAAATATTTCAAAAGAATTAAATAAAGAAATAGCTTAAAATTAAAAAAGACTGCTCTATCATCATGTGATAAAGCAGTCTTTTTTTAGTTATATCTAACTTTAAAAGTGACATTTCCAGAATATAATCCAGATTTCTGATTTAAGTTGGTATCAATAGTTCCTTGGAATTTTAAATTCAATTTCCCATTATGACTTACAAAAGATGTATGCTCCCCACCAAACCAATGGATATTTGGAACAGGATAGTCACCTATAGAAGATAGTTTAACTGGCAAAAGATCACCATCTTTATTGACTAAGTTTATTCCGTTACTTGTTTTAGTCTGTGAATCAACAGTTATAACAACTTTTTCGCTAGGGTCATAATTTATAGTTAGAGGTGCAGATGCGATATTATTTTTAGAACCAGCAACAATAGTTCCAAAATTCATATCAGAACTGTTAACAACTAATGGCTTAATAATT
>JAVWUC010000033.1:7038-8384 GCA_036667395.1 Cetobacterium sp. | reverse complement strand
TACAGTGGCGGGACCGTTTGAGATTTTCACTCAATTCCCTTTTAATCAAATTGAACCATAACACTTTAAACATAGTTAATATTATCATTTTATCGTGCAAATTTCAACCAAATTATCTAATTTTTATAACATAATCATCTATTTTTTATATTATATAAGATAGAAAGCATTGACTTTTTTATATAAAAATGGTTATTATTAAATAAAAACTAGGCAAGGAGCTCACTTATGAAAAAAACAACTTATAAAACTCTTCTTTTTTATTTAAAAAAAGAGAAAAGACTACTTTTCTTATTTTTAAGCGTTAGATTATTTATGACAGCTATTGATATTTATTCTCCACTCTTAATTAAAAATCTAATAGATAACGCTTTACCTTCGAAAGATATAAATTTACTTCTAAAATATTCTATTATTTTAGTTTTATTATATATTATTAGATTAGGAATGGCTGTAAATTCTCAAGCTAACGGAAAGTTGATGGGAAGTACCATTAAAGAAAGCATGAGAAATGATTTAATGAAAAAACTTATGAATCAACCTTTAGAATTTTTTAAATCCAACAAGAGTGGAGATATTATTTCTAGAGTTATTAGCGATTTAGATAGTGTTTCAACTCTTTGTCATCGAGGACTAGAGGATTTTATTTTTTCTGTTATAACTATATCAGCTTCTATTTTTATAATGATTGATTTTGATTTAAAATTATCATTTATAACCTTACTTCCTCTACCACTGACTCTTTTCTTTGTCTATAAAGAAAATAAAAAAATGAAGGCTGGACATAGAAGTGTTCGAAAAAACTCTGGAATACTATCTGCTAGTTTACACGATATTTTAAGAACAATCTCTTTCTTAAAAGATAACTACTTGGAGAAGTTCGCAGAAGATAGATTCTTAAAGAAAAATCACGATCTTCTTGAAAGTGAAAAAAAGAATATGATTCCTTCTAGTTTAATTGTTTCAGGAGTAACTTTTTATTCTAATATAACTCAACTTATAATTATTCTAGCTGGAGGGTATCTATACATAAAAGATGGTATAACTATGGGAATTATTTTATCATTTTTACTTTTAGTTGATAGATTTAGATTAAGAATTATGAGGATGGTTGGACTTGTTGATATCTATCAAAAAGGTGTTTCGGGTGTATCTAGATTTGCTGATATCATCAGCTTAGAGGATCAAAAAGATGGAACTTTTGAGTTAAAAGATAATATTCAAAGTATTGAATTTAAAAATATTTCATTCTCATATGATAATAGAATGATTTTAAAAGATTTCAATTTAAAAATTTCTAGTGGTGAAAAAATTGCACTAGTTGGAGAAAGTGGTATTGGAAAAAG
>JAVWUC010000033.1:0-6938 GCA_036667395.1 Cetobacterium sp. | reverse complement strand
GTTGGAGAAGGTGGAGTTCATGTGAGTTCCGGTCAAAGACAAAAGATTGCAATGGCTAGATTATTTCTAAAAAATCCTGATTTAATTCTTTTAGATGAGGCTACTAATGCCCTTGATATAATTAACGAAAAATCTATCTTAAAAAACATAAAAGAACAATATAACGATAGAATAATTATTGCTATTACCCATAGATTAAGTATTCTTGAAGATTTTGATAAAATTTATGTACTGGGCGAAGATAATATTGTTGAATCAGGTTCTTTTGAAGAACTTATAAAACTTAAAGGTAAATTCTATAAACTTTATAATGGAATTAGAGAATAAAAAAGCGAACTCAAGTAGAGTTCGCTTTTTCTATACTTATTCTTCGTCTGAAGAGTTTGCATCAAGTCCTGCATTCATATCTTGATACATCTCGTGGTTTAATCCACCTAAACTTTTATCAACCATTAATGCATTTGTTACTGATCCAATTACGTTTAACATTGTTCTTGGCATATCTATAATTGGATCTATTGCTAATATAGGGTTTATTAAAGAGAACATTGAAGCTAATCCTGTTCCCGATAAAGCTACTGAAGCTGCCATTGTAGCCGTTCCTGGAATCCCTGCTATTCCTAATGAACTTATAGCAACAACTATTATTGACATAACTATAAGCGTCGCATCAACTGCGTGACCACTCATGTTTGTAACAAAGATTATTGTTAAAGCTGGGAATATTCCTGCACATCCTTGCATTCCTGCTGTTGTTCCAAAACTTGCAACAAAACTTGCTGTAGATTCAGTTACTCCTAATTTAGATGTTAATGTCGAGATTGTTACTGGTAAACAACCAACACTTGATCTAGATGTAAATGCTAATATCATTAGTGATATTGATTTTTTTACATATGTAAATGGATTTAATCCAAATAATGAAACTGCTAACATTTGAATTACAAACATTACTGCTGTTGCTAGATATAAAACTGCAATAAACTTTCCTACTTCAGCTATTGCTCCTATACCTTTTTGAGCTATTGTATTTGCTAAAAGAGGTACTACAGCTAATGGCATCCATTTGATTATACTCATTGCCATAGATACAATTATCTTTTGTGAAGCATTAACTAAATCATAGAACGGTTTTACTACTGCCATATATTTTTTAGACATTCTCTTAGCTGCAACTCCTACTATTGCAGAGAAAATAACAAGTCCTACTATATTAAGTTTAACCATTGCTTCAACTGGATTTGAAGGAATTAAAGCTTTTAAAGTATCAACGATATTCTTTACTTCTCTCATTTTTCCTGTTCCTTGATCCGCTACAATTTGAGCTCCTGATTCAGCAATTTTTCCAACTTCAAACAGATTTCCTAAAACTAATCCTACTCCTACAGAAATAGCTACCATTACTAAAGTTATAACTAAACTTCTTTTAACTAAAGCTCCTAATTTTGCATCCTCATTCATGTTTATAATTACATGGATTATAGATACCATAACCAATGGAATAACCAACATTCTAATTAAAGAGATAAATCCTCCACCAAGTAAGCTATACCATAGTGTTGTTTCTCTTACAAATTTCAAATCCATTGGATTTGTTGGGAATCCTGCTACAAATTGAATTCCTAATCCTAAAATTAAACCAATAACTGTCGCTATCATTACTTTAGCAGAAAAATTAAACTTCTTTTTTGGTAACATATTAATTAGGTATAAAATTACCACTAATGCCCCTAAAAAAGCTACTGTTTTCCACTCACTAACCATTAAAAATTGTTCGAAAAATACATTGTTCATTTTTGTTCTCCTGTTTTTATATTTTTAAAAAAATTTATTATTTAGCTACGTTTCCTGCTACGTTCATTACATCCCATGTTCTTGCAAACGGTGGAGCATAACAGAAATCCATCATTCCTAATTCATCAACAGTCATCTTTGCATAGATTGCTGTCGCTAAAGAATCCACTCTTAAAACAGCTCCTTTTTTCCCTGCAATCTGACCACCTAAAAGTACTCTTGTCTTAGCATCATATATAAGCTTTACAAAAATATCCTCTCTTCCTGGATAGTAATTTGTTTGGTTTTTATCTTTTATAAACACTGTCTTATAGTCAATTCCCATTTTTATTGCTTCTGCTTCTGTAATTCCAGTTCTTCCTGCTTCAACTTCCATTACTTTTACCGCTGCTGATCCTAGAGTCCCTTGGAACGTTGTTTCTACTCCTGCTAAGTTTTCTCCTACAATTCTACCTATTTTATTAGCTGTTGTTGCCAACGGAATATATACATTTTCGTTTCTAACAAGATGTGGTACAGTAGCACAATCTCCTGCTGAATAGATTGAATCTATACTTGTTCTTCCTTGGTTATCTATAACTAAGGCTCCATTTCCTAACATCTCTATTCCTGTTTCTTTTAAAAATGCTGTATTAGGTCTTACTCCTGTTGAAATTACAACTATATCAGCTGAATATTCACCCTTATTTGTTTTTACTCCTACAACTTTTCCATTTTCTTCAACAATCTCTTGAACTATCTCTTCTAAGTGTAAGTCTACACCTTCGTGAGCTCTGATCTCCTCTTCCATTACATCCGTAATCTCTTTATCAAAACTTTCTAATAGAACTCTATCACCTAATTGGATTATTCTAACACTTCTTTTTCCTAAATGTTTAGCTGCTTCAGCAACCTCTAATCCTATATATCCAGCTCCTACTATTACTATATCTTGATTTTCTTCTTTTAATATCTCTTCTTTTAAAACTATTCCATCTGTATAGTCTTTTAGAGTGTAAACTCCATTAGTTTGAAGATTTTTTATTGGAGGCATTATTGCATGAGCACCTGTTGCAACCATTAGTTTATCATAAGAATCTATAAAAATCTCCCCTGTTACAAGATTTTTTATAGTCACTTCCTTCTTCTCTACATCTATTCCAGTAACCTCATGCTTTATTTTTATATTCATTCCAGCTTCGATAAATTTTTCAACTGGTCTAGCTATCATGTTGCATGGATCCTCAAAAAAGTTTCCAACATAGTAAGGAAGTCCACATGCTCCCCATGAAACAATCTCTGTTTTTTCATATATTACTATTTCGGCCTCTTTATTTAGTCTGCTCGCTTTCGCCGCCGCTGACATTCCAGCAGCAACTCCACCTATTATTATTATTTTCATTTTTCCTCCTGAATCTTTTTCTACTATTTAGTTATTTAACATTATTTCTAGTACAACTTCATCTGTTTTTACTAATCCTTCTTGTGCTAAAACTTTTACATTCGCTAATGTTGATTCCACATTTTTACCAACAATTCCCTCACCATATTCAAAGTTTCTTTTTTTCTTAGATAAGAAATATGAATCAAATGCCATACCTATTGAACTTGCTATCTTTGTTGCACAAGAACTTTTTGCTCCATCACAAAGCATTCCAGATAGTGTTGCTAATGTTGTTTCTATAGAAGATTCTATTCTTTCTAAACTCATTCCATCTAGTAAAGATAACGCTCCAGCTACTCCTCCACCAGCACAAACAACTCCACAGTATGCAGATAATCTTCCAACATTAGATTTTATATGTATTGTTGTTAAGTGAGAGAAAAATAGTGCTCTTATCATTTGCTCATAAGGTATATTTTTTTCTGCACAATATTTTATAACAGGTAAAGAAGCTGTCATTCCTTGATTTCCACTTCCACTTGTTGTCATTACAGGCATTGAACATCCATTCATTCTAGCGTCACTTCCAGCACTTGTAAAGCTCACTATTTTATTTTTTAAATCTTTTCCATAAACGCCTTCTTGCATTCCTTCTAACATTGTTTTTCCTATTGCAATTCCATATTCATTTTTTAAACCTTCTTCAGCAATTGCAGAATTGTATTCTATAACTTTTTTGAATATAGGTTCTATTAAACTAAAATCTATAGTTTTTGCTAAATCATGAATTAGTTCAACCGTTAAAAAACTTCTATCTGTCATTGCATTATCTGTTGTAATTTCATCACAAGAAGCTCCTTTTATAATCTCACCGTTCTTTTCAATTTTAACAATATTTGTATGGTAATCTTTTACTTCTATAGTTACAGTATCATTTCCTAAAACTCCTGTAGCTCTCATATGAAGTTTTATATCCCCTTCTATTTTTCTAGCTACAACTCTTTTATCCTCTAAATATTTTCTAACATCATCTAGCTTTGTTTTATCAACAGTTGAAATTACCATTAACTCTTTTGTTGAATCTCCTAAAATTGTTCCCATAGCAACCGCTGCTTCAATTCCTACCATTCCTTCAGAGTTTGGAATCTTAACGCTTTTTACATTTTTTATTAGATTTCCAGAAAGGAATATCTCTATGTTTTCAGGTACTCCACCTAATAATTTTGTTAGTTTACTTCCTAAATATGCTAATGCTATTGGCTCTGTACACCCTTCAGCTGGTATAATTTCCTCGTTTAAAATATTTAAAATTTTTGTTATCATTATAAAAACCTCCATCGAATTATATAAATTATTCACTATATAATATAAGCAATTTTTATTCCAATAAAAAAAATATTTTTTTTGTACTTTTTTAAGTTATAGTGTTTATATTTACTTGTTTATTTGATTATTCTTAACATTTTTGTAAAGGTGTTAATTTGTTTATTTTCATTTTGAAAATTTTTTCTATTTTGAAAAAAATTTTTTTCAAAATGAAAATTAGAAGTTATACTTTTGAATCTTTCTGTATAGTGTTGTTAGTCCTATATTCATTTTTTCAGCTATTTTTTTCTTAGCTTCTGTATTTTCTCCATATAATTTTAAAGCTTTTTTTATATATTCTTTCTCTATATTTTCAAAATCATCTAAAAAATCAATCTCTTCTATCCTTATATCCAAATTAGACAGATTATTTTTCTTTTCTTCTATCTTATTTTCAAAAAGTTTATCTGGAATTGTTGATATACTTAAAATATCTGTATCATCCGATAAATTAAACATAAATTCAACAACATTTTCTAACTCTCTTATATTCCCTGGCCAATCATAATTTAAAAATATTTTCTCCACATCTATGTCTACAAAATTTATATATTTTGATGTTACCTTATTATACTTTTTTATTAACTTTTTTGCTATAGGTAAAATATCTTCTTTTCTTTCTCTTAACGGCATCATTTCAAAAGGAATTACTTTTAATCTATAATATAAATCTTCTCTAAACTCTTTTTCTTCTATTTTCTTTTCTAAATTTACATTTGTTGCAGCAATAATTCTTATATCTAAATCAATTACTCTATTAGATCCTATTCTTGTTACTTTTCTTTCTTGTATAACTCTTAAAATTTTTGCTTGAAGATAGAGTGGCATATCTCCGATTTCGTCTAAAAATATTACTCCTCCATTTGCCAATTCAAACTTACCCATACGTCCATTTTTATCGGCTCCTGTAAATGCTCCTTTCACATACCCAAATAATTCACTTTCTAAAAGTGATTCTGGAATCGCAGCACAATTTATTACAACAAACGGGGCATTTCTTCTATCACTATGATAGTGGAGTGCTCTTGCTACTAACTCTTTTCCTGTTCCGCTTTCACCTGTTATCAAAGCTGTTGATTTTGAAGGTGCCACATGTCTTATTCTCTCTTTTAATTTTTGAGTAAATTCCGATTCTCCTATTATATCTTTTAAAGAAACGCTATTTGAGGTTTCAATAAGCTCTCTAATCCCATCATTTACTTTATTCATATCATCAAAAATAAAAATTTTTTCATTTTTTCCAAAAGATTCAAAAGGTAGAATTGTTCCTAAAACATCTAACTCTTTCTTCTCTATTCTTAATTTAAAAATTTCTTGTTCCATCAAATAATCATTTTGTGAAATTATCTCTATTTTTTTTCCAATAACCCCTTTTTCTAAATCTATTTTTTTCAACGCAAAATTATTTGAACTTGTTATTGTATTGTTTTCATTAAATCTTAATACCCCTTTTTGAATTATATTCAAAATTGTGGATAAAATATTTTCTCTTTCTGTTTTTTCAAGATTTTCATTATATTCTATAAATCTTACACTTATTAATTCAGCCATCTGTTCTACAAAATCTAAATAGTTTTTTAAATTTTCTAAAACTCTTTCTTTTTGTTTTGGATCAAAAGAGACCAAGCTTATAAGTCCTATTATTTTTCCTTCACATTTGATAGGTGTCGATATCTCTAAACACTCCAAACACGAGTCCTTTTCAGAACATCCAATACATATCTCATCTTCTCTGGGATTTAAAATAACTGTTGTTTCTTTTGTTTCTAATGTTTTTTTATTTGCTCTTCCTCTTATTTTCTCCCCAATCTTTTGTGGGCCGCTTCCTGTTATTCTTATTAAATTTTTATCACAGATACCAACATCCATTGAAAATAGCTTAGATATTGTCTTAGCATATTTTGTTAATTCATTCTTTATCACTAGCAAACTCGTCATTATTCTCTCCCATATAAAATATACTATTTTTATATGTATATTAACAAAAATAACTTATTCAGTCAATTTTTTATAATTTTTCTTGACCAATTAGCAAAAAAATTATATCATCTTATTAATGGCATATGCCAATTAAAAATAGTGAGGTGTTTTTTATGAAAATTGCAATCGTTGCAGATAATAATAAAGTTAGTCAACATTTTGGAAAAGCTCCAGGATTCTTTGTTTATGATGGTACAAATAAAACTTATTATGAGAGTATTGGACACGGAGCTATTCCAAAACAATTAAAAGAATTAGGTATTGATTTTGTTGCTTGTGGTGGAATTGGTGAAGGAGCTATAAACAATTTAAAAGAGATGAATATTAAAGCTTTCACAGGATTAGAAGGATTTTGTGACGATATCGCTAATGGATTTTTCAAACAAATTTTAGTTACAGGTAATAGTGGATGTAATTCTCATGATCACTCACATCA
>JAVWUC010000032.1:2300-9268 GCA_036667395.1 Cetobacterium sp. | reverse complement strand
TCTTAGTGTGCGTTTCTTTTCTTTCTATCCAATTGTCTTGGCTCTAAAGTTTCCTCACATCCACTAATTAATCCAGCTACTCCAATCTGTCTTTTCTTTTCTTCGCCTGTGCAAACATCACATTCACAAGAGTTTACATAATTTGTAGGTTGAGTATATGTAGTGATAACTCCTTCAAAGTTTCTTAAAATAACTTTTTCTGGTGATTGAGATATGATATAGTTAGGCATTACTGGAGTTTTTCCTCCTCCTCCAGGGGCATCTACAACAAATGTAGGAACTGCATATCCTGATGTATGACCTCTTAATCCTTCTATTATCTCAATTCCTTTAGATACAGGAGTTCTAAAATGCTCAATTCCCATAGATAAGTCACACTGATAAATATAGTAAGGTCTTACTCTCATTTTTACTAAATCATGCACTAATGTTTTCATAACATGCACACAATCATTTATTCCTCTTAATAAAACCGACTGATTTCCTAAAGGTATCCCTGCATCCGCTAGCATATTACAAGCTTTTATTGCTTCTGGTGTAATCTCTTTAGAATGATTAAAGTGAGTATTTAACCAGATTGGGTGATATTTTTTTAACATATTACAAAGTTCTGGTGTAATTCTTTGAGGCATTACCACTGGAGTTCTTGAACCTAATCTTACAATTTCTACATGAGGTATTTCTCTTAATTTACTAATGATATATTCTAATTTGTCGTCTGATAAAAGTAATGGATCCCCTCCTGATAAAAGCACATCTCTTACTTGTGGAGTATTTCTAATATACTCTATTGCTTTTTCAATTCTGTCCATAGGGACTGCTTGATCTGTTTGTCCTGCAAATCTTCTTCTTGTACAGTGTCTACAATACATCGAGCACATATCTGTAACTAGTAAAAGTACTCTATCTGGATATCTATGAGTTAGTCCTGGAACTGGTGAATCTCCATCTTCATGTAATGGATCAAGCTGATCCGCTGCCGATCTATGTAATTCATTTATAGATGGTACTGCTTGCATTCTAACAGGGCATTTTGGATCTTCAGGATTCATAATACTTAAATAGTATGGTGTGATTCCCATTCTTATAGTTTCAAGTGATTTTTTGATACCCTCTCTTTCTTGTTCAGTTAAAGCCATTAAACTCTCTAATTGTTCTAATGTCTCTATTCTATTAGATACTTGCCATTTCCAGTCATTCCACTTCTCATCCGTTACATTAAATTTTTCTCTCAAATTTATCATCAGTAAACTCCTCCAAATTTTTCTATTATTTTAATTACACGTATAATTTTTCAAATAACTCTCTAATATCTTTTGATTCTCTAATAATCTCTAAAGTTAGGTTAGCATGCCCTTTTGTATATCCATTTCCAACTATCATAGTTACATCTTTTCCTACACCCTCTGCACCTAATGCAGCTTTAGTAAATGATGTCGCCATAGAGAAGAAATAAACTACTCCGTCATCTTTTGTGATCAATATTGAAGACATCTCTGTTCCTGGAACATTAACGTTATTTATTACAACATCACAAAGCTCTCCATTTGTAATTTCATTTATTTTATTGTATATTTCTACTGGTTTAGTTGCATCTCCTACTAAAACAATATGAGCTAGTCCTAAATCTCTTATTCTTTGAGCATTCGCCTCTGAATATTCAAATACAATAACTTTTCCAGTTTTTCCTACATTTTTCATGGCTTGATAACAACAAAGGATTCCTGATTTTCCTCCTCCACCGATTATACAAACTGTATCTCCTTCTTTTACTAACTTTTCAACTTGTGCTGGAGCTCCCGCTACATCTAAAGCTGCAAGTGCTAACTTTTCAGGAACATCTTTTGGTAAAACCGCATATATTCCACTTTCAAATAAAACCGCTTTTGCATCTACATCAACTTGGTCATTTGATATATTAACTTTTTTAATTTCATTTATTTTTAAAGGTGTCAATGATAGAGACACTAATGTCGCTATTTTATCCCCTACTTTTAATGTCTTATCTGGGAAATCAGGCCCAATTTTTTCAATTGTTCCAATTAACATTCCACCTGAACCTGTTACAGGGTTTTGCATTTTTCCTCTTTCTGCAACTATCCCTTCTATCATTTCTGCCATTTTTTTCTCATCTCTATTACATGCTTCTTTTATTTGTGTAAAACTAGCTGAATCAATATTTAAAGTTTGAACATTAATTAGAACTTCATTAGACATGATTTCCATATCATTAGATATTTTTAATGCTCCTTGTGGAAGTGATCCTATTGGTTCAATTACTCTATGTGTTCCGAATTTACAACCTTTTTTCATAACATCCTCCTTAATTTAAACCCAGTATTTTTCTTGCTTCAGTTGGAGTAGCTATATCTCTTCCAAACTCTTTTGCAAGTCTTACAACTTTTTCAACTAATTCTCCATTATTTTTAGCCAAAACACCTTTAGCTAAATAAATATTATCTTCAAATCCAACTCTTACATGACCTCCAGATATTATAGAAGCCACTGCAAGAGTGAATTCAAATTTTCCTATACCTGCAACCGAATAAGTAGACCCACAAGGTAAGCTTTCTTTTAAAAACAGGAAGTCTCTTAACTCTCCCGATATTCCACCATTTACTCCCATTACAAAACTAAAGTGAATTGGTTCTTTAATAAATCCTTTTTTAGATAATCTTATAGCCATATCTATCATTGATTTATCAAATACTTCAACCTCTGGCTTAACACCCATATCTATCATCTTTTTCCCAAACTCTTTTATCATATTTTCAGTGTTAACAAAAACTTCATCTCCACCAAAATTTAAAGTACCACAATCTAGTGTTGCCATTTCTGGTTTTAATTCTACTGGTTCTAGTCTCTCAGCGGAAGTCATTCCTACAGATCCTCCTGTAGATGGCTGAATGATTACATCTGGACATTTTTTTCTTATAGCCTTCATACACTCTTCATATCTCTCTTTTTTTTGAGTAGGAGTTCCATCATCCTCTCTCACATGAAGGTGTATTATACTCGCCCCCGCTTTGTATGCACTATATGCTTCTTCTGCTATCTCTTCAACTGTATAAGGAACAGCTGGATTATGTTCTTTCGTTACCTCGGCACCACAGATTGCGGCTGTTATTATAAGTTTCTCCATATTCTACCCCTTTCTCTGAACTGCTTTTGGAACTACACAAGTACCAACTGCTCTACATACAACTATAGGTTCTTCTAAAAAATCAGCTGCAGAATCACAGATATCAGCTCTTGGAATAATTACTTTTCTCGCTTCAAAAGTCATAGCTCTTGATGTATTCCCTACCTTTGTAATCTCTCCAACAACCTCTAAATAATCTCCTGCATAGACAGGAGCCATGAACTCAACACTGCTATAAGCTTTAAATAAACCCTCATCTCCATCATGCTTAATTAGTAGCTCTGTTGCTACATCTCCAAATAATTGTAATATTCTCGCACCGTCTACTAAATTTCCACCATAATGAGCATCTGCTGAGCTCATTCTTAATCTTATCATTGATTTTGTCATAACTCCTCTCTCCTTCATCTTTATTTTGTTATACTGTTTCTTCTGCTTCTGTTCTTACTTCAATCTCTTCATCTGCTCCTAATAATCTTACATTAGGCTCAGTCGGTAAAGCGAATCTTGGTATAAATCTATCAAGTCCTGTAAGTGTTAGTAATAGTATGCTTCCTACAGCTATATAGGCCATAAAATTAAATTTTATAATACTCATTGCAGTAAACGTTGTTAACGGATAAACTGCGTTTGCTATTCCTAAATAAAATCCTATATAAACATGCCAAGGAATAAGCTGTGAACCAAAAACCCCAAGAGCGTCACTAAATGTAGCATTTCTAAGTCTCAATGTTTCAATGTCTTCTGGACTTCCCTTTACGTTTTTCTCAACAAGCTCTTTTATAATTGGACCTATTGTAACTATTTGTGCCATCTCATCAGCCAAAGCTGCATTTCCTAAAACAGATAAAACTCCGTTATAGAACATAAGTTGTCTTACATTTCCAGATATTTTTTTGATTAAAATTGATATTGGTCTAAACGCATCCATTGTTTTCATAACTCCACCGAATGCTGCAACCCACATCATCATAACAATAACCCACGATCCTGCTCCTTCAAACCCTGAGTAGATTAAATCTAAGAATGCCGAAGTACTTTCAACTGTTCCAGCAAACATTCCAAATGCGTATGAAGCAAAAATTCCTAGGAATAAACACAGTAATGTATTTATCCCTTTAAATGCTGAAACTAAAACTAATATTAGAGGAATAACCATATAGTATGGAACTCCACTTTTAACTTGGTTTAGTAATGCCACTGCACTTTCTCTCTTCTCAGCTAAAGCAGCCCAAGCCGACTCAGGTATTTGATTAATAGCTTCAACTGGACTTCCAACCTCAGTTGGTAATCCCATCATCACACTAACAACATAAAATGTAACTACAGCACATACTAATACTAATGCTGACCAGAATCCTTGGTGTCTTATTCTTTTTACAACCTCTACTCTTTGAATTCCAGAACTAACAATTGTTGTATCTGATATTAAACCTATATTATCCCCAAAACATGCTCCTCCTGCTATTGCTGCAAGTGTTAGGTACATATCTCCTTGAACAATATGATTTAACCATAAGAATATTGGTGCACAAGCTGCAAACGTTCCCCAACTTGTCCCAGTTGCTATAGATAGTATTGATGTAACTATTACTCCTACAACTGCAACTGTTCTAGCTGTCAATCCAAATCCTAATGCTATGTTAATTATTGAAGCCCCTACTCCTGTTGACATAAATGCTTCAGCCATTGCATAAGCCATCATTAAGATAAAGAATGCTATTTGCATCTCTCTTGCATTTTTAATACAAGAATCAATAATATCACCTATTTTCTTTTTTGCTACAAGTGATGCTACTGCTGCTGCATATACTGTTGCTAAAGGTGCTGCTAATAATGCGTCATACCCATTCATCATTAGTCCTGCCAAAACTAAAACTGGACTAAGCTTTATTATCGCTGTTACCGATCCCATATTTTCCTCCTAGAATGATTATTTTCTCATAAAAAATTCAAGTAGGATGTAAGTGAGCGCTTACTTTAGTTTTGTCAATAGCTATATATACCTCACACTTTTTTTAAAGTCAATACTATCTTTTTATTTTTTTATTTCAAAAAGTTTCGTTTTGATACTAAAAATCTCTATTACAGACACATTTCATGACAAAAAAATTTTTATTTTTTTTTATTTAATAAAAAAAATTTGACAAATTTATCATACATGAGGTAATAACTGTGACGTTAAACCTTTATAACAAACATATATACAGGAGGAATTAAAATGGTATTTAAAAACCTTTTAACTAGTATTGATAATAGAATCTGTACAGTTAAAATCAATCGGCCTGAAGCTTTAAATGCTTTGAATGAAGAAACTTACAAAGAAATTCATGAATGTTTTACCAACTTAGAAAAAAATGATGATATCGATGTCATTATTTTAACTGGTGAAGGAAGAGCATTCGTTGCTGGAGCAGATATTTCTTTTATGAAAGATTTAGATACTAAGCACGCAAAAGATTTTGGTATCCTTGGTACTAATGCTTTTAATGCTGTTGAAAATATTAACAAAGTTGTTATAGCAGTTATTAACGGATTTGCTCTTGGAGGTGGATGTGAACTTGCTATGGCTTGCGATATTAGAATTGCATCTGATAAAGCAAAACTTGGTCAACCTGAAGTTACTTTAGGAATAACACCTGGTTCTGGAGGAACACAAAGACTTCCTAGAATAGTTGGTGTTGCTAAGGCAAAGGAACTTATTTATACAGGAAATATAATTGGAGCAGATGAAGCTTTAAGTATTGGTTTGGTTAATCAGGTTGTTCCACATGAAAATCTTATGGAATATGCTTTAAATATGGCTAAGAAAATTAGTTCTAATGCTAAATTGGCAGTGCAATACTCAAAAGAAGCTATTGATAAAGGATTACAAGTTGATGAAGCTACTTCTATGTTCATCGAAAGTAGTTTGTTTGGTCTTTGTTTCTCTACTAAAGATCAAAAAGAGGGTATGACAGCATTTTTAGAAAAAAGAAAAGCTCAATTTACAAATAATTAGTTTAAATAAACATACAAATAGGAGGATTATCATGAAAGTATTTATTGTTGGTGCTGGAGTTATGGCTAGTGGGATTGCTCAAGTTTTTGCTACAGGTGGACACGAAGTTTTAATTACAGATGTTAATAAAGATATTCTTGAAAAAGCTAAAAATGGTTTTGTTAAAAATCTATCAAAATTAGTTGAAAAAGTTAAAATTACAGAGGAAAGAAAAAATGAAATTCTATCTAAATTAAATGCTACACCTGACTTAAATGATGCAAAAGATGCAGATTTAGTTATTGAAGCTGTTTCTGAAAAAATGTCTGTAAAAAAAGAGTTATTTGGTAAATTAGATGAAATTTGTGACGAAAAAACTATTTTTGCAACAAATACATCTTCTCTTTCTATAACTGAAATTGCACTATCGACAAAGAGACCTGAAAGAGTTATTGGAATGCACTTTTTCAATCCTGCTCCTGTTATGAAATTAATAGAAATTATAAATGGTTACACTACAAGCCCAGAGGTTCATAATACTATCCTTGAACTTTCTAAATCTTTAGGAAAAGAACCTGTTTCTTGTCAAGAGGCACCTGGATTTGTTGTTAACAGAATTTTAATTCCTATGGTTAACGAAGCTATTGGAATTTTAGCTGATGGTGTTGCTACTACAGAAGATATTGATAATGCTATGAAATTTGGTGCTAATCATCCAATAGGACCTTTAGCACTGGGAGATCTAATTGGACTTGATGTTGTTTTGGCTATAATGGATGTTTTAGCTTCTGAGTTTGGAGATTCTAAATATAGAGCTCATACTCTTCTTAAAAAGATGGTTAGAGC
>JAVWUC010000032.1:0-2200 GCA_036667395.1 Cetobacterium sp. | reverse complement strand
GCTGATTCCAATATTTTATCCCTAGTTTTCATTATTGCCCCTCCTTATAATCTGAAAACATGTATTAACACAGAATATACTTCACTTTTGACTTGTTTGTCAAATTTTTTTATTTTTTTTATAATTTTTTTTTATTTTTTTTATTTCTATACCTTCCTCTTTAATTAGGTATTTATGACCTATTTTTTTACAAAACGAAATTTTATTTTACATATCACTCTTGACAAATTAATTACATATGAGGTATATATTCATACTGGCAAAGGCAAGTATACACTTGCAAATTAAAATGGAGGAATAAAAATATGAAAAAATTGGTCTCTGTTGATTATGCAGCATCACTTATCAAAGATGGTTCTTCTCTTATGACTGGAGGGTTTTTAAAATGTGGTTCTCCTAAAGAAGTTATCGAAAAGTTACTTGAAAATGGAACTAAAGATTTAACACTTATTGCTAATGACACTAGTTTTCCAGAATTTGAAAGAGGTAAATTAGTTGTTAACAAAAGAATTAAGAAAGCTATTGTTTCTCATATTGGAACTAATCCTGAGACTGGAAAACAAATGCATTCTGGAGAAATGGAAGTTGAACTTGTCCCTCAAGGTACTCTTGCTGAAAGAATTAGAGCAGCCGGAGCTGGACTTGGTGGAATTTTAACACCAACTGGAATCGGTACCATTGTTCAAGAGGGAAAAACAGTTCTCGAAATTGATGGACATAAATACTTACTTGAAAAACCTTTAAAAGCAGACGTTGCTCTTATATATGGAACTAAAGTTGATTCTTTTGGTAATATCTCTTTCTTTGGTTCTACTAGAAATTTCAATACTGTTATGGCTACAGCTGCTGATATTGTTATTGTGGAAGCTGATGAAATTGTAGAAGGGTCTTTAGATCCTAATGAAATAGTTATTCCTGGAATCTTTGTTGATTACATCGTTAAGGGAGGGAATTAATATGGAACTTACTAAAGAAAAAATCAGAGAAATTATTGCTAAAAGAGTTGCTCAAGAATTTAAAGATGGAGATGTTGTTAACCTTGGAATCGGATTACCAACAGAGGTTGCCAACTACATTCCTGATTCTATATATGTTGCTCTTCAATCTGAGAATGGGTTGATTGGTATGGGACCTACACCTACTGAAGCTGAAGCTGATTGTAGAATCTCAAATGCAGGTGGATCTCTTGTTACTATAGCTCCTGGTGGTTGTTTCTTTGATAGTTTTACTTCATTCGGAATTATTCGTGGTGGGCATGTTGATGCAACAGTACTCGGTGCATTACAAGTTGATGAAAAAGGAAATCTTGCAAACTGGATGGTTCCTGGAAAAATGGTTCCTGGAATGGGTGGAGCTATGGATCTTGTTGTTGGTGCCAAAAAAGTTATTATCGCTATGGAACATACTGCTAAGGGAAGTCCCAAAATTTTAAAAAATTGTACCCTACCATTAACTGCTGCTAATGAAGTTAATCTAATTGTAACTGAAAAAGGAGTTCTTGAAGTAACTGAAAAAGGATTAGTTCTAAAAGAACTTAGCCCTTTCTCATCAGTTGAGGATATAATTGCAACTACTGAAGCTACAATTATTGTTGATGATAATTTAAAAACTATGGAAGTTTAATTTTTAAAGGAGGGCATTAAATGAAAAAAGTTTATATTGCTGCCGCTAAAAGAACAGCTGTCGCTTCATTTTTAGGGTCTTTAAGTAAGGTTTCTCCTAGTGAAATGGCTGGTTCTGTTATAAAAAATATAATTACAGAAACTAAAATTGATCCGGCTGATCTAGATGAGGTTATTATTGGAAATGTTCTATCTGCTGGACATGCTCAAGGTGTAGGTAGACAATCTGCTATTAATGGCGGTGTTCCTTTTACTGTTCCTGCATATTCAATTAATATTATTTGTGGAAGTGGAATGAAAGCTATTATGACAGCTTATCAAAGTATTAAATCTGGAGAAAGCTCTTTAATTTTAGCTGGTGGGACAGAATCTATGTCTCAAGCACCTCTTCTTTTAAATAGTAATGTTAGAACTGGTATGAAAATGGGGGACTCTATAGCCAGAGATCATATGATTTTAGATGCTCTTACGGATGCTTTCCATGGTGTTCATATGGGTATAACTGCTGAAAATATTGCAGATAAACATGGTATCACTAGAGAAGAAATGGATGAATTTTCTATACATTCACAAATAAA
>JAVWUC010000031.1:4817-9376 GCA_036667395.1 Cetobacterium sp. | reverse complement strand
TAACGTGCGGTTTGCTTCTTTCAAATTTTTCTTTAGCCATTTGAAATTTCCTCCTATTTTATATTATTTATAATTTATATTGTGGCCTTTCGGCCACAATATTTTTAAACTTTTACAAGTTGAAGTTTAAGAAGTTATTATCTTCCTCTTTCTTCTTGGATAGCTTTTTGAACAGAGTTTGGAACTTGAGCGTACTCTTCGAATTCCATAGCATAAGTTGCTCTTCCTTGAGATTTAGATCTTAAGTCAGTTGCATATCCGAACATTTCTGATAGAGGTACTTTAGCGTTGATTATCTTCGCTCCGTTTCTCTCAGTCATTCCACCGATCATTCCTCTTCTTGAGTTGATATCTCCTATGATATCTCCCATGTACTCTTCTGGAGTAGTTACTTCTACTTTGAAGATTGGCTCAAGTATGATTGGTTTAGCTTTTACAGCTGCTTGTTTAAGAGCCATAGATCCAGCGATTTTGAATGCCATCTCTGATGAGTCAACCTCATGGTATGATCCATCATAAAGAGTAACTTTTAAGTCTACCATAGGGTATCCTGCAACTACTCCAGCTTCTAATGCTTCTCTACATCCTTTTTCTACAGCAGGAATGTATTCTCTAGGAATAACTCCTCCTGAAATTTTGTTAACGAATTCGAATTCTTTTCCAGGGTTTGGCTCAAGAGTAATCTTAACATGTCCAAATTGTCCCTTTCCTCCTGATTGCTTAGCATACTTAACTTCTTGGTCTTGAGCCATAGAAATTGTTTCTCTATAAGCAACTTGAGGTTTTCCAACAGTTGATTCAACTTTGAATTCTCTTCTCATTCTATCAACGATGATTTCTAAGTGAAGTTCTCCCATTCCAGAGATGATAACTTGACCAGTTTCCTCGTCAGTTTTAACTCTGAATGTAGGGTCCTCTTCAGCTAGTTTAGATAAAGCTAATCCCATTTTTTCTTGGTCAGCTTTTGTCTTAGGTTCAACAGCAACCGAGATAACTGGCTCAGGGAATTCCATCTTCTCTAATACCATAGGTGCATTCTCAGCACATAATGTATCTCCAGTAGTTGTATCTTTTAATCCTACCGCAGCTGCGATATCTCCACAGTAAACAACTTCGATTTCCTCTCTTTTGTTTGCGTGCATTTGAAGGATTCTTCCTAATCTTTCTTTCTTACCTTTTGTTGAGTTTAATACATAAGAACCTTTTGTTAAAGTTCCAGAGTAAACTCTGAAGAATGTTAATCTTCCAACAAATGGATCTGTCATTACTTTAAACGCTAATGCAGCGAATGGAGCGTCGTCAGAGATTTCTCTTGTAACTTCTAACTCGTCATTCTTAACGTCAGTTCCTCTGATAATTCCTTTATCAGTTGGAGCTGGCATGTAGTTGATTACAGCATCAAGTAAAGCTTGAATTCCTTTGTTTTTGAAAGCTGTTCCACAAGTTACTGGAACGATAGTGTTAGCTAATGTTGCAGCTCTTAATGCAGAGTTGATTTCTTCTTCAGAAATTTCCTCTCCACCAAAGAATTTCTCCATTAACTCGTCAGAAGTTTCTACTACTGACTCTATCATAGTGTTTCTTAGCTCTTCAGCTTCATCAGCTAATTCAGCTCTGATATCTCTAACCTCAAAATTCTGTCCATTGTCAGAATCTTTTGGCCAAACGATTTCTTTCATTGTAATTAAGTCGATAACACCTTCGAAGTCCTCTTCAGCACCGATTGGGAACTGAATAGCAACTGGGTTAGCTCCTAACTTTTCTCTGATGTCGTTTACACACATCTTAAAGTCTGCTCCAGTTCTGTCCATCTTGTTGAAGAATGCTAATCTTGGTACACCATATTTGTCAGCTTGTCTCCAAACTGTCTCAGACTGTGGTTGTACTCCGTCAACTGCTGAGAATACAGCAACTGCACCGTCAAGTACTCTAAGAGATCTTTCAACCTCAACTGTAAAGTCCACGTGTCCTGGTGTGTCTATTATATTTATTCTGTGATTTTTCCAGAAACATGTTGTAGCAGCAGAAGTAATTGTGATACCTCTCTCTTGCTCTTGCTCCATCCAGTCCATTGTAGCGGCACCTTCGTGAACCTCTCCAATTTTATGTGCTACTCCAGTATAGAATAATATTCTTTCTGTTGTAGTAGTTTTTCCTGCATCGATGTGAGCCATGATACCAATGTTTCTAGTCATTTCAAGCGAAACGCTTCTAGCCATTTTGTTATCCTCCTAAATTTAAATTACAACTAAAATTAGAACTTATAGTGTGCGAAAGCTCTGTTAGCTTCAGCCATTTTGTAAGTATCCTCTTTTTTCTTAATTGTAGCTCCTTCGTTATTAGCTGCTGCTATTAACTCTAATGCCATTTTCTGGATCATTCCATACTCTTTTCTTTGTCTTGTGTAAAGAGTTAACCATCTGATTGCTAAAGTTTGTTGTCTCTCTACTCTTACTTCTACTGGAACTTGGTAAGTAGCTCCTCCGATTCTTCTTGATCTAACTTCGATCTGTGGTTTGATGTTCTCTAATGCTTGTTTAAATACATCGTACCCCTCTTGACCAGTTTTTTCTTTTATTAAATCCATTGCAGAATAGAAAATTCCTTCAGCGATTGATTTTTTTCCATCTACCATGAATGAGTTTATAACCTTAGTTACAACCTTATCAGAATATCTTGAATCAGGTAATACATCTCTTTTTACTGCTGCTCTTCTTCTTGACATTTTTTACTGTCCACCTCCTTAATAATTATTATGCTTTTTTAGCTCCGTATTTAGATCTTGATTGTTTTCTCTTTGCAACTCCAGCTGTATCTAAAGCTCCTCTGATAACTTTATATCTAACTCCTGGTAAATCTTTTGTTCTTCCTCCTCTTACTAGAACGATTGAGTGCTCCTGTAAGTTATGTCCCTCTCCTGGGATGTATGAAGTAACTTCGATTCCGTTAGTTAACTTTACTCTGGCAACCTTTCTTAACGCTGAGTTTGGTTTCTTAGGTGTAGTAGTATAAACTCTTACACATACTCCTCTTCTCTGTGGGTTTCCTTGTAATGCTGGTGATTTTTTACTCTCTTCTAGAGTTTGTCTTCCTTTTTTTACTAATTGACTTAAAGTAGGCATTTTACCCTCCTTCCTCTTAATTTTTTATTTATTATTTTTAAATAATATTTAACTTTAGTATTATAATAACTTTATTACAAAAAGTCAAAGATAATTTTACCACAAATTTTAATTTTTACAACTATTTTTTATTTCTTCTATCTCTAACCCTATCTCTTCCCAGCTTTCCATAGTCTCAAAAATTTCTAAATCTTTTAAATTTATTTTTTCTTGAAGCTTCATTAACTCATCAACATCATTAATTTTTCCAGCTTTCTCATAAGCAGATTCCAAGATTATTTTTTCACTTTCTAGTCTCTCAATGTCATCTTCTAACCGCTTATATTTTTTTTCTAGTGAAGAAAGTTTGTTTCTGCTTCTTTTTTGCTCTTCATAGCTTAGACCTGCAGTTTCATCTTTTTGTTTTATATTATCTCTCTGTGATATATATGATTCATAATCCCCTTTGAATAATGTAGCTCCACTTTGGTCTACTTCATATATACTATTAACTACACTTTCTAAAAAATATCTATCATGAGACACAACTAATATTGTTCCATCATAATCTTCCAAAGCCTCTTCTAATATTTCTCTAGAGTATATATCTAAATGGTTTGTTGGCTCATCTAATATTAAAAAATTAGGTTTTGATAAAATTAATTTCATAAAAGCAACTCTTGCTTTTTCTCCACCAGATAATGATTTGATTTTTTTATTTACATCATCTGCTGAAAATAAAAAACCTCCCGCTATTGTTCTAGCTTCTTCATCACTCATAACAAAGTTATTCAAAATCTCTTCTAGGATTGTATTCTCCATATGAAGACCCTGATGATTTTGGTCATAGTAACCTATTTTTACTCTTTCACCAATACTAACAATTCCTGATTTTTGTTTTTCTAAGCCATTAACTATTCTTAAAATAGTTGATTTTCCTACCCCATTTTTTCCAATTATACCTACTCTATCCCCTCTATATAAAGTAAGATTAAGGTTTTTAAAAAGCTGCTTTTCTCCAAAAGACATCCCTAAATTCTCTAAAGTCAAAACTTTATCAACACTTACACTTTCAGTTTCAAATTTAAGTTTTATCTTTCTAACATTTAATATTGGATTCTCAGTTTTTTCCATTCTATCTAAAAGTTTTTGTCTTCCCCTAGCCTGTTTACATTTCTGTCCAGCTTTATAACGTCTAACAAACTCTTCCATTTTTCTAATTTTATCTTGTTCTTTCTCAAATGATTTAACTGCTCCAGATAAAAAAGCTTCTTTTTGAATTACATAATCTGTGAAATTTCCCTTATATGTCTTTAATGTTTTTCCCTCTATTTCAAAAACTCTATTTACAATATTATCTAAAAAATATCTGTCGTGAGATATCACAACAAACGCTTTAGGATAATCTTTTAAAAATTTTTCTAACCATTCAATTGCAATTAAATCTAAATGGTTTGT
>JAVWUC010000031.1:0-4717 GCA_036667395.1 Cetobacterium sp. | reverse complement strand
AGATATCCTATTTTTAAATTTCCTTTTTTTGAGATACTTCCTCTCAGATTAGTTCTAGGATCTACATCATTCTCTTCCAATTCCATCATCATTTTTATTAGTGTAGATTTTCCAGCACCATTTACTCCAATTATACCAATTCTATCTTTTTCATCTATTGAAAAAGTTATATCTCTAAAAAGAGTTTCACCTGAGAACCCTTTATATAGATTATTTACATTTAATAAAGCCATTTTAACTTCTCCTTAAATTTTTCATTTTGATTAATTATATCATAAATAACCAATAAAAAAGAATGGATTTTAATTTTCCATTCTTTTATCTTTTATTATACAGTTCTAAAAAAACAATATTTATTATGGTTAATGAACTCATTATTGCTACTGGTATTAAAAAACCATATAAAAAACTCAACTGAATACACGATGCTATCAATATTGGTCCTAATAGTGCTGTCATTGTAAACCCTAGTGAGTAATCTTGTATAACTTTACTTTCTAATTTTGGGTCACATATTCTTAATAACAGTAATCCTGTTATAAAAACTCCTGTGGATGTTCCAAACATAGCTAATGCTCTCTCAAAATAAAAGTCTTCTTTAAAGTATCTTTTGCTTAATAATAAAATAATATTCCAAGTTAAAACTAACCCGATTAGACATATTACAAAAATAGTTACAAAATATGTTGAAACTGCCTTAAAAGGTAGAGTTGATATTGCTGAAACTACTGCAAATTCTGTCAATGTTCCAGTTATTTTCCCTCTAACTTTATAGTCCACACTCCAATCTAATCCCATTTTTTTTATTATATACCAAACCATAAGCATAACTATCATTCCATAAGACCATAGAGATAATTTTGAAATTATAAAAATATTATACTTCTTAAAAAAACTTAAACTTATTTGTGATAATCCACAAACACTCATTATTATAGCTAAATGAAAAGCTAAAGTATCTATTGAAGTACTCAACATTGTTTCTCTTCCCAAGGATTCTTGTTTTAGTATATCTTTATAATACCCCTTTTTTAACTCTATTGGAAGCTCTGATACATCTTTTATTATTTTAGTTTTACCATTTTTACTTCCCTTATTTATTTGATATATTCCAAAAAATATACCTGAAATTAATCCAATAGTTGCTATTGTCACTGTTATTCCTTGAGATAAATTCCAATACTGACTTCCTAATTCTTTAAGGGTTCTTGATACAAGTCCTGCAGTCCCATGTCCACCCGCAAATCCGGAATTTAGTTCTGCTCCAAATCCAGAGTATAAATCTTTATTTAATAAAGATTTATACAAATAAGCGATTGAATACCCTAATAATAGTTGAGTAAAAGTCACTATAAATAATATCCCACTCATATTAATAACATTCTTTATAGATTTTTTTCTATTCCCAAAATTTAATCCTAATGGAACTGAAATTATTATTGGTACTATTAACATTCCCGGTAGTGAACTTATATCTTTTTGCCAAAAAGAAGGTATTAGTTCAAAATAGTTATTTGTAAAGGATGAGCCTAAAAATAATCCTATAAATCCACCTATAACAGATGAGGGAATAAATAAATCTTGAAAAATTTTAACTTTATTTTTTATTATTACTCCTAATATAAGTAAAAAACTTAAATAAGAAAAAATAGATAAAAAACTATTCATTTATAAATTCTCCTGATTTTCCTCCAATTTTTCTACAAAGCTTAATATCCGTAATTGTCATTGCCTTATCTATCGCCTTGCACATATCATATATCGTCAACAATGATGTAGTTACCGCTGTCAAAGCTTCCATTTCTACACCTGTTTTTCCTTGAGTTTTTACTGTTGCTCTTGCCTCTATCATCAGTTTTTCTTCATTTAGTATAAACTTTATATCAACTCCCGTAATGAATAAAGGATGACACATCGGAATTAGATCGCTAGTTTTTTTAGCAGCCATTATTCCAGCGACTCTTGCTACCCCTAGGACATCCCCTTTTTCGATAGTTCCATCTTTTACTTTTTGAAAAGTTTCAAAGTTCATAAAAATTTTTCCTGAAGTTATCGCTTCTCTTTTAGTTTCATTTTTTTCTGTAACATCTACCATTATTGCTTTTCCATCTTTATTAAAATGTGTTAACACTAATAATTCCTCCTATTTCTCAATTCACCATCATTTTTTACGTTTAATATCTCCGCTAAAATTTCTATTGCAATTTCATATGGAGTTCCATCTGAAATTTTTAGTCCTATAGGAGAATAGAATTTTTCTTCAGGAATTATTAATCCTTTAGATTTTAAATCATTTTTTATTTCAAGAACCTTTTTTTTGCTTCCTACCATTCCAATATACCTTGATTTTTTTTCTAAAACGCTCTCTAAAACTTGCGAATCTGTTAAATGACCTTTTGTCACAATTACAAAATATGTATTTTCATTATCAGTTAAATCTTCCAAAATTTCCTTATAGTTACCAATTAAAATATTTGAATTTAACTCCTTATACTCTTCTCTATCATCAATCATAACTATTTCAAAATCTGATTCCTTTAATATTTGATAAAGTTTTTGGCCTATATGCCCTGCACCAGCTATTACAATCCTATTTTTAGGTTTTACAATTTTTATATATCCTTCCACATTTCCACCGCAGCTCATTCCCAACTCAGCTTCCTTAGTTAGATCAAAGGAAAAAGCTTCATTTTTACTTAATTCTAAATTTTTACGAGCTAGCTGAATCACTTTATATTCAATCATTCCTCCGCCTATAGTTCCTACAAATCCATCATCCCAAACACACATAAGTGTTCCTTCTTTTCTTGGTGTTGATCCACTAGATTTAGTCAAAGTTACTAATGCTACTCTTTTACCTAGTTTAACTAGCTGTGAAGTCTTCTCTAAAATATGTAAGTCCATTTTTTCTTTCCACCTCTATTATTTTTTTTAGAATCCCTTCTAATACAGCTCCTCCAATAGTTCTTGCTTTATCTGAAATTAAAAAACAGTTTTGATATTCTGTTTTTCTTGGATCTATATCTGCAACTTTAAATTTATCTTTTACATAATACCCATCTGAAATTATTCCTCTTAAAAGTCCAGATATTGTTGCTCTAACAGGATATCCATCTATATCCCCTATAATCTGTCCGGCTTCAACTAATTCACCAATTTTTTTATATCCTGTAAAATTCCCTGTATTTGCTGAATAAATAACTCTCTCACTAGAAAATCCAGCTATAATTCCAGGTATTCCAGTATTTTTAGCCGCACTACCACTAGTTATAATTCTTCCCAAATTATGTCCTCTCATTGTCTCCACTACTAAATCCACATCTTTATCTGCTTCAAATCCAGGTCCTAGTGCTATTGTTATTGGTGCCATATCCAATTTTGTTCCTAAATTCTTTTTTGCTAAAATAGCATCTATCAATATATGGGGTTTAAGTTTTTTTATACACTTACACTCTGAATCTACCATTACTGGTATTTCAAAATTTTTCCAACACTCTTCCATCTCTTCTAAGGATATAACTTTACGAGCGACTACACCTTCTACTTCTTGTTTTCCTTTATAAATACATTCTGAAAAAGAAACAGTTCTTCTAATAGCACTTGGTTTATCTGTTTCTAAAGCTAAAATTTTAAATCCACTGTTAAAAAGTCTATGAATAACTCCTGTTGCAATATCTCCAGCCCCCCTAACCATAACTAACATGTTCTTCCTCCCCCTATCTCTTACTTCGTAAAAGTTTTATTTTTATATTCCCAGTAAGCTTTTTCAAGTCTTTTTGCTATATTTCCAAATATTTTAGAAGTATTTTCTATAAAATATTCATCCACAACAATTCTTTTCCCTATTCTTAAATCAAATATTTTTACAATTTCTTTTTCCATAGACTCTGGAATTTCACTCATATAGTCATGTAAATAATCATTTCTAATTTTTCTTACTATACTTATAAAACTTTTTTCTTCATCATTCAAACTAAAACTATTTTTTAAAGAATCTTCTAAAAATATTATATAACTATTTAAATATGACATATTTTTATTTTGAATTTCTTCTAATTCTATATTTTTATCATAAGCTAAATCTTTCGTAACATTTTTCAATAGAACTTCAAAAATTGTAAATATATTTAAAAGATGACCCATATTAGAAATCTCTTTAAATGCGTTATTGTTTATAAAATAACATTTACTATATTTTGAAAATTCATTTTTATTTTCTTTTGTTAAAGACAATGATTCTTTTGATACTTTTTGATATTCTTTTAGAAATTTATTACTCACACCAAACATCCTATATACAGTCGTCATTCTCAGTTCAAACTCTTCAAAAAACTTTGCACTTTCACTTGCAACGTTGAAATAAGGATTTGGCTCACATGGTATAGTCTCTATCTCTAAACATATTTTTTTTAAATAATCTCCATGTTTTTCATTTTCACAACTTTTGCATCCACAATTTTCTAAATTACATTCATCTTCTTTAATAGCTTGTATTTCAGTATCAACTTTTTTTTTAGAAAATAGTTTCTTAAAAAAATTCATATTTGCTCCTTTTTACAATTTTTTATACCAGTTCCATGCTGAAGCAATTATTCTACTTACATCTGTATATTCTGCTTTCCATCCTAATATTTCTTTAGCTTTTTGACTAGATGCAACTACCGAAGCTGGATCTCCTGGTCTTCTATCAACAAATTTAAACTTTATATCCTTACCT
>JAVWUC010000030.1:0-10214 GCA_036667395.1 Cetobacterium sp. | reverse complement strand
TCTTCTGCTGTTTCTAATTTTAGCATAATTTCCTCCTAGTTAAATATTTCATCCATAGTATAAAGTCCTGGCTTCTTATCTTTCAAAAACTCAGCACACTTAAGAGCCCCTACAGCAAATATTTTTTTTGATAAAGCTTTATGTGTAACTTCTATTATCTCGTCCTCACCAGCGAAAATTACTGTGTGCTCTCCCACAATAGTCCCACCTCTAACTGCATGAACTGTTATCTCTTTTTTTTCTCTTTTACAAATCCCTTCTCTTCCATACTTAACATCATATCTTTCATTTAATGATGATTCTATAGTTGAAAGTATTGCCTTTGCTGTCCCACTAGGAGCATCTATTTTTTTATTATGATGTTTTTCAATTATCTCTATATCAAATCCATCTTGCAACTTAGGCGTAATTTCTTTTAAAACTTTTTGCATAGCATTAATCCCTAGTGAAGTGTTTGAAGATAAAAGTATTGGAACAATTTCAGAAGCTTTCACTATTTTTGATAAGATATCTCCTGAATATCCAGTTGTAGCTATCACTATAGGATAATTCCTCACCATACACTCTTCTAAAAGTTTTTCAATTTTACTAAAATGTGAAAAATCTATAACTACATCTACAGTTTCATCTTTTGGTATCTCAGAGATATCATCTACAAAAAATTTTACTTTCTCTTCTCCAATCTCCTGCAAAATTTTCCCCATAGTTCCTTTTCCATGTACAGCTAGTTTCAAACGTTTTCACCTACTTTTTGTAACTCCTCTTTTAAAAGTTCTACATTTTTTGAATCCATTTCCCCTAGAGGCAAACGGCATTCTCCAACATTTTTCCCCAATATATTCATAGCTTTTTTTACAGGAATTGGGTTCACTTCTACAAATAGCGCTTTTACAATTCCGTTATATTTCAGTTGAAGTCTTCTAGCTTCTTTTACATCTCCCTTTAAAAAACATTCAACCATATTATGCACAACTTTTGGCTCTATATTAGCTAGAACAGAAACTGTTCCTACAGCTCCTAATGACATTAATGGTACTGTTATATCATCATTCCCTGAGTATAGATCTAGCTCTGGAACTAATCTTGCTACTTCAGCTGCATAAGAAATATCTCCACTAGCTTCTTTTAAAGCAACTATATTTTTACTCTTAGATAATTTCTTTAATAATTTAACAGAAAGATTTACTCCAGTTCTTCCAGGAACATTATAAAGCATTATTGGTAAATCAACAAATTCCGCTACAGAAATAAAATGCTTATAAATCCCATCCTCATTTCCTTTGTTATAATAAGGAGTAACTAAAAGAAGTCCATCAATTCCTAATTTTTCAAATTTTTTAGCCATCTCTATTGCATGTTTTGTATTATTACTTCCAGCTCCAACTATAATTGGAAGTCTTTTTGCATTTTTTTTAACAACTGTTTCTACAATTTTAATTCTTTCTTCATCCGATAATGTACTGCTCTCTCCCGTTGTTCCAAGAATTATTAAAGCATCAGTTTTATTTTCACAATGATACTCCACCAGTTCTTCTATTTTAGAATAATTAACACTCATATCCTCACAAAAAGGTGTTACTAACGCTACTCCCGATCCTTTAAACATAGACTTCCCTCCAATAAATTTTCTAATATTTAAACAATGCTCATAATTGTTTATACAATAATATCCTCTATAAAGCAAATTTTCAATACTAATCTACAATATAAGTCCCGTCTTCATTTCCTAAACTTTCACCTATAAATATAGGAACTTTATACTCCTTACCTATTTTTACAGATCTTAACTCCATAACTTTAGCCCCACTTGCTGACATTTTTTCCATTTCATCATAAGAAATTTTTCCTATTTTTTTAGCCAATCTATTTTTTTTAGGGTCTTCAGTGTAAACTCCATCAACGTCTGTATATATTCTACATTGACATCCAAGTCTTCCTGCAAGAGCAACCGCAGTTGTATCAGACCCACCTCTTCCTAAAGTTGTTATATCTCCCACTGAATTAACACCTTGAAATCCTGCAACAATTACTATTTTTTGCTCTTTTAATTTTCCTTCTATCTTTTCTATATCTATATTCTTGATTTGACTATCTCCGTAATCACCAAAAGTTTCTATCCCTACTTGAGTTCCTGTATACGATATAGCTTCACACCCAATTGAATTTAAAGCTATCGACAATAATGCTATACTTTGTTGTTCTCCTATACTTAAAAGCATATCTATCTCTCTTTTATTTGGTTCATTTGTAAAAAAACTTGCTTTATTTAAAAGTTCATCTGTCATTTTCCCCATAGCAGAAACTACAACTACAATTTCATTGAAACTATTTTTTAATTCTTTTATATATCTTGCTATCTTTTGTATTTTTTCTAACGAACCTACAGAAGTTCCACCATATTTTAAAACTATTCTCATTTAAATCACCTCAAAGTATTCTACATCTTTTCCTAATAGTTTTAAATTTATCAATTTTTTATTTTTTTTGTTCATATTTTACTTATTTTTTAATTATGAAATAAAAATTTTAATATAAATATCAATTCATAATTTATGAATTTTTATTTATTTATATTTGTTTTTATTTTAAATTCATAATAACATACTGATAAAAAAGGAGGTTTTTATGAATTTTTTATTAGAAGATATAATTAAATTTAGACAAGACTTACATCAAATCCCTGAATTAGGGTTAAAAGAGTTTAAAACTCAAGAATATATTATAAATACTCTTCAATCTTTAGGATACTCTCCTAAAACAATCTGTGGAACAGGGGTTTACTTGTATTTAGAAGGTAAAGACAAAACGTTTTGCAAGGCTTTTAGAGCGGATATGGACGCTCTTTCTATAACAGAAGGAACTGATTGTTCTTTTAAATCTAAAAATAACGGTTTTATGCATGCTTGTGGACACGATGGACATATGGCTACGCTTCTAGGGTTTGCTAAATATTTAAAAACTCTTCCGTTATATGATTGTAGTATTCTACTAATATTCCAACCAGCCGAAGAAGGTCCTGGTGGAGCTAAACTCATATGCGAAAGTGGAATTCTTGAATTATTTTCTGTTAAAGAAATCTATTCTTTTCATCTATTTCCCGAATTAGAAGAAGGGGTTATCTCAACAAAAGCTGGACCTTTTTTTGCTCAAGCTACAGAATTTGATTGTAAAGTTATAGGTAAGGGTGGACACGGAGGAATGCCCCATAAAACTATTGATCCGCTTATTCCTTTTACCAAGATAATTGATTCTTATCAGTCTATTATTTCAAGAAATATCTCTCCATTCAACCCAGCAGTTGTCACTGTTGGAAAAATTACTGGTGGTACAGTGAGAAATATTATATCTGATTCTATAGAATTTTATGGTACAATTAGGGCGTATTCTCAAAGAGATACAAACGATATTATAAAGCGAATGAGTGAAATACATAGAGGTGTTGAACTAGGATTTAATGTCAAAATTAATGATGAGTTTAGAGTTCTATATCCACCTGTTATAAATGATAGTAATCTATATAATAAATTTTTGAAAATATCTAATAATTTTAATTTTATTCAAGGTGAACCTTTAGCTTTAGCTGAAGACTTTTCTTTCTACCAAGAAAAAATTCCTGGATTATTTTTTCTTTTAGGAACTAAAAATATAGATAAAAATTTTACCTCTTCTCTTCATAGCTCAACTTTTAATTTCGATGAAAAAGTTTTACTTGAAGGTGTTAAACTCTTTGCTAAACTATTGGAAGGTGAAAAATAAAAAATGAAATATAAGATGATTGTAACTGATCTTGATGATACACTTTTAAATTCTCAAGGTAAAATTTCAGAAACAGATAAATTAAATATTATGAAAGCACAAGAAAACGGTGTGAAATTTGTTTTAGCTTCAGGTAGACCCACTTTTGCCATGAGAGATCTAGCAAAAGAGTTGGAGCTAAAAAAATATGAGAGTTATATACTTTCATACAATGGATCTATTATAACTAATTGTGGAACTGATAAAAACATTCTTTCTGAAACTTTAAAAGTTGAAGAGATTCATACTCTTTACGATTTCAGCAAAAGAAAAAATGTAGAAATTATAACTTATCTAGATGATACTATAATTTCAGAAGATTTTAGTTCTTATATAGAAGTTGAAGTTGAATTAACAAAAATGCCGTTTGAAAAAGTAAAAAACTTTAAAGCAACTGTTGATAGGGATTGTGTAAAATGTATTATGTTAGGAGATCCTTCATATTTAAAAGAGGTTGAAAAGGAATTAAAAGAAGAACTCGGTCATAAATTTTCTATCTCTATTTCTAAACCATTTTTCTTAGAAATTACTAAATTGGGTGTAGATAAAGGAAGCTCTCTTCTAAAATTAGCTGAACTTAAAAACATAAAACCTGAAGAGATTATTGTTGTTGGGGATTCTTATAATGATTTACCTATGCTTAAAGTCGCTGGGCTTCCTGCTTGTGTTGAAAATGCTAAGCCAGAAATCAAAGATTTTTGTAAATTCATATCAACCTCTAATGATAATAATGGAATGTCTAATATAATTAAAACTTTTATTCTTTAATAAAAAAGACTACATTTTTCAATGTAGTCTTACTTTTTTTTTGGCAAATTCAAACCATTCACCAATTCTTTTATTTTTTAATAAAATTAAAATTAAGAAATATATTATTCCATATAGAATTGGCATTGTTAATAGTGTTATTAAATTTCCAAACACCCTAATATGTTGTATTATCCAAAATATAAATACTGATACTCCTATACCAACAAGTATAGTAATATTTCTATCTCTATTCAATATACTGTAATCTTTATAAACTTTTTTCATCTTGTACACTTTTATTAAGGCTATTACCACCTCTGTTAAAAGAGTTGCTAAAGCGGCACCATTTCTCAAATAGATAGGAATTAAAAAATAGTTTAATCCTATATTTATAAATACACCGGCTATGGATATTATTAAAATATCTTTTTCTAAATCATTTGGCAACAAAACTTGTCCACCAATAAAGGATCCCAAAGCTAAGAAACCTAAACAGGGCGACATAATCATCATTGTTGAGATAGCTCCTTCAAAACTTTTTCCTGAAAACAACAGTGTAAATTCAGGTGCTAAAATTACCATGAGTACAGTTGCTGGAACTCCAACAATAAAACAATAGTCTATAAAAACATCCAAATTTTTATAGATATTACTTTTCTCTTTTCTTTTTATAGCCCCTATTATTCTAGGAGATAATACTGTTCCCAACGTTAAAATCACCGGCAAAACCATTCTATACATCTTCACTGCAGCTGAGTATAGTCCCACTTCAGTATCATCGACCATTATTCCTAACATTGTAGTATCAATACTACCGTAAATCCCTATTGTAAACAGATAAAGAAATATTACCATCATACTGTTCATATGTCTTTTAAATCTTAACTCTTTAAAGTTAAAATTAAAATATTTTCTCACTGTTATCACATCTATAATTCTCGCTATAACTTCGGGTATTACAAGTAAAAGAGCATATAAATAGTAATCACTTGGTTTTTTTATGAAATAAAATAAAAATCCTAATGATAAAATTCTTATTACAAAAGATCTTATGAGTCTTCTTTTATGGTTCTCCATAACAATAAAGAAATGATTTATATGAAAACATTCAAATAAAACTTGAAGTCCAAATATGTAAAAAATCATCTTTTCTTGATAAAATCTTCCATATATACTAACTGTAAACAGAAGTATACCCAAAGAAACTACACTACTCAATACAGTCATTAAAAAAAGCTCTGTAAATATTTTTTTAAACTCTTCCCAATCTCCAATTCCTTTAGCTTTTGAAAGCTCCTTAATACCATAATTAGGTGCACCTAGAACTGAAAGAATCAGAAAATATCCAATAACACCTTGGACAAAATAAACTTTTCCTAAGTACTCTGGCATTAAAACTCTAGAAACATAAGGGAATGTTATTATTGGAAATACTGTATTACTTATAATTAATAATACGTTGTACAAATAATTTTTTGAAACTGACATTTTTCCTCTCTTTTCTAAGCCTCTTTCTTATTGTAAAAAATATATATAATTGTAAAAATTGCTAGAATCATCTGATACCATAATAATGGAATTACATCAAAAGGAGAGACTTGTCCACCAGTAAAACTTAACATTATTAACATTTGAGCTCCGTATGGTATAGCTCCTTGAGCAATACACGAGAAAATATCCAAGATTGAAGCTGTACGTTTTGGATCTATATCATATTTATCAGATATTTGTTTTGCTATTGGTCCATTTATTATTATTGCAACAGTATTGTTAGCAACTGCAGCATCAGTTAAAGTAACTAAAAGTCCTATACCAAATTGGGCGCTTCTTCTTCCTTTTATTCTTTTTTGGATAACTTCCATTATCCACTCAACTCCACCAGCTTTTGTTACCAGTGCCGCAAGACCTCCAGTTAAAAGAGATAATAGGAATATTTCAGTCATTCCTGTAAATCCGTTATATATCTCTTTTGCATAACCTAACATTGTAAAGTCTCCATAAAACAATCCTATTGCACCCGAAAATACTATACCTGCTGTCAATACAACAAAGACATTTATTCCAACTAAAGATAGTGCAAGAACAAATATATACGGTAAAACCTTTATTATATTGAATGTATATATTCCTGCTTCAGGGGCTATATCAGGCTTTCCAAATAAAATCAACAATATCAATGTTAAAATTGCTGCTGGTGCGGCTATTTTAATATTGACTTTAAACTTATCTTTCATTTCAACACCTTGTGTTCTTGTCGCTGCTATTGTTGTATCTGAGATTATTGATAAGTTATCTCCAAACATCGCTCCACCCATCAAAGAAGCTAATACTAATGCCATTGGCACACCACTTTTTTCAGCTAACCCTACAGCTATTGGTGCTAAAGATACTATTGATCCCACAGATGTTCCTGTTGCTGTAGATATAAAACCTGCAATTATAAATAATCCTGGAGCGATATAATGAGAAGGAACATATGTCAATCCTAAATTTACCGTCGAATCAACTCCTCCCATAGCTTTTGAAACAACTGCAAATCCACCTGCTAGTAAATATATTATACACATCGTTATTATATCTTGATGTCCACATCCATCTAAAAAAGTTTCAAACTTTTCTTTTATATTTCCTTTAAACATTAAAAAAGCCACAACTATTCCTGGAAAAATTGCAACCGGTGCTGGCAATTGATAAAATGCTAATTCAACCCCTTTAGAATCAAGTATAATCCCACTTCCTAAATAAAATCCAATAAATACTAGAAAAGGAATTAGTCCTATGAAACTACCTTTTTTCTTCACTTCCATTCTTTACCCCCTATTATTTTAAAAACGTATTTTTATGAGTATACCTTATTTTTTATTTTTTATCAATTTTTTGATAAAAAAAATTCCCAGTCTAAACTGGGAATCTACCTTAAACTATTATCCTCTTATTTCAGAAACAGTTTTTATTTTATAATTTTTAAATACTAATGACCCTACATATCCACAAAGAATACCCGATACAGCACATAGTCCTGCAGTTATTAACACTTCTTTAGCTGGGTTAAATCCAAACATTACTGCGAAACCTGCGATTGGTGTTGCAGTTCCTGTAGCGTTATTTATTAATCCAAAGTAGTTAACGATCATTCCAGCGATTCCTCCACCAATAAAGTTAGTTACAAATACTGGAATTGGGTTAGCTGATATTACGTCAGCTTGAGTTAATGGCTCAATTGCTACTGCGATAGTAGTTGCTCTATCTCCAAATTTCATTCTATCAAAGAAAACATAGTTCATGAATGAAGATGACATTACTGATAACGCTCCAATTGCCATTGGTAATCCTGTTAATCCTAACATTGCTGTAAGAGCCATTGAACTGATTGGCGCTGTTGCAACTACAGTAATAACTCCTCCTAAGATAAATGCCATTACATATGGGCTCGCTAATTGAGCTGTTATTATTATATCTCCAATTGTTTTTAATGCAAAAGTAACTCCTGGTGATACAAAGTGAGCAATTCCTCTTCCTAATGGAGCTGCTATACAAATAATTACAATTAGATCTAATCCATCAGGGATTTTCTCTTCTAATTTTGGTATTATGAATGACATTACATATCCTGCTATAAATCCAGGTATAATTCCCATTCCTCCACAAACTGCACCTAACATAACTGCATAAACTGGGCTTACACCTAATGCTATTGGAACAAGAATCGCTGCTGCAACTCCTCCCATAGAACCTGCTGAAGCTCCAACTTCACCTAAAAATTTTATTCCTAATAAATCTCCACCAACATATAATTGAAATGCTTCAACTAAGAAACTTGCTGTTGCTGCTCCTGCTAGAGCACCCATTGCTTTCATTCCCTTCGGTGCCTTTAAACTAAATCCAGTAAAGAATGCTAAAACCATTAATAATAATACTGTACCTTTTACTAATTCCATTTTTTCCCTCTTTCCTTTTCTATTTTATTTTCTTGTTAAAAAAATAACAAGACATTTTTTTTATCACAGAATTGATTATACTTTATAAGTTGCAAAAAGTAAAGTGTTTTTTTTATTTCTATGTTTATTTTCAAAACAAATCAACATACGTTTAACACATTTAAGTCTTACTTTACAAAAATTGCAAATAAATATAAGGAAAAGACGATATAAAACACCTTTTAAAATATATTTTTCACAAACTTTTTACAAAAGAGTTCTCTAATTAGTATTTTATATGTTGTCTATCACACTTCTTTATGTTAAAATTTAAATATCTAAATTTTATTGGGAGGTATTATAATGAAAAAAGTTATCAACACTACAAAAGCTCCTGCAGCTATTGGACCTTATTCTCAAGCTATTGAGGTAAATGGAACTCTTTACGTTTCTGGACAAATTCCTTTTGTACCTGAAACAATGACTGTTATTTCTGACGATGTAAAAGAGCAAACAAGACAATCTTTAGAGAATGTTAAAGCTATTCTTGAAGCTGCTGGATACTCTTTAACAGATGTTGTTAAAGCTGGTGTTTTCATTAAGGATATGAACGATTTTGTTGCTATCAACGAAGTTTATGCTGAGTACTTAGGAGAAGTTAAACCTGCTAGAGCATGTGTTGAAGTTGCTAGATTACCTAGAGATGTTAAAGTTGAAATAGAAGTTATAGCTGTTAAGTAATTGTAAATAAAAAAGATGAGAGAAATCTCATCTTTTTTTATTAAATATTTTGAATATTCATTTTTATTGCAGAGAATTTACACTTGTCATAACAAAGTTGACAACCTATACACTTAGATTGATCTATCTTATGTTTTTGCTTAACCTCTCCTTCTATACACTTTACTGGACACACTCTTGCACATGCGGTACATCCTATACATTTTTCTTCTATTATTTCAGCTTTTTTAATCTCTTTAACATCACTGTTAATTGCCTTTGTCGGACATTTTACTGCACATAATCCACACTCAACACATTTTTCAGGATTTATTTTTGCAACATTATTTTCAATTTCAATTGCTCCAACTGGACAAGCCTTTTGGCAAAGACCACATGCAATACAAGCTACTGAACAAGCCTTTCTCGCTACTGCTCCCTTGTCTTTTGATATACAGTTTACAGTCACTCTTTTATTCATAGGTAGCATCTGTATAATCTTTTTAGGACAAGTTGCTACACATTTTTTACAAGAAACACAAACTTCTTCATCAATATCTATAATACCTTTTTCTGTAACTGTTATAGCATTAACTGGGCAAGCCTTAGCACAATCTCCATAACCTAGACATCCATATTTACAAGATTTGTCTCCACCAGCATACAGATTTATAGCTGCACAAGTTGTCAGTTCTCCTTCAAATTCATATGTCTTTGAAGTTTTTGTACAATCTCCCTGACATAAAAGTTTTGCAACCATTTTAGGTCCACTTAAATCTACAGTTCCACCCATAACTTCTGCTATAGCTGCCGCAACTGCTGGTCCACCTGGTGAACAAGCAGTCATCTCAGCTCCATTTAGAGCAATCGCTTCTGCATACCCAGAACATCCTGGAAAACCACATGCTCCACAGTTCATTCCTGGTAATATATTTTGAATAGCTTCTACTTTTTCATCAACCTTTACTTCAAATTTTTTAGAAGCATAGGCTAAAAATAGTCCCATTGCTAACCCTGTTCCTCCTAAAGATA
>JAVWUC010000029.1:8919-10556 GCA_036667395.1 Cetobacterium sp. | reverse complement strand
TTCATCCCCTCTTGAAAGGAATCCTTCTAAATATGATTTTTTAGGTGGATGCATTCTCAGTGTTGCACCTTTCATTCCTCTAAAAGCATCTCTTAACATGTGCTGCTTTCTTTGAGCTTCTTCCACATTCATCTGCTCATGCCACTGATATGGTGTATGAGGTTTTGGAACAAAGTTAGAAACACTCGCTGTAATATTAACTCTTTTTCTAATTCTTCTGCATAGGTATGTAACTTTTTTTACAAGTTCATATATTGCCATTACATCTTCATCAGTTTCAAAAGGTAATCCAATCATAAAGTAGAACTTTAAATTGTCCCAACCAGCTTTTACTGCCGCTTCTGCTGTTTCTATAATCTGCTCTTCTGTTACCCCTTTGTTTATAACATCTCTCATCTTTTGACTTCCAGCTTCCGGTGCAAATGTAAATCCAGTTCTTTTTCCACCGCTTATGTTCACTGCAACATCAACTGAATGAGTATTCATTCTTAACGAAGGTAACGATATAGCTAAATTTTTGTTTTCATATTTTTTTTGTAATCCTTCAATTAAAGGTGTTATTGCTGTATAATCACTACTACTTAAAGATGATAATGATATCTCTGAGTAACCTGTGTTATAAAGCATGTCCTCTATTAGCTCAAGATTTTTTTCTAAGCTTCTCTCTCTAACCGGTCTATAAACTATTCCGGCCTGACAGAATCTACAACCTCTTGTACAACCTCTTTGGATCTCAACAGATGCTCTGTCGTGAACTATTTGAATATAAGGAACCAGTTGCTCTGAGTATGAAGGTGTCTTATCTAAATCATGAACTATTGCTCTTTTTATTCTTTTAATTCCTTTATGTAATTTTGGAATATAAACTCCTTCAAAATCTTTTATTGCGTCTAACTTTTCTGCTTTTGATTTTCCTGCTAATTTAACTAAAGTTTCAGCTAATAGAGTCATAGTATCCTCTCCGTCTCCAATAACGAAGAAATCTAAAAACTTTTCCATTGGTGTTGGGTTCATCATGCAAGTTCCACCAGCCATTATTAGAGGATACTCCTCTCCTCTTTCATCGGCATGCAATGGTATTCCAGCTAAATCTAATGCATTTAAAACATTGGGATAACACATTTCGTAAGAAAGTGAGAATCCTACAACATCAAAATCTTTAAGTTCACTTTTAGTTTCTAATGAGAATGAAGGTATCTTGTTCTCTCTCATTAAAGTTTCCATATCCTCCATTGGAGAAAATCCTCTCTCTAAATAAAAACCATCAACTTTATTCATAATTGTATAAAGCAGTTTTATTCCTAAATTAGACATTCCAACTTCATAAATATCTGGAAAAAATAGGCACATTCTGGCCTTTACTTCATTTAAATCTTTATGGTAACTATTAATTTCATTCCCTAAGTACTGTGCTGGTTTTTCAACAGACATTAGGTATTTTCCTATATCTACTCTCATCTCTCTCCTCAATCTCTATTTGTCATCTATTTCTTGAAAAATACTCATTTTAAAATCTACATCTTTATTGTGATGCTGTCTACAAAGAGTAGCCACTTCTAAATTTATTTCCTTTAACTTCTCAAATCCTATATTGGGATGTTGCTCTAATTTTTTATCACCAACTAATACTTTTTTTA
>JAVWUC010000029.1:3922-8819 GCA_036667395.1 Cetobacterium sp. | reverse complement strand
ACCTTTATTTTCCGTCTTTACGTAAAATATATACAGTGATTCATCTTTAGTTTTTTCAATTTTTTCAACACCATCTATTTTAATATCAAGAGCTGGCAGTATGATCTTATCTTCTAACTCTTTTTTTATATAAACTCTCTCTAAAGTCAGAAATTTACCTGGGTAAGTTTCTACATTTCCAGAAAATATGTATCCAGCCATATTTCTAACCTGTTTTGGCATAAAAGAGTTCCCTATAAATTTTAAGATCCCTTTTTCATAAGACACTTCTACCGTTCTTTCATGTTCCTTTAACTCTAATCCCTTTTTATCTGTAAAAAGACTCACATCATAAGTTCCACTTATCTCTTTTATAGTTCTTTCTATCTCCTCTGAAGGTCTTTTAATTCTCTTTTTTGGATATCTATATAAATATTCCCTTTGCTCTATAAATTCTGGAAAAGATAGATTTGGAAATGTCTTCTCTACTTTTCTTATAAATATGCTTTCTTTCATTTTCTCGTTAAATTTAAATATAACATCTTTCAAATCCCCTTGAAAATTGCTACTTACATACAATAAATTTCTTTCTGCTGAAACTTTAGCATCCGTTCTTCCACCCTGCTGTATTCCTTTAGCCCAAGTGAATCCTAGCTCATTCATCACTCTTCTAAATTCACCTTTAACAGTTGTTTTTCCAGCCATTTCATCAAACGAGTGAAACTTCTCTCCGTTATAAAAAACTGTAAATATATAACCCCATTTATCGGTTTTTTCAACACCTCTTAGATTCATTATTCTCCTCTTTTTTTAACAATATGACATCTTCTACATCTAGCTTCATAACTCTCGCTAGCCCCTACTAAAACTATAGGATCATCTTCATATGCAGGCTCTCCATTTACAAGTCTTTGAGTTCTTGAAGCTGGATTTCCGCAACAGGCACAAATAGCATTGAATTTATCTACATACTCCGCTTTTGCCATCAAAACATCCATCGGTTTAAATGGTTCTCCTCTAAAATCTTGATCTAATCCCGCAACAATAACTCTTTTTCCCAAATCTGCCAGTTCCTCACAGAACTCAGCTACTTCTTCTCCAAAGAATTGTACTTCATCTATTCCTATAATTCTTGCATCACTATACTTTGTATTCATTAATTCTCTCATCTCTTCTACTGTTGATGCTGGAATAGCCTCTATGAAAGCTTGACTATGTGAAGCTACTCTTGTTTCATCATATCTATCATCACTTGCATGTTTAAAAACTATAATCTTTTGGTTTGCATACTTTGCTCTTCTCATTCTTCTGATAAGTTCTTCACTCTTACCTGAGAACATACTTCCTGTAACAACCTCTATCCAACCCATTCCTTCTGTCAATAATAAATGCATTGTCTTCTCTTCCTCCATCAATAACTAATTTTTTTCTGTCTTCTATTATAACATAATTATCATACCAAAACAAACCCATAAATTTTTGTAAATAAAAAATAGCCAACTTAATGGCTATTTTTATTCTATCTCTCTTCTACATAACCTAACTCTTTTAAGAAAGGTTTCTTTTTTCTCCAGTCATCTTTTACTTTAACCCATAACTCCATATAGATTCCAACTCCTAAAAGTTGTTCTATCTCTTTTCTTGCTTCAATCCCAATCTCTTTAAGCATTTTTCCTTGCTTTCCTATAATTATTCCTTTTTGAGAATCTCTCTCTACATATATATTGATATCAAACTTATCTTTTCCATTATCTCTTCTTGTGACATTTACAATTTCAATTGCAACTGAGTGAGGTATCTCATCTCTTGTTCTTTCAAGTATTTTTTCTCTTACAACCTCTGTTATTATTCTATACATTGGCATATCTGTGTACATATCATCTGGATAATACTTAACACCATCATCTAAGAATGGATCTAACGCATCTAATAATTTTGGTATTCCTATAGCGTATTGACCTGCTATTTCAACTATTGCATTGAATTCTCCTAATTTTTCTTTTATCTCAGCTCTTTTAGCTTCTAACTCTTCATCATTAATTTTATCTATTTTATTAACGATTAGAACTCTAGGTGTTCTTTTAGCTTCACTAACTTTTTCCCATACAAAAAGATCTCCTGTACTAATCTCTTGCGATGCATCTATAACCATAGCAATAACGTCTACATCTTTTAATACTCTTATTGCACTATTTGTCATGTGCTCTCCTAAAAGATGCTTTGGTTTATGAATACCTGGTGTATCCACAAATATGTATTGGTTGTTATTGAAGTTTAAAATCCCCTTTATTGTATCTCTTGTAGTTCCTGCTTTATCCGAAACTATTGCTACTTTTTCATTTACAAGTTTATTTATCAGTGTAGATTTTCCTACATTAGGTCTTCCTACTACTGCTATAAATCCAGCTTTCACCTATTAATCATCTCCTATTCCGATTTGGAAATATTTCTCTTTTATTCCTAAGATAGAGTTGGCTCCATCTTTTTCATTCTCTAATTTTACCACACTTTTCAAAGTATTTCTCAACATATTTGGAGAAATAGCTCTTTCAATCCCTGCTTTTATACCTAACGCCATAAATCTAGCTCTAAAAGATTGTCGAGACAACCCATAAAATAATAGATCACTGTTATTTTCTAATATTTTCATTCTATCCTGTTCAATATAATTTTTAAGCTCCGCTTTTAACTCTTCCGATAAAAAAACTTTCTCATCTCCAGCATCACTTAAAATATAACTGTAAGAACTAAGTTCAAGATCTGACAATCTAATTTTTAATATATCATTTATAGAAAAGTTTGTTTCCATCAACAATTTAATTAAAAGCTTATCTCTCTCCCCTTTAGGTTTTTTTTCGGATACATTTAAAATATTGTGTATCTCCCATAATTCTAAAGTTTCCATCTGTCTTTCTGTAAATTTTTCAACAATAATTCCATCTGTAGGAATAAAATCTATCATTCTTTTTTTCAACAGATAACGATATAATCCTTTTAATGTACTTATTTTTCTTGATATTGAATTGGGCTGATATCTTGATTTCAAAAACTCCATATAATGTAACATATCCTCTTGAGATACATCTAATAAATTTTTATTTACAAATGTTTGGAAATCTTTTATATCTCCTTGATACATCTCTAAAGTCTCTTTTTTTATATCACTTGATTCAAGCTTATATTCTAAAAATTCTTTTAACAAATCCATTTTAAACCTCACTTAAAAGTTCTTTCGCATGTTCGATTACTGCTTCAGTCACATTTTTTCCTGCTAGCATTCTTGCGATTTCTTGAACTCTTCCTTCGGAATTTAATTCTTTAACCTGTGTTATAGTCTTATTGTCTTTTAACTTCTTTTCAATATAAAATTGTTGAGAAGCTTTTGCTGCAATTGCCGGCGAGTGAGTTATACTCATAACTTGAGTAGTTTGACCAATCTCTTTTAATTTATTGGCAATTTTTCTAACTGTTTCTCCTCCTACTCCTGTATCTATCTCATCAAATATTAATATTGGAATATTATCAACTTTAGAAAAAATAACCTTTATAGCTAACATAATTCTACTAACTTCTCCACCAGATGCTACTTTCCAAAGTGGCTTTAAGCTTTGTCCTAGATTTGTAGAGATCATAAACTCAACATGTTCCATACCATTACTTCCCATTGATGTATTCTCTATAAACTCTATCTTAAACTGAGCATCCCCCATACTAAGACCACGTAGCTCCTCTTGAAGATTATTTTCTATTACTTTAGCTTTCTCTTTTCTAATTTCAGTCAATTTTTTAGCAATTTCATAATACTTTTTCTTTGCCTCTTCTCTCTCTTTTTCAAGCTTTTTTACTTGAAAACTATTCTCATCCAATAGCTGTAGTTTTTCTTCTATCTCATTTCTATAACTTAAAACTTCTGAAATTTCATCTCCATATTTACTTTTTAGACGATTTATAGCATCTAACCTTGAAATTACTCTTTCTAATCTTGTATCATCCGCTTCGATATCATCATTTAAATCTCTTATTGAATCCACACAGTCCTGTAAATCATAGTATACTTTCTCAAGTCTTTCTAAATTTTCTTGAAACTCTTTTCCATACTGAGAAACAGTTTCTAAATTTTTTCTGCTATTGTATATTATGTTTAAGGCGTTTAACTCTCCATCTTTTAAAAGCTCTTCTGTCAAAGAAAGTTTTTCTTTTATTTTTCCTGCATGAAAAAGTTTTTTATATTCCTCCTCTAACCTTTCATCCTCTCCATCTTTTAAATCAACTTTATCGATCTCTTGAAGTTGAAATTCGTAGAACTCCTTCTTTTCCATAGTTTCTCTTTTATTTTTTTCAACATCTTTTATTCTTCTATCCAGACTTGAATACTCATTATATATACTCTCTAATGTTTTTTTTAATTCAATTCCTTTTTCTCCCAAAAATCTATCTAAAAGTCTTAGATGGTTACTTTTATTCAATAACATTTGATGTGAATGTTGACCAACTATATCTACAAGAGTCCCCATTATCTCTTTTAAACTTGACATCGGCACTCTAATATTATTAACAAAAGCCTTTCCTTTTCCATTCTTATCAATATGTCTTCTGACAATAACTTCTTTATCTTCAGCTTCAATTCCTAGCTCTTTAAGCTCTGCTTCCTGCTCATCATTAACCGCAAAAACTCCCTGAGCTAATAAAAACTCTTCTCCATCTCTAACCATATCTGCACTTGCTTTTTCTCCAATCAATAAGTTTATTCCACTTAATATTATTGATTTTCCAGCTCCTGTTTCTCCTGTCAGAACAATTAAGCCATTTTTAAACTCTAAATCTACTTTTTGAATTATAGCTAAATTCTCTATTTTTAATTCTTTTAACATAGATTATCTCCCCATTTCAATTTATCTCTTAAAATCCCATAATAATC
>JAVWUC010000029.1:0-3822 GCA_036667395.1 Cetobacterium sp. | reverse complement strand
GAACCTGTCGGAGTTGCAACTATCAATCCATCTGCTTTATAGCTACAAATCATAGATTTTTCAGCACTTACGCAAATATTCAAAATTTTAGAACTTGCTTTTTCCTTAGAGATTACTATCTCATTTAAAACATCAATCTTCTCTTCTTTAAAGTATACCTGTAATAACCCTCTTTCTTCTATTTTTCTTTTTCCAACTAAATAATTTTCAAAAGTAGGTTTAAACTCAGCCATCTGAATTTCAGTTAAAAATCCTAATGCTCCTGCATTTACTGCAAATACATCTATATTTTTCTTCTTTATAATTTTTTTTGATGCTCTCAAAAGAGTTCCATCTCCGCCTATAACGACAACAAAATCAGCTCTTTCAATCTCAGAACTAGGAACTATCTCTATTTTCTTTTCTGAAAAATAATCCAAATACTCTTCGTTTAATTTTACAGCTAAGCTTTTATCTTCATTATAAATTATAGTTCCTATCATAACTTCCTCCACTAAAATAGATTTTCAGGATTTATAGGTTTTAAATTAAATCTAACCTCATAATAAAGATTTGCTTCTCCTTCTGTTGTTAATCCTAAAACTCCTATATCTTGACCTCTATTTATTTTTTGATTTAATTTTACTCCAACAGCTATAAGGTTTCCATAGACTCCTATTGTATTGTATCCATAGTCAACCATGACAACGCTGTTCAATCCCTGGAATTTATCAGCATAAATTACCTTTCCACTCATGGCTGCTTTAACTTTAGCTCCCATTTTTGCTTCTATTTCTATTCCATTGCTGACAACTTCTCCATTTTTTTTCTCTTTAAATCTTACTACTGTTCTCCCTAAAACTGGTTTTAAAAACTTTCCTAAATTTTTAACAGCTGTGTTTAGTTTTATATTTTTATTGCTTACACTTCTTGCTTTTATTATTTTTTCAATCTCTTTTTCTAGATTTTTTTTCTGAATTTGTAATTTACTTATTGTTTTTACATGTGTTATTTTCTCTTTATTTAATTTAGATATCAATCTATTTTTTTCTATTTTTTTATTTTCTACCGATCTTCTATTTGAATCTAATTTTCTTTTTAACTCTGTCAGTTTATTTCTATTTTTTTCTATATTTTTCTTCACTTGCTCTATAGAAGATTGTACATTTTTTATGTGTTCCATGCTTTCTAAATCGCTATACAACAGTCTTGAGAAACTACGTTTTGCTATACTTTTTTCTCTATTTTCACTCGATAAATTTGAAATTCTACTCACTTCAATCATTTTAGCTTTATATTCAGACTTTTTTCTTTCTAAAACTGTATCACTTACTTTTAAATTCTTTTCACCATAATTAATATTTCTATTTACAATACTTATTTCATCTTTTATTTTATCCGCTTCTTTTTCAATATCTTTTATCTCTCTATTTATATTATCAATTTGTTTTTCTATACTTATTTTTTCTGAATTTATATGTTCTATTCTATTGTTTTTTTTCTCTATTTCACTTTCAATTTTTTTCATTTTATTTTTCAAATTATCCACACTATCTCCAAAAATTAGTGTTGATAATATGAAAAAAATTAGTATCCTCTTCATGGTTAAGCCTCTTCTTTTTTGAGTTTACTTGAAGATTTCCATGAAAAAATCACTGCAAAAAATATTGCAACAACTTCAACTAAAACCAATTGATTAAAACTCTGCAAAATAAGATTTGACAGTATATCTTGAAATTTCTGCCTAAAAATAACGTAAAAATTAAAAAATACAAGTCCTCCAATTATTGAAGCACCCACAAATGGAATTAAATTTCTGTTTCTAGCGATTTCAAAGTTTCTATTATTTTGAGGAGTCTTTACACTTAAAATCATATAGTCCCTTACAATTATTCCTCTCAATATTGTTGATATTTGAAAATACATTGATATTGCAAAAAATAAAAATATAAACAGTGATATATTTAAAGCACTTACTTTCTTTTGTGTACTTTCTAATAAATTACTGTCTAAATAAATTTCTCTAACAATTGGATTTACATCTAATAGCTCTTGTATTGCATTCAGTTTATTTTCATCTTTAAAATATACAACTATTGAATTCGGTAAAGGGTTCTCACTTTTAGGTATCACTATCTCCAATTCTTTTTGAAGATTTCTAAAAGCTTCATTTCTATCTAAAAATCTAACCCCTTTTACATTTTCATTTTCTATTAGAAATTTTTCAAACTCTTGAATTCTATCTCTACTATTTTCATTTTGTAGTTCTATTGTTAAAAAATAATTATTTTTCAACATTTTTCCTATAAAATAACTATTCGATGCCATTGAAACAAACAAACTAAAAACCATGAAACTAAGTGCTAATGTTATAAATGTTCTCTTTATTTTTTTTGTTCCCATACGCTCTCCCTAATTAAAATATAGAGGCGCATTTTAACTCGCCTCTATCCTTTTATTTCTATAGATTTTCTTTTATAACAGATACTAACTTTTCAGATGTTAATTCATATTTTTCTAAAAGCTCTTCTGCTTTTCCACTTTGTCCAAAAACATCGTAGATTCCAACTTTTTTTATAAGTGTTGGGTGCGTCTCAGATAAAAATTCTGATACTGCTGATCCAAGTCCACCTATTACAGAATGCTCTTCTGCTGTAACTATGAACTTAGTTTCTTGAGCTGCTTTTAAAATTGTTTCTCCATCCAATGGTTTTATTGTTCCCGCATTGATTACTCTTACTGAAACTCCATCCTCTTTTAACTTTTCAGCAGCTTCTAGAGCTTTTGCTGTCATAAGACCAGTTGCTACTATTGTAACATCCGTTCCTTCTTTTATTGTATTTGCTATTCCTATTTGGAAATCATAATTTTCATCAAATAATACAGGCACATCTAATCTTCCCATTCTTATATAAACAGGTCCATTATATTCTGCTGCTGCGAATATCATTTTCTTAGTTTCTGTTGCATCTGCTGGTGATAGTACAACCATTCCTGGGATACTTCTCATTATAGCTATATCCTCAACAGATTGGTGTGATCCTCCATCTTCTCCTACTGAAATTCCAGCATGAGTTGGAGCTATTTTAACATTTAGCTTTGGATAAGCTACTGTATTTCTAATTTGCTCAAAAGCTCTTCCTGCTGCGAACATCGCAAATGTTGAAGCAAAAGGAATTTTTCCACAAGTAGCAAGTCCTGCTGCTGTTCCTACTAAATCTGCTTCAGCTATTCCTACGTTTATATGTCTTTCTGGGAAAGCTTCTTGAAATAGATTTGTCTTTGTTGATTTTGTTAAATCTGCATCTAAAACTACTATATTTTTATTCTGTCTTCCAAGCTCTACTAATGCTTCTCCGTAAGCTTGTCTTGTAGATTTCTTCACCATTTCATCCTCCAAAATTATTATATCTCTGATACTTTTTCTAATTCTTTTACTGCTTTTTCAGTTTCTTCAACTGTTGGTGCAACTCCGTGGAATCCACAAACATTTTCCATGAATGAAACCCCTTTACCTTTTGTTGTATTAGCAATAATAACTGTTGGTTGTCCTTTAGTTTCTCTTGCCTTATCTAAAGCATCTAATATCTCTTCGAAGTTATGCCCATCTATTTGAATTACATTCCATCCAAATGCTTCCCATTTTTTATCTAATGGATTAATCCCCATTATTTTATCAACATTTCCATCTATTTGAAGATTGTTTGAGTCAACGAAAGCACAAATAGAATCTAGTTTATAGTGAGCTGCTGTCATTGCCGCTTCCCATATTTGTCCTTCTTGAAGCTCTCCATCTCCCATTAAAACATATGTTCTATAGTTTTCTCCTGAGATTCTAGCTGA
>JAVWUC010000028.1:0-11083 GCA_036667395.1 Cetobacterium sp. | reverse complement strand
GCTCGAACCCGCGACAACCAGATCCACAAACTGGCGCTCTACCAACTGAACTACGGTCACCATATGGCGTGTCTGAAGAGATTCGAACTCCTGACCCACGCCTTAGAAGGGCGTTGCTCTATCCAGCTGAGCTACAGACACATTTTAAATATATTAAATTTTTGGAGCGGGAGACGAGGGTCGAACTCGCGACATTCAGCTTGGAAGGCTGACGCTCTACCAACTGAGCTACTCCCGCAGATGGTCGGAATAGCAAGATTCGAACTTGCGGCCCCCTGCTCCCAAGGCAGGTGCGCTACCGGACTGCGCTATATTCCGACTATTTAATTTCGTGTTGTGAACTGCTGTCCCTCAACACAAGAATGATTATATCACTTATAATATATTTTGTCAACAAGTTTTTTTTATTTTTTTTATTTTTTTTTTATTATATAAAAGAAGGATTGATTTTACTTAGGGAGAAGAATAAATTGTAGACTTATTGAAAAACTTTTTCTATAATACTATATACTTATTTATAATTATTTTTTATCATGTTTTAGGAGGTTTTTAAATGAAAAAACAAAAAACTATTTGTACACTTCTTTTAGCTGGATCTTTACTTACTGCATGTACAGCTACTAATGGTGGTTATGGATTGAATGACAAAACTACTGGTACTGCTGGTGGAGCTGCTATTGGAGCTTTACTAGGTCAAGCTATCGGTCAAGATACAAAAGGAACTCTTATTGGAGCTGGAATTGGTGCCCTTGCTGGTTTAGGATGGGGTGCTTATAAAGATCAACAAACTAAAGAACTTAGACAAAGATTACAAAATACTCAAGTTCAAGTTACTGATGAGGGTAACTACATTAACCTTAATCTTCCTGGAGGAGTTACATTCCCTACTAACGGTTACATTATAGGATCTGGATTCTATGGTCCTCTTAACGATATTGCATCTGTTTTAAATCAATATCCTGAAACTAGAATTCAAATCTCTGGAAATACAGATAATACTGGTTCTTACTCTTATAATGAAAATCTATCATTTAGAAGAGCTAGAAGCGTTGCTGACTATTTAGCAAGCAGAGGGGTAGCTCCTAATAGAATTACCATCAATGGATATGGACCTAATAGACCTATCGCTAGTAACTCTACTGCCGCTGGTAGAGCTCAAAATAGAAGAGTTGAAATTCAAATATTCCCTGCATACCAATAAGAATTTAATTTAAATACAGTTATAAACAAAAAGACTGGAATTAAAAATCCCAGTCTTTTTATTTTTTATTCTTTATTTTTTCAAATTATCTAAAGCTTTTTGAGTAGCTTCTTTAAATCCTTGAGATGTATAAGTTGCACCTGATACGATATCTAATTCCGATATTTGATTTTTTAAAAGCTCTGCTTTTAAAGTTTCTAATGCAGGATCAGCTATAGGTGGAGTATCCTGATGATTTACATCCACTCCTATAATTTTAAACCCTTCCCCTTTAGGTTTAACTTTTAAACTTACTACTAAATCTCCATTATAACCAGTTCCAATACCCTCTACAACCATTGGACCAGGTCTATTTGCTTCTACAACAGCTAAGACAAGTCCTAAAACTATAAAAGCAATTATCCCCTTTTTTCTTAAACTCTCTTTATTCATTTATAAATCCCCTTTTCGTTTTACTCTTTATTTTTTTGGTAATAATCTTGGTGTTATTTTATCTCTTCCTTCTAATCCTACTTTTTGAATGTACTCAATTAAAATTTCATCAAGTCCAGGATAGTGTCCTAACTCTTTCCCATTAGCTAAAGATGAATATCCATCTCCTCCAGCTGCCATGAAATCATTTGTTGCCACAACATAATTTTTGTTTGGATCTAATTTTTCATCCCCTACTCTTATTTCTAAAACTTTTCTATAAGCTGGGTTTTTCACATTAAACTTAACTGTCATTCCAGCAACTTGTGTCATAGCTCCTAAAGACTCTGGATATGTTCTAAGTCCATTTTCTACAGCCTTTTGAAGATCTGATCCTTTTACCTCTTTAGTTACAACATAGTTTCCAAAAGGTAGAACACTTATTATATCTCCTACTGTAACCTCTCCCGGATTGATAGAAGCTCTAATTCCTCCACCATTTGTTATAGCCACATCTGCTCCTGTCTTCCAAAGCATTGAGTCTGTTATAAGTTGAGATAAATTTGTCTCACCAGTTCTTACAAAATCTCTGTTTCCTTGAAGTAAAATAGGCGATTCTCCAACTTTAACACTTGTTATCATCTCTTGTTTTCTAGAAATTTCATCTATTTTTTCTTTTACATCTGCATCTTCAACAACTGGATTATCTCCATTTAAAATTATATCTTTAGTATAAAGTGTGTAATCTATTGATGCATTTCTATCTTTTAATTTATCTAAATCAACTTTTACTACTCCAACATTTTTGCTGTACTCTCCAGTTTGAACTATAGTTACTCCATTTACCATTTTCTTTTCTTTTAATTCAGTATGGCTATGTCCATCGATTATTAGGTTAATTTCAGGAACCGCTTCTGCAAGTCCAACACTTTGTAATTTTCTAGCCGTACTCTCATCATCACCTAGGTGAGCGATTGCAACTATAAACTTAACCTTATCTTTTTTCATTTGAGCTACAACTGATTTTGCTGTTGCTATTGGATCTTCTATTGTTATATTTTCTATATTTTTTGGATTTGTTTTAAAGTATGTTTCTGGTGTTGCTAATCCAAAGAATCCAACTTTAACTCCATCTATTTTTCTAACTTCATAAGTTCCTGCTAATGGTTTTCCAGTAGTTTTATCTATAACGTTAGCAGCTAGTGTTTTATACTTTTGCATTGATAATAACTCTTCAAGTCTTTCTTGTCCATAGTTAAAATCATGGTTTCCTAATGTTGCAAAATCAAATCCTGCTTCATTCATCGCTTCAACCATAGCTTCACCCTTTGTTAAAGTGGCAAAAGTTGTTCCATGCATAGTGTCCCCAGCATCAACTAATAACACTTTTCCATTATTTTTATCTTGATCTAAAGCTTTAGCTATCGTTGCTACTCTAGCTATTCCTACTCCATCATACTTCCCTTCTTTTGCTCTTCCATGAACATCATTTACATGTACTAGAGTAAGCTCATACTCTCCATCCTTAGGTTTTAGAACACTACAAGCTGAAAGCGTTAAAACTAATCCCATTAATCCAAATGCTTTTAAATTCTTCTTCATTTTTCCTCCCTATTCCCTCTAGTTTCCAATTAAATTCGAACATATTTTATCATATTTAGACAAATTTGTAAAAGAAAAAACTGCATACAAATGCAGTTTTTTCAATATTTTATTTAGTTTTTAGCTCTAGTATTTTTTTCAATTTAAAACTTAGTTCTAAGGTTTCATCTTTTAAATTTAATATTTCAATTGTCTTTTCTAAAGTCAAAATCTCTTTTTTTCTCAACTCTTTCTCTTTAACTTTTTCTAAAAAGTAATGTAATATACAGATTGCCTCTTCATATTGACACTTATAAAGCTCTTCATGAACATTATTTTTAGATATTTTTACTCTTATATTTTTTTCTATATTTAAATAATCCCATCCATTTTTTAATTCATCAAAAACTATATTTTTTATATACATATACTCTCTTAAAAATAGTTCTCTCTTTAATTTATAAACCCTCATCTCTTGAATAAAAGGCATAAGCACAAACGGAAATATAAACATCAACATAGATGGTTTTGGTTTTTCAATCAACTCTTTTGATATTTCACAAGCTCTCTCCCATTCCTGACTCTCTATCTCTTTAAGGTTCAACATCTCTTTTTACTCCTTTATTGGAATATTTTAAAGTATGTCTAACATTTTCAGAACTTGGTTCAACTTTCTTTACAAATATATAGTACCAGGCCCCTGACTCTATATCCTCTTCAGCTAATTTATAATGAGCTTCTTTAAATCCTAAAACTTCATCTAAAAAAGGAAGAACTGAGTAACAAAATATATATATGCAGATAAAACTCCCTAAAAATGCGCCCCATTTTTTTAACATCTCTAGCTCCCCCTCCACTCTTTTTTATAAACTCATTAATGAAGCCGTAATCTCAGGGAAAACAATATGGAACATCAAATAAGCTGCACCAAATGTCACACTAAGATTTATTACTTTTCCTACTAAATAAAGAGTTATTGGCTTTCCACCCTTAAACAATTTACTTAGTTCAGCAAAGTTAGTTGAAAGACCAATACTTGTAAATGCTAGACAGAATAGCCATCCTTGTAGCGGAGATATCAATCCATTTACCATCCCTTTATCCACTATTATCTTTGATCCGTCCACTCCTAAAGCTCCATAAATTGCCGAGAATACAAGTGATGCTCCAATAAATCCTAAGATAAATTTAGGGAATCTATCCCATATCTCTTTTAAAGAACCTTTTAATGAGAAATCTTTCTCTGCTGCCATCGATGTATCTACTTTTAAAGACCAGTATGCAGCTACTCCTAGAGCCATAACTCCTATTATTATATTTTGAATCATTTTTATTGTAGCAGCAACATCTCTTGCCACTGGTCCTAAATATTCCCCCGCAGCAACAACTGCTCCTGTTGAATCAACCGTTCCACCAATCCAAGCTCCTCCTAAAACAGGATCCATATTTAAAGCTTTTATGAACATTGGCATAGCTATCATCATGAATGCTGTAAACATTATTGAAATACTTACTGAAAGAGTTAACTCCTCCTTTTTTGCCTTACATGCTGCTGCCGCTGCAATCGCTGCAGAAACTCCACTTACAGACATATCTGCCGACATAACCATATTTAAACTTTTAGATTCCATTTTTAAAATTTTATCTCCAAATAAAAATGTTAAAACTAAAACCACTGGAGTTACAAACCAAGTTACAAATATTCCTGGAATTCCAATCAAAAGCACTTTATTAACTAAAACAGTTGATCCTAAAAGAATAAGCCCTGTCTTTATAAAGTACTCTGTCTGTGCTGCTTGCAAAAGCTTTTTAGGAGTTCCAATTGTATTACTTACAATAAGTCCTAATACTAATCCCCAAAATACGTATCCTAGTCCCCAAGCTTTTAAAGTTACCTGCTCACCTAATAAATATGCTCCTGCTGCAAGTAAAAATACTGCTGGGAATCCTTGTAAAAATCCATCTCTTGATCTTCCCATTTTCTTCATTCCAACACTGAAATATAAACCTATAAATACAAGAAGAAGTATCAAATTAGGAATTATATTATAAGGTTTTATTATAGCTTTTGCTTTTAACTTCCCCTCTTTATCTCTGTCAGATAACCATTTATCCACCAGATCATTTGCCTCAGCATTTAATTTTGTATCTGCAAAAGCCTTTGTTTGTGCTAAAGCTGTAGCTGCTAAAGCTTTGTTTTTAGCTAAAGTCGATATTTTTTTAGCTTCTTCATATTGATCTATAAAAGGAGCTCCTTTTATTTTAGCTCCAGCCTCACTTAAATAAAACGATTCAACTGGATTTGTACTCCATTTTTTAGGTTTCCCTAAAATGTCTTTAACTTTTGAACTTAAAGAACTTTTTACTACTAAACTATTTTTATCAAACTGTGCCTCATGCCACTCAACTGTTTTAAATGGTGCTCTCTCAGCTTGAGCTGTCATAACACTATTATATACCTCTGCTTTTCCAACTAACCCTTCAGAACTTGGTCCCATATACATAAACACACAAAATATTAATATCAGTGTTGCTAAAAGTATTGCCCAGTAATCTTCAAACTTAAATAAATCTAATATTGTTTCTTTTAAACTTTTTCTATTCTCTCTTGTTGCTTCCATCCTTTCACTACCCCCGTAAATTTTATATAACAAGATTTTTGAATCATTATTCAAAGTTCCAAACATGACGAATGGGAACCTTAAGGTTCCCATTCTAGACTATATTTAATTGTAGTTGTTGATTTGGTATTTTTTAGTGTCCTCCACCGTATTTAAACGGTTTTTCAAGAGTGTAATCCTCTCCTGGGCTTGGATGATCAGCGATAGGCTTAACATTGATGTTAGCTCTATACTCTGTTTCTGCCCAAAGAATTCTTTGTGCTACTTGTGCTTCTGGATTTAATTCTATTCCATCAAGTATTAGCTCTTTAAACTTTTGATATCCAGCTCTATCAATTAAGTGCCCCCCATGGATATACATTGGTTTATGATGTAATACATTTGCTGAGAATTTTTGCCAGTTTTCGATAACACCAAGAATTACATCTTCAGTTACCCAGTTTAAAAACATTTTACCCATTCTTGGATATTGCTTTCCTGTTCTTCCTCCGATTGTCATTCTGTACAGCTTTTGCTCTGGTCTTACCCATGCCGATGATGGACAAGCTTCAACACACTCTCCACATCCAACACAACAGCAAGAATCCTTCACAATTCTATGATTTTCTAACTTTAAAACTCTAGTTGCAGCGTGGTCACAAACTTTAACACATCTTCCACAACCGATACATCTATCCTTTACATATATTGGCTTTGTTACACCTATAATTCCAAAATCATTGAAGTGCCCTTTTGCACAGTCATTTGGACATCCAGCGATAGCTGTTTTTATATGGTAATGACTTGGGAATATTCTTTTTTCAATTTTTCTAGCTAACTCCCAAGTATTGATATTTGCTTTTACACAATGAGAGTTTCCGATACAAGCCATGATATTTCTAGCTCCAATAGTTGGATATCCCGCTTGATTTACATCCATTTCAACTCCACACATCTCAACGTCTACTTCTTTAATGTAGTTCTCTAAATATTCATTAACAGCATCTACATTTTCAAATTTTATTCCTGGAGCATTCAGAGTTTGTCTCATTCCCATGTGGAAAGTTCCGTCTCCCCATCTCTCAGCAATCTCTTGAATTACTCTTAAATATTTAGCCTCAATTAGTCCACCAGGTACACGAAGTTGGATCATAAACTCTCCAGGTACTTTAGATTGACGGAAGCAGTTTAGTTTCATTTTAGTTATATTAATATCGTGATTCACTTTTTTTACCCCCTTAGTCGATTAAATATTTTGCTTGAGAATAGTTAAATACAGGACCTTCTAAACATACATAAACCTCATCGATTCTGCAGTGTCCACATTTTCCAATAGCACACGACATCTTTCTTTCAAAAGATACCCAAATTTTCTCAGCTGGTACTCCAAGCTTTTCAAACTCTAAAGCTGTATATTTCATCATGTTAGGTGGTCCAACAATAACAACCTCTAGATCCTCAAATCCATCAGTAGTCATTTTTAGCTGAGGTACATACTCTGTTACAAGTCCTACACACTCTCCATCTAATCCACAACCTTTATCCACTGTTAAGATCATAGGGTGCTTTTTTCTCCAAGCAATAACTTCATCTCTGAAAAGAATTGATGAATCATCTTTAAATCCAAATAACAGTTCCATCTCTTTTACCGATTCTGGATTTTTATATATATGATTGATTAAAGACCTAACTGGTGCAAGACCTGATCCACCTGTTGCTATAACCACTTTTTTATTTTCAAAATTTTTCATATCAAAACCTTTTCCATAAGGTCCTCTTAAAGGCATTAAATCTCCTGCATGAAGATTAAATAGTTCGTCTGTTACAATTCCAACTTTTCTAATTAAAAACTCTATCCATCCCTCTTCAGCTGAAAAATCTGTAACTGATATTGGACACTCTCCTATTTTAGGTAAAGATATCTGCATAAATTGTCCAAATTGAATATTTTTAGCTTCTGGATATTCTATTCTGAATAGATACTCTATCTCAGTAACTTTTTTAATATCTAAAATTCTGTATGGTGTTGGCATAATTAAATTTTGCATTATTTAGCACCTCCATTTAGCTTATCAACCTCTGCTGCTAGTTTATTTACTGTTGTTGAGAAAGATATAAATACAGGACATTTATCGTCACATCTTCCACAACCTACACACATATGGTGCTCTTTGAATCTCTTCATGTGGTCATGAACTTTATGCATAACTTTAAATCTCATTCTCTCTCCACCAGCTTTTCTAAACGAGTGGTTTCCAGCCATATCAGTATATCCATCTACATGGCAAGATGCATTTATTCTTCTTCTCTCTCCTGCATTTGAATCCGATGTATAGTTCATATCATAAGTTGTAAAGCAAGTACAAGTTGAACAAGCTACAGTACAACTTCCACACATTAAACATCTCTTATCAAACTCTTTCCACATCTCTAATGATTTAACTGCATTCTGAGTCTCTTTATCTTTAATTTCTGGTATTCTTACCACTCTTTCATTTTCTACTACAGGAGAAACCATGAACTCTAACTCTTCATTTCCTGCAAAGTGTGGTGCAAATTCCGAATCTTTAACTTCTACTAAAACTCCATCTTCAGTAAACTTTACTCCAAAAGCATACTCATCTGTTGAACCTGTTCCCATAGAAGCACAGAAACATGTATCCCAACCTTTAGATGGACATTCCATCAATATAAATCTTGTTCTTTCTCTCATTCTTTTATAGTATGAATCCTCAAAACCACCATTTTTTAGGAAAACATCATCATATCTTTTTATAGAGTGAATGTCACAAGCTCTTGCAAAAACAAGCATAGGTCTATCATCTACAACTTTTGACTCTCTGTAATCTGCATCTGTAAAATATAAAACTGTTTCAGTTATTGGACTTAATGCTTCTTTAGCTGCATAGTCAGACTTCTCATTATGAACAACCTCATTTGCTGAATAAACTCTATCATATCTTACGATATCTGTGTCTGAATATCTTCCCTGCTTTGGAAATCTCTTTGGAGCATAAATTTTATATGCTTTACTAAGGTCTTTTAACAGGTTATCAAAATTTTCTGCTGTTACTTTGTATCCCATAGTACTTTTCCTCCTATTTTTGAATCTGAATTCAATTTATATGTGTTTATATTACAACCTTTTTGTTTTTTTGTAAACCAATTTTATGACAAAAATGACTTTTGGTTAAATTTGACTTCCAAGTCGAAAAGTATTTGGTCATATTTTTATTTCTTTATTTTATCAGTAAGGAATACAACACTTGAACATACGGTCAATACTCATTTCACACCACACTAGTATACTTATATTCTAGTATTGGTTCGATCATTTTTTAAACATAAAAAAATCAATAAGTTGTATTTTTTTTGATATCGTTATAAAATATAAGAAAATATTTAATTCGAAAGGGAAAAAAATGAAAAAATTTACTATTGAACCTGAATTTCATAATTTAAAAATCTCTCAATATTTAAAAGAAAAAGGATATTCTGGTAGAGGTATCAGAAATGTGGAAGTTTATTTAAATGGAAAAAGAGTAAAAACTACAAGACAAGTTAAAAAAAATGCTAAACTTTTAGTTAAAGAAAAAGAAAAAGAAGTTGGGATAAAACCAATACAAATGGATTTAAGAATTATGTATGAGGATAAAAACCTTCTTATAATTGATAAAGACCCATACTTAGTTGTTCATCCAACTACAAAAAAAACAGACCTCACTCTTGCTAATGGAGTTATTCATTATCTTCAAGAGCAGACTGGAAAAATTCAACCCCCTAGATTTTTTAATCGTCTAGATATGAATACTTCTGGACTTATTGTTGTTGCAAAAAATGCTTTTGCACAAGCCTTTTTACAAGGGGATAAAGAAAGAGTCTCAAAACACTATCAGGCAATAGTTAAAGGGATTGTTAAAGAGGATGAGATGATGATTGAAATTCCTATAGGTAAAGAAGGAGATGAATTAAGACGTAAGGAGATGAGTATTGAAGAGGGTGGACAAGATGCTAAAACTCACATGAAAGTTTTAGAGCGTTTCCCTGAAGAGGATTTAACTCTTATTGAGTTGGAACTTTTCACAGGTAGAACTCATCAAATTCGTGCTCATATGTCTCTTAATGGCCATCCGATTTTAGGTGATGATCTTTATGGTGGTGGAGACACGAGGGCTAAAAGACAGCTGCTACATGCTTTTAAACTTATTTTTACAGAAGTAGATGGTGGTAAAAAAGTAGAAGTTATAGCTCCTTTACCTCAAGACTTTAAAGAAATTTTACATAAAATAGGATAATATAAAGAAAGAGGTCTCTAAAAAGAGACCTCTTTGATTTTTAAAACATATCTAAGTCTAACTCTTTAGATACATCTTTCATTATTCCTATTCCTGCTATACTATTTCCCTCTTCATCTAAAGCTGGACCAAATACAGCAACACCTATTTTTTTACTAGATACAGGTGAAATTATTCCTCCACCCACTCCAGATTTTCCTGGAATTCCTATATTATCTAAATATTCTCCACTTTGGTCATACATTCCACATGTTGCAATAAGACCATTTACTATTTGAGCATATTTTTTAGGAATAACTCTTTCTCCTGTTGAAAGCACTCCTCCATTTGCAAAGAATCTTGCAATTTTAGCTAAGCTTTCCGCAGTTACATATATTGAGCACTGTTTAAAGTAAACATCTAGAATCTCTTCTACATTTCCACTTAAAACCCCTTGCCCTTTCATATAGTAAGCAAGTCCTCTATTTGTATCTCCAGTAGCTTTTTCACTCAAATATATATCTGTAGCTAACTCTAAAGTGTCGTCTTCACTTATTTTTTTCATAAATTCTAGAATTCTATTAAATTTATCTTCTGGATCTTTTCCTTTTATTAGAGAAGCTGTCATTATTGCCCCTGCATTTATAAACGGATTTCTTGGTAAGTGATCAGGCTCTGTTTCAAGTTTTTTTATTGAGTTAAAAGCGTCTCCTGAAGGCTCTTTATGTACATGTTTAAAAACCCCTTCCTCTCCATTATCCAATAGAGCAAGTGCTAAAACAACCGTTTTAGATATACTTTCTATTGCAAATCTAACTTTTGTATCTCCCGCTGATAGCATTGTTCCATCTGCAAACGCGATAACTACACCTAAGTAATCTTTATTTACTTTAGCAAGTTCTGGAATATACGTTGCCACAGCTCCTTGAGATATTAAACCTTTGTTACTCTCTACTATTTTACTCAATACATCTTGATTCATTTTGGCCTCCTAGATAATTCTATTAAAAACTATT
>JAVWUC010000027.1:0-12823 GCA_036667395.1 Cetobacterium sp. | reverse complement strand
TCTATTGTAGCAGGTGGCTTAGAAGAGATATCATACGTTAATCTGTTGATTCCCTTAACCTCATTTATGATTCTATTAGAAACTTTATCTAAGAATTCATATGGAAGTCTAGACCAAGTAGCAGTCATAAAGTCAATTGTGTTAGCTGATCTTAAAACAGCAGTATACTCATAAGTTCTTTCGTCTCCCATAACTCCAACTGATTTAACTGGTAAAAGTACTACGAAAGCTTGGCTAACCTCTTGATATAAATTAGCAGCTCTTAACTCTTTAATAAAGATGTCGTCAGCTTCTCTTAAGATATCAGCTTTTTCTTTATCAACAGCACCTAAAATTCTAATTCCAAGTCCAGGTCCTGGGAATGGGTGTCTGTCTACCATGTAATCAGGAATTCCTAACTCTCTTCCAACAGCTCTAACCTCATCTTTGAATAACTCTCTTAATGGCTCTAGTAATTCAAATTTCATATCCTCTGGTAATCCACCAACGTTGTGATGTGATTTAATTGTAGCAGAAGGTCCTTTTACAGATTGAGACTCAATTACATCAGGGTAGATTGTACCTTGAGCTAAGAAGTCCACATTCTCTAACTTAGAAGCTTCCTCATTGAATACTTCAACGAACTCTTTTCCAATTATTTTTCTCTTAGCCTCAGGATCAGAAACACCAGCTAATTTGCTTAAGAATCTCTCTTCAGCGTCAACACATTTTATGTTCATGTGGAAATGTTTACCATATATCTCCATAACGTTAACAGCTTCATCTTTTCTAAGAAGTCCAGTATCAACGAATATACAGATTAATTGGTCACCGATAGCTTTATGTATTAAAGCAGCAGCAACAGAAGAGTCAACTCCTCCAGAAAGTCCAAGAAGAACTTTTTTATCTCCAACAGTTTCTTTTATAGATTTTACAGTTTGCTCAATGTAGTTACCCATTGACCAGTTTTTTTCACATTTAGCAACACCAAATACAAAGTTTTCTAACATTTTTGTACCATATTCAGAGTGAGTAACCTCAGCGTGATATTGGATACAGTAAATATTTTTTTCTATATTTGCACTTGCAGCGATACAAGAATCTGTATGAGCAATTTGCTTAAACCCTTCAGGAAGGATTGTAACGTGGTCTCCATGACTCATCCAAACTTGGTTTAGATTTGGAACATCTTTGAAAAGAGGACTATCTAAATCATCGATTATAAGTTCAGCTTTTCCAAACTCTTGTTTGTCAGCTCTTTCAACTTGACCTCCAAGAAGTTGTGATGTAAGTTGCATTCCATAGCAAATTCCTAAAACTGGAATTCCTTGCTCGTATAAAGCTTTATCAATTGTAGGTGATCCATCTAAGTAAACAGAAGCAGGTCCTCCTGATAGGATAATACCTTTCGGCTCTCTAGCTAGAATATTTTCAAGTGGCTCAAAGTATGGAACTACTTCAGCATAAACACCCATTTCTCTAACTCTTCTTGCAATAAGTTGGTTATATTGAGAACCAAAATCAAGAATTATAATGCTATTTTTTTTCATAAAAACCTCCAAAATATAATAAAAAAAGAGACAATCTTATTCTATAAAAAAATAGAAGGTAGACTAGTCCCCTTTATCTTTCATAGAAACTAATTTACGGTTAGTTGTAGATACGTCGCACCATATTTGCAACTTATACGAATAAAATATATTTACTTTTTGAACATTCTATCATAGAACAAGGAGAAGTGTCAACCTGTAAATAAATAAAATATCCACAGAATAAAAGTCCTATAATTATAAAAGATAAAAAAATAGTAAAAAAAATAAAAAAATGTTAAAATATGATCGAGTGCAAATACTTAATGAAAGGAAAGTTTAATTGATGAAAAAGATAATAAAAGAAGTTATTGTTGTTGAAGGAAGAGATGATATCTCAGCAGTAAAAGCTGCAGTAGATGCTGAAATAATTCAAACAAATGGATTTGCAATAAGAAAAAAAGGAAATATAGAAAAATTGAGAGTTGCATATGAAAAGAAAGGATTAATAGTTTTAACAGATCCTGATTTTGTAGGAGAAGAACTAAGAAAATATATACAAAACTTTTTTCCAAATGTAAAACAGGCTTACATAAGTAGAAAAGAAGGATCAAAAGATGGGGATGTAGGTGTAGAGAATGCTACTCCAGAAGCAATAATAAGAGCTTTAGAAAACGCTAAGTGTGAAGTGATTTCAGAAGGAGAAAGCTTATTCAATATGGATATAATTATTGATTGTGGATTATCAGGTGCCTCGGATTCAAAAGAGTTAAGAGAGAAGTTAGGCTCAGCTTTAGGAATAGGTTATTCAAACGCAAAACAACTAATATCAAAATTAAATAGATATGGAATAACAATGGAAGAGTTTGAAACAGCAATGAGAAATATAAAATAGCTAGAGCAGGGATATAAAATCCCACCCTAGCTATTTTTTATTAAACTTTATCAAGTTTAACTTAGAAAGTTATAATTTCTGCCGTTGCTTCGTACCAAGGTCCCTCTTCATCTTCACCAAATTCAACGAAGAAGTTAACTTGAACATCATCAAGAGTAAATCCTACACAATCTTCCTCAGCAATATTGAAAAATTCAATTTTTTTGAATTTAATTTCATCTAGCTTAGTTCTAAGATCCTCTCTCTCTTGGAATAGCTCAATTAAGTCCTCTTTAATAAAGAAATCTCTTTTTTCAAACTCGTCGTTGATTCTATCTATTTTTTTTAAAATCTCTTCTGTCATATTTTATCCTCCTAAAATTTTAATAGTTTTTTTGCTCTTTTGAATGTTTTTACTACAGAGAGCACAAATTTTATTTTTTTGATTTCAAAAGGAACTTTTTCAAGAGCCTTTTTCATCTGAAGATCGATATCTTTCTCTGTCATACTCATAAAAATCTTCTCCTTTAAAAACAACTATATCGTAAAGTATACATCAAAAAAAATATATAGTCTATACAATATTATAATTTATTTTTTTTTGAGAAATATGCTATAATATATAAGATTATAAAAAAGTAAGATATATAAAAGTAACTTTAAGGAGGAAACAAACAAATGAAAAATTGCATATTGATCGGAGTAGCTGGTGGAAGTGGAAGCGGAAAGACAACAGTAGCACATAATCTAGTAAAGGCTTTCAAATCAGAGGACGCAGTACTAGTAGAGCAAGATGCTTATTATAAAGAGTTAACAAATTTAACTTTAGAAGAAAAAGCAGCAGTAAATTTTGATCACCCGGATTCAATAGAGTTTGATTTATTAAAAGAACATTTATTAAAATTGATTAACAATGAGGCAATCGAAAGACCAATCTATGATTTCACAACACATTCAAGAAAAGATGGATGTATAAAGATTGAGCCATCAAAGATAATAATAGTAGAAGGAATTTTAATATTTGCAGTTCCAGAGATTAGAGAGTTATTTGATGTGAAAATATTCGTAGATACTGATGCTGATGAAATGATTCTAAGAAGAATTGAAAGAGATATGACTGAAAGAGGAAGAAGTTTTGCTTCTGTAAAAAATCAATACTTAACAACAGTTAAACCAATGTTCTTAGAGTTTTGTGAGCCAAGCAAAAGATATGCAGATGTTATAATTCCTAGAGGTGGAGAAAATAAAGTTGCTATCGGAATGATAATCAGTAACTTAAAAAGATTCCTACAAAAAGGAGTATTAGTATAGTATGAAAAATGTTATCTGTATAGAAGGAGTTGTTGGAGCAGGAAAAACAACTTTAGGAGAGTTATTAGCAAAAGAGTTAGATATAGAATTCTTTCAAGAGCCATATATAGATAATCCTTTTCTAGATAAATTTTATTCAAATAAAGAGAGATATTCTCTACTTAGTCAGATGTATTTTTTAAATAAAAGAATTGATATTATTGAAGAAGCAGCAACGTATGATGGATGCATAATGGATAGAAGTATATATGGAGATTTTCTTTTTGCTAAGATGCATTTAAAAAATGGCTATATGACAGAAGAGGAATTTTCACTATATAAATCATTTTGGGAAAAACTTATTTCAGCTAGAAAGAATCCTAAACTAATAATTTATTTAGAAATAGATGTGGATAATGCTATAAAGAAGATAGTTGAAAGAGGAAGAGATTTTGAACTTGGAGTTGAAAGAGGTTATTGGAACTCTTTAAATGAAGAGTACTGTGATTTTTTTAACAACTATACAGACACAGTTGTTTTAAAAATAAATATAGATAATATGGACATAAGAGATAACCCTGAAGATAGAAAGCTATTTTTTGATACAGTTAAATCAAAACTGAAGGAGTTAAACCTGTAAAATAGTCCTATTTTTGAGGAATTTACTTTATATTTCAAAAATTTTATGTTAAAATCAGAAGATAAAGTCATTTATAGAAATACACTTTTGAGGAGAATAGAATATGATTTTTTTAAAAGGTATTATAACAGGAATAATATTGTCTCTACCTTTTGGACCAGTGGGGATCTACTGTATGGAAAAGGCCCTGACAGAGGGGGAGAAAAAAGCTTATGTATCAGCATTAGGAATGGTGACTGTAGACATTATCTACGGGATAATCTCATTTTTGTTTATAAGTAAGTTAGATCATGTAATTGTGAGATATGAGACACCATTAAAAATTTTAATAAGTGTATTTTTAATTTTCGTGGGAAGTAAGAAATTCTTTGGTCAACCCACTATAAAAGAGTTAGAGGATGATAATTTCACTCTGGTTCAAGACTACTTTGAAACTTTTCTTCTTGCAGTATTTAATATTTCTTCTTTACTTGTTATAGCAGGAATATATACTCTACTTGGAGTTTTGAATTGTATTGTCAAAGATACAACAGTATTGGAGTTAGGACTTGGAATTGGAATGGGTGGAGCCTCTATGTGGTTTACAACAGTTTTTTTAATATATCATTTCAAGAAAAGAGTAACTATAGATATACTTTTAAAATTGAGTAAACTGTCAGGATTACTAATTCTGATTTTTGGTATTTCAACTATTATATTTGCCTTCTACAAATAGTAATAGAATTAATTTTTATTAAGGATGGTATTTATGAACTTAGAGTTTAAAAAAGAGAATGAAAAAAAAGTCATAGCGGTAGCTATGAGTGGTGGAGTTGATTCGTCAACAGTTGCATATCTTTTAAAAAAGCAAGGGTATACAATTTTTGGAGTAACGATGAAAACTTGTGGTGAAGAGGATAAAGATGCTAAGAGAATATGTGACGATTTAGGAATTGAACACTATCTTTTAGATGTTACACAAGAGTTTGGAGATGAGGTTATAGACTATTTCGTAAAAGAGTATGAGTCTGGAAAAACTCCAAATCCTTGTATGGTTTGTAATAGAAAGATAAAGTTTGGAAAATTGATTGAGTTTGCAAGAGAAAAAGGTGCGGAAGTTTTAGCAACTGGTCACTATGCAAATATCATTGACGGAACTCTAGCAATTGGTGATGATGTAAATAAAGATCAAGTTTATTTCTTATCACAAATAAAAAAAGAAAATTTAAAATATATAATTTTCCCTATTGGAAAGATGGAAAAACCATTAGTTAGAGAGTTAGCAAAAGAACTTGGAGTTAGAGTTTATGCTAAAAAAGATTCTCAAGAAATCTGTTTTGTTGAAGATGGAAAATTAAAAGAGTTCCTAATTGAGAAAACAAAGGGAAGAATAGAAAAAAAGGGAAATATTGTAGATATGAATGGTAAAGTCTTAGGAAAACATAACGGACTAGCTTTTTATACAATAGGTCAAAGAAAAGGACTGGGAATAGCTTCTGCAAATCCATTATACGTTGTGGCTTTAGATAAAGCAAACAATAGAGTTGTTGTTGGTGACAATGATGACTTAATGAAAGATAGATTGATAGCTAATCAGCTTAATTTACTTTTGGTTAATGATATAAAAGAGTTAGACGGTTTAGAGTGTTTTGCAAAAGCTCGTTCTAGAGACAAATTACATCACTGTGTTGTGAGAGTAATAGATAACGACACTATAGAGATACACTTTATAGGAGACAGCATCAGAGCTGTAACTCCAGGTCAAGGAGCAGTTTTATATACTGAGGACGGAAAAGTTATAGCAAGTTCATTCATAGTAAAATAAAATTTTATATTTATTGCTAAATAAAAGGCTGAAGTATTTTTTATACTTCAGCCCTCTTTTTATTTTATCATATCAATAAAGTATTGATGTACTTTTAAATCTGAAGTTAATTCTGGATGGAAAGATGTAACTAACATATTTTTTTGTCGAGCAGCTACAATATTTGAATCAACAGTAGCTAAAATCTCTACATTTTCACCCACTTTTTCGATATAAGGTGCTCTGATAAAAACCATCTCAACTTTAGAACTGATACCTTTAAAATTTTCTTCGATACAAAAGCTATCATTTTGACGTCCATAAGCATTTCTTTTTACAGTTATATCCATCAGTGCTAGATGCTTTCTCTCATCATTGGTAATATTTTTAGCCAAAAGAATCATTCCAGCACAGGTTCCAAAAACGGGAAGACCATTCTCAATAAGCATTTTAATCTCATCCTTTAAATCTAAATCCACTAAAAGTTTTCCTATAGCAGTACTTTCTCCGCCAGGTAAGATTAGTCCTTGTATATCTTTTAAATCACTTTTTTTCTTAACAAGAATTGTATCAACTCCTAACTTTTTTAAAGAGTTAACATGTTCTATAAAAGCTCCTTGTAAAGCCAAAACACCAATTTTCATATTACCAACCTCTATCAGACATCTTATCTTCATCATCTAAAGAGTAAACATTGATACCAACCATAGGTTCTCCTAAATCTTCTGATATTTCTGCAAGAATTTCAGGGCTTGTAAAGTTTGTTACAGCTTTAACTATAGCTGCTGCTCTTTTGGCAGGATCTCCTGATTTAAAAATACCTGAACCAACAAATACTCCATCACAACCAAGTTGCATCATTAAAGCGGCGTCAGCAGGAGTAGCAATTCCACCAGCTGCAAAGTTAACAACTGGAAGACTACCGTTTTCATGAACATATTTAACTAAATCATAAGAAGCACCAAGCTCTTTTGAAATGTTATATAGTTCATCAATATGGGCCCCTTGAATTCTTCTAATATCTTCGTTCATAGCCCTCATATGTTTAACAGCTTCAATGACGTCTCCAGTTCCAGGCTCACCCTTTGTTCTTATCATACTAGCACCTTCTGCAATTCTTCTTAAAGCTTCACCTAAATTTTTAGCTCCACAAACAAAAGGAGTTTTAAACTTTGTTTTATTTATATGATATTTGTTGTCAGCAGGGGATAAGACCTCGCTTTCATCAATATAATCAACATTAAGTGCTTCTAAAATTTGAGCTTCAACAAAATGTCCAATTCTAACTTTTGCCATAACTGGTATAGAAACAGCTTTTTGTATCTCTTTAATCATTTTAGGATCCGAAGCTCTCGCAACACCACCATTTGCCCTAATATCGGCAGGAACTCTTTCTAAAGCCATTACAGCACAAGCTCCAGCTTTTTCTGCTATGATTGCTTCCTCAGGAGTTGTAACATCCATGATAACTCCACCTTTAAGCATCTGAGCTAAGTTTTTGTTTAATTCATATCTTGACATAAAAACCCTCCGTTGAAAATATTATTATGGTTACATTGCGATTATACGCCCGCAAAATTAAAAAAACAACGTTATTTTAGAAAGTGTATTAATACAATTTTAAAAACTTTTTATTTTTATTTTTGATAAAATGACTTGTTAAATGGAAAAAATTAAGTTATACTTATATTGACAAAGTGTTGATTTTTAGAGAAAGAGAGGTGTTACTATGAGTTTTTTCAATAAATTTAATGAAACAGAGAAAATAAACCTATTTTTAGGAGATTTCTTGGTGAGAACAGCAGGATATCCTACAAGAATAGAGTTAGCAAGATTATTGATGAAAGATATGAAGGAAAACATAAAAGGATATATAAGAGATGAAAATTCCTTGTTTCAAGTTAGCCAAGTTTATCTAGATGGTGTTGTTAGCAGTAGAAGTTCATTATTGAAAAAAATCAAAAATTTATACGAAACAAACAGGGATGCTAAAGAGATATTAAACGTTTTCTCAGAAAGTGATAAAATTAATGCTGTTTTTTCAACGGACTATGATATAGTTTTAGACGATATAAATTCAAATAGAGTAGTAAAAATATTACCAACAGATGAAGTTATAAGAGAATCTTCAAATGGAGAGATAAAGCATTACAAAATATTAGGAGATACTGAGAAGCATGAGAAAGTTTTTGTGTCAGTTCAAGATTTTAGAAAGCTAAAAGTTTTGGATTTTTATAAAAATTTCTTTAATTCTATAAAAAGTGAGATAGAAACATATCCAACTATTATTTTAGGATTAGACTTAAATAACTTAGATCTTATAGATATTTTAGAAGTAATTTTAGCAAAAGCAGATAAAAAAGACGTTATATATGCTGTTAGTAATTCTAATGTTTTAAAAACTAAAACAATAGAGAGGTTAAATGATTTAGGAATAAAGCTATTACCTCATACAGAAGAGGAGTTTTTTAAAGAGTTAAGATGCTATTTAACATCTGAAGCTTTAGATGAAAATGAATTAAAAGAGGCATATGTTGGAAAAAAGCTCTTTCGGTAACTTCAGATATTGAAGTTGACAGGGAACCAAGGCAGGTACATTTAGATAGTGGAAATTTAGAGGTTTTAGAGAGTGCTTTAGAGATAAGGTATAGCTCTTTAAAATTAGATAGATTACCGTTAGAATTTTCTACCATAAAAAATATGGAAAAGTTTAATCTAATAAGAACCTTTGGAGTTACCGAGTTAAAAGTTAATGAGACTCATTTAAAAGAGTGTCATACTAAAATAGTTGAAATAAATAGAAAAAAATACTTTGAAATGAAAAATAGAGAGTTTAAATTAGGTATTGAGATTGAATTAAAAGAGGATGGAAGTTTCAATCCAATTTTAAACAATTATTACTACAAAGTTTATAAGACAAATAATCTTAAAAGATTTGTATTCAATATAAAATTTTTAAAAGATGTATTTGTTGGGCACTCGGTTGAGCTGATAGGAAAGCTTCTAACTGGTAGAGTATCTTTTGAAAATAGAATTGAACTGATGAAACTAGATTTATTAGAGAAGGAAATTTTAGGATTGGAAGAAATACATAAAGAGAAACTATTACAAGAAGAGAATACTCTATATTCACTGGCTTTACTAAATCTTTTAGACAAGAGTGAAGTTATTCAAAGCTGGATAAATTTCAGGTGTGATTTAAGTGATCTTGATATAAAAGAGGGCGACACTATTGAAGTTGAGAGAGTACACATATTGAAAGGAAATGATTTCAATATAAGAGAGAAAATTATAACTACAGCCCCTATTGAAGCTAGAGAGATTAAAGCAGATAGAGTTGTTGGTTATAGAAAAACTTGTGAGATTTCATTAGAAAAAATACCTAGAAAATAATAAAGAGGTGCTAACGTAAATGTCAAATGAAAGAATGGATAGGGTTGAATTTTTCAAAGCCTTTTGCATAACTGAGGAATATTTTGAATCTACAGGCTTAGATTGGGAAGAGTTAATGAAAATTTATGCGGATTATCTAAAATTAGTTCCTTATTTAGAAAAAGAAGCTGAACACATAGTATCTAAATTAATTGATAATGACGGGGTACATTCTGTTAGAAGAAGGGTTAAAAAAGCTGCCCATCTGATTGAAAAAATTATCAGAAAGGGTAGAAAGTATTATGATAGAGGAATCAGTGTTCAAAATTATAAAGAGATAATAACTGACCTCATCGGAATAAGAGTACTACACCTATTTAAAGATGATTGGCGTAGTATTCATGGTGAAATTACAAAACTTTGGGATACCAAAGAGACTCCACAAATTAATATTAGAAGAGGAGATTATAATATCCAAGATTTAAAAAATACTATTCAAGATTTAGATTGTGAAATAATAGTAAGAGATCATGGATATAGATCAATTCACTATTTAATAGGAGTTCCTGTTACAAAACAAGATGAAGTATTGGTCGAAATACAAGTTAGAACAGTATTTGAAGAGGCTTGGAGTGAAATTGATCATCTAATGAGATATCCATATGATGTAGATAATCCTATTATAACTGAATATCTAGGTATTTTTAATAGAATAGTTGGAAGTGCCGATGAAATGGGAATGTTTATTAAGAAGATTAAAAAGGAATTTTCCAATGGAAAAGGAATGGATGAAAATTTTAGAGAGCTAGATTTAAAGTTCAAATAGAAGAAGAGTTTAGGCTCTTCTTTTTTTCTAAAAAAAGTTTAGAGGTGAAATAAATGTTAAAAATATTGATAGCACTTAAAGATTACTTGGTTTTTATAAATATAATATTTGCATGTATTATAATTTTTTTTGAAAGAAGAAGACCAGTTTTTACCCTATTTTGGATAACAGTTCTTTTATTAACATCATATTTTGGTTTTATAATGTATCTGTTTTTTGGAATGGGATTCAAAAAAAGAAGGGCTTTAGCTAAATATTACTTAAAAAACAGTAAAAATTATTCCACAAAACTAAACGAAAAGTCAAAACTAAGCTTAAAAAAATGGACAGGATTAAGTAAGTATTTAGATACAGTTCTTTTAGGAAAAATGACACATAATAATAACTTTACATTTTATCAAAATCCAGAAGAGTTTTTTAAAAGTTTGACAGCTTCTATAAGAAAGGCGAAAAAAACAATTTTTATGGAGTATTATATATTTGATGATGATGAGGTTGGAGGTCCTATATATGACCTTCTTTTGGAGAAAGTAAAAGAAGGTGTTGAAATAAAAATAATAATAGATGGAGCAGGTACAAGAGGGGTTAGCAGAAAAAGAAGAGAAGAGTTAAAAAAGGCAGGAATAAAATTAGAAGTATTCTTTCCATCGTATTTTCCTTTTATAAAAATGGGAAATTTAAGAGCTAACTATAGAGATCATAGAAAGATTACTTTAGTTGATAATGCGGTATGTTATTCTGGTGGGCTGAACATAGGAAATGATTATGTTGGGAAAGGTAGATTAGGAAAATGGCAAGATATAGGATTTTCTTTAAAAGGAGAGGCTATAATAGATTATATACACGAGTTTGAAAGAAGTTGGAAGTTTCTTAAAAAAGATATCAAAGAGGTTTTTGAAACTAAGGTTGTAAAAATTAAAGAGTATTCTTCAAATCCTATTCAGGTAGTAAGTTCGGGACCAAATTATGAGTTTCATACAATAAAAGATACATTCTTAGGTCTTGTTGGAAGAGCTGAAAAAAGCATACATATTCAAACACCATATTTTGTACCGGATGAACCAATTTTAGACGCATTAAAAGTTGCACTTTTATCAGGAGTTACAGTGAAAATTATAATTCCTAGTATAGGGGATCACGCTTTTGTATATTGGGCAAATCAATATTTTTATGGGGAACTTATTGAGTTAGGAGCAGAGATATATAAATATAATGATGGTTTTATACATAGTAAGTTAGTTGTTGTTGATGGAGAGGTTGGTTTTTTAGGAACAGCTAATTTTGATTATAGAAGTATGTACCAAAATTTTGAAATTAGTTTAATGATTTTTGGTGAAAAAGTTTCAGAACTTGAAATGAGAGTTAGAGAAGATATATCAAACTCGACAAGAGTAAAATTAGAAGATTATAAGAATAGAAGTAAAAAAGAGAAAATAAAGGAGTCTATTTCTAAATTAATAGCTCCAATATTATAAAAAAGATAGGGGAGAATTAAAATGATAAAAGTGGCAATAGTGACATTGAGTGATAAAGGATCAAGAGGTGAAAGAATAGATATAACTGGTGAAAAATTAAAAGAGATGTTTGCAGAACATAAAAGTTATGAAATTGTATATTATAGCATGTTGCCAGATACTTTTGATGTGATATGTGAGGAATTAAAAATGCTTGCAGACAACTGTATTGCAGATTTAATTGTTACAAATGGAGGGACTGGATTCTCGAAAAGAGATGTAACTCCAGAAGCTACATTAGCTGTTATTGAAAGAGAAGCTCAAGGAGTAGCAGAATATATGAGAGCAAAATCTTTTGAGATTACACCAAAAGCTATGTTGAGTAGAGCGAGATGTGGTATAAGAAAAGGAAGTTTGATTGTTAATCTTCCTGGAAGTCCAAAAGGAGCTACTGAAAATCTAGGGTTTATAATTGATAGTTTGGTTCACGGAATAGAAATTTTAAAGGGCGAAGCAGTGGAGTGTGCAACTCCTATGAAGAAATAGGAGGAAATAATGAAATTTGAATATATAAATTATGGTGGGTCTTTGATTCAAGGGTTAAAAAAAGACCCTTCTATTGTCTATGTATTTTCTGATTATCCACTTAAAAATAGTCAGAGAAAAGAAAGTAAAAGAAATATTTTTGAGCCAGACCCATTATATTTAACAATAGATGAATTTAAATCAAGAATATTTAAAACAGATAAAGTTATTTTAAGTGAGGCTAAAAGATTCGTAAGTCTTTATAATTTTATGAGAGAGGAATTTTTAGAGCTTCAAATAAAAAGTTATTTTGAATCTATAGAGTTCTCAGATAAATTTTTTAAATACTATACTGAACTAAATAGGGCTCTTTGCAATAAAAATATAGAACTTGAAAAATGGCAAGAGAAGTACTTTGAGATATTTGATAGGTTTAAAGAGAAATATCAAACATATCTAGATGAAAAAAATTATATCCCTAAAGACTGGGTAGAGGATATAAAATATTTAGATCTTTCAGAGTTTAAGAAATATAAAAAAATAGTGTTTGT
>JAVWUC010000026.1:0-17730 GCA_036667395.1 Cetobacterium sp. | reverse complement strand
GAAGTAAAAATAACTTTAAATGCATATAAGGAGGAAGTCTAATGGAAGAAAGAGATTATGGGAAAACGTTGAACCTTCCGAAAACAAGTTTCCAGATGAGAGCAAACTTACCAACGAAGGAACCAAACATTTTAAAAAAATGGAACGACGAAAAAATTTATGAAAAAGGTCTAGAGAAGGGGAATAAAACATTCATACTTCACGATGGACCACCGTATGCAAATGGTGGAATTCATATAGGTCATGCTTTAAATAAAATTTTAAAAGATATTATTTTAAAGTATAAAAGATTATCAGGGTATAAAGTTCCTTATGTTCCTGGATGGGATACTCACGGATTACCGATTGAGTTAAAAGTAAGTGAAGAACTTGGTGAAAAAATGAAGGATATGTCAGCTCTTGAAATCAGAGAAAAGTGTGCGACATATGCTAGAAAATGGGTAGAAGTTCAAAAAGAAGGATTCCAAAGATTAGGAATTTTAGGAGAATGGGACAATCCATATTTAACATTAAATCCAGAGTATGAAGCAAAGCAATTAGAGGTATTTGGAGAGCTTTATGAAAATGGATATGTATTTAAAGGATTAAAGCCAATATACTGGTCACCTGTAACTGAAACAGCTCTTGCTGAAGCAGAAATAGAGTACAAAAATCATATATCTCCATCAATCTATGTAAAGATGGAAGCAAATAAAGAAATAATGGATAAATTAGGAATGACTGAGGAGCTTTACTTAGTTATTTGGACAACAACACCTTGGACACTTCCTGCAAATACAGGAATCTGTTTAAATGGAGAGTTTGAATATGGGGTTTACTCAACTGAAAAAGGAAATCTAATATTAGCTAAAGTTTTAGCTGATAAAGCTTTTGCAGATATGGGAATAGAAAAAGTAGAGTTAATAAAGGAGTTCGTAGGAGCAGACTTAGAAAACTTAACTTATAAACACCCATTCTTAGATAGAACAGGAAGAGTAGTTTTAGGAACTCATGTAACTGCTGAAGCAGGAACAGGTGTGGTTCATACAGCTCCTGGACACGGTCAAGATGACTATGTTGTTGGAGTTAGATATGGTCTTCCAATAGTTTCTCCAATTAACAATAAAGGAGTTTTAACAGAGGAAGCAGGACAATTTGCAGGTTTATTCTATAAGAAAGCAAATAAAGTTATAGCAGAGTATTTAACAGGAACAGGACACTTATTAAGTTATAAAGAGTTTGAGCACTCTTATCCACACGATTGGAGATCAAAAACTCCAGTAATATTTAGAGCAACTGAGCAGTGGTTCATAAGATGTGAGGGTTCTGACTTAAGAGAAAAAGCTTTAGGAGCTTTAGATAATGTAAAGTTTGTTCCAGAGTGGGGAAAAAATAGAATAGGATCTATGTTAGAGACTAGACCTGACTGGTGTATCTCAAGACAGAGAACATGGGGAGTACCAATTCCAGTGTTCTACAATGAAGTAACTGGAAAAGAGATTTTTGAAAGAGAAATTTTAAATAGAGTTATTGAAATTGTTAAAAAAGAGGGATCTGGAGCTTGGGTTAAATATTCAGCAGAAGAGTTAATCGGAGAAGAGCTTCTAGAAAAATATAACTTAAAAGGGTTAGAGTTAAGAAAAGAAACAAATATAATGGACGTATGGTTTGATTCAGGAGTTTCTCATAGATCAGTTCTTGAAACAAGAGAAGGACTTCATAGACCAGCAGATTTATATTTAGAAGGATCAGACCAACATAGAGGATGGTTCCAAACATCACTATTAACATCTATAGGATCAACAGGAGATGCACCTTTCAAAATGCTATTAACACATGGATTTGTAAACGATGGAGAGGGAAAAAAGATGTCAAAATCTGTAGGTAACGTTGTTGCCCCTCAAGACGTAATAAAAGTTTATGGTGCGGATATTTTAAGACTTTGGTGTGCTTCAGTAGATTACAGTGAAGATGTAAAAATATCTGATAATATATTAAAACAGATGGCAGAAGCTTATAGAAGAGTAAGAAATACAGCTAGATATATTTTAGGAAACTCTTCAGACTTTAATCCTGCAACAGATGCAGTAGCTTATGAGGACTTAATGGAAATTGATAAGTGGGCATTAAATAAGTTAGAGAGATTAAAAAGAACAGTAACAGAATCTTATGAAAAGTATGAGTTCTATAACTTATTCCAAGAGATCCATTACTTTGCAGGAATTGATATGTCTGCATTCTACTTAGATATAATCAAAGATAGATTGTATGCTGAAAAAGCGGATTCAAAAGAAAGAAGAGCTGCTCAAACAGTAATGTCAGAAATCCTAGTAACATTAACAAAAATGGTAACACCAATTCTATCATTTACAGCTGAAGAAATTTGGGATACATTACCAGAGGCTTTAAAAGATTCTGAATCAGTTCTTTTAACAGATTGGTATGAGAATAATGATAGCTACCTAAGAGATGATTTAGATACTAAGTGGGAAGAGATTGGAAAGATTAGAAAAGATGTAAATAAAGTTCTTGAATTAGCAAGACAAGGAGAAAACAAGATAATTGGAAACTCTTTAGATGCAAAAGTAATTTTAAATACAACTGATGAAACTCTTAAAAAATTCTTAGTAGAGAATAGAAATCTTTTAGAAGAGGCATTCATTGTATCACAATTAGAAGTTGTTGACTCAAAAGAGGAGACATTTGTAAAAGGTGAAGAACAAGAAGCTCTATACATAAGAGTTGAGCACGCAGATGGAGAAAAATGTGAAAGATGTTGGAAATATTCAACAGAATTAGGAAGCAACGAGGAGCATCCAACAGTTTGCCCTAGATGTACATCGGCACTTATTGATTAATTTTATGAAGAGGTGAGCTGTGTTATACATAGGAATAGTATTTATATTAGTATTTCTAGATCAACTTTCAAAATATAAGATAGATAACTGGTTAGTAGAAGGAGAAACTTACCCATTAGTTGGGGAGTTTTTCCATCTAACTTATGTAAAAAATAGAGGAATAGCTTTTGGAATGTTTCAAGGTAAATTGGATATAATATCTATTTTAACCATAGCAGTTATAATAGGAGTTATTGTATTTTTTTATAAAAATAGAAAAACATTGTCTTTTTTAGAAAAAATGGGGTACCTATTTATATTGGGTGGTGCAATAGGAAATATTATAGATAGAATTTACAGAGGATTTGTTATAGATATGATTGACTTTAGAGGAGTTTGGGTTTTCGTATTTAATTTAGCAGATGTTTGGATTAACATAGGAGTTATTCTTATAATACTAGATAGTTTATTTGATAATAAAAGGAAAAAGAAAAATTAGGAGGAAGTGAAATGACATTTCAAGAGATGATATTTGCTCTTCAACAGTATTGGAGTTCAAAAGGGTGTATCATTGGAAACCCATATGATATAGAGACGGGAGCAGGAACATTTAACCCAAATACATTTTTGATGTCTTTAGGACCAGAGCCATGGAACGTAGCTTATGTTGAGCCTTCAAGAAGACCAAAAGATGGAAGATATGGAGAGAATCCAAATAGAGTTTACCAGCACCACCAATTTCAAGTAATAATGAAACCATCACCAGATAATATTCAAGAGTTATATCTTGAGTCGTTAAGAGTTTTAGGAATAGATCCTTTAAAGCACGATATCCGTTTTGTTGAGGATGACTGGGAGTCACCAACATTAGGAGCTTGGGGATTAGGATGGGAAGTATGGCTAGATGGAATGGAAGTAACTCAATTCACATATTTCCAACAAGTTGGAGGACTTGAATTAGAAGTTGTTCCAGTTGAGATAACTTATGGATTAGAAAGATTGGCTCTTTACATTCAAAATAAAGAGAATGTATATGATTTAGAGTGGGCTCCAGGAATAAAATATGGAGATATGAGATATCAATATGAGTATGAAAACTCTAAATATTCATTTGAGGTAGCAGATTTAGAAAGCCACTTTAGATGGTTTGATGACTACGAAAAAGAAGCGGATAGAGCTTTAAATGAAAACTTAGTTATGCCAGCATATGATTACGTTTTAAAATGTTCTCACGTATTCAACGTTCTTGACTCAAGAGGAGCAATTTCTACAACAGAGAGAATGGCATATATCTTAAGAGTTAGAAACCTAGCAAAGAGATGTGCAGAAGTATTTGTACAAAATAGAAAAGAACTAGGATACCCTTTACTGAAGAAGAAGTAAAAGGAATAAAGAGGAGGAATAGAAAGTGAGATTACTTTTTGAAATAGGAATGGAAGAACTGCCTGCAAGATTCCTTGTTCAAACTCTAAAAGAGATGAAGGAAAACTTAGAAGGTAAATTAGCAGATAAAAGAATAAAATTTGAAGAGATAAAAACTTTTGGAACACCAAGAAGATTGATCGTTTTAGTTGAAGGGTTATCGGAAACTCAAGAAGATTTAGATATATTAAACATGGGTCCAGCTAAACAAGTAGCTTTTGGTGAAAACGGAGAGATTTCTAGAGCGGGATTAGGATTTGCTAAATCACAAGGTGTTGAAGCAACAGATTTAGAGTTGATAGAAACTCCTAAAGGAGAATACATAGCTGTAAGAAAATTCTTAAAAGGAGAAGAGACAAAAGCTCTTTTATCTGACCTTTTAAAGGAATTAGTACTAGAGATAAACTTCCCTAAATCGATGAAATGGGGAGAGAAAAAACTTAGATTTGCTAGACCTATTCAATGGTTCTTAGCTCTTGTTGATTCAGAAGTTGTAAACTTTGAAATCGAAGGGATTAAAAGTGGAAAATCATCTAGAGGGCATAGATTCTTTGGATCTAACTTTGAAATTAACTCTATAGATGAGTATTTTGAAAAAATAAAAGAAAACAATGTAATAATTGATGTTGAAGAGAGAAAGAGTTTAATAAAAAAACTTATCGAAGAAAAGTGTCAAGAATCAAACGAGAAAGTTTTAATAGATGAGGAGTTATTGAAAGAGGTTGCAAACCTAGTTGAATATCCTTATCCTATAGTTGGAAGCTTTAACTCAGATTTCTTAGAAGTTCCTCAAGATGTGTTGATAATATCTATGCAAGTTCATCAAAGATATTTCCCAATACTAGACTTAGATGGAAAATTACTTCCTAAATTTGTTGTAATAAGAAATGGAATTGAAGACTCTGATTACGTAAGAAAAGGAAATGAAAAAGTTCTATCTGCAAGATTAGCAGATGCAAGATTCTTCTACCATGAGGATTTAAAGAAGCCATTAGTAGAAAATGTTGAGAAATTAAAGCAAGTTGTATTCCAAAAAGATTTAGGAACTATATACAACAAAATTGAGAGAGCTCAAAAAGTTGCAGAGTATTTAGTGGATGAAATTGGAATGAATACTAGAAAAGATACAGTTTTAAGAACTTTACTTCTATCTAAAGCAGACTTAGTTTCTAATATGATAGGGGAAAAAGAGTTTACAAAACTTCAAGGATTTATGGGTGCTGATTATGCATTGAAATCTGGAGAGTCAGAATTAGTGGCTAAAGGAATTGAAGAGCACTACTATCCAAGATATCAAGGAGATATTCTTCCTAAAGGAATTGAAGGAATTGTAACAGGAATCTGTGATAGATTGGATACTCTTTGTGGATGTTTTGGTGTTGGAATTATTCCGAGTGGATCAAAAGACCCGTTTGCATTGAGAAGAGCAGCTTTAGGAATTGTAAATATTATTTTAGACTCGGAATTAAATATTTCATTAAAATCTTTAGTTGAGAAATCTTTAGAAACTTTAGAGGAATCTGGAGTATTGAAAAGACCAAAGGCTGAAGTTGTTGCTGAGGTTATGGAATTCTTTAAGCAAAGAGCACTGAATGTATTTGCTGAGATGGGATACTCAAAAGACATTGTATCGGCTGTAGTAGATAAGAGCTATGACAATTTAGTAGATACACTTCTTAGAATAAAAGCTGTGGATGAATTTACAAAGATGGATAGTTTTAACAACTTAGTTTCTTTAATGAAGAGAGTTGGAAATATATCTAAAGGGTTTGAAGGAATTATAATAAATCCTAACCTATTAAAAGAAGAGATTGAAAAAGATCTTTTCAAAAAATCTCAAGAAGTATCTAAAGATGTTGAAATTAAGTTAACAGAAAAAGATTACATAGGTTATTTAAATGTTATCTTATCAACAGAAGACTTAATAAATAGATATTTTGAAACAATAATGGTTATGGATAAAGATGAGGAGATCAAAAATAATAGATTATCTCAGCTAAATTATATAGCAACAATCTTTAATAAGATTGTTAACTTAACACTTATTGAAGAAAAAAAATAAAAAGTGTTGACAAAATACTAGTAAAATAGTATTATATTAATATAAAAAAACAAATCATCAAGAGAGACCGAGGGACTGGCCCTATGACGTTTCAGCAACCTACTATGTAAGTGTGGTGCTAACTCCAGAAAGATGACTAATAAAGAGCAATCAAGCCTTTTATCTTTCTGGATAAAAGGCTTTTTTTTTAGGTCTTTTGATGATATCAGGAGGAAAAAATGAAAAATTTAACTTACTTTACTTCAGAGTGTGTATCACCAGGACATCCAGACAAAATAGCTGATCAAATATCAGATGCAGTATTAGACGCATGTATAAAAAATGATCCAGCGGCTAGAGTTGCTTGTGAAACATTCTGTACAACAGGGCAAGTTATTGTAGGTGGAGAGATAACAACAACAACATATATAGATATTCAAGATATCGTTAGAAATAAAATAGATGAGATTGGATATAGACAAGGAATGGGATTTGATTCAGATTGTGGAGTTTTAAATGCGATTCATTCTCAATCTCCAGATATAGCTATGGGAGTTGATATCGGAGGAGCAGGAGACCAGGGAATTATGTTTGGAGGAGCAGTAAAAGAAACTCCAGAATTAATGCCTCTAGCACTAGTTTTAGCAAGAGAGATAATTGTAAAACTTACAAAGATGACAAGAAGCAAAGAGATAGCTTGGGCTAGACCAGATGCAAAATCTCAAGTAACATTAGCATATAGTTCAGAAGGAAAAGTTGTGGGAGTGGATACGGTTGTAGTTTCAGTTCAGCACAATCCAGACGTAACTCAAGAGCAAATCCATAAAGATGTTAAAGAGTTAGTTATAAAGCCAGTTTTAGAGGCATATGGATTAAATCCTGAAGAAGTTAAGCACTACCATATAAATCCAACTGGAAGATTTGTTATAGGTGGACCACATGGAGATACGGGATTAACTGGAAGAAAAATAATTGTAGATACATATGGTGGTTTCTTTAGACATGGAGGAGGAGCATTCTCTGGAAAAGATCCATCTAAAGTTGATAGATCAGCAGCTTATGCTGCAAGATGGGTTGCAAAGAATATTGTAGCTGCAGATTTAGCTGAGAAATGTGAAGTTCAATTATCTTATGCTATAGGAGTTGTAGAACCAACTTCAGTTAAAGTAGAAACTTTTGGAACTGGAAATGTGGATGAAATAAAGTTAGCAAAAGCAGTTCAAGATGTATTTGATTTAACACCAAGAGGAATTGAAAGAGATTTAGAATTGAGAAGTGGAAACTTTAATTATCAAGACCTAGCAGCATTTGGTCATATTGGTAGAACGGATTTAGATTTACCATGGGAAAGATTAAATAAAGTAGAAGAGTTAAAAGAGTTCTTTAAAAAATAGTACACAAAAAAGGAAGAGTTTTCTTCCTTTTTTTGCATTTAAATGGTAAGCTATAAAAAAATAAAAAAAGGAGTGATTTCAGATGAAATATTTATTTTTAAACTACCCGAAGTGTTCAACATGTGTAAAAGCTAGAAAATGGTTAGAGGAAAATGGGATAGAGTTTGAATCGAGACATATAGTTGAAAATAATCCTACTAAAGAGGAGCTAAAAGAGTTTTTAAAAAAGAGCAAACAACCTATAAAAAAATTCTTTAATACAAGTGGAATTCTTTATAGGGAGATGAATTTAAAAGAGAAAGTAGCTGAAAACAATGAGGATGAACTTTTAGAAATTTTATCAACAAATGGAATGCTTGTAAAAAGACCTCTTTTGGTTGGAGAGGACAGTGTAATGATAGGATTTAAAGAAAAAGAGTGGGAAAATTTAAAAAAATAATGTTGACATTTGATGGAATGTGTGGTACTATTATTAGGTAGCAACGACGTATGACGTTAGTTGCCCCGTTCGTTCAGTGGTTAGGACAATAGATTTTCACTCTATAAACAGGGGTTCAATTCCCCTACGGGGTACCATTTGGAAGCATAGCTCAGTTGGGAGAGCACCTGCCTTACAAGCAGGGGGTCACTGGTTCAAGTCCAGTTGTTTCCACCATATAAGACTTTAAAGCACAGTGATGTGCTTTTTTTTTATTATTTAAAAAATCAGAAAATAAAAAAGGGAAAATAACTCCCTTTTTACATTTGTTTCTTCAAAAGATTTGTTGTATCTAACTTATATGAGTCCTTATTGTTTAAAAAATTAATAACATCTTCAGTCAGATCAACACCGCCATAAATAGTGGCACTTTTTTCTATAACCATTTCTAAGTTTTTTTGTTTTCCAATTAAAATAGCAACAGAGTCAATTTCAAATTTAATATCATATATAAAATTTTGCTGTTCTAATTCAAAATCTTTTTCAGAGGATTCTATTTTATCTTGGAATTGTTTTTTTAAGTCGAGTAGAGCTGTTTTGTCAGCTTCGGTAATAGTTTTTTTTGATTTGATTACTTTTTCTTTTTCTAATAATTCTTGTCTCAGTTTCTCAATTTCACTATTTAAAGAAATTCTTTTGTTTTCAAGTTTTTCTTCCATTTCAAAACGTTTATTATATTGGCTAAAGATGTACTCAGAGTCGATTACTCCGATATTGATAGCAAATATCGAGGTGGACATGAAAAATAATAGAAATAAAATCTTCATATATTTACTCCTTTTTGTGGAATTTTATTCTTATTATACATTATTTTGAGAATATTTGATATAATATTTAAAAGAAATTAAAAAGAAGGTGGAGATTTGAATAAAAAACTAAAATTAATGTTACTTATATTACAAATACTTGGGGTGGGGCTTTCTTTATACTTTAAAAATTTTCTGTTAACGGTTGGATTAGTTCTCATTTTAGTGTTTAATTTGTATATCTTTTTTAAATGGAAAAGGATAAAGATGAAAAATAATTTTATATTGAGAACATTTATGTGTTCAGATATAATTTTGTTTTGTTTTTTTATTTTAATATTTAGAATGATACAGATTCAGTTGTTTGATTCAAAAAATTATAAAGAAGCAGTAAAGAGTCAAACGGATATAGTAAAAAACGAAGGAGGAGAGAGAGGAAATATATATGACAGTAAGGGAAAAGGACTAGCGTACAGTATAAATATGTATGAACTTAGTGTAGATCCTAAAAGATTTGTAGAATCAGAAAAGGGAGCAGAAGCTTTAAAAGAATTGATAAATAAAAAGTATATAAAAGAGAATTACAAGCCTCTTCTAGTTACTATAAAAAGATTAGGAGAACAAAAGAGAAGATATAAAAGATTGAATAAAAATGTTGATGATGTAGAGAAAAAAGAGATAGAGGATATCCTAGAAAAACATGGGATAAAAGGGAAGAATATCATATTTTTGGAAGTGAGAAAGGAAAGACGTTACTATAGATCGGATCTATATTTCTTTTTAGTTGGAAATATAGGATTTAAAAATAAAACTGAAAAAGAAGGGGTATTTGGAATAGAATACCTTTATGAAAATTATTTAAAAGGTGAAAAAACATTAAAAACAATATCAGGGATAAGAGGTTTAGGCATAGGACTTCCAACATCTCAAGCTAGAACAAAAGTTAATTTGAATGGAATGGATTTACATCTAACAATAGATAACGACCTGCAATATATTTTGAATGATGAAGTGGAAAAACAGTATAAAAAAACAAATGCTGAAGAAGCATATGCAATTATGATGGATCCAAATAACGGGAAAATACTAGCAACATCATTTTTTAGAAAGAATAAAAAAAATGTAGCAAATCCAATATTTCAATCACAGATAGAACCTGGATCAATTTTTAAACCTTTAGTTATTGCGGCAGCACTCAATGAAAAAAAAATAACAAGAAATACAAATTTTGATATTGGTGATGGAACGATAAAAAAATATAAACATACAATAAGAGAGAGTAGTAGAAAGATAAAAGGTATTTTAACTACAGAAGAAGTTTTAAAAAGGTCTAGTAACGTAGGGATGGTACTGATAGGTGATAGATTTACAAATGAAGAGTTTGATCATTATTTAGAAAAATTTGGATTATATGAAAAAACAGGTGTTGATTACCCTTATGAAAAAAAGGCAAGACATGTTTTGCCTAAAAGTTGGCATGGATTAAAAAAGAGTACTATGTCTTTTGGACAAGGAATTGCAATAACTCCACTTCAAATGATAACAGCATTTTCAGCAGTAATAAATGGTGGAACTCTTTACCAACCATATTTAGTTGAAAAAATAACAGATAGGGATGGATTAGTTATTCGTAGAAACCTTCCTCTTGAAAAAAGAAAAGTTATTAGTCCAAATGTATCCCAACAGATGAGAAGTATGATGGAATTAGCTGTTTTAGAAGGAACTGTTGTTAAAGCTCACGTAGAGGGTTATAGAGTTGGTGGGAAAACAGGAACAGCTCAATTTAGTGAAAATGGAAGATATGTTAAAAATGAATATTTGGCATCAGTAGTTGGATTTTTTCCAGTTGAGAAACCACAATATGCAGTTATGGTAGTGTTTTTTAAACCTCAAGGGGATGCGTGGTATGATAAATCTGGTGGAACAGCTGCAGCTCCAGTATTAGGAGAGATTGTTAAAAGAGTTACAAAATTAAAAAATATATATTCTCAAAGTATTGAAAATATAAAGGTACAAGGGAAAAAGCAAAACTTTAAAAAAGTAGAAAATAATCAGGAACTTTTGGTTATGCCAGATTTAAAAGGAATGAGTGCTAGGGAGATAATTGAAATTTTTAAAGGCAGTGACATAGAGCTAGAAATTTCAGGAGTAGGGGTTGTAGAAAGTCAATCTCCAGAACCTAAAAAAGAACTAGTAGATGTAAAAAAAGTGAAAATAAAATTAAGCTAGGAGAAGTTATGAGATATTATAGTGTCTATATAGATAAGACAAACGATTTCTACACTTATGCCAGTGATGAGGAAAATATAAAAGTAGGAGATAGGGTCTTAGTTTCTTTTAGGAATAAGGAGAGGGTAGGTCTAATTTTAAAAGAGGAACTAGAAAAAGATTATCCATTTAAAGTTTTAAAAATAAAAAGAGTATTATATGAAGAGATATCTTTTTCAAAAAACTTTGTAGCTCTTTTATTATGGATAAAAGAGTACTATCTTTCCTCTTTTGATCAGGTATTTTCAACTGCTGTTCCATCAGGAGTAAAAATAAAGTATGAGGATGTATACAGAGTTGTAAAAGTGGATAGTTTATTTGCTTTAAATGAAGTGTTTGAATACTTTTTATCAAAGATAAAAGTGAGAAAAAAAACATTGGTAGATAGATTCGGGAAAGATAGATTTTCATTATTTATGGAAAATGGCTATTTAAAAAATATTGATGGGTGGTATTGTTTAGATGAAAATTCAGATTGTAGTGAAGAGGAGTTAAAAAATTATTTTGAGCTTAGAAAAGAGGTAGGAAAACAAACTTTAGAAAAAAAGTTTGATAAAAAAGTTTTAGACAAAATGGTGAAAAATGGTGAGTTGATTTTTGAAAGAAGGATAAAATCTTTTGATGATGAAAATTTAAAAAAAACATATAAAATGCAAGACCTTATAGAGGATACAAAATTAAATTTAGAGCAACAAAAAATAAAAGATGCTATAGAAGAGTCAAATAAAAAACATTTTTTAATAAGAGGGGTTACAGGTTCAGGTAAAACAGAGATATATATCCACTTAATAAAAAGAGCTCTAGAAAAAGGCAATGGATCGATATTTTTAGTGCCAGAAATATCATTGACACCACAGATGGTTTTGAGATTTAAAAAAGAGTTTGGAGAGAGAGTTGCAATACTTCATAGTAGGCTTACTCAAAATGATAGGGCAAAAGAGTGGTATAGTATATATACAGGAGAAAAACAGGTAGTCTTAGGCGTTAGATCTGCAATTTTTGCCCCAGTAAAAAATTTAGAATATATTGTAATAGATGAGGAACATGAGAATAGTTATAAGCAGGATAGTAATCCTAGATACAATGCTAAGTATGTTGGTATAAAAAGAGCGGAACTTGAAAATGCTAAAGTTATTTTAGGTTCAGCAACACCATCTATAGAAAGTTATTACTATGCTCAAAAGGGTATATTTCAATTGTATGAGATAGAAAATAGGTATAAAGATGCAAAGCTTCCAGAGATAGATATTGTTGATATGAAAAAAGAAGAGGATAATTTTTTCAGTGAGAAGTTACTGCTAGAGATGAGAAATGCATTGTTAAAAAAGGAGCAGATAATATTACTTTTAAATAGAAAGGGATATTCAACCCTAATACAGTGTGAAGAGTGTGGGCATATGGAAGAGTGTGAGCACTGCTCAATAAAGCTAAATTATTACTCTAGCAATGGGAGTTTGAAATGTAATTATTGTGGAATATCAAAAAGATTTACAGGACATTGTTCAAAATGTGGTAGTGATAAACTTTCATTTAGTGGAAGAGGAGTCGAAAGAGTAGAGGAAGAATTAAGAAAAAAATTTCCTGTAAATATCATCAGAGTAGATGGAGAAGTTGCAAAAGAAAAAGATTTTTATGAAAATATGTATAACGACTTTCTAGCTGGAAAATATGATATAATGATAGGAACACAAATGATATCAAGGGGATTACACTTTCCAAATGTAACTGTTGTTGGGGTTATCAATGCTGATACAATAATGAGTATTCCTGATTTTAGATCAGGGGAAAGAACGTATCAAATGATAACTCAGGTTGCTGGAAGAGCTGGAAGAGGAGATAAGGATGGAAAGGTAATAATCCAAACTTATCAGCCTGAAAACTATATAATTGAAAAAATTCAAGAAAATAGTTATAAAAATTTCTATGAAAAAGAGATAGAAAAAAGAGAGATACTTTTTTATCCTCCTTTCTCTAAAGTAATAAATATAGGGATATCTTCAGAAAAAGAAGAAGGACTAGAAGAGTATTGCTATGAAGTTTTAAAAGCGATTCAAGATGAAAAAATAGAAATATATGGCCCTATGAAATCTTTAGTTTATAAAGTTAAGGGAAGATATAGATGCAATATTTTTATAAAAGGAGATAGAAAATCTATCAATGATTATAAGAAAAGTTTGGAAGAAAAAATAAAAAAAATAGAAAGTAAAAATTATAGGATAGTTGTAGATGTAGACCCAATTAATCTAATATGATATAATATATACTGAGAAAAAAGAGAGTTGGAGGAAATTAAAATGGTTTATGAAATTAAAATATATGGGAATGATTCACTGAGAACAGTGGCAGAGCCAGTTACAGAAATAAATGATGAAATACTTGAAATTTTAGAAAATATGGTAGAAACAATGCATGAAGCTAACGGTGTAGGACTAGCAGCACCGCAGGTTGGAATAAACAAGAGATTGTTTGTTATAGATGTAGGAGATGGGATAATTAGAAAGGTGATTAATCCAGAAATTTTAGAGCTTTCAGATGTAATAGAAAGCAATGATGAAGGATGTCTGAGTGTTCCAGGTATATATAAACCTGTTAGAAGATCAGTACACGTAAAAATAAAATATCTAAACGAGAATGGAAAGGAAGTTATTGAAGAGGCTGATGACTTACTAGGAAGAGCTTTCCAACATGAATATGATCATCTTGAAGCTATTTTGTTTGTGGATAAAATATCACCTGTTGCAAAGAGAATGGTTTCTAAAAAATTACAGTTATTAAAAAAAGAGTCAACTAAAATATAAGATTTTAGGGGGAAAAAACTATGAAGAAGATTCTTTGGATACTTCCTTTAGCTATACATTTTGCATTTTTAGGACAAAATATGTTTAGATCTTTTGTAAAAATAGATAAATTAAAAACAGAACAAAAATTAAAAATTAAGCAAAAAAAAGATATAGAAGATATTATTGCTAAATATGATATTATGATACAAGATATAAATGATCCTTTTTATAGAGAACAAATTGCTAGGAATCAACTCCAAATGGTATTACCTGGAGAAAAAATTTATAGATTAATTGAAACAAATTAGGAGGAGAAATGAAAAGAGAGTTAGCTTTAGAATTTGCTAGGGTAACAGAGGCAGCAGCTTTAGCAGCCCATAAATGGGTTGGAAGAGGAGACAAAGAGGCAGCAGACCAAGCAGCTGTAGATGCTATGAGAACTATGCTTAATGGAATTAAAATTCAAGGTGAAATAGTTATAGGAGAGGGTGAAATTGATGAAGCCCCTATGCTTTTCATAGGAGAGAAAGTAGGATTAGAATCTGTAGATAAAGACAAGTATGCAAAAGTTGATATCGCTGTAGACCCAGTTGAAGGAACAAGAATGACAGCGCAAGGACAAGCTAACGCTATAGCTGTTTTAGCAGTTGGAAATAAGGGAAGTTTCCTAAAGGCTCCGGATATGTATATGGAAAAATTGATAGTAGGACCTGAAGCTAAGGGAGTTATTGATTTGAATAAGCCTCTTATGGAAAATATTGAAAATATTTGTAAAGCTTTAAAGAAACCAATGAATGAATTAACTGTAGTAATTTTAGATAAACCTAGACATAAAACAATAATAAAGGATTTACAAGCATTAGATATTAAAGTATATGCTCTTCCTGATGGGGATGTAGCTGGTTCTATATTAACATCTGTTGTAGATTCAGATGTAGATGTTCTTTATGGTATAGGAGGAGCACCAGAAGGAGTAATTTCAGCTGCTGTAATAAAAGCTCTAGGTGGAGATATGCAAGCTAGATTAAAATTAAGAAGTGAAGTAAAAGGTGTTTCTTTAGAAAATGATAAGATATCAACATATGAAAAGTCAAGATGTGAAGAGATGGGATTGAATGTTGGGGATGTTTTAAAGCTTGATGATCTTGTAAAAGATGACGAAGTTATATTTTCTGCAACAGGAATAACAAGTGGAGATTTACTAGAGGGAGTTAAAAGAAAAGGCAATATCGCTAGAACTCAAACTCTTGTAATTAGAGGAAAAAGTAAAACAGTAAGATATATCAACGCTGTACATAATTTAGATTATAAATCTGAAAATATAATAGATTTAGTAAAATAATTAAATAGAAAAGTAGAGATATATCTCTACTTTTCTTCTTTAAATAAGGAGGTAAAATGTTTTTTTTTGATGATTTTATAAAAAAAATAGAAAAAACAAAAATAGAATATCAACCATTAAGAAAATATGGGTTGGAAATGAAAAAAAAGATTGTTTGGTTAGGAACGGGGCTACCTTTGATATTAATAGGAGTACTTCAAGGATATATGGGTTATTTAAAAAATTTTAGTATTCCTTATATTGCGATAGCAGCACTATTACTATTTTTAGGCTTAAAACATCTAAAAAATTTATTTAGTTATAAAATTATAATAGATTCAGAGCATAAGAAAATTATTGGACAAGAACTGAATTTACATTTTGATGAGATTGAAAGCTGCACTTTAAAAGAAGCTGTAGTGGGAAAAGGAAATAGATTACAAGTTATTATTAGAATTTTGACAAAAGATAAAAGAGAGATAATTATTCCACTGATTATGAATAAAAAAATAGAGTTTATTTGTGTATTAAGAGATGAATTAAAAGAGAGATTCCAAATAATAAAAGGATAGGTGGGCAGATGAAAAAAATATGTATGTTATTTTTTTCTTTTTTATTTTGTTTTGTTTCTGTTTTAGGAAAAAATCCTGAAAGAGAGTTTAGAGGAGTTTGGATAGCGACAGTTGACAATATAAATTGGCCATCTAAACCAGGATTATCTATAGAAGAACAAAAGCAAGAATATATAGATATTGTAGAACAAATAAAAGAGTTAAATATGAATGCTATCATAATGCAGGTTAGACCTACAGCAGATAGATTTTATGCAAAATCATCAAAAGAACCATGGTCAAGATATATAACAGGAGAAAGTGGAAAAAATCCTGGATACGATCCACTAGAATTTTTTATAGAGGAAGCCCATAAAAGAAATTTAGAATTTCATGCATGGTTTAATCCATATAGAATAACTCTAAAAAAAGGAGAAGAGATTCCTGAGAATCATATAGCTAAAAAAAATCCGAGCTGGGTTATAGAGTATGATAAAAAGTTTTATTATGATCCAGGGAATCCTAAAGCTAGAGAGTTTACAGAAGATGTAATCATCGATGTTGTAAAAAATTATGATATAGATGGAGTGCACATGGATGATTATTTTTACCCATATCCTGTTTTAGATAAAAATAAAAAAGTAGTTTCATTCGGAGATAATAAAAGTTACAAGAAATATGGAAATGGATTGAAATTGGAGGATTGGAGAAGGAAAAATACTGATATTTTTGTAAAAGAACTATCTCAAAAGATAAAACAAGTAAAGCCATATGTCAAATTTGGAATAAGTCCTTTTGGTGTTTGGAGAAATGATGACAAAGATCCAACAGGATCAAAAACAAGAGCAGGAGCTGAAAATTATGACACTCTATATGCAGATACAAGAACTTGGATAAAAAATGAATGGATTGATTATATCGTTCCCCAAATATATTGGGATTTCAATTTGAAAGTTGCTCAATATGATATTTTGGTAGATTGGTGGATCAACGAAGTTAAGGGAAGTAATGTGAATTTATATGTAGGTCACGCTGCATATAAAATGGGTGGAACAAAAGCTTGGAGAAATGAAAATGAATTAATAAAACAGATAAAATTTAATAGAGAAACAGGAAATGTTCAAGGAAGTGTGTTTTTTGGTTTTGATAAAATACAAAACAATACGCTTAATATAAAAAATAATTTACTTGAAAAAGTTTATTCTAATAAAATACTACCTTCAACTACACCATGGATTGATACAGTTCCTCCAAGACCAATAACAGAACTTTCAGGGAAAAAAATTAAGGATGGGGTAATAATAACATGGAGTGATTTTTCTAAAAATTACACAGATTATTATGCTATATATAGATCTACAAATAAAAATTTTTCAGAGTTGGATAGTAAGTATTTGATTGCGACAGTAAAGAAAAAATATGGAATGGAATATACTGATAAAGAAATAAAGTCAGGGGAAACGTACTATTATAAAGTATCTCCAGTAGATAAAGTTCACAATCAGGGGAAAGCAGTACAAGAATTAATTTTAAACTTTTAAAAAAAACTTTTAAAAAAATAAAAAACTTTGTTGACAAAGTTTAAAAGTTGTGATACTATATCTTTGTAAGTGATGCGGGAGTAGCTCAGTTGGTAGAGCGTCAGCCTTCCAAGCTGAATGTCGCGAGTTCGACCCTCGTCTCCCGCTCCATACAAATGCGTCATTAGCTCAGATGGTAGAGCACACGACTTTTAATCGTGTTGTCACTGGTTCGAGCCCAGTATGACGCACCATCTAACCGCCCCGTTCGTTCAGTGGTTAGGACAATAGATTTTCACTCTATAAACAGGGGTTCAATTCCCCTACGGGGTACCATTTGGAAGCATAGCTCAGTTGGGAGAGCACCTGCCTTACAAGCAGGGGGTCACTGGT
>JAVWUC010000025.1:13712-18095 GCA_036667395.1 Cetobacterium sp. | reverse complement strand
CAGATTTTGCAAGTCCTAATTTTACAGCTTTAGCTTCTGCTAATGTATAGAACTCTTCTAATGTTTTAGCTGTTTTATCTAAACATGGAATAACTCCTCTTGTTAAGATCATTTGATTATATGTTTTTTCATTATTAGTTATTGCTAATATAAATGCTTCTGGGAAATATCTTCTTAAAGCTGTTGCTGATTTTCCTGATGCTGTTCCAGCTACTATTAATTTAGCTGATAATGACTCAGCAACATCAACTGTTCCTTTAGCCATAGCTTCAGTTATTGTCGCTCCCTCTTCATTTTCTATTTCAAAAGCTACTAACGGATCTGTTTTTTCAGCAATTTTTCTCATAACTGTTACCGCTTCGATTGGATATTTACCTTTAGCAGTCTCTCCAGATAACATTATTGCGTCTGTTCCATCAAGAATTGCATTTGTTACGTCTGTAGCTTCTGCTCTTGTTGGTCTAGGATTTTTTATCATCGAATCTAGCATTTGAGTAGCTGTTATAACTACTTTTCCTACTAGATTACATTTCTCTACCATCATCTTTTGTGCAAATGGAACTTCTTCAACTGGAATTTCTACTCCTAAGTCTCCTCTTGCTACCATTATTCCATCAGATAATTCTAATATTTCATCAAAGTTATCTAACCCTTCTTGGTTTTCTATTTTAGAAATAATTTTGATTTTTTCTCCACCATTAGAATCTAAAACTTCTCTAACAGCCTTTACATCGGCAGCTTTTCTTATGAATGATGCAGCTACGAAATCTACATTTTGCTCACAACCAAATTTTAAATCTCCAATGTCTTTAGCTGATAATGCTGGTAATTGAACAGAAACATTTGGTAAGTTCACACCTTTGTTCTCTCCTAAATCTCCGTTGTTTTTAACGATACATCTAACTTCGTTTCCAACAACCTCTACAACTTCCATCTCTATTAATCCATCATCTATTAGAACTATGTTTCCAGCTTTTAAATCATCTGTTAATCCTTTGTATGTCACTGCAACTTTTGTTGAGTCACCAATTACTGTTTCATCAGTAGTTATTGTAAACTTTTGTCCTGCAACTAAAGATACATCTTGCCCATCAACTAGTTTTATAGTTCTGATTTCTGGTCCTTTAGTATCTAAAAGAACTGCAGCATTAATTCCTGTATTAGCAATCGCTTCTTTTAAATTTACTATTCTCTGTCCATGCTCTTCATGACTTCCGTGTGAGAAGTTCATTCTCATAACGTTCATTCCCGCTTTTAGTAATTCCGATAAAATTTCTACCGATTCTGTTTTTGGCCCTATTGTACATACAATTTTTGTTTTTTTCATAGTTCCCTCCTATAATGAGTTTTTTTTATCTATAATTTTTTTAATATTTTTAACTATATCTCGCTTCTTTATTTTATATTCAAATTCTATCTAATATACTAGCTAAAGTCAAGAAAGTTAAATGTCTATTTTTTACCTTTTTATGCCTTTATTATTTCCAAATTTTCCTCGTGTTAAGTTTTTTTCATTTTTTTTGTTATTTTTTTCTCTTTTGACCCTTTATATTTCTTCTAAACCTTTATTCTTTTTCCTTTTTTAAGTTATAAAAAATTAAAAAGCCCTAGAAAAAATCTAGGGCTCAATTTTTAAACAAATAAAGGTACCAATACTAGTGATACTATACTCATTAATTTTATTAATATATTAAGCGATGGTCCAGATGTATCTTTAAATGGATCTCCAACTGTATCTCCTACAACTGCAGCCTTATGTCTTTCCGATCCTTTTCCATCCCCTTTATAACCTGCTTCGATTTGCTTTTTAGCATTATCCCAAGCTCCACCAGCATTAGCCATCATAATTGCCATTAAAATTCCTGTTACTAATGATCCTGCTAATAATCCTCCTAATGCATGTGGTGACCATAATCCAACAACTACTGGTGCTAATACTGCTAAAATTCCTGGTAACATCATCTCTTTTAAAGATGAATGTGTAGAAATTTCAACACATCTTTTGTAGTCCGGTTTAGTTGTTTTATCCATTATTCCTGGTATCTCTCTAAATTGTCTTCTTACTTCTTCAACCATTTCCATTGCAGCTTTTCCTACCGCTGTCATTGTAAGAGCTGAGAATAGGAATGTCAACATTCCACCTATAAATATTCCAACTATAACTTCTGGATTTATAATATCTAAAACAAATGCCTCTTGAGTTCTAACCTGAATTGCTTCTTTATAGGCAGCAAATAGTGACAATGCTGTAAGAGCTGCTGACCCTATTGCAAATCCTTTTCCCACTGCTGCAGTTGAGTTTCCTACTGCATCCAATTTATCTGTACACTCTCTTACTTCATGAGGTAATTCTGCCATTTCAGCTATTCCACCTGCATTGTCAGCTACCGGACCATAAGCATCTACAGCTACTACCATTCCAGTTGTTGAAAGCATTCCAACAGCAGCGATAGATATACCGTATAATCCTGCAAAATTATATGCAATAATTATTGCTAAAGATATTATTAACATTGGAGCTACTGTTGACTCCATACCTACTGCTAATCCCTCTATTATAGTTGTTGCTGGTCCAGTTTTTGCTGCATCTGCAATTCTATTAACAGATTTTTTCCCAGTATCTGTATAAAGTCCTGTAAAGTAAGCTATCACAAGTCCTGCTACAAGTCCTGCTACAATCGCCCAGAAAACACCCATTGGTAAATTTAGGTATTTAACTATTCCAAATGAAGCAATCAATGACAGTCCTCCTGCTATTCTTGTTCCATTTTCTAGTTTATGGTAAACTTCATCTGGATTATCTGTTTTAACAGTTAAAGTTGCTAAAATCGATGCAATAATTCCAAATGATGATATCATAATTGGAGCTAAAAGATATTCTTTTCCTCCCATTGCCATTCCTATTGCTAAAGTTGCGATAATTGAACCTACATAAGATTCAAATAAATCCGCTCCCATTCCTGCTACGTCTCCAACATTGTCTCCAACATTGTCAGCTATTGTAGCTGGATTTCTAGGATCGTCCTCAGGAATTCCTGCCTCAACTTTACCTACCAAGTCTGCACCAACGTCCGCTGCCTTAGTATATATTCCACCACCAACTCTTGCAAATAGTGCAATTGATGATGCTCCCATTCCAAATCCTGTTATAATACTTACATCCCAATTAAAAACTAAGATTAAAATTGTAAGTCCTAACATTCCTAATCCAACAACTGAAAGTCCCATTACAGCTCCACCTGCAAAAGCTACATCTAAAGCACTCGCAAGTCCTCCTTCTTTAGCTGCAATTGATGTTCTTCCATTTGCCTTTGTTGCTATTCTCATACCGATGTTTCCTGCTAAAGCTGATGTTAATGCTCCTATTACGAATGTTAATGCTACCATTGGATTTAAGAAAATTCCCAATAGAATTGCTACTGCTACAACAAACCAAATTAAAATTTTATATTCCGCCGAAAGAAAAGCCATTGCCCCTTCTCTGATTGCTTCTGTTATTTCAGCTACTCTCGGAATATTAATCTCGTAACTTTGAACTTTCTTGGAGTAGAAAGATGCCGCCAACAGTGCCACAATACCACCGAAAATTCCCAAATAGATCATTTGTTCCACTTTTAAAACCTCCCAGTATGTTTAGTATTACTAAAGTATACGAGAAAGTTCAATATAATTCAAGAAAAAACAAAGTTCTTTTTTTCTTTAAAATATCTTATCTTTTCTGGAATTTTATATCTTTTGAAAGGTAAATTTTATCATTTTCATCAACTACAATTACATCTAAATCAGGCGTTGTGTTGGCAATTTCTAAAACTTTTTCTAATGGTATTAGAAAAAATACTGTCGAGTACAGATCTGCTTGTAATCCATTTTTATTCACAACAACTACCATTTTTTTGTCTTTTACCGGATATTTTGTCTCCTTATCCAAGATATGATGATACTTTTTTCCATCAATCTCTACGTATGTTTGATAATCTCCAGATACACCCATGCTTTGATCTCGTAACTCTACAATCCCTAATATATCTGAAGAATTATTTGGGTTTTGAATCCCTATTTTCCAAGGAGAACCATCTCCCTTCCCTCCAATTGCTTCAATACTAGATATTGCCGTCACAAATCCATTTTTTATACCTTCTGCTCTTAATATATTTTTGGCTCTATCAACCGCGTATCCCTTCAAAAAAGATCCTGTATCTATAGTTATTCCAGGTTCTTTTATAATTACTTGATTTCCATCAATTACAACTTTAGAAAAATCAACTTTTTTTACAGCTTGGTTTAGTTCCTCTTCAGTTGGTATAGTAGTTCTTGGTTCAACTTCTTCAGAAAATCCCCAAAGGGTCATAAGTGGTGACATTGTAACATCATATTTACCACCTG
>JAVWUC010000025.1:0-13612 GCA_036667395.1 Cetobacterium sp. | reverse complement strand
GAAAATCCCCAAAGGGTCATAAGTGGTGACATTGTAACATCATATTTACCACCTGAAATATTATAAGCTTTTTTCACTTCGTTTAAAATTAAAATCCCTTCATCATCAAAAGTAGCTTTTTGATTTTTATTAAGTTCATCCATCAAACTACCACTTACTTTACTGTTATACTTTTCATCGATTCTTTGGATCTCATCAAAAGCCTTATCTATTATTTTTTTTGCTTCTTTTTTATTATCTGAATAAACAGATATTTTAAAGTATGTACCAAATGCAAATCTTTCTTCATCTACTCTTTCTATTTTTTTCTTACACCCTAACAAAAGCAAAAAAAGCAAAAAGAGTAGAAATATATTTCTACTCTTGCTCATTTAAGTCTTCCTCTCTTTGCTCACCAAATGTAATTTTTCCATCTAATATTTCTCTAAAAGTTTTCATTACAATTGTATCTTTTTTAGAAACTTTAGTTAACACTGGAGCTCCTCTACCTATATCTCTAGCTCTTTTTCCAGCTGTAATAGTCAATGTATATTTATTAGGTATTTTATCTAATAATTCATCATAAGTAATAACCTTTTTCATGGTTTCCTCCTAGTTTTTCGAATTTATAATTTTTACTAACTCTTCACATGATTTTTCAACGGTATAGTTAATAATTGTTATATCATAATCCTTTTCATACTCTAACTCTTTTATAGAGTTTTTAAGTCTAAGTTGAATAGTTTCTTCACTATCTGTTTTTCTTCCTCTTAGTCTTCTCTCTAAATCCTCCATAGTAGGAGTTTTGAAGAATATTAAGTGAGCTTCGGGATAAACAGCCTTTACTTGAAGTCCTCCTTGAACGTCTATTTCAAGAATTACATTTTCACCAGCCATAAGTCTGCTCTCAACTTCAGATTTTAAAGTTCCATAGTAGTTAGTATGGACAGTTGCATACTCTAGAAATTCATTTTGCTCTATTTTTTCTTTAAACTCATCTATAGTTAAAAAATAATAGTCTCTTCCATGTAGCTCTCCCTCTCTTGGAGTACGAGTAGTCGCAGATGTAGCTAAGTTTATTCCTAACTGTTTTCTAACTATTCTACATATTGTAGATTTTCCAGCACCACTTGGCCCAGATACAATAAATAGTTCTCCCTTTTTCATTGTTATTCTCCTTTATTCTATATTTAGAGCTTGTTCTCTAATTTTTTCAATTTCATTTTTACACTCTACTATCAATTTGGAAATATCATATAGATTGCATTTAACTCCAGATGTATTTAACTCTCTAAATATTTCTTGGAGAATAAAATCAATTTTTTTTCCCATTCCAGAATTTTCTGAATCTAGCTCAATTTTAAGTTGGCAAAGATGACTTTCTAACCTTGAAACTTCTTCAGAAATATCTGATTTATCTGTAAATAAAAGAATCTCTCTTAAAATTGCTTCTTCATTAAATTCAACTTCACTAATTTTAGAAAGTCTTTCAAGTAATTTCTCTTTATAATTAATAACTATTTGGTCTTTCAATGATTTTATTTGAGCAACATTTTTTTCTATTACTGAAATACATTCTAAGAAATACTCCTTCATTCTTGCACCTTCAGATTCTTTCATTTTTATAAATGAATCTAAAAGTGAATGAATATTTTCAACTACAAAATTTTCATATTCTTTTTCATCTATTTCTAAATCATTTCTTTTAATGACATTTAAATTTTTAACCAGTAAATCTAGTTTATTACTAAATTTTTCGTCATAATCTTTTTCCATAGATTCTAATATTTTCATATAAGAACTACTTAAATTTTTATCATACTCAAAAAGATTATCAACTTCTCTTTTATCTTGAAATTCTATTTTTAAATCTATACTTCCTCTTGTTACTCTAGAAGCGATTTCTGTTCTTATTTTATTCTCCAAAAAATTTAGCATATGAGGTGACTTTATTTTTAAATTTAAATTTTTATTGTTGACACTTTTAATCTCTAAAGATATCGCATATTTTTCTGTTTCTACATATTCTTTTGAATATCCTGTCATACTTCTCATAATATCAACCTCTCATAAATAAAATGCTAAAATAGGCGACAAAGTCGCCTATTTTATTAGTCCTCTATCTCAACTGGAACTATGTTCTTATAAGCTTTATATCCAGTACCTGCTGGAATTTTCTTACCTATAATTACGTTTTCTTTAAGTCCCTCTAAGTAGTCTTCTTTACCTTCTATTGCTGCATTTGAAAGTACTTTTGTAGTTTCTTGGAACGATGCTGCTGATATGAAACTTCCTGTGTTAACAGCGGCTTTAGTTATACCTTGGATAACTGGCTCATATTTGATCTCAGTTTTTCCTTCAGATCTTAACTTAGCATTTTCTATTTCAACAACTCTCTTCTCTACAACCTCATCCTCTAGGAATAATGATGCTCCAGAATCAACTATTCTTACTTTCTTAAACATCTGCTTAACGATAATCTCAATATGTTTGTCGTTTACAGTAACTCCTTGGTCTCTATATACTTGTTGAACAGACTCTAGTATAAACTGCTCTGCTGCAACTAATCCTTTGATGTTTAGAACGTCAAATGGTGATATAGCTCCATCTGTTATCTTATCTCCTGCTTTTATAAGCATTCCATCAGTAACAACTAAGTGCTCTCCTACTGGAGCTAGATACTCTCTGAAGTTCTCAGAATCAGAAATAGATCTTATGATTATTACTCTCATACCTTTTTTCTTTCTTCCAGTTACTTCAACTTTACCATCTATCTCAGATAAGATTGCTTTTCCTTTAGGGTTTCTAGCTTCAAATAGCTCCTGGATTCTTGGAAGACCTCCAGTGATATCTTTTGTTCCTTCTCCCTCTTTGATCATCTTAGCGATGATTTGTCCAGTTTTTACAGATTCTCCCTCTCTTACCATTAAGTAAGCTCCGAATGGAATTGAATAACTTTCTATTGCATTTCCTTCTTCATCGAATATAACTACTCTTGGGTTTGAATCTCCAGACTCTACAGTTTTTATTGCCATGTACTCAGTAACGTTGTACTTTTCATCATAGTTTTCTTTAACATATAATTCTCTGTACTCAATTCTTCCATCTTGGTTAGCGATAATTGGTATATGGTATGGATCAAATGTTGCTAAAATATCTCCAACTCTTACTTCTTGTCCCTCTTCTACTTTTAAAATAGATCCAGATGAAATCTCATAGTCATAATTTCCAATAAGGATTTTAGCTGACTGAGAAACAACTATTTTCTCTTGAGTTTCTTGGTTTTCAAGAATTTTTATATCTTTAAATACTACTTTACCATTATTTTCAGCTTTATTACTTGTTGCTGAAGCTATCGCTGTCGCAACTCCTCCCGTATGGAAAGTTCTCATTGTAAGCTGAGTTCCTGGTTCTCCGATTGATTGAGCTGCTATAACTCCAACCGCTTCTCCAAGTAAGATCTCTTTGTGGTTTGCAAGGTCCATTCCGTAACACTTTTGACAAACTCCTTTTTCAAGGTCACATGTTAATGGAGATCTAATTTTTATTTTCTTTATCTCTAATTCAGTGATTCTAGCAATCTGAGCTTTTGTGAACATCTCATTTCTCTTAGCGATAACTTCACCTTCGAAAACAACATCTTCAGCAGGAACTCTTCCTACTAATCTCTCTGATAATTTTTCAATAACTTGTCCATCTGACACTAGTTCCGCTACTTCGATTCCTTCATGAGTTCCACAGTCCTCTGAGTTAACGATAACTTCGTGAGAGATATCAACTAGTCTTCTTGTTAGGTATCCTGAATCGGCAGTTCTTAGAGCTGTATCCGCTAGTCCTTTTCTTGCTCCATGTGAAGACATGAAGAACTCAAGAACTGTTAGTCCCTCTCTAAAGTTCGCTTTAATAGGTACCTCGATGATTCTACCTTGTGTATCGGCCATGTTTCCTCTCATTGCCGCAAGTTGTCTCATCTGTGCAATCGATCCTCTGGCTCCAGAGTTCGCCATCATATAAACTGGGTTGAACTGATCTAGTCCGTTCATCATTGCATCTGTTACTTGTGCTGTTGTTTCTGACCAAAGAGCAACAGTTTTTCTGTATCTCTCTTCGTTTATAATCTTTCCTGATTTATAATCAGCTTCGATTTCAGAAACTTTTCTATCAGCTTCTTCTAATATAGACTTTTTAGATTCAGGAATCTCTAAGTCTTCAATACCTACAGATACTCCAGCGAATGTCGCATAGTGATATCCGAAGTTTTTGATTTCATTTATAAGTTCTGCTGTTTTAGTGAATCCATGCATCTCATATAATTTTCCTATAAGTTTCTTAAGTTGAGACTTACCGAAAGTTACATCATACTGCTTGTTTTCTTCTGGTAAAATGTCGTTAAACATTATTCTTCCAGCAGTAGTTTTTACCATTTCTCCGTTTATTCTAGCATTTACAACCGCATGTGTGTCAATGATTCCATTGTCATAAGCTGTTATTACTTGCTCTTTATTAGAGAATGATTTTCCTTCTCCTCTAGCACCAGGTCTATCTTTTGTCATATAGAAACATCCCATAACCATATCCTGAGAAGGTACTGCTATAGGCTCTCCGTTTGATGGAGAAATGATGTTGTTTGGAGCTAACATTAATAGTTTAGCTTCCATTATAGCTTCTGGTGATAACATTAAGTGAACTGCCATTTGGTCTCCATCGAAGTCCGCGTTGAATGCAGAACATACTAATGGGTGAAGTCTTATTGCCTTTCCTTCAATTAGAACAGGCTCAAAAGCTTGAATTGACAGTCTATGTAGAGTCGGAGCTCTATTTAATAGTACTGGGTGATCTTGAATTACATCCTCGATTACATCCCATACTTTATCATCTGCATCTTCAACTAATTTCTTAGCTGTTTTGATGTTTGTAGCTAACTCTCTCTTTACTAATTCTCTCATTATGAAAGGTTTGTAAAGCTCAAGAGCCATTTTTTTAGGAATTCCACATTGGTGCATCTTTAGAGATGGTCCAACAACAATTACCGATCTTGCAGAGTAGTCTACCCTTTTTCCAAGTAGGTTTTGTCTGAATCTTCCTTGCTTTCCTTTTAACATATCAGATAGAGATTTAAGCTCTCTGTTGTTTTGAGCAACAACTGGCTTTCCTCTTCTTCCGTTATCGATTAGAGCATCTACTGCTTCTTGAAGCATTCTCTTCTCGTTTTTAACAACTATTTCTGGAGCTTTTATTTCTAAAAGTCTCTTTAATCTGTTGTTTCTATTGATAACTCTTCTGTATAGATCGTTTAAGTCAGAAGTAGCAAATCTTCCTCCATCTAATTGAACCATTGGTCTTAAATCAGCTGGTATAACTGGAACATTCTTTAAAATCATCCATTGAGGTAAATTTCCTGATGCGATGAAATCTCTAGTTATCTTTAATCTTTTTACTAATTTTTTTCTTTTTTGAGCTGAGTTTACATCCTCTAACTCTTTTTCTAATTCTACTCTAAGAGTTTCTAAATCTATCATTTCTAATAGTTTAAGAATAGCTTCCGCTCCCATCTTAGCTTCGAATTGTCTTCCGTACATTTGCTTATAAAGCTTGTACTCTTTTTCTGTAATGATTTTACCAATTTTTAAAGTTGGCTCTTCACTTCCAGTTATTATATATCTAGCGAAATATAATACTGATTCTAGCTCTTTAGGAGAAATTCCTAAAATAAGTGACATCTTATTTGGAGTACCTTTTGAGTACCAGATGTGAGCTACTGGGGCAGCTAAATCGATGTGCCCCATTCTCTCTCTTCTTACTTTAGACTTAGTTACTTCAACTCCACATTTCTCACAAACTAGTCCTTTATATCTCATTCTCTTATATTTTCCACAAGAACATTCCCAATCTTTCGATGGTCCAAATATTCTCTCACAAAACAGTCCATCCATCTCTGGATTTAATGTTCTGTAGTTTATAGTTTCTGGTTTCGTAACTTCTCCGTACGACCACTCTTCTATCTTCTCTGGAGAAGCTAGTTTAATTCTAATCTTCTCAAAACTTTTAATTCCCATATTAAATACAAAGCCTCCTTAAATGAGATAAAGCTTTCATCTATCATCATATTCAATTTTACTTAAATTAGTTTATTTGGTCAGATAAAGAAAACTCAACTATTGTTTCGTCTTTTCCTAACTCTTCGTTAACGTTGATTAAATCATTGTTTAAATCAAATAATTCTACATCTAGTGCAAGAGCTTGGAACTCTTTTAATAGAACTTTAAATGATTCTGGTAAGTCTGCTTCTGGCATTTCCTCACCTTTTACGATTGCCTCGTAAGTTTTAGTTCTTCCTGTAACGTCATCTGACTTAACAGTTAACATCTCTTGAAGGATATTTGAAGCTCCATAAGCCTCTAGTGCCCAAACTTCCATCTCTCCAAGTCTTTGTCCTCCAAACTGAGCTTTTCCTCCCAGTGGTTGCTGTGTTACTAGTGAATAAGGTCCGATTGCTCTTGCGTGCATCTTATCCTCAACAAGGTGGTGAAGTTTTAACATATACATTCTACCAACTGTTACTGGGTTGTCGAACTTGTCTCCAGTTCTACCGTCGAATAGTGTAACTTTACCTTTTCTTGGGTATCCAGCTTTCTCTAAATAATCTTTAACTTGCTCTTCAGTAGCTCCATCAAATACTGGAGTTGATAAGTAAGTTCCACCGTCTAATTTACCCATAGCCATTCCTAAGTGAACCTCAAGTACCTGTCCGATGTTCATACGTGAAGGAACTCCAAGTGGGTTAATTACAACGTCTAAGTGTGTACCATCTGCTAAGAATGGCATATCTTCTGCTGGTAATACTCTCGAAACAACACCTTTGTTTCCGTGTCTTCCTGACATTTTATCTCCAACAGTGATCTTTCTTTTCTCTGCGATAAATACTCTTATTGATCTATTTACTCCTGCCTTTAATTCGTCTCCGTTTTCTCTTGATAACTCAAGAACTTCAACTACAGTTCCTTTTGAACCATGTGGCATTTTTAATGAAGTATCTCTAACATCTCTAGCTTTTTCTCCAAAGATTGCTCTAAGTAGTTTTTCCTCTGCAGGTGGTTCAGATTCTCCTTTAGGTGCAGTTTTTCCAACAAGGATATCCCCTGGTCCAACTTCTGATCCAACTACGATGATACCTCTAGAATCTAAGTTCTTTAATGCTTCCTCAGATACGTTTGGAATCTCTCTTGTTATCTCTTCATCACCTAATTTAGTGTTTCTAGCTTCAATTTCGTATTCTTCTATATGTATAGATGTAAATACGTCATCTTTTCTTAATCTGTCAGATATTAGGATCGCATCCTCATAGTTATACCCTTCCCAAGGCATGAATGCCATAAGAATGTTTCTACCTAATGCTAAATCTCCACCTTTTGTTGCTGGTCCATCTGCTATTACTTGTCCTAACTCTACTTCTTGACCTAAGTCAACTAATGGAGTTTGGTGTAAACACATCGCTTGGTTAGATCTCTCGAAGTTTAGAAGTCTGTGCTTGTATGACTTTCCTTCTGCATCTTCTACAATAATCTCTTTAGCATCTACGTATATTACTCTTCCTTTTGCTTTAGCTGATATAACAGCTCCTGAATCTACAGCTACTTTTCTTTCTAATCCTGTTCCGATGAAAGGTGCTTCTGTTCTAAGTAATGGTACAGCCTGTCTTTGCATGTTTGATCCCATCAGTGCTCTGTTGGCGTCATCGTGCTCTAAGAAAGGAATTAATCCTGCTGAAACTGATACAACCTGTTTTGGTGATACATCTAAATAATGTACCTTTTCTCCAGAAATGTTTACAATTTCATGTCCGTATCTACAAACAACATCTCCTAAAAGTTCTCCATTTTCCCCAATCTTTGTATCGGCTTGGGCGATGAATAAACCTTCCTCTTCATCTGCTGCTAAATAGTGTATCTCATCAAACTTAGCAACTCCATTTTCTACTCTTACATATGGTGTTTCTATGAATCCATATGAATTAACTTTTGCATATATTGCAAGAGATCCAATAAGACCGATGTTTGGTCCTTCTGGAGTCTCGATTGGACAAATTCTTCCGTAGTGAGAATCATGTACGTCTCTAACTTCGAATCCTGCTCTTTCTCTTGAAAGTCCTCCAGGTCCTAATGCTGATATTCTTCTCTTATGAGTTAACTCAGCAAGAGGGTTAGATTGGTCCATGAATTGTGATAGTTGTCCTGATCCAAAGAAGTCTAATACTAGTGCGTTTAGAGGTCTAGTGTTTAATAATGATTGCGGAGTTAATGTTTCAATATCTTGTATTGTCATTTTCTCTTTTACCATTTTACCCATCTTAGAAAGTCCTGCTTTAATTTGCATTAATAACAGCTCTCCAACTCCTCTAACTCTTCTGTTAGATAGGTTATCTATATCATCTGTATGACCCTTACCATTATTTAAAGAGATTACATATTTGATTGTTGCAATTACGTCCTCTTTTGTTAATAGTATCTCATCCTCAGGTAAATTAAGCTTTAATCTCTTGTTCATCTTATATCTACCAACAGGCTCTAAATCATATCTTTGAGGATTAAAGAACATCTGCTTAATTAAAGATCTAGCTGAATCTATTGTCACTAAATCTCCAGGTCTTAATTTCTTAAATACCTCTGTTACCGCTTCCTCTTTTGTATCTCCAGTGTCGTTTGTTATAGTATTTGCAAATACCTTATCTTCTGGTTTTACTTCCCAAATTAAGATATTTTCAATTTTAGAATCAATTAAATCAAATATTACAGCTTCAGTTATAGCTTGTCTTGTTTCGAATAAAACTTCACCAGTTTCCTCATCATAAATATCTTCTTTAATGAAACTTCCTTCAATTTTTGTTTTTAGAACACTTACTAACTCTTCTTTATTAGTATATCTAGTATAGTAGTCAGTTAAGTTAACTTCTTTTTCAGCTAAAAACTCATCCATTATTTCTTCATTAGTGTCAAAGAAATCTACTGCTTTTAAGAAAACAGTTGCTAAAACTTTTTTCTTTCTGTCGATTTTAACACTTAAGAAATCATTTTTATCAGTTTCAAACTCTAACCATGTTCCTTTATACGGAATAATTTTTCCTGAGAACAGATCTTTTCCTGTTTGAATGTTAACTTCTTTATTAAATGATACTCCAGGAGATCTATGTAGCTGTGATACTACTACTCTTTCTGCACCATTAATTATAAATGTTCCTCTTTCTGTCATTAAAGGAACTTCTCCAAAATAAACAAGTGTTTCTTGGATTTCATTTCCACTCTTCTTATTAGTAAGTCTTAGTCTTACTTTTAAAGAAGCTGAATAAGTTTTCCCTCTTTTTTTACACTCTAGCTCATCATTCAATGGAGCTTCTGCTTCATGTAGCTCATAAGAAACATATTCTAATTTTATATCTCCATTTGAAGATTCAACAGGGAATATTTCTCTAAAAGCCGACTCTAACCCCTTATCTTTTCTGTTAAGTGGAGCCTCCTTAGCTTGTAGAAAATCTTCATAGGAATCCAGTTGGAACTCTAAGAAATGAGGCATTGTACCTCTCTCTTCGATTCTTCCAAAATTCAATCTTTCAACGAGTTTCCCCATCAATTCACACTCCTTACTATTTCATATAGTGATCAATACCTAATCTTTGGAAAATAAAAGCAGTTTTTATTTTCAAAAGATTAAGTATTAACTTCCTTGATTATAGATTCTTAATAATTTTCATTATAATGAGTAAAAAGGCACCCCATTTAGAGTGCCTATTTTTTTCATTTTAGTATAACAAGTTGTAAAACAACCATATTTGGCTATTACTTAACCTCGATTGTAGCTCCAGCCTCAGTTAATTTAGCTTTTATAGCTTCTGCTTCTTCTTTAGCAGCAGCTTCTTTAATTACTCCACCGTTATCTACTAATTCTTTAGCTTCTTTTAATCCTAAACCAGTGATTGCTCTAACCTCTTTGATTACAGCTATTTTGTTAGCTCCTGCAGCAGTTAATACTACGTCGAACTCTGTCTTCTCTTCTGCAGCTGGTCCCGCCTCTGCAGCTACAGCTACTGGTGCAGCAGCAGTAACACCGAAGTGCTCCTCTAAAGCTGTTACTAATTCTCTTAACTCTAATACTGACATAGCTTCTAAATCAGCTATGAATTGCTCTCTATTGAATGCCATTTTATTTCCTCCTTAAATTCTCTTTTTTAAATATGTTTTTTTATTAAATCAATAATTCTCTAAATCAACAGATAATTACTCTGCAGCTGTTTCTTTTTGGTCTGCGATTGCAACAGTTGCGTAAGCAAGTTTTCTAACTGGCCCAAGCATTCCGTTCAGTACCATAGAAAGAAGTTGCTCTCTTGATGGTAACTTAGCAAGCGATACTACTTCAGCAGTTTCTACTCTCTTACCAGTTAAAAGTCCACCTTTTATTGTGAAAACAGTTTTCTTAGCTTTTGCGTTTGCTTTTGCTTGTGCTGCTTCAACCTCGTAAACTACCTTCGCTGGAGTTACTGGATCAGCATATCCGAATGCAAATGCAGTAGTCCCCTCTAGTAAATCATCGAATTTATCAGCGATACCAGCTTCAGCTAGCGCTATCTTGAACAGTCTGTTCTTAGCAACTAAGTACTCAGCTCCGTTTTCTCTCATTTGTTTTCTTAACTCAGTCTCTTGATTTACTCTTAGACCTTGATAATCAACTAAAACGATTGATTGAGCTCTAGATATTTTTTCAACTAATTCAGCTACAAGTTCCTTTTTTAATTGAGTTGCCATTATTGATTCACCTCCTCTTTTACTCTAAAATTACCTCCGCTCCAAGGTAGGAACGGAGGTTCATTGCTCTAACTATGAGGTTAGTGAATACCTTCTTCCAACCTCGGCAGGATATTTAAGGCTTACGCCACCTACGGTCTTTGGTTTGGATCTATATTAAATTATTTATCCAACTTTTTAATCACTGTATTTTACAGCTTTATAATTATAACATACTTATTAGTTTTTTGCAAATACTATTATGCGTTTTTTGCAACTAATACTGGATCCATTTTAACTCCTGGTCCCATTGTTAATGAAACTGCAACAGTTCTTAAGTATTGACCTTTAGATGCAGATGGTTTTATTCTAACGATTTCGTTAATGAATGCTGTGAAGTTCTCTAATAGAGCTTCTTCAGAGAAATCCGCTTTACCGATTGGTGCGTGGATTGATCCTAGCTTGTCTACTCTAAATGCAAGCTTTCCTTTCTTGAACTCAGATACTGCCGTTGCGATATCTGGTGTAACTGTTCCTGATTTAGGGTTAGGCATTAAACCTTTAGTTCCTAATATTCTTCCCAGTCTTCCTAATTTAGGCATCATGTCAGGTGTAGCGATAACGATATCGAAATCGAACCATCCTTGTTGAATTTTTTCGATGTACTCTTCAGCACCAGCATAATCAGCACCAGCTGCTAAAGCTTTCTCTACGTTAGCTCCTGAAGTGATTGCTAAAACCTTAACTGTTTTTCCTGTTCCGTTTGGAAGTACTACTGTACCTCTAACTTGTTGATCCGCATGTCTTGGATCTACTCCTAATCTTAGAGCTATTTCAACTGTTTCTACGAAGTTAGCAGTTCTTGTCTTTTTAACAAGTTCTAAAGCTTCTTTAACCTCGTATAATCTTCCTTGCTCAACTAATTTAGCTATTTCTAGGTATTTTTTACCTCTTTTGTTTGCCATTGAAAATTTCCTCCTCCTGTGGTTAAACGGATGTTTGCATCCTACCACTTAATATCACATAAATAAGAATTGACTTCTAATTAGTCTTCTATTTTGATTCCCATTGATCTAGCTGATCCAGCTATGATGTTCATAGCAGCTTCGATTGATCCAGCGTTTAAATCTGGCATCTTAGTTTCAGCGATTTCTCTTAATTTAGTTGTAGTGATTGTTCCTGCAACCTCTTTTTTAGAGTTTTGTGCTCCTGATTTTACTCCAGCTGCTTTCTTTAATAAGTCAGATGCTGGTGGAGTTTTTAAGATGAATGTGAAAGATCTGTCGTTATATACAGAAATTTCTACTGGAATGATCCATCCTGCTTTCTCTTGAGTTTTTGCATTGAACGATTTACAGAATTCCATTATGTTAACTCCGTGTTGTCCTAATGCTGGTCCTACTGGTGGAGCAGGGTTTGCTTTTCCAGCTGGTAATTGTAGTTTTATTAATCCGATTACTTCTTTTGCCATTGTTAAATTACACCTCCATAAAATTGTGGTATTGATCTTTCAATCTCCCACTGGCTTAAATAATTAAGCCTTCTCTACATTGTTAAGGTCTACTTCAATTGGAGTCATTCTTCCAAACATTTCCATCATAACCTTAACTTTTCTATGTTCCATATCGATTTCAGCAACCTTACCTTCTTGATTTTCAAATCCTTCAGCAAGTAGTCTTACATAGTCTCCCACTTCGTAGTCAACTTTTATAACTTCTTTGATTGCCTTATCCTCATCATTCATTCTGTATCCTATAACAGAGAAGATATTTTCAACTTCCTCATCTTCCATTGGAATTGGATCTGATCCTACTCCAACAAACCCTGTTACACCGTTAGTATTTCTAACAACGTACCAAGCATCTGAGTCAACTCTGAAGTTTATTCCATCTCCACTTTCCTCTCTAGTAGCTTCCATTTCTAGCATAACATACCCAGGGAAAAGTTTTCTTGAAATAACTTTTTTCTTTCCTCTTCTCTCTTCGATAGTTTCTTCTTCAGGAACTAATACTTTAGTTACGATATCAGTTAAACCTAAAGTTTCTATCTTCTGTTCTAAATCTGTTTTTACTTTTTTTTCATACCCCGAATAAGTATGAATCATAAACCATTTTTTTACTAAGCTTTTTTCCATTTTATCCTCCAAAGAGAGATACAAGCATCTTTAAAAGTCTTGAAGCAATTATATCGAAAACTCCCAAGTATATTCCTAAAAATATACTCATGGCAACAACCCAACTAGTTGCCGAAATTATTTCTTTTCTTCTAGGCCATTGGACCTTTGAATACTCTTTTCTTACATCATTTATTAGTCCCATTTTGCACCACCAGTAATTTTATTTTTTTATAAAAAAATGGCAGGTCAAGAGGGAATCGAACCCCCAACCCTCGGTTTTGGAGACCGATGCTCTGCCAATTGAGCCATTGACCTGCATGTTGTTGCAAACTGAATTGTTTCTGTAACAATAACTAAGAAGCTATAGCTTCTTAGATCAAGAATTACTTCTTAGTTTCTTTATGTAATGTTACTTTTTTGTCCCATTTACAGTATTTATTTAATTCTAATCTTTCAGTAGTGTTCTTTTTATTCTTTGAAGTACTGTAGTTTCTTCTTTTACACTCTGTACACTCTAATTGAATATTTACTCTCACTCTTTACACCTCCACTCATCTAACGGATATCACAAATCCTCCCATACCTTTTTCTTTATTGTATGGTAACAAGAGTTTCCTTATTGCTTTCTTTTAAGACATAGATGATAATACCACTTTTTTCTGTTTTTGTCAACAGTTTTTATTATTCTAAATAAAAAAAGATTGGCAACTTCCTATCCTCCCAGAGGGCTGCCCCCCAAGTACTT
>JAVWUC010000024.1:0-20317 GCA_036667395.1 Cetobacterium sp. | reverse complement strand
TAACGTGCGGTTTGCTTCTTTCAAATTTTTCTTTAGCCATTTGAAATTTCCTCCTGTTTTATATTATATTATCTTTTTTTATCTTACAAAAAAAATCCGTTTAAAAAAAAATCCACACATATCCTTCAAACTGTTTCAGGTTAGTGTAGTAAAATTGGTGGTGAGAGAAGGATTCGAACCTTCGAAGGCAGAGCCGTCAGATTTACAGTCTGATCCCTTTGGCCGCTCGGGAACCTCACCAAATTTTATTAAGTTGTATGGTACCCCGTAGGGGAATTGAACCCCTGTTTATAGAGTGAAAATCTATTGTCCTAACCACTGAACGAACGGGGCGTTCATGGTGCCGCTTATCGGAATCGAACCAATCACCTACTGATTACAAGTCAGTTGCTCTACCAGATGAGCTAAAGCGGCATCCCTTCAGACATTTATAATTATACCCCATCATTTGAAAAAAGTCAAACTTTTTTTTAAAAAAAAGGAAGTAGATTATTTCTCTACTTCAATCTTTATCATATTATTTTTTTAGCTGTATTAATAATTCTCTATATTGTTTGATCATTAATTTCGTCATCGATTTTTTTATTAACTGATACCATTTAAATTTAACTGCTTCCATTCCTTTTACTGCATCTGTAACCATTCTAGTTAAAAACTCCTGCTCTTCATAAGATAGTTTTAATTCCATTCTATCTTTTGCATCTGCAATACTTTTAACATAATCTAAGAATTGATTTACATTTTGCATTCCATTGTTTACAGCAAACTGCTTTTTTATCTCTTCTATAAATTTTGATAAGAATTTTTTAGTTCCTTTATCTAAAGTTACTGAATATTTTCTTTTTCCTTTTCCAATCTTTTGAATTGAGTTCATCATTCCCATCATAGATGACATTGCATTCATTTGCATAGGGTTCATGTTATTTGGGTTTACCTTCTGTGCCTTCATTATTTTCCTCCAATTTTATATTTTTCCAATAAGTTTCTCTATTGCTTCTTTTTTAATTGCACCTTCTCTTAATATAACTGGTACATCTTTTGTTAAATCTATTATTGTTGATTCAACTCCTAAGGGAGATTGTCCTGCATCTATCAGAATATCTGCTCTTTCTTTGAACTTTTCACTTAACTCCTCAAAACTTCTAGGTGTTTTTTCTCCTGAAATATTTGCACTTGTTGTAGGCAATATCCCTCCAACTGACTCTATTATCTCGCGAGCAAGCTTTAAATTAGGGATTCTAACCCCTACTGTATCCCCATTTGAAACCATTATAGAAGGAACGCACTCTTTTTTCTTCAATATTATTGTCAGAGCTCCTGGCCAATATTCATTGGCTAATTTTTCTACAATATCCTTTTTATTATCCTCTATAATTGCTATTTTTTCTATGTTTTCATGTTTACTTAAAAGAGCTATTAATGGTGATTTAAAGTTTCTTTCTTTAGCTGTATAAATTTTGTTTATTCCCTCTATAGAATCTATACTCGCTCCTACTCCATAGACTGTATCTGTTGGATATATTATTATCTTTCCCAATTTTAAAGAATTTTCTATAATTTGAAAGTCTATATTGTCTTTTTTAAATACAATTCTTTTCATATCTAACCCTTTTCTTAATCTTTATTTATTATAAAATAATTTTAACATATTAAAAAAAAAAAAGCTAGTACAATACTAGCTTTTCTGTATGCTTTTATTTTTCAAATAATTCAGAAACTGATTCGTTATTAACGATTCTTCTAACTGCCTCTGCTAAAATTCCATCTACAGAAACTACCTTAACTTTATCTATTCTTTTTTCTTCTGGTAAAGCTATTGAATCTGTAACTAAAATCTCTTTTAATGAAGATGCTTCTAATCTCTCAATTGCTGGTCCTGAGAAAACAGCATGAGTACAACATGCATAAGCTTCTATAGCTCCTCTTGCCATTATTGCATCCGCTCCATTTGTTATTGTTCCTGCTGTATCTATCATATCATCGATAAATATAGCAACTTTTCCTTCAACCTCTCCAATTAAGTTCATAACTTCAGACATATTAGGTTTTGGTCTTCTTTTGTCAATTATAGCGATTTTACAATCTAACCACTCCGCTAATTTTCTAGCTCTTTTTACTCCACCGATATCAGGTGATACTACTACAACTTTTTCTCCATGTAATCCTTTAGCCATAAATGATCTCGCAAGTAAAGGTAATGCTTGCATATGATCCATTGGAATATCAAAGAATCCTTGGATTTGATCAGCATGTAAATCCATAGTAACAATTCTTGTTGCTCCTGCTGTTGTTAATAAATTAGCTACAAGTTTCGATGTAATCGGCTCTCTTGGTCTTGATTTTCTATCTTGTCTAGCATAACCGTAGTAAGGAATAATTACGTTTATTGATTTAGCTGATGCTCTTTTTAAGGCATCTATGAATATAAGAAGTTCCATTATGTTTTCATTTACTGGCTCAGATGTAGACTGAACCACAAATACATCTCTTCCTCTTACTGTCTCATCAATACAAACATAAACCTCTCCATCCTTAAATCTAACAATCTCTACATCTCCTAAAGAAGTTCCGTATTTCTCAGCTATTTTTTTAGCTAACTCCAGGTTTGATGTTCCAGCAAAAATTTTAACCCCAGGTCTTTCCATTTTTTCTATTTCCTCCAATCAAATTTTGTAACTTGTTTACTTCTAGATACAGCTAAAGCGTTTTCTGGCACGTCTTTAGTTATTACTGATCCAGCTCCTATTAACGAATTATCCCCAATATTTACAGGGGCAACCAACATTGTATCGCTTCCGATAAAAGCATTTTTCCCGATAGATGTTTTAAATTTATTTTTACCATCATAATTGCAAGTTATTGTTCCTGCTCCTATATTAGTTTTTTCTCCTACTGTCGCATCTCCTAAGTAAGTTAAATGTCCTGCTTTAACCCCTTTTTCTAGTGTTGATTTTTTTACTTCCACAAAGTTCCCTATGTGAACCTCTTCTTTTAAATGAGATTTTGGTCTCAAGTGAGCAAACGGACCTATTGTTACTTTTGATTCTATTATACTTTCTTCTAGTACCGAACTTTCAATTCTTACATCATTTCCAATTTGACAATCAATAATTCTTGTATTCCCTAGTATCTCACAGTTTTCTCCAATTGAAGTTTCCCCTTGAAGTAAAGCTCCTGGATAAATCAATGTATCTTGACCTATTTTTACACTTTCCTCTATATAAGTATTATTTTTATCTATTAATATTACACCATTTTCCATATGTTGAGAATTTATTCTATCTCTCATTATACAGTTAGCTTTTTCCAACTCAATCTTAGAATTTATTCCTAATATTTCATCGTTATCTTCTAATAAAAAAGTTCTTACTACTTTATCTTCTGAAACATTTATTGCTATTACATCAGTTAAATAGTACTCTCCTTTTTCATTGTTATTATTTATTTTATCTAAAGCTTCCAAAAGACTTTTGGCTTCAAAACAATAAACACCTGCATTTACTTCTTTTATCGCTTTTATCTCTTCTGTTGCTTCTTTTTCTTCTACAATCCCTACTACTTTATCATCTTGCTTTACAATTCTTCCATATCCAAAAGGATTCTCATAAATTGATGTCAAGATTGTTGTTGTAGCATTAGATTCCTTATGAAATTTATATAAACTTTCTAAAGTTTCTTTTCTTAATAATGGGGTATCTCCACATAAAATCATAACAGTTCCATCAAAATTACTTAATTTCTCTTTAGCTTGAATTACAGCATGTCCTGTTCCTAACTGTTCTTTTTGCTCCACATACTCTATATTTCCTAGGACTTTTAGTACTTCTTCTTTCTTATGTCCCAATATCAAAATATTTTCCTCAGATCCTATTTGACTACATATATCTGCTATCTTTTTTACCATCGGAATTCCACAAACTTTATGTAAAACTTTAGGTAAATTTGATTTCATTCTTGTACCTTTTCCAGCTGCTAAAATTAATGTTTTTAAGCTCATTATACCCTCCATCTATTTAACCTTTATATTGTACCATAAGGTATAAGGTTTTTTCAAATAATTTTCCTTATGTTATTGAAGTTTTTCATATGCTTCATTTATCTCTTTAAATTTTCTTTCATGCATAGCTCTAACTTCTTCATCAGCATTGGCATATCTATCTGGATGATGCTTTTTTGCTAAATCTCTATAAGCTTTTTTCAGCTCTTCTGGAGTTGCTCCCTCTTGAACTCCTAAAATTTTATAATACTTTGATTTGTCTTCAAAACTTCCAAAAGTGTTATTTTGGTATCCACCTTGATAGTTTCCACCATACGATTGTCCACCTTGATTTCTAAACATATCTTCAAAATCTTTTTGTGTATATGTTCTATAGTAAAAATTTCCCGTTTTTTTAGGTTTATTTTTATTTCTAAAATATCCAATTACTAAAAATATAAGTATTATTGGAAAAAATTGAACTACTATAAAACCAAAGAATGAAATTAATAACATAATAAAAAATAGTACTGGTAGAGCTGCAATTGCTCTATTCATACCAAATAACATAGCTATTATTAAAAATATAGCTGCTGTTAAAAATATTGTGATTGATATCATTTTTTCTCCTTATTTACAATACATATACAAAATTAGGGAATAGACTTTCTATCCCCTATTTTCTATATCCTTAATTTTCTTTTTTAATTCATTAATTTTTACTTCTATATCTTTATTTCTAGGGTCGATCTCATAAGCTGCAATATATTCAACTAAAGCTTTTTTATCTCTACCCAAAGATTCATATTCTTCAGCAAAATCTAAATGTGCTTTATAAATGTCCAAATCTAAAAATATCGCAAAATCATAACTATTTATTGCTTCGATAATCTTTCCTGCTCTTGAATATGCATTCCCAAGTAAAAAATAGACAAATGCATCTCCTGGTTTTTTATCTAAAAACATATTAAAATATGTTATTGCCTGAGTGTAGTTTCCTAACTCATAGTTTAGATATCCTAAAAACCCTAATGTTTCACTATCCTTTTTTCCTAATACTCTTAATTTTTCATAAATTTCTAAAGAACCCTGACAATCCCTTTTATAAAAAAGTATCATTCCTAATCTATCTAAATTATCAATATCATTAGGTTTTGATAAAAGAGTAAATCTTATTTCTTGCTCTAATTCTAATAGCTGCTCTTTGTTTATATTTGCTCTTTTTAGTATTTTTTTTCTTAGCATTTTAATCCCCCTTAGGTTTTTTAAAACTACTCTTTAGGGCATTATATCATATTTTTTATTTTTATTTAAGAATTTTTGAAATAAAAAAAAAGAGCCTAAGCTCTTTTTCAATCTTATAATGCTGCTTTTGCAGTTTCTGCTAATTTAGCAAATTCAGCTGCATTGTTTAAAGCGATATCTGCTAAAACTTTTCTATCTAACTCGATTCCAGCTCTCTTTAATCCGTTCATTAAAGTAGAGTAAGTTAATCCGTTGATTCTAGCTGCAGCGTTGATTCTGATGATCCATAATTGTCTCATCTTTCTCTTTCTAACTTTTCTATCTCTTGTAGAGAAAGCTTCTGCTCTCATTACAGCTTGTTTAGCTTGCTTAAATGCGTCTCCAGATGCACCTCTAAATCCTTTAGCAGCTTTTAAAACTTTTTTATGTCTTCTTCTTCTAACTATTCCAGTCTTAACTCTCATTTACTTCTCCTCCTAAAATTGGTTCTTTACAATAATCTGAATCCAGAATTATTATCTTCCTACTCCGTATGGTAATAATCCTTTTAAGTGTTTCTCTAATGTTGAAGTGATAACTGTATCCTTCTTTAATCTGTTCTTTCTTTTTCTAGTCTTTTTTGTTAAGATATGGCTCTTTCCTGGCTTCTTAACAACGAACTTTCCTGTTCCAGTTACCTTGATTCTTTTTTTAGCACCTCTATGAGTTTTCATTTTTGGCATTGTAATGTTCCTCCTCTCAAATCTTCACTATTTTTTTGGTGATAAGATTAAATACTTCTGCTTATCATTATATTTTTTATCAACATCTGCGATTTCAGTGAATCTTTCAGATATCTGATCTAACATTCCTATTCCTTGATCAGCATACATTCTTTCTCTTCCGTACTGAACAAGAGTTATTTTAACTTTGTTATCTTTTTCTAAAAACTTTTGAACTTGGGCTATTTTTGTATCCATATCGTGCTGATCTATTCTAGCTCTAAATTTTACCTCTTTAACAATTACTTGTTTCTGGTTCTTTTTAGCTTCTTTTGCTTTTCTAGTTTGCTCATATTTAAACTTTCCATAGTCCATTATTTTACATACTGGTGGGGCTGCATTTGGAGAAATCTCAACCAAATCTAATTCCTTTTGCATCGCTAATTCTAAAGCTTCTACAGAAGACATGATACCTAATTGCTCCCCAGTTTCAGAGATAATTCTTAACTCTCTACCTCTAATTTTTTCATTAATTCTAATTTTGTCCGAAATAATAGACACCTCCTATTAACTATCAAATAAAAAAAACAGGATATAAATTTCCTGTTAACTCAAATAATTATTAAGGCTCGCCCTAAAAAAAATTGTAAAACCATTATGAAGGTCCTAGCCCCATAAGGTGAGAAACAGGAAGTTTCTTCTTTGCAAATCTTTTTAATTGTCTTTATCAATTATAACACAATTTTACAAAAAGTCAACTGATTTTTTATTGATTTTATTGGGCCCTCAAATAATTGAGGGCCTTTTTTTTATTACTCTTCGCTTGAAGATACTCCATACTTTTCTAATAATTCTTTATCTTCATTTTTTGCGTTTTCAAACTCAACTTTTTTTATAGAAAGCTTAATTCTTTTTTTCTCAGAATCAATTTCTACAATTTCAGCTAGAACTGTTTGCCCTACTTTGAATTTATCTTTTAAAGATTTTATAAAATCTTTAGAAGCCATTTGAGTTGGAATAAATCCATCTACTCCCTCTTCTAATTTTACAAACATTCCAAAATCTTGAATATTTTTTATCTCTTTTTCAACTTTATCTCCTATTGAGTAGTTTTCTAAAGCTAAATTCCAAGGACTTTTAGTTAAATCTTTAATACTTCCCTTTATTTTTTGCTCTTCTATATTTAATTCTGTAATTTTAAACTCTACAGAGTCACCTTTAGCAAACTTTTTATTTCCTGACCAAGCGAAATCAGAGTTATGAATAAATCCATCTACTCCCTCTTCTATTTGTACAAATACACCAAAAGGCTTAACTTCTACAACTTTTCCTGAAACAACTGTTCCTACAGAATATTTTTCTGCAGCTTTTGCCCAAGGATTAGAACTCAATTGTTTGATTCCTAATTTTAATTTTCTTTCTGCTTTGTTTAATTCAGTTATTACAACCTTAACTTCATCTCCAACTTTTACAAAGTTATTTACATTAACTTTCTTATTAATCCAAGAGAAATCTGAACTATGAACTAGTCCTTCAACACCAGGTATTATTTCAACAAAAGCTCCATAATTAACAACTCTTGTTACCTTTCCTGAAACTTCATTTCCTACAGAATAGTTTTCTGCTAAAGTCTCCCAAGGGTTTTTAGTTAATGCTTTTATCGATAATTTAAGATTTCTTTTCTCTTTATCAATCTCAATTATTTTAGCGTCTATAGTATCTCCAGCTTTATACAATTTATTTAAGTCTGTTGTTTTCTTCCAATCAATTTCTGATATATGGATAAATCCTCTTATTCCATTAACTTTAACTGTTAATCCAAACTCTAAAACTTCAATTATGTTAGCTTTTACAACCTCTCCTAAAGTTAATTTCTCCATTGACTCTAGATCTTTTGCTGCAACTATCTCTTTTCTAGAAAGAAGTATTTTCTTCCCTCTTCTATCTTCTTTAACCTCTTTAACTACTACTTGAGTTTCTTTTCCTACGTATTCATCTCCACTTTCAAAAGGAATTTCTGACAATGAATTTGGTAAGAATCCTTGTTGATGGAAAACTTCCACAACATATCCACCTTTTACTCTTTTTAAAATTTTTCCTACAACAATATCTTTATTTTCTAAAGCAGTTGTTAACTTTTCAGCTCCAATTTCCATATCGACTCTTTTTTTAGAACCAATTAAAACTAGAGTATCATCTTCTTCCATTTTCGCAACTATTAAAACTTCAACTTCATCTCCAACATTATAGCCAGTTAGCTCTTCTGTTCTTACTCTCACACTTGCAGGTTGTCCTGGTACTTCCAAATATGTAAAGTTTCTATCCATACTTGCTATTGTTCCAGTTACTTTAGTTTTTATTTCTTCTTCCTCTTTTACAGGCATATACTCATTTAGTAATGCTTCGAATTCTTCGTAGTGATCAAAGTTAGACATTAAAGTTCCCCCTTATTTTATTTTCTATTTTTTTTATTATTTCTTCCGGAGTTGATGCTCCAGCTGTAATTCCCACTCTCATATTTTCATGAAAAATAGATAAATCTAATTCATTTTCATTTTGAATCAGATAGCTATTTGGATTACTAGCTAATGCAACTTCTAGTAATTTTTTACTATTAGAGCTATTTAAATCTCCAATAACAATTACAATATCAGTAATCTTTGCAAGTTTTTTTGTTGCATCTTGCCTTTCACTAGTTGCTCCACATATCCTATCAAATATCTGGGCATTTGAATAGTGTTTTTGTAAATATTCTTTTATCTCTAAAAACTTTTCTTTATTTAAAGTCGTCTGTGTTAGTACTGAATAATTTTTACTCGTATTTAAAGAACTTCCTTTTAATTCTTCTAAATTTTTAAAAACATTTATATTTTTTCCGAAGGATATTATCCCTTTTACTTCAGGATGATTTTTATCTCCGATAAAAATAATTTCATCCCCTGCCTCTTGTCTTTCTATTAAAATCTCTTTAATTCTATCAACGAAAACACAAGTAGCATCATAAAGTTTTACCTCTTTATTTCTTAGCTTGTTTATAACTTCATAAGTAGTCCCATGAGCTCTAATTATTACTGTGTCACCCTTTTCTAGACTATCCTTTTCTTTTAATATATCATCTTCTTCTACCACTTTAAATCCAATGCTTTCCATCTCTTTTACTACATCTTTATTATGAACAACCATTCCTAATATATACTTTTTTCCATTGGTTGTCTTAGCAACTTCATAACAGGTTTCTACAGCTTTTTTCACACCAAAACAAAACCCCATTTTTTCAGCTCTAATTATCTCCATACTTTATTACTCCTCGTTAAACTTTTTAACCTCTATCAGATCAATTAACTCAGCTATCATTTCATCTTCGTCTTCTCCATCACATTCAAGAGTTAAAACTCTACCTTGTTCAGCTGCTAAAAGCATTAATCCCATTATACTCTTACCGTTTATAATTTCATCTTCAAATAATACATTTATATCCGAGTCATATTTACTGGCTACTTGAACAAATAATGATGATGGTCTTGCGTGTAATCCCGCTTTGTTTTTTATTGTCACTTCCACTTTTTTCATTCTCTATTTCTCCCCTCAATGTCTTCTAAATAATCATTTAATATTTTTTTTATTTCATTTGAATCTATAGCTGATAAAAGCTTTTCTTTTATTTGTTTTAACTCTTCTATTTTTATTTTTCTGATTAAATTTCTAACTTTTGGTATGTAAGCCGGAGCCATACTTAAATCTCTTATTCCAAAACTTAGTAGAGCTACAACAGCCTGATCTTCCCCAGCCATCTCTCCACACACAGAAACTTTTTTCCCTCTTGAGATAGCTGCTTTTGCCACCGTCTCAATAGCTCTTATAACCGCTGGATCATAAGAGTCATAAAGTTTTTCAGCTATAGGGCTGTATCTGTCTGTTGCCAAAATATATTGAGTTAAATCATTTGTTCCTATTGAAAAAAAATCTACGTAATCTATAAACACATCTGCTAACATCACATTTGATGGCACTTCTACCATCATTCCAATTTCAATATTTTGTTTAAACTCTTTATTTTCTTCTATTAATTCTCTTTCACACTCTTTTACAAACTCCTCCGCTTCTTTAATCTCTCTTAAGTTTGTAATCATAGGATACATCATTTTTATGTTATGATCTTTTGCTGCTCTTAATATACCTTTTATTTGATTTTTAAATAAATCTTTATCCGTTAATGTTAAACGCATTCCTCTGCAACCTAAAGATGGATTTTCTTCATCCATCATTTTATAATATGACAACTTTTTATCAGCACCAATATCTAGAGTTCTAATTATTATAGGTTTCCCCTCTCCAAACTCTTTAGCTATATTGTCATAAATTTTTCTTTGTTTCTCTTCATCTGGAAACTCCTTAGCATCCATATATATAAGCTCTGTTCTTAAAAGCCCTATCCCATCAGGATTTTTCTTATTAACTTCAGTTATATCTAAACGTCCGCCTATGTTGAGATGTAGACTTACTTTTTCTCCATCTAGAGTAACTGTCTCTTTATATATTGATCCCTCTATCTCTTTTATCTTATTTTTATATCTATTTTTTTCTTCTTCATATCTGTTTAAGGTTTTTCTATCTGGATTGCTGATAACCTTTCCCTCTAATGAGCTTGTATCTAAAATTATTTGATCTCCCCAATCCAATGAAAATAGATCATTTCCACCCATCAAAGTCGGAATCTCTAATGCTTTTGTCAAAATAGCAGTATGAGAGGTCTCTCCCATATATTCCATTATTATTCCATTTAATCTGATTCCACTATAATAGATTTTTAAAAGTTCTGAGGGTAAAAGCTCTCTTATTACAAGTATTTTTTCATTTAAATTGGCATCTAGATTCTCTTCATGAGTTAAATTCATAATTATTCTTTCACTAATATCTTTTATATCTAAAGCTCTTTGCTTATAAATTGGATCTGCTATTTTTTCAAACATCTCTATATATTTGTTTGAAACTTTTTTTACTACTGATTCGGCATTGTTTTCATCTTTTTTTATACCTTTTTTAATATCTGTTATAAACTGAGGATCATCTAGCATCATTATATGAACTGTTAAGATTTGCAAATCCTCTTTATTTATCTTTCCTTGAAGATCCATTTTTATTTTTTTAATATCTGCTTTTGCTTTTTGTAAGGCTTCTAGAAATCTTTTAATCTCTTCTTCAACTCTATCAGAAGAAATTTTATAATTTTCTATATTAATTCTTTTTTTTCTTTCTATATAGGGTTGACCTATAACTATACCTGGAAATATACTTTTACCAATAATAGTGCCCATCTTACCTCTCCCCTTAAAACCATCTTTAATTATAGCAAATTATAACCTATTTCAGGCGTTTTTTAAACTATTATTTTATTAGAATTTGAAAAAAATTAAAAAATTTCAAAAAAAATATTGACTTTTTTTTTTATTTGTATTATATTAATTTCAAGATTAGCACTCAACATCAACGAGTGCTAATAAAAAGTTTGGAAGGGTGATTTTATGGTTGTTAGCGATAGAGAGAAACTTGTTCTTAGTGCAATTATAGACTTTTATCTGCTATCAGGTGAAACTATCGGTTCAAGAGCATTAGTTAAAAAATATAACATCGATTTATCTTCAGCTACAATCAGAAATGTCATGTCAGATTTGGAAGATATGGGATTTATATCAAAAACTCATACCTCTTCTGGAAGAATTCCTACTGATAAGGGTTATAAATTCTATTTAGAAGAACTATTGAAAATAGAAACACTCTCAAGAGATGAAAAGGCTAGAATTGACCTAGTTTATGAAAGTAAGATGAGAGAGCTTGATTCTGTTTTAAAAAGAACTTCTACACTTTTATCTAAACTTACAAACTACGTAGGTATTGTTATTGAACCGGCCCACAAAAAAGATAAAATTAAAAAAGTGGAGCTTGTACATATCGATGATTACATGGCTATGGCAGTTGTTGTTATGGAAAATAAAAATGTTCGAACTAAAAAAATATTTTTCGATGAAAAATGTACTGAACAAGATTTAATTAAACTATCTAACAAAATTAATAATGAAATTAAGAATAACTTTATAGAATCTCATGAAATTGATAATATTATTGACTTTGTTTATAATGAAGTAGAAGGAAAGCTCTTTTTAGAAAACTCCTCTGAAATTTTTAAGAATAAACATGTAAATGAAATTACAGAGGTTTTAGATATTTTTTCTAAAAGAGAAAAAATCAAAGAACTTTTTGAAGAAGCCATTAAATCAAGGCCTTTTAAAGAGGATGAAGTTAATGTTATCTTCGGTGAAGAACTCGCAGTAAAAGGTTTAGAAGATTATAGTTTTGTTTACTCTGTTTACAATTTAGATAATTCTCCAGGTATTATTGGTGTTATGGGACCTAAACGTATGTCTTATTCAAAAACTATGGGAGTTATCCAACATGTTACTCAAGAAGTAAATAAAGTTATAAAGCAAATTGGTAATAAAGGAGATAATGATGACTGAAAAAGAAATTAAAGATGAAATAATAGAAGAAACAAACGAAACTATAGAAACTACGGAAGAGATCAAAGATCAACTTTCTTGTGATGAAGAGATTGGAAAATTAAAAATTGAAGTTGAAGATTGGAAAAACTCTTACCTTAGAAAGCAAGCAGAGTTTCAAAACTTTACTAAAAGAAAAGAAAAAGAATTTGAAGATTTAAAAGCTTTTGCTTCCGAAAAAGTTATTGTAAAAGTTTTAGATATAATCGACAACTTAGAAAGAGCTATTTCAGCTTCTGCTGAAACAAAAGATTTTGACTCTCTAGTAAAGGGTGTTGAACTTACTCTTTCTCAAATGAAGGGAACAGTTGCTAGTGAAGGTGTTGAAGCTATAATAACTGAAAGATCAGCTTTTGATCCTCATTTACATATGGCAGTAGCTGTTGAAGATTCTTCTGAACATGAAAATGACGAAATCATGTCTGAGTTTCAAAAAGGTTACAAAATGAAAGGTAAAGTTATTAGACCAGCAATGGTTAAGGTATGTAAAAAATAAAATTAAATTAAAAAATTGAGAATATATTAGGAGGTTTTTTAAATGGCAAAAATTATAGGAATTGACTTAGGAACTACAAACTCATGTGTTGCAATAATGGAAGGGGGATCTACAACAGTTATCCCTAACTCTGAAGGTTCAAGAACTACACCTTCAGTAGTAAGTATCAAAGAGAACGGAGAAATTATAGTTGGAGAAATAGCTAAAAGACAAGCTATCACTAACCCAACTTCTACAGTTTTATCAATCAAAACTTATATGGGTACAGATCATAAAGTAAAAATTCATGGAAAAGAGTACACTCCACAAGAAATTTCAGCTATGACTTTAAAAAAATTAAAAGCTGATGCTGAAGCTTACTTAGGAGAAAAAGTAACTGAGGCTGTTATAACTGTTCCTGCTTACTTTACTGATGCTCAAAGACAAGCTACAAAAGATGCTGGTGTTATTGCTGGTTTAGATGTTAAAAGAATTATAAATGAACCTACTGCCGCTGCTCTTGCTTATGGTTTAGAAAAAGTTGGTAAAGAAGAGAAAGTTCTAGTATTTGACCTTGGTGGAGGAACATTTGACGTTTCTGTTCTTGAAATCGCTGATGGTGTTATAGAGGTTATTTCAACTTCTGGAAACAATCACCTTGGTGGAGACAACTTTGATGACGTTGTTATAAAATATTTAACTGAAGAGTTTAAAAAAGAAACTGGAATAGATTTAGGAAACGACAAGATGGCTTACCAAAGACTTAAAGATGCTGCTGAAAAAGCTAAAAAAGAGTTATCTACATTAATGGAAGCACATATCTCTCTACCATTTATAACAATGGATGCTACTGGACCTAAACACTTAGATTTAAAATTAACTAGAGCTAAATTCAACGATTTAACTAGAGATCTTGTTGAAGCTACTCAAGTTCCAACTAAAGATGCTTTAAAAGCTGCTGGATTAAATCCATCTGATATCGATGAGATATTATTAGTTGGAGGATCTACAAGAATACCTGCAGTTCAAGAGTGGGTTGAATCTTACTTCGGTAAAAAACCTAACAGAGGAATTAACCCAGATGAGGTTGTTGCTGAAGGAGCTGCAATTCAAGGTGGAGTTTTAATGGGAGACGTTAAAGATGTATTACTTCTTGATGTTACTCCATTATCACTAGGAATCGAGACTTTAGGAGGAGTATTCACTAAAATTATCGAAAGAAACACTACTATCCCAGTAAAAAAATCTCAAGTTTTCTCAACTGCTGTAGATAATCAACCAGCTGTTACAATCAATGTTCTTCAAGGAGAAAGAGCAAAAGCTGCTGATAACCATAAATTAGGTGAATTCAACCTAGAAGGTATCCCTGCTGCTCCAAGAGGAATTCCTCAAATTGAAGTTACTTTCGATATTGATGCTAACGGAATCGTACATGTTTCTGCTAAAGATTTAGGAACAGGAAAAGAAAGTACTGTTACTATATCAGGTTCAACTAACCTTTCATCTGATGAAATTGAAAGAATGAAAAAAGATGCTGAAGCCAACGAAGCTGAAGACAAAAAATTCAAAGAATTAGTTGAAACAAGAAACAAAGCTGATATGTTAATCTCTTCAACTGAAAAATCTGTAAAAGATTATGCTGATAAAGTAACTGAAGATGAGAAAAAAGCAATCGAAGATGCTATCGAAGAACTTAAAAAAGTAAAAGATGGAGACGACAAAGACGCTATTGAGGCTGCTATTGAAAAATTATCTCAAGCTGCTCACAAATTAGCTGAGGAAATCTATAAAGATGCTCAAGCTAAACAACAAGGTGGAGCTAGCACAGAAAAAGCTCAAAATGATGATGTTGCTGAAGCTGAGATAGTTGACTAATAATTGTAATTAATATATACTTTATTTAAGGGATAGAGAGTACTCTATCCCTTATTTTGAGAAATGGAGGATTTTTGGAAATGGCAAAAAGAGATTTTTATGAAATTTTAGGAATCGCTAAAGGTGCTTCTGATACAGAAATAAAAAAAGCATATAGAAAAGCTGCTATGAAATATCACCCAGATAAATTCAGTGGGGCTAGCGAAACTGAAAAAAAAGAAGCTGAGGATAAGTTTAAAGAAGTAAATGAAGCTTATCAAGTTCTTTCTGATGAGAATAAAAAAGCTCAGTATGATAGATTTGGCCACGCTGCTTTTGAAAATGGTGGCGGAGGAACTGGCGGATTTGGTGGATTCGGCGGAGGCGGAGGATTTGAAGATTTAGGTGATATCTTTGGTTCTTTCTTCGGCGGAGGCGGAGGATTCGGTGGTTTTGGCGGATCACAAAGAAGAGGGCCTGAACCAGGTGAAGATTTGAGATACAACCTTGAGTTAACTTTAGAAGAAGCTGCTAAAGGTGTTGAAAAAACTTTAAAATATAGAAGAACTGGAACATGTTCTACTTGTCATGGTACTGGAGCTGAAAAAGACTCTAAAATGCATAAATGTTCTAAATGTAATGGTACTGGAACTATCAACGTAACTCAAAGGACTGTTTTTGGTAACTTCCAAACCACTCAAGAATGTGATGCTTGTCATGGTAAAGGAGAGGTTCCAGAGCATAAATGTAAAAAATGTCATGGTACTGGAGTGGATACAGAAGTTGTTGAAAAATCTGTTAACATTCCTGCCGGAATTGATGATGGACAAAAACTTAGACTTTCAGGTATGGGAAATGCTAGTTTAGATGGTGGACCTAACGGAGATTTATACGTTTATATATCTGTTAAAAAACATCCATTCTTTGAAAGAAATGGTGTTGATATCATCTGTGAAATCCCTGTTACTTTTGCAAAAGCGGCTCTTGGTGGAGAAATAGATATTCCAACTTTAAACGGTAAGAAAACTATTAAAATTCCTGCTGGAACACAAAATGATAAACTATTTAGAATGAAGGGTGAAGGAATAAAAAATCCGAGAAGCCCATATACAGGAGACCAAATAGTTAGAATAAAAATTGAAGTTCCTGTTAATTTAAGCACTGAGCAGCAAGAGCTTCTAATGAAATTTGATGAAAGTTTAAAAGATAAAAACCATAAAGACAACAAGAAATTTTTTGATAAATTAAAAAACTTCTTCTCGTAAAAATATTGAAAAGACAATAACCTTGTGGTATACTTGTCTTAGAAAAAATGTGTAAGGGGGCTATTAAGATGAATGAATTATTTGCTAAATATGGTGGAATGGTTCTTACGTTCGCAATTTGGGCGGCAGTATTCTATTTCCTATTAATTTTACCAAACAAAAAGAAGCAAAAGAAACATCAAGAAATGTTAGACTCATTAAAAGACGGTGTAGAAGTTATAACTGCTGGAGGTATTAAAGGTACTATAACTGGAATCGGTCCTGAGTTTCTAACTGTAAGAATCGATAAAGGTGTTAATATCCAAGTTCTTAAAAATTCTATTTCAAGAGTTTTAAAATAAAAATATTTACAAGGATGGAAATAGATAATCTTTTCCATCCTATTTTATTTATTATGATTACGGAGACTAAACTATGAAAAAATGTTTACTTTTTTTTGTTTCTTTTATTCTATCTATGACAATATTTGCTAATAATACCTCTACTATAAAAAAAATTAGGATGAATAAAAATCCTTCCCAGCTTATTTTTGATATTAACAGCAAAGTTAAACCTAAATTTAGTAGCAGTTATGATGAATATAACAGATTACTTTTTTTAGAGATTGAAAAAACTGATATGGGTACAAAATTCAACGGATCAAACTTTATTGGTAAAAATATTGAAAAATTTGATATGATTGATTATGGCTCAAACATCGGTTTTTTTATAAAATTAAAGCCCAATGTCAATCATAAAGTTTATACTTTAAATAGCCCTTATAGAGTTGTTATAGATTTTAAGCCTTCTAGTTCTAGTAAAAAAGAGTTTACGATAGCTATTGATGCAGGACATGGTGGTAAAGACCCTGGTGCCATAGGATTTAAAAAATATAAAGAGAAAGATATCACTCTTGATGTAGCAAAAAAATTAAAATCTAAACTTTCTAAAGATTTTAATGTTATAATGATAAGAGAAACCGATACTTTTATAACTCTTTCCAACAGAAGTAAAATTGCAAATAAAGCCGGAGCCGATTTATTTATTAGTTTACATATAAACTCAGCTAAAAACTCAGCTGCAGAAGGAATGGAAATATTTTATTTCTCCAAGAAATCTTCTCCTTATGCAGAAAAAATCGCTGCATATGAAAATAGCTTCGGTGAAAAATATGGTGAAAAAACTACAAGTATCGCTCAGATTATGGGAGAACTTGCATATAATAAAAATATGGAAAAATCAATAACAATAGCAAAACCTTTAAACACTGCTCTTGCGAAACGTCTAGGTATGAAAGATCGTGGAATTTATGGAGCTAATTTTGCTGTTTTAAGAGGTTTTAATGGGCCCGGAATTCTTGTTGAACTTGGTTTTATCAGCAATAAAAACGATATTAAAAAAATGACTAGAGAAGCAAACCAAAATATTATGGCTGAAGAGTTAGGCAATAAAATTAAAGGTTTCTTCTATTAGGAGGAAATATGTCAAAAAAATTAAAAGGTTTTTTATTTGTTCTTATTTTAATAACTATAATAACTGGTCTGTATTCTAATAAGCTTAATCGTTTAAGTAAAGAAATTACGCAAATAAGTGCACCTACATCAAATGAGGTCAGCTCAAATGATTACTCTGTCACTTTATTTTTTCCAAACTTAAAACAAAATAAATTAAATAGCGAAGATATTATTCTTTCAAAAGGTCTTACTACTAAAGAGGAAATTTTAAAAGATATAACTGCGAAATTAATCACAAAACTAGAGGACAATCACATTTTAAAAAAAGAACAATTTAAATATGAGGTATATATTAAAAATAGAACTCTTTATTTAGATTTGGATTCAAAAATTTTATTATCTGCTAAAAACCCTCAAGAAGAACTATTGATTATCTATTCTTTTGTTAATACTCTTCTTAGTCTTGGTGGAAATGATAATGTTGTTCTTTTAATAAATGGTTCTCCTGCTGAAAAAGTAAACTTTATTAATCTTAGCAAAAGTTATAAAATAAATAGTAACATATAATATTTTTATAAGGAGTTTCTATTTTAAGAAGCTCCTTTTTAAAAATTTTTTGGAGGCTAATCATGGATATTGACTATCTTAAAAATGAATTAAGTAAAGTTCTATCTATAAAACGATATGAACATTCAATTAGAGTTTTAGAAACTGCTACAAACTTAGCTTCTATTTATGGGGCTGACATTTCAAAAGTTCAAACGGCAGCTATTTTACACGATTATGCTAAAGAGATGAATAATACAGAGATAAGAGATATCTGTAATACATTTTTTAAAGAAGAAACAAAAGATTATATGAATGTTGGTGAAATTCTTCACAGTTTTGCTGGAGTTTATTTTGCTAAAGAAAAATTTAAAATTGAAGACTCTGAAATTTTAAATGCTATAAAATACCATACTACTGGTAGAAAAGAGATGACTTTAATAGAAAAGATTGTTTATATCTCTGATGCAATTGAACCTAAAAGAGATTATCCTCATGTAGAAGAAATACGAAAATTAGCTTTGGTTAATTTAGATGATGCTATACTTTTTGAAGCTAATAGAAAAATTGAATACCTTGTTAAAAATGGTTCAATTATTCATCTAAATAGCGTTGATATGCGTAACCATTTGCTTATGGCTAGAGCCAAATAGGAGGTTATATGAAAATTGATAAACAATTAGAAAAATTAAAAAATATTTTAAAAGGAAGTAAAGCCCTTACACTTGATGAAATTACTAAAGCTATGGGTTGGTCTCCAAAATTTAAAAAAGAGAACAGAACTCTTCTTGAAGAATGGCTAGAAACTGGTGAACTTATGAAAAATAAAAGAAATAAGTACAATTTACCAGAAAATTTAGGATTTATAAAAGGAAAATTCTCAAACATAAAAGGAAAATTTGCTTTTGTTGATACTGATACTGAAGGGTATTTTATTCCTAGAAGTAAATTTGGTACAGCTCTTGATGGTGATACTGTTCTTATAACTGTAGATAATCCTGAAGGTAAGGGGAAAAAAGAAGGTGAAGTTGTTAAAGTTTTAGTTAGAGAAAAAAATACCGTTATTGGTGTTTTTGAAAAAAAAGAAAACTTTGGTTTTGTTAGACCTACACAATCTTTTGGAAGAGATATATATATTCCAAAAAATTTCTTTAATAGAGCAAAAGATGGAGAGCTTGTTGTTGTTGAAATGATCTCTTGGGGAAGTGACGAAAAAAAACCTGAGGGAAAAATAAAAGAAAGTATTGGTGCTCCTTTTGATACAGATAATATGATTAAAGCTCTTATTCTAAGAGAGGGTATGTCTGAAGACTTCCCTGATGAGGTTTTAGCTGAAGCTCGTAGAATTCCTGTAACTATCTCTCCAGAAGAGATTAAAAAAAGAAGAGATTTAAGATCACTACCTATTATAACTATTGATGGAGACGACGCTAAAGACCTTGATGATGCTGTTTATGTTGAAAAATTAGATAACGGTTTCTATAAACTTATTGTTGCTATTGCTGATGTTTCTCATTATATTCCAACTGGATCTCTTCTTGACAAAGAAGCTGAAAAAAGAGGAAACTCTGTTTATATGGTTGATAGAGTTTTACCTATGTTTCCAAAAGAAATTTCTAATGGAATCTGTTCATTAAATCCAAATGAAGATAAATTAACTTTCTCAGTTGAGCTTCTTATAGATGAGCATGGAAGAGTTATGGATATACAAACTTATAAATCAGTAATAAAAACAGTTCATAGAATGACTTATAACAATGTTAATAAAATTATTGCTCAAGATCAAGAAACAACTGAAAAGTATAAAGATATTGTAGATATGATCTTCACTATGTTAGAGCTTTCTAAAATAATTAGAGCTATTAAATATAATAGAGGAAGTATTGATTTTGATCTTCCTGAAGTTAAAGTTGTTTTAGATGAAAATAAAAAAGTTAAGTACCTTAAAAATATTGAAAGAGGAGAATCAGAAAGAATTATTGAAGATTTCATGATAATGGCTAACGAAGCCGTTGCTGAAAAACTTTTCTGGTTAGAAATTCCATCTGTATATAGAGTCCATGAAAATCCAGATCCAGAAAGAGTTAAAACTCTAAACGATACTTTAGCTAAATTTGGATATAAAATCCATTCTTTTGAAGATATTCATCCAAAGAAATTCCAATCTATAATTGAAGATTCAGAAGCTAAAGGAATTAATATGATCGTTCACAAAATGATTTTAATGTCTCTTAAACAAGCTAGATATGGTGTTGAAAACTTAGGACA
>JAVWUC010000023.1:0-21195 GCA_036667395.1 Cetobacterium sp. | reverse complement strand
TTAGAAGCATAGGCTAAAAATAGTCCCATTGCTAACCCTGTTCCTCCTAAAGATAAAACAGGAAATAATATTGTTTCCATTAACCTACCTCCATTCTATATTTGCATTCCGCTGAATCCCATAAATGCCATTGCTAAAAGTCCTGCCGATATAAATGCAATAGGAACTCCTTTAAATGGTCCTGGAATAGCTGCGTATTCTATTCTTTCTCTAATTCCTGCCAATAAAACTAGTGCTAATGTAAATCCTAATGCTACTGCTGCGCCGTTTATAACAGATTCTATAAAATTATATTCTTGTTGGATATTTAAAATAGCAATACCTAACACTGCACAGTTAGTAGTTATTAAAGGAAGAAATACTCCCAATGCCTTATATAAATTTGGTGATGTCTTTTGTATAGCCATCTCAACAAATTGCACTAAAGAAGCTATTATAAGTATAAATGCTATTGTTTGTAAGTACTCTAACTGTAATGGAACTAATAGATAGTTGTATATTGTCCAAGTTACTCCTGAAGCAAGAGACATTACGAAAGTTACAGCCATACCCATTCCTATAGATGCTTCTACTTTCTTTGAAACTCCCATGAAAGGACAAATCCCTAGGAATTTAGCAAAGATTATATTCTGTATAAAAATTGCTGTTATTATTAAACTAAATATTTTTGCAAAATCCATTTTTTTACTTCACCCCACTCTTTTTAGCTTTAAAATAGTTTTGAGTAGCTATAATAAATCCAATAGTTATAAACGCTCCTGGTGCTAATATGAATATTAAAGCTGGAGTGAATGCTGTTGGAGTAACAGTAATTCCAAAAGCTGTACCATTACCTAAAATCTCTCTTATAGTTCCTAAAACAGTTAGAGCTAAAGTAAATCCTAATCCTGATCCTATTCCATCTAAAACCGATTTAAAAACTGTATTTTTTGAAGCAAAACTTTCCGCTCTTCCAAGAACTATACAGTTAACAACTATAAGAGGTATAAATAATCCAAGAACTTTGTATAGATCTGGCAGATAAGCTTTCATAACCATCTCTACAATTGTAACTAATGAGGCTATTACCATGATGAAAGCAGGAATTCTAACCTTATCAGGAATAAAACTCTTAATCATAGATATTAACATATTTGAAAATACTATAACTGACATTGTAGCAAGACCCATTGCCATACCATTTATAGAAGATGAAGTTACTCCTAGAGTTGGACATAATCCTAATAGTAGTACAAATACCGGATTCTCTTTTATAATTCCATTTAATAGTATCTCTTTATTTGATTTAGCCATTATTTCTTCACCCCACTATTAAAGCTATTTAGTGCTCTTTTTATCCCTGTATAAACTGCATTTGGAGATATTGTTGCACCTGCAAAACCATCTGCTGATTTATTAAATTCATAAGTTGCATCTTTTCCAATAGCTTTTTTCTGCCATTCAGGATCTAAAATTTTAGAACCTAATCCTGGAGTTTCCTGACTTCCTATTATATCAAGACCTGTTACTCTTCCTCTTCTATCAAATCCTAATACAAAATCAATATTAGCAGCGTATCCAGGTTGAGATACTGTAACAACATATCCTACAGGTTTTCCATTTGAACCATTTCCTGGTATAAAATCTAACCCATCTATTGAAACTATTTGGCTCTCATCAAATGATGTAGCTTTTGGTAAAACTCTCGTTCTTGCCGCATTTACAGCAGCTCTTTCATTTTCTTTTATAACTTTCATTGTTACACCATTTACAACAGAAAGTATTCCTGCTGATATCGCCGCAATTAAAGTCAATACAAATCCATAGTGTATAAATCTATTTTTTCCCATTATTTAACCTCCCCAAACTTCTTAGGGCTTGTGTATCTATTTATTAATGGTACAAATCCATTCATTATTAAGATAGAATAAGCTACTCCTTCAGGATATCCACCTTTAAATCTAATTAGAGATACTAAAACCCCTATTCCAAAAGCGAATATCATTTTCCCTTTAGATGTATGTGGTGATGTTACCATGTCTGTAGCCATAAAGAAAGCTCCCAAGAAAAGTCCACCCGAGAAAATATGTAAAAATGGATCTGCTCCTGCTATTAATGACGCTGCAAAAACAGTTCCTATAATAATAGCTGGAACTCTCCAATCAACTTGCTTTTTATATATTAAATAAGCTCCTCCTAAAAGCAGTGCTAGTGCTGATGTTTCTCCCAAACATCCTCCCATTCCACCTATAAAAGTATTTAAATATAAATTTCCTTTTTCTATCAGTGCCATATCTGTTGAAAGACCTCTTTTCATAACGTCTAACATTGTTGCTCCACCCATATCATCATACATAAATGTTGTTATTGCAACTGGCCACGATGCCTGTACAAATGCTCTTCCTACTAATGCAGGGTTGAAGATATTATGACCCAATCCTCCAAATACCATTTTTCCTAATGCAATTGAAACAACAGCTCCAACTACAACATACGTTAAAGACATATATGGTGGTATTACAAAAGCATATAAAATTCCTGTTAAAATAGCACTTCCATCAAAAATTTGAATGTCTTGTTTCATTAATCTTTGACAAATATACTCTGTTGCCATACAAGATAAAATAGATACCGCTGTCACAATTATTGCTCTAATTCCAAAAAAATAGCTTCCCGCTAAAAGTGCTGGTAGTAATGCTAGTATTACATCATACATTACGTCATCAACAGTTTCTTTAGTTCTTATATGAGGCGATGGCCCCATCTTTAAAATTTTTGCCACTTTTTTCCTCCTACTTTTTCATCGATCTAAGTTTTGCTTTTCCAATCTTTATAGCTTCTGTTAATGGTCTGTTTGAAGGACAAATATATGAACAAGATCCACACTCAATACAATCCATCAGATGATAATTTGCCATTTCTTCCCATTGAGAGAATGCAGCAAGCCTTGCATACATTATTGGTTCAAGAGACATTGGACATGCATCTACACACTTTCCACATCCTATACAAGCTTTTGGCTTACAATAATTTGTTTCCTCTTTTGTAAGTGCCAACAGTCCAGAAGTTCCTTTTATAACTGGAACCTCTAAAGTAAATTGAGCCATTCCCATCATTGGTCCACCCATTACTATTTTTTCAGCTTCGTCCTCTTTATAACCACAATTTTCTAAAAGATCCGATATAGGAGTTCCTATTATAGCTCTTAAATTTTTTGGTTCTGCTATTGCTTTTCCAGTGATTGTAACAACTTTGTCTAATAGAGGTAATCCATTTACAACAGCATCATATATAGCTGCTGCTGTCGTTGTATTATTTACCACAACACCCACTGCTGATGGTAATTTTCCTGATGGAACCTCTTTATTTAAAATTGCTTTAATTAGAGATTTCTCTCCACCCTGAGGATACATTGTTTTTAAAGGCATAACCTCTATACCAGTTCCCTCACAAGCTTTTTTCATTACCTCAATAGCTTCCCTTTTGTTATCCTCAATTCCAATAACAACAGTTTCAACTTTAAGAATGTGTTTCATTATTTTTATTCCTTCAACTACCTTTTGTGGTTCCTCTATCATAACTCTATTATCAGAATTTAGATAAGGCTCACACTCTGCTCCATTCAGAAGTAATGCATCTATTTTAGTATCTGATGGTGGATTTAATTTTATATGAGTTGGAAACGCTGCCCCTCCAAGTCCTACAATACCCTTCTCTCTGATAATTGATAATAAATCTTCCTTAGATGCTTCTTTCCAATTTTCAACTTTTCTTAAAGATGCCCACTCTTCTTGATCGTCATTTTCAATAACGATTGTTTGAACATTTCCCATTAATGGAAACGGCAGGTTTTCAATCTTCTTTACTGTTCCACTAACTGTTGCGTGAACTGGTACAGAAAGAAAAGCTTCTGAATCTGCTATTATTTGGCCTTTTAAAACCCTATCTCCAACTTGTACACATGGAGTTAAAGGAACTCCTATATGTTGAAGAAGTGAGATATAAACCATTTTAGGAGCTTTTAAAGTCTCGATAGCTTGGTTTTCCGTTTGGATTTTGTTTTCAGGGGGATGCACTCCACCTTTGAATCCGAAGAATTTCATAAAAATATTCCCTCCTTTGTAGTTTACAAACTATATTCCATTGTTAGGATAACATATTTATCTGTATTTAACAACTTTTTTGATTTATTTTTTTGCGTTTTACTATTACTTTTTGTTATATTTCTGCATTAATCTATCTGTTTGAGTATTTTTTAATACATCCTTTAATAAAGAAAGGACTGTATCGAACATAGGTTCAACAACTTCACTTTCCTCTTTTGTAAACCTACCTAGTACAAAGTTTATATTTTCATCTTTATTCTTTGCTTTTCCAATCCCACATTTAGCTCTCATGAAGTCTTGTCCTATATGAGAGATGATCGATTTTATTCCATTGTGTCCACCCGCACTTCCATTCATCTTAACTCTAAGTTTTCCTAAAGGTAGATCCATATCATCATATATAACAATCAGATCGTTTGCTACATCTATTTTGTAAAACTTAACTACTTGTATTAATGAATTTCCACTTAAATTCATGTATGTTTGTGGTTTTAAAAGAATTACTTTTTCTCCATCTATCATTTTTTCTGTAATTAATCCCTGAAATTTTTCTTTAAAAGGGTTAAATCCATTTTCTTTTGCAAAGATATCTATAATATCAAATCCTACATTATGTCTTGTATTTTCATACTCTCTTCCTGGGTTTCCTAATCCTACTATTAATTTCATTTTTCCTCCTATATCGTAAAGAAAGAGAGAATCAAAGATTCTCTCTTTCCTATTAGTTATTTATTAGCAAGTTCCATCAAATTGGTACTTAGCAAGTCCACCTAAAGAAGTCTCTTTATATTCTTCTTTTAAGTCTACTCCTGTTTCTTTCATTGTTTTTACAACTTGGTCAAATGTAATACTGTGCTTTCCATCAGTATACATAGCATATTGAGCTGAATCTAAAGCTCTTACTGCTGCTGCCGCATTTCTTTCTATACAAGGGATTTGAACATATCCTCCAACTGGGTCACATGTTAATCCTAAGTGGTGCTCTAAAGCCATCTCTGCCGCATATTCGATTTGCTCTAATGAACCTCCTAATATGAAACAAGCCATAGCTGCTGCCATTGCACAAGCTGATCCAACTTCCGCTTGACATCCACCCTCTGCTCCAGAAATAGTTGCATTTTCTTTAATTAAGTTTCCAATTAAACCAGCTATTGCTAATCCTTTTAGAACCTCTTCATTTGTTAATTTGTACTCCTCTTTTAATGCATACATTAATCCTGGAATAACTCCTGCAGCTCCACAAGTAGGGGCAGTAACAACTCTACCTCCTCCTCCATTCTCTTCTGATACAGCTAGTGTATAAGCAAATATTCTTCCAACAAAACCATTTCTTGAATTGTCATTTCTTGCTTTTCTATAGAATGATTGTGCTCTTCTTTGTAATCTTATTGTTCCTGGTAATACTCCATTTTTAGAAAGTCCACTTTTTACAGCTTCTTCTAATGCAGTTCTTATTTGATCTAAGAAATACCAGATTGATTCCCCTTCATTTTCAACAACGAATTCCCATAATTCTTTTTTATTTTTTTCACACCATGACATAATTTCTGTCATTGTTCCTAAAGGATATACCTTTGATCCACCCTGTCTCTTCTGTCCCTCTTCCATTATAGTTCCTCCACCAACAGAGAATACTAACCATGAATTTGTTTCATTTCCTTCATTATCTAAAGCAATAAATTTCATACCGTTAGTGTGATACGGATGAACATACTCTGGCATCCATACAATTTCTACTGACTTAGGCTTTAACGTTTCAATAATTACATAATCTGTAAGGTGCCCCTTTCCTGTTAATGCAAGTGAACCGTATAACTCAACTCTATATCCTGCTGCGTTTTGATTTTCTGCCTTAAATCTTTTTGCTGCTCTCTCTGGCCCCATTGTGTGAGAGCTTGATGGTCCATTTCCAACCTTAAATAATTCTCTTAGTGAATCCATTTTTCCTCCTGAACTTTTAAATAAATAAATTTTTACTGTCTAATCTCTCCATTATAGTTTTTAGCTATTAACTTTAAGATTTTATCAACAGTTATATTAATATCGTTTTCCTCTAGAGTTCCATCCTTTTTTCTTAAAACGATGCTTATAGCAACTGATTTTTTGTCAGCTTCTATTTTATCTCCTTGGTAAACGTCAAATATAGCAACACTTTCTATTAGATTTGATGATTTCTTTATCTCATCTAACATTTTTCCAACCAGAACATCTCTGTCTAAAACAATAGCCAAATCTCTAGTAACTTCAGGATATTTTACGATTCTTTCATATTTAACTTTTTTTGCTCTATAGTTCAGTAAAGTTGTTAAATCAATCTCTGCTACATACGCTCTTTCTCTTTTTATATCCATATCTTCTGCTAATTGTGGATGAACTTCTCCAAATGTTCCAATCTTAACTTTTCCAATCTTTATATCAGCACTTCTTCCTGGATGGAAATTTGTACTCTCAGATCTTTCAAGTTGATATCTTGTAACACCCATATATTCTAAAAACTTTTCTACAAAACCTTTTAAATCATAAAAATCCATCGCTTCTGGTTTTGGATCCCAAAGTGTTTTAGAATTTTTTCCAGCAAGTGCGATTGAAGCTCTTAAAGTTTCGTTAGCCAATCCATCTTCTCTTGCAGTAAATACTCTTGATACTTCAAAGAATCTCAATCCATTTTGATTTCTGTTTAGATTATCTCTTATATTTCCTAATAGGCTATATACAAGTGTAGGTCTCATTACTGCCATATCATCACTGATAGGATTAGTTATTTCTAATGTAGGTTCTGTAACTCCTAACATTTTTATTGCATCTCTAGAGATAAAACTATAGTTTATTACCTCTTGTAATCCTAGTTTAGCTAAAATATCCTTAGCTTCATCAATAACTATAGTCATTGAATCTTTTACTCCAGGTCTGATATTTTCTTCTGGCATTTTGTTTTCTATATTGTCAAAACCATACATTCTTATAATCTCTTCGTAAAGATCCGCTGTTCTTGTAAGATCTCCTCTATAAGAAGGTGGTGTTGCTATTATTGTAGTAGAGTTTAATGTTTTTATTTCAATTCCTAAATTTGTAAGAATTTTTCCAACTACATCAATCTCTATATTTTTCCCCATAAACTTTCTTAATTTATCTATATTTAAAGGGATTTCAATTTTTTCATATTTTTCAATATACTTATCTATTGATCCTTCTAAAATTTCTCCACCAGTTAGTTGAGAAATTAATTCAGCAGCTCTTTCTAAAACTTCAACTGTATTTTCTATATCTAGACCTCTTTCAAATCTATAAGAAGAGTCACTTGATAAAACTAAATCTTTAGAAGTTCTTCTGATATTTTCTGGAGTAAAGTAAGCACACTCTAGGAAAATTTCTGTTGTTTCTTCAGTAACTTTACTTGATTCTCCACCCATTATTCCTGCAATTCCTAATGGTTTTATAGCGTCAGCTATAACTAGCTCACCTTTATTTAGCTCTCTTTCGATTCCGTCAAGAGTTACAATTTTTTCTCCAGGTAAAGCTTTTCTTGCTACAATTTTTCTCTCTTCAATCTTTGATAAATCATAAGCATGAAGTGGTTGATTGCACTCAAATAAAATATAGTTTGTTGCATCTACAACGTTATTAATTGGTTTTAATCCCATTGATAACAATCTATTTTTTAACCACTCTGGTGATTCTTGAACTTTTATATTTTTTATTACTTTTCCTGAGAATCTCTTACATCTCTCTTTATCTTCAATTCTTACATCTATATGACCTGTGTTAATGCTTTCAATTATATTTTTAGGATTAAATTCAGGACATTTTATTTTTCTACCATAATAAGCAGCAATCTCTCTTGCGATACCGATGTATGATAAACAATCTGGTCTATTTGGTGTAATCTCAAGTTCAAATATTACATCATTTAACTTTTTAAACTCTCTATACTCTACACCGATTGGAGCATCTTCAGGAAGTATAATTATTCCATCTCCATCTGTTCCAAGTCCTAACTCCACTTCTGAACAAAGCATCCCTTGAGATTCTACTCCTCTTATTTTACTTTTTTTAATTTTAAAATCTCCAGGTAAAACAGCACCTATTGTAGCTACTACAACTTTATCTCCAAGTTTATGATTAGGGGCTCCACAAACAATTTGTAACTCTTCGTCTTGTCCTACATTAACTTTTAAAAGTGTTAGTTTCTCAGCTTCTGGATGTTTTCCATATTCTGTTATTTGTCCTATAACAACTTTTGCTAAATCTTTTCCCTGCTCATCTATCGCTTCTACTTCTTGACCTATCATTGTCAAAGTATTTTCTAACTCTTTTATGTCCTCTTTTATATCGACATATTGCTTCAACCAATCTAACGAAATTAACATTTATGCCTCCACCTTTTATTTAAATTGCTTTAGGAATCTTACATCATTTTCAAAGAATGCTCTTAAATCATCTATTCCATATCTCAGCATAGTAATTCTTTCTATTCCCATTCCAAATGCAAATCCTGAAACCTCTTCTGGATCGTATCCAACTGCTTTTAAAACTTCTGGGTCAACCATTCCACATCCCATTATTTCTAGCCAACCGCTGTGTTTACAAAGTCTACATCCTTCACCTTTACAGATTACACATTCTACGTCCATTTCAGCACTTGGCTCTGTAAATGGGAAAAAGTGTGGTCTAAATCTAACTTTTGTCTCTCCAAAAACTCTTGTTACAAATTGCTCTAACATCGCTTTTAAATTTGCAAATGATACTTCAGGACCAACCATTAATCCTTCCATTTGGTGGAACATTGGTGTGTGAGAAATATCATAATCATTTCTATAAACTTTTCCTGGACAAACCATTCTAAATGGAGGTTGGTTTTTCTCCATATATCTAGCTTGTACTGGAGATGTATGAGTTCTTAAAACTACATTTTCACTCATATAGAAAGTATCTTGTAAATCTCTTGATGGATGAGTTTCTGGTATATTTAAAGCGTCAAAGTTATAAGAAGTAAATTCAACTTCAGGTCCTTCTGCTACATCAAATCCCATCTCCACAAATATATTTTTTAAGAAATTCATAGTTTCTGTAATTGGATGTAATCCTCCTGTTGAAACTTCTCTTCCAGGTAATGATATATCAACAGTTTCTAATAATAACTGCTCTTTTTTAACTTTTTCTTTAATCTCTAAATTTTTATCTTCAACTAAAGTTGTTATAAAAGTTTTTACCTCATTAACTAATTGACCAAATACAGGTCTTTCTTCAGGAGATAAATCTCTCATAGATTTTGAAATCTCTGTAAATTCACCTTTTTTTCCTAAATATTTAACTCTAATTTCATCAATTTCTTGTAGCGTTGCTGCTTTTTGGATAACTAAACTAGCTTCATCCTTTAAAGCACTCAGTTTATCTTTCATCTGTTTCCTCCTAAAACAAGGCTTTGTTTTTGTTAAATTTTTTTCATTTCAAACTTTATTTCTTGATTTTCAATTGTTATTACACCATAGTTTCCATCTTTCAAAGCTCCGGGATTGAAGTAAACAATTCCGTTTTTTTCTTCTAAATATGGAATATGAGTATGTCCAAAACAAACTATATCTACAGAATATTTTTCTGATATTTTTTCAAGTAGATACATATCTTTTTTTACCTCATAAAGATGTCCATGAGTTATAAATATTTTTTTATCTTCTATATCTAGAATCTCATTGTCATTAAATTTCCTATCAAAAATATCACAATTTCCTCTCACTATATGAAACTTTATCTCTGGAAAAGCAAAAGAACACTCCTCTCCATCCCAACTGTGATCTCCAGTCCATATAACTTCTGCAGGATTTTCTAGTGCTATTATATCATAAAATTTAGACACTTTTCCATGAGAATCTGTTACAACAACTATTTTCATATTGCCTACCCTATAAATATAGAAACCTCTGATTTCTCCATTATATTTAAACCTTTTTTACCAGTTATTTTTTCAAAGAAATACCCTCTGCTAAGATTTCCCATTATTAATAAATCCAAATTTTTAACTTCATCTAAATACTTAGTTCTTGCGTCTTCTCCGTCAAAATTCTTATGAATAACATTTTTTCCTCTTTCTTTTAAATATTTTAAAAGTTTATTCTCTTCTATATTATAAAGTAGAGTTAACATTATAAAATCTGTTTTTTGTGGGAATAGATTTATAAAACTAAACATACTCTTATTAATCTTAACACCATCGTCACTTGAAATACCTATTTTTTCAAGCTTAGTTATTGGCTTTTCACCAATCATAACAATAGGTTTAAAATGATTTTTTAAAACTGTTACAGCTGATTCTGATAAGACCTCTCCCTTTTCAAACATCAGCATATCTGATAGTTTCAGATACTCTTTAATTATATCCCAAGGGAATCCAAATTCGATATTAAGAGGGGCAATGATCCCTCTTAATCTCAATTTTTCTTTAAGATGATTTAATTCTTCCTCTTCTATAGCATCTCTTTCTTCTGAAAAAGAGTTATTACTCAAGTTAACAATCATACCATCCATAGTGGCTGGTATAATTTCATCCCTTCGTACATCTCTTATATACAAGGGCATTATTTCGTATCCAAGCTCCTCCTTAAAAAATAAAGCACTTTCTATTAGTACATTTTTTTTTGAACCTTCACTAAATACAACTAAAACTTTTTTCATAATAACTCCTCCTTAAGATAAATTACTCTTGAGTTTCTTCAACCTCTGTCTCTTCCTCTTTAAAACTTGCTATCGATACAACTTTTTCAGAATCTGATTCACTTACTCTCATAATTTTTACACCTTGAGTTGCTCTTCCAATTATAGATATCTGCTCTACAGGAGTTCTTATAACAGTTCCTGATGATGTGATTACCATTAATTCTTCTTCATCTTTTACAGGTTTTACTGCCACTACTTCTCCATTTTTTCCACTACATCTTATGTTAATTACACCTTTTCCACTTCTAGATTGTAATGGATATTCATCTACTCTTGTTCTCTTACCATAACCATTTTCAGTTATAGTCAGTATTGTTTCATTCACTTGATCATCTATTAACAGTGCTGAAATTACACTATCATTAAGTTTTAATGATATTCCTTTAACTCCACTCGTATCTCTTCCTGTTGCTCTTACATCATCCTTAGCAAATCTTATCGATTGTCCTAATTTTGTTGCTAAGAACACTTGTTCTTTAGAGTCTACTGGTAAAATTCCAACAAATATTATATCGTCTCCATCTTTTACTTTTATTGCTTTTAATCCGGCAGTGTTTATATTTTTATACTCACTTAGGTTCGTTTTCTTAACCATTCCATCTCTTGTTACAAATAAAAGTTCTTTATCTTCACTAAATTCTCTTATTTTTATTATTTCTCTAACTTTTTCATCTTCCTTTAATTTAATCAAGTTTCCGATTAATCTTCCTCTTGCTTGTTTAGAAGATTCTGGAATTTGATAAACTTTCAAGTGGAAAACTCTACCTTTATCAGTAAATACCATCATAGTATCTAAGTTAGACATAACTTCCATTCTTTCAACAAAGTCATCCTCTATTGTATTTTGAGTTGAAACTCCTTTTCCACCTCTTTTTTGAGCCTTGTACTTATCTAGTTCCATTCTCTTTACATATCCTCTGTTTGTAACTGTAACAAGAACACTCTCATCTTTAATTAAATCTTCAGGTCTAATCTCCATTCTTTCTTTTTCGATATTAGTCCTTCTTGGATCGTTATATTTCTCTTTTATTGTTTCAAGCTCTTCTTTAATAATTTCATAAACTCTATTTTCATCTGCTAAAATTTCATTTAACTCAACTATTAAAGTTCTTAATTCAGCATGCTCTCTATCTATTTTATCTCTTTCAAGACCTGTTAATCTTTGAAGTCTCATCTCTAGTATTGCCTTAGATTGCTCTTCACTGAAACCATATTTATCTATTAAAGCTACTCTTGCTTCATTTCCATCTGCTGATCCTCTTACTATTTCAATTACTCTATCAATATTTTCAAGAGCTATTATAAATCCTTTCAGCAAATGCTCTCTTTTCTCAGCTTTATTTAAATTGAATCTAGTTCTTCTAGTTACAACTTCAAATCTATGCTTTAAATATTCATCTAAAATTTCTTTTAAATTTAATACTCTTGGCACATTGTTAACAAGTGCTAGCATTATCATTCCAAATGTTGTTTGTAATTCAGTATATTTATATAGTGAATTTAGAACTAATTCTGGCTCTTCACCTTTTTTTAGTTCAATTACTACTCTAATACCGTCTCTATCTGATTCATCTCTTAAATCTGATATCCCAACTATTTTTTTCTCTTTTACTAAGTTAGCTATCTTTTCAATCAAACTTGATTTGTTTAACTGGTATGGAATTTCATTTATTATTAAACTCTGTCTTCCATTTTTAGCTTCTTCTATTTCAATTTTTCCTCTAACTCTAACTCTTCCTCTACCTGTCGTATATGCATCATATATTCCAGCTTCTCCATCAATTATTCCACCTGTTGGGAAATCTGGACCTTTAATATACTGCATTAACTCTACTGGAGTTATATCTCTTTTATCAATTAGTGCTAGTATTCCATCTACTACCTCTCCTAAGTTATGAGGAGGTATATTTGTAGCCATTCCTACGGCAATTCCTGTCGCACCATTTAATAAAAGATTTGGTAATTTTGCAGGTAAAACTATTGGCTCGTCTAGTGAATCATCAAAGTTTTTTCTAAAATCTATTGTATCTTTATCTATATCTTCTAAAAGTTCATTACTTATCTTAGACATTCTAGCCTCAGTATATCTCATTGCTGCCGCTGAATCCCCATCTATCGATCCAAAGTTTCCATGCCCATCTACTAATTCATATCTATAAGCAAAGTTTTGTGCCATTCTAACCATTGTATTATAAACTGCTGAATCTCCATGTGGGTGGTATTTTCCCAATACTTCTCCAACGATTCTCGCTGACTTTTTATATGCTTTGTCACTTGTCATTCCCATCTCATTCATAGCAAAAAGTATTCTTCTATGAACTGGTTTTAATCCATCTCTTACATCTGGTAATGCTCTACTAACTATAACACTCATAGAGTAATCTAGATAGGATTGTTTCAATTCTTCCTCTATATATCTATTATTCACATTAGACATTATTAATTCCTCCTAGAACTTTCTTTTTATTACTGTTTATATACACTTATATATCCAGATTTTTTACAAACTCAGCATGCTCTTCGATAAATTCTCTTCTTGGCTCTACTTTATCTCCCATAAGTTTATCAAATAATATATCCGCTTCTCTTGCATCATCTATTGTAACTTTCAATAAAGTTCTTGTATCTGGATCCATAGTTGTTTCCCAAAGCTGCCCAGGATTCATCTCTCCTAATCCTTTATATCTTTGAAGAGTATATCTCTTATCTTCTCCTTCTAGTCCAGCTATAATCTCTTTTAACTGTCTATCCGTATACGCATAAGATACTGTTCTACCTTGAGTTATCTTAAATAGAGGTGGCTGAGCTATAAAAACATTTCCATTATGAATTAAATCTACCATATATCTATAAAGGAATGTTAATATTAGAGTTCTTATGTGTGCTCCATCCACATCCGCGTCTGTCATTATTATTATCTTTCCATATCTTCTTTTCTCAATATTGAAGTTATCCCCAATACTTGTTCCAAACGCTGTTACCATCGCTCTAATTTCTGCATTTTCTAAAGCTTTATGCAATCCAGCTTTTTCTACGTTTAGAATTTTTCCTCTCAATGGTAAGATAGCTTGGAATGATCTATCTCTTCCTTGCTTTGCTGATCCACCCGCTGAATCTCCCTCAACTATATATACTTCACATTCGTCTGGATTTTTAGATGAACAATCTGCCAATTTTCCTGGTAAAGATCCAACATCTAAAGCTGACTTTCTAAGAACTAGTTCTCTTGCTCTTTGAGCTGCTTCTCTTGCTCTTTTTGAATTCAGTATTTTTTCTACAATAATTTTTAAATCATTTGGAGCATCTTCTAAATACATTTTTATTTGAGCTCCAGCTACAGTTGAAACTATTCCTGTAACTTCACTATTCCCTAATTTTGTTTTTGTCTGACCCTCAAATTGTGGTTGAGGAACTTTTACTGAAACAATAGCTGTTAATCCCTCTCTTATATCAGAACCTTGAAGTTTCCCATCTTTATCTTTAAGAAGCCCTGTACTCTTTCCAAGATCGTTTATAACTCTTGTCAATGCAGTTCTAAAACCACTTACGTGTGTTCCGCCTTCATGAGTATTTATATTATTAACAAATGAATAGATAGTTTCTCTTTGATTTGTATTGTAGCTCATCGCTATTTCTACAGATACATTATCCACTTCTCCACTCATATATACAGGCATCTTTATAATTTGAGTGTTATCTTTTTCTATCTCTTTTATATAATCTAAAATTCCACCTTCAAAAGCTAAATCTTCAACTTTTGCAGGTTCTTTTCTTAAATCAGATAAAACTATATGAAGACCTTTATTTAAATAAGCTAACTCTCTTAGTCTTGTCTCCAATGTAGAGAAGCTATAAATTAGTGTTTCAAAAATTTCGTGATCCGCTTTAAATCTAACTGTTGTTCCTGTAGAATCTGAAACTCCAATCTCTTCAACATCCTTTTCTGGAACCCCTCTAAAATATTTTTGAAAATAAATCTTTCCTGCTCTTCTTACAGTTACTTCTGTCCATTCTGATAGAGCGTTAACTACTGAAACTCCAACTCCATGAAGTCCTCCAGAAACTTTATAGTTATTATTTTCAAACTTTCCACCAGCATGAAGTACAGTCAATACAATTTCTAATGCTGATTTCCCATATTTTGGATGGATATCTACTGGAATTCCTCTTCCATTATCTTTTACTTCTATTATGTTATCTGGAAGTATTGATACTTCTATTCTGTCAGCGTATCCAGCTAATGCCTCATCCACTGAGTTATCTACTATTTCCCAAACTAAGTGATGTAATCCTCTCTCTGAAGTTGTTCCTATATACATTCCAGGTCTTTTTCTTACAGCTTCTAAACCTTCTAAAACCGTAATGTTTTCCGCTTGATAATTATTCGTTGTCATTTTTATCCTCCAATACCTTATCTAGACTTTTTTTTAAAGAACAAGGCTTACAAAATTTTCCTTCTCCTAAAAACATAGTTCCACAAAAATCACATTTTTTGTAACCTTCTTTTTTTAAAGTTTCATCTCTTTCCTGAGATTTACGCTTTAAAATTTCTATTTTCTTTTCCAAAGTAAGATCCTTTAATTCTGAAACAAATTCCTTCTTTTCAAAATTTTCTTTATTCTCCAAAGAGATTTTAAAATAATCTACTTTATTCACTCTTGAAACTTTAAATCTCATATCTTTTATATAAACTTTTTTTAAAATCTCTTCAATTTTCTTTAAATATTTATTTTTGTTCATAGACATATGATGAAGATATATGCTGTCTTCCACCAAAATATAGAGAGTGTCCTCTTTTATCCATAGAGGCTCACTTTTTGTAGAAAGGCTACCAACAATTTCAAACCAACGTCCTCTTATAATTCCTTCTTTTAACTTTCTACTTTTTATAACAGCTTCTTCTACTGCTTCACTTACACTCATAATGCCCATCTTGAATCTCTCCTTTATCTATCCTAAAGTTTTTAGATTCTATATTTAAATCTGTTGTAGAGCTAATAAAAACTTGTATTTCCCTTTTTTTTAAATATTTAATAATATTATCTTTTCTTATAGAATCAAAATATGAAGATATATCATCTATTAAAAAAATAGGTGATTCTCTTTTTTCTTTAATTACCATATCTATTTCAGAAAGTTTTAAGGAAAAAATAATTGATTTTTTTTCTCCTTGAGATGAATATGATTTCGCTTCTTTTTCATTTAAAATAAATTTAAAGTCATCCCTTTGAGGTCCAACTAAAGAATAACCATATCTAATTTCCTGGTTTTTTAAATCCTTTATTTTTCCCCTTATTCTCTCTTCTAATGCTTTTAAATCTAACCCTTTAAACTCTCCTAAGAAGCTATCATATTTTAAACTCAACTCTTTTTTATCATCAAAAAGTTTCCTGTAGTTTAAATTTAAAATGATTGATATGTTCTTTACATAATCTATTCTTTTTAATACAATTTTTGCTGCTAATTTAACAAATTCATCCTCAAAAATTGAAAATAACTCATCTTTATGTTTTTTTTCTTTTAAATATTTGTTTCTTATTTTTAAAACCTTAGTATAATCCTTAAGATGTCTAAAGTATTCATAATTACTTTGTGCTATCTCTCCATCAAAAAAATTTCTTCTAAACCCCGGTGAACCTGTGATAAGTTCTATGTCCTCAGGAATAAAAGTCACAACATTAACTTTCCCATAAAATTGATCTAATGGAATTTTCTTCCCATTATAATTATACTCTTTATTTTTTTTATCCATTTTTACACTTAAAGTTTTTTCAGATATTAAATCTCTATAAGAGATATAACTTCCCATTTTTTCTTTTTTATACTTTATTAATTCTATGTTTTTTGAGGTTCTAAAACTTTTTCCTGTTGCACTAAAATATATCGCTTCTAATATGCTCGTTTTACCTTGTCCATTTTTTCCAAAAAAAAGATTAAATCTAGGAGAAAAATGAATATTTTTATCTTCAAGATTTCTAAAGTTAATATAATTTATTTCAAGAATTTCCAAATTCTATTCACCTCAAAATTGTAATTATCTTACTACAAACTTCATTCCTAAAAACTCAACCTCATCTCCTGGGTAAAGTTTTTTCCCACGTCTTTCTTCTATCTCACCATTCACTTTAATTTGACCATCTAAAATCAGTTCTTTTGCTTGCCCACCAGTTCCGATTTCACCAGTAAATTTAAGAAACTGATCCAACTTAATATACTCTGTTGAAATTTTTATTTCTGTCATTTTACTCCTCCTAAAAATATTTAGTCTATTATACATTTTACCATAAAACTGAGTTTATTTCTATAATATTTATGAGCCTTCCAACGAGAAAATCCCTTATGTTTAAGGTTGTTTTTATATTTTTTTAAATATTTTTATTATTTTTGTTATGTTTTTCACAATGCAAACATTAAGTGTTGTTTTTAATCTATTTTTATAATTTTATTTTATATTTTTTTTAGATATAATCTTGATAATCTTGTAATTAATCAGAGAATTAAAAAGTGTGCACTTTTATTAAAATATATGATTTTAAATGTTAAAGTTTATTTTTTGTTATATTTGTTTGTTTTTTTAATGTTATTTATAAACAATAAAAAATAAACATTCTTAATAATTTATACAATGTTTTTTTGCTAGGAAAGTTGTCCTATGTATATTGCGTATTTTAGAATATAATTTAAAGGATAAATTATATTTGGATAGTAATACCAAATTAAAATATAGTTATAGAGGGAGCTGGTATCGTGACTATACTGAGAAGTATAATCGGAATTTTTGCAATTTTATTTTTAGGTTATCTTCTATCGTATGATAGAAAAAACATCAAATGGAGAACTATTTTAGCAGGTTTTGCTCTTCAATTCTCATTTGCATTTTTAGTTATGAAAACTTCAGGAGGAGCTTATGTTTTACAAGCTGTTTCTAACGGATTTAATAAAGTTATAGCTCAGGCCAACGAAGGAATACAGTTTGTTTTTGGTGGGCTTTATTCTCCAGGAACTAACATTGCCTTTGTTTTTGCTTTTAATGTTTTACCACTTATCATTTTCTTTGGTGCACTAATTTCTGTTTTATATCATTTAGGAATCATGCAACTTGTTATTAAATATATTGGTGGAGGTATCTCTAAGTTATTAGGTACTAAGGAAGCGGAATCTGTATCTGCTGCTGCTAATATCTTTTTAGGGCAAACAGAAGCACCTCTTGTTATAAAACCATATATTGCTAATTTAAGTAAATCACAACTTTTCGCTGTTTTAACTTGTGGAGTAGCATCTGTATCTGGATCAACTCTTGCAGCATATGCGGCTTTAGGAGTACCTATGAAATATCTTATTGCTGGTTCTTTTATGGCTGCACCAAGTGGACTTGTTTTCGCAAAATTAATAATGCCTGAAACACAAGATGAAGGCGACGATGAAAAAATAGAATTTACTAAAAGTGATTCAGTTAACGTTATCGAAGCTGCTGCTAAAGGTACTATCGATGGTATGAATATAGCTCTTATAATAGGTTCTATCCTAATATCATTTATAGCTTTAGTTTCATTAGTTAACATGCTTTTAGGTGGTATTGGTGATTGGTTTGGAGTTCAATTAACTCTTCAATCTATATTAGGATATCTATTTGCACCAATAACTTATGTTATGGGTATTCCTTGGGAAGAAGCTGTTTATACAGGAAGTTTGTTAGGACAAAAAATGGTTTTAAATGAATTTGTTGCATATGTTGATTTTACTAAAAATATGGCTGGTTTATCTGAAAAGACTATTGCTATTATGAGTTTCTCTCTTTTAGGATTTGCTAACATTGCATCATTAGGTCTTCAAATTGGTGCTTTAGGATCAATTGCTCCTAATAGAAGAAGTGAAATTGCTCAAGTTGGTATGAGAGCAGTTTTAGCTGGGTTCTTAGCTTCAATGTTAAATGGTGTTATTGCTGGAGCTCTTCTATAAAACTAAATATCACAATTTTTAAAGAGACAAATTTTGTCTCTTTTTTTTATTTTTTTATAAAATATATTTTTTCATATCTACTATTGATTTTTAAGACTTTATGTTATATACTCGTACAAACAATCTTACAAAATATTTTAGGAGGAACAATGAAAAAAAAGATCAGAATACCTGATACATACGTCATCATCTTTTTTGTAGTAATTTTTGCAGCTCTTTTAACTTATTTAATCCCTGTTGGAAGTTTCACTATGGAAAAAATCCAATACGCTACTGAAGCTGGAATGAAAACAAGAACAGTTCCAGTTCCAGGAAGCTTTAAATACGCCTTAAACAGTCTAGGTGAGCCTTTGACTAAAGGAATCCCTATTTTTGCTGCCGGTGGCGATATGAGTGTTACTAACTATATTTTTGAAGGTCTAGTTAGTGGAGATAAATGGGGTACTGCTGTTGGTATAATCGCATTTATACTTATTACTGGTGGAGCATTTGGTATTATTTTAAAAACTAAAGCTGTTGAAGCTGGAATTCTTAATATGATAAAAAAGACTAAGGGTTCTGAAGCACTTTTAATTCCATTGGTTTTTCTTCTTTTCTCTTTAGGAGGAGCTGTGTTTGGAATGGGAGAAGAAGCTATTCCATTCGCTATGATTCTTATTCCGATTGTAGTTGGAATGGGATATGATTCAATCACAGGAATTTTTATGTGTTATATATCTACTCAAATAGGATTTGGAACTTCGTGGATGAATCCATTTGGAGTTGCTATTGCTCAAGGGGTTGCTGGTATCCCTGTGCTATCTGGAGCTATGTTTAGAATTTTTATGTGGATTTTCTTTACAGCTTTCGGTATGATCTATACAATGAGATATGCAAAGAAAGTTAAAGCAAATCCTGAAACTTCAATCTCTTACGAAACTGATAAATTTTTTAGAGAAGATTTTAAAGCTGATGAAGAAGAAGATTTAGAATTCAAATTTGGTCACAAACTTGTTTTTTTAACAATTTTTCTAGGAATGTCTTGGATAGTTTGGGGAGTTGTTTTCCACGGGTATTATTTACCTGAAATAGCAGCTCAATTCACAATTATGGGAATAGTATCAGGTATTATTGGAGTAGTTTTCAATCTTAACAATATGAATATTAATGACATTGCGACTTCTTTTAGAAAGGGAGCAGAAGACCTTATAGGTGCTGCATTAGTTGTTGGTATGGCAAAAGGTATAGTTTTAGTTCTAGGTGGTATTGATGCTGGAACTCCAACGGTTTTAAATACAATACTTAACTCTGTTGCTGGAATTCTAGGTAATTTACATGCTTCTATCTCTGCTATAGCTATGTATTTCTTCCAATCAGTATTCAACTTCTTTGTTGTTTCTGGATCTGGACAGGCCGCTCTTACAATGCCTATAATGGCACCTCTATCAGACTTAGTTGGAGTTCCTAGACAAGTTGCTGTTCTAGCTTTCCAATTAGGAGATGGATTTACTAATATGATCGTTCCTACATCTGGTATACTTATGGCTATACTTGGAATAGCAAAAGTTGAGTGGGGAGTTTGGGCTAAGCAACAAATAAAGTTCCAAGGGATTTTATTTGTATTAGGAAGCATCTTTGTTGTAGCTGGAGTTTTAATGAATTTTCAATAATATGTAAAAAGGATCGATTGATTAATCGATCCTTTTTTTATATATAATTTTATGTATATCGATAAAAATAAAAAAAAGATGTATTTCTACATCTTTAAAAATCCTTAATGGCGGGAGTGACGAGGGTCGAACTCGCGACCTCATGCGTGACAGGCATGCGCTCTAACCAACTGAGCTACACCCCCATTAATGGTGGAAACAACTGGACTTGAACCAGTGACCCCCTGCTTGTAAGGCAGGTGCTCTCCCAACTGAGCTATGCTTCCATCTGTATTTGATTTTTTAGTGGTGCCCAGAGGCGGAATCGAACCACCGACACGGGGATTTTCAGTCCCCTGCTCTACCGACTGAGCTATCTGGGCATACCTTTTTATTTCCTGCAAAAGTACCAAAGAATTAATGGCGGAAGGTCAGAGACTCGAACTCTGAAGTCTTGCGACGCCGGTTTTCAAGACCGGTTCCTTACCAGTTAGGATAACCTTCCATATTAATGGTACCCCGTAGGGGAATCGAACCCCTGTTTATAGAGTGAAAATCTATTGTCCTAACCGTTGAACGAACGGGGCAAATGTATGGTGGATCCAGCTGGAGTCGAACCAGCGACCACTCGGTTATGAGCCGAGTGCTCTAACCAACTGAGCTATAGATCCATTTATATGGCGTGTCTGAAGAGATTCGAACTCCTGACCCACGCCTTAGAAGGGCGTTGCTCTATCCAGCTGAGCTACAGACACATAAATGGTGCGTCATACTGGGCTCGAACCAGTGACAACACGATTAAAAGTCGTGTG
>JAVWUC010000022.1:3722-22323 GCA_036667395.1 Cetobacterium sp. | reverse complement strand
TCGGAGATTGGGGAACGCAATTTGGTAAGCTAATTATAGGATATAGAAATTGGTTGAATCAAGACGCTTATAAAGAGAATGCAATAGAAGAGTTAGAAAGAGTATACGTTGAGTTTACTAGACAGAGTGAAGAGCATCCTGAGCTTGAAGATCAAGCTAGAGAAGAGCTAAAGAAACTTCAAGATGGAGATCAAGAAAATTATAGATTATGGCAAGAGTTTATAAAAGTTTCTCTTGATGAATATGAGAAATTATACTCAAGAATGGGGATAACTTTTGATACTTATTATGGTGAGTCTTTCTATCATAATTTAATGCCTGGTGTAGTAGCAGAGTTAGAGGAAAAGAAAATAGCTGTGGAGGATCAAGGAGCTAAAGTTGTATTCTTTGCTGAAGAAGATAAACTTCACCCTTGTATTGTTCAAAAGAAAGATGGAGCATTCCTATATGCAACTTCAGATATAGCTACAGTTAAGTTTAGATTAGGTAACTACGATGTAAATAAACTTATATATGTAACTGACGAGAGACAGCAAGATCACTTTAGACAATTTTTCAAAATAACAGATATGTTAGGATGGAATGTTGAAAAGCAACATGTTTGGTTTGGTATAATGAGATTTGCTGATGGTGTTTTCTCTACTAGAAAAGGAAATGTAATCAGATTAGAAGAGCTACTAGACGAAGGAAAAAGAAGAGCTTATGAAATTGTAAATGAAAAAAATCCTGAGTTATCAGCTGAAGAGAAGGATAATATTGCAGAAATAGTTGGAACAGGAGCTATAAAATATGCAGATTTATCTCAAAATAGACAGACAGCAGTTATATTTGAGTGGGATAAAATACTTAGTTTTGAAGGGAATACAGCACCATACCTTCAATACTCATATGCTAGAATAAAATCTATTTTAAGAAGAGCTGAAGAGCAAAATAAAGTTTTAAATGAGAATGTAACAATTACATTTGCAGATAAAGCAGAAAGAAATTTAGCACATCACTTAACACAGTTTCCAACTGTTATTTTAAAAGCAGCAGAAAGCTGTAGACCTAATTTAGTAGCGGATTACTTATTTGAGTTATCAAAGAAATTTAACAGTTTCTATAATTCATGCCCAATATTAAATCAAGAGGATAAAATTTTATATTCTAGACTTTTATTAGCAGAAAGAACAGCTGCTGTATTAAAAGAAGGATTAAACTTATTAGGAATTAATACATTAGAAAGAATGTAATAATATTTTTAAATCCAGAAAGTTAAAACTTTCTGGATTTTTTATTTTTTTGAAAGATTAAAAAAAAAGTGTGGTATAAAAAAGAAATAGAGTTTTTTGTTTTTTACTTAAAGGAGGAAGAAGTGGAAATTTTTAATATGATATATTCTGCAGCGATAGACGCTTTTTTCAAAGTTGGAGTTTTTGTTTCTATCTCGCTTTTAATAATCGGCTTAATAGATTATAAATTTAATGGATTATTATTGAAGTTAATAGAAAAAAATCAAAAAAATCAAATATATTTTGCAGCTTTATTGGGGTTAATTCCAGGATGTGGTGGTGCGATAGTGATCGTTCCATTATACATATCGGGACAAGTTAGTTTTGGTAGCTTAGTAACAGCATTTATAACCACAATGGGAGATGCTGCCTTTGTTTTAATGGTAGGCGATATTAAAGCTTATTTTATAGTTCTTTTGATAAGTGGAAGTGTGGGTATTTTAACGGGAAGAATTATAGATAAATTAAAGATAGGAACAATTGTAAAGTTATCAGTCCAAAATGAAGAGTTTAATTCAGAAGTTAATGACATGGTTTCAGAAAACAAAATAGAAAAAAGCTATAAGCATGTAGGACATAGTAAAGGAGATATTATAGATAAAGTTTTGCATAAAAAAAATACTTACAAATATATACATATTTTAACGCATAAAGTTTGGTACAAATTATTTTGGACGATAGTAATACTATCAATTCCGTTAGCTTTTAGTCATATTTTTGAAGAACATGATCATAATGATGGAGGGACTTATGAACTAGTATTTCAATGGATAGGATTTTTAGGTACATTTTTATGTATAGTTTATACTGGAGTGAGTAGAAAGATTATAAAAGGAAGTGATTTTGATAAAACAGAAAGTAAGTTAAATTCAGCTAAAGAAACATTGATACATACAGCTGAAGAAGTAGCTTTTTTAGTGACATGGGTATTTGTAGCTTTTTTATTATACCAGATATTAATATATGTTATAGGTGGTGAGGGACAATTAAAGAGTCTTTTAAATGAGAATGGATTTTGGGTGGTTATAGCCTCAATATTCATAGGGATACTTCCGGGATGTGGACCACAGATTCTTTTAGCAGCTATTTATATATCTGGTGGAATTCCTTTTTCAGCTCTTGTAGCAAATGCTATATGTAATGATGGAGATGCACTATTTCCACTGCTTGCTTTGAGTAAGAAATCAGCATTTTTAGTTACTGTTTATAATTTGATTCCAGCTTTAATTGTCGGTGGGATCCTGTATTTTATTGAAAATATGTAAAAAGACGGTTTAATCAAACCGTCTTTTGTTTTTACATCTCATCCATAAAATCATCTAAATCTACAAGAGATTTAATAAGTTCTAAATAGTGTTTATTAACAGTAGTAGAAACTCTATTTATCTTTATAAGTCCCTTATCTGCTAAAATAGAGGCATTTGTGTTAATCTCATCTAAAGAGTAATCAGCTAATAATTTTTCCAGATCAAGAGTAGTTAAAACTTTTTTTTGAAGTTCAGTTGTACTCCCGTTAGCCATACATCCAAGAGTTATAATCTCTTTTTCTTCGAAAACATCTCCTTGAGACTCAAACTCTAAAAGTGTTTTAAAAATTTCTTCTTGTAGTTTTTTGTTCATAAAAATCCTCTCCTATATATTATTTTAAAAAATAATCTTTTAGAATAGTATCAATAAGTGGATCAACACCTAGAAATTTTAAATATCTGTCATACTCAGCTTTTTTTTCAGAAAGTTTTTCTTCAGAGATATTACCCTTAATTGCTTTAATAAGAATATTTTTAGGTGTGTGCTCCATATCAATAAACTCCATAACTTTTGTATTAAATCCACAAAGCTCTAATGCAAGGGCTCTTAAAGCATCTGTGGCCAGTGAACTAAATCTTTCTTGTAAAATCCCATGATTTCCAAAAGGAGAAAGAGAGTTTTTAAGTTCGGTTGTTTTTGATTTATCAATTTTCTGATTTATCTCAGATTGGCAACACGGAACAGCCAAAATAGCTTTTGCTCCAAGTTCAAGACCTTTTAAGATAGAATAATCTGTTGCATTGTTACAAGCGTGTAGTGAGAAAATCATGTCAACGTTTTTAAAAGAGTTGAAATCTTTAATATCACCCTTTAAAAATGATAGATTTGTAAATTCTAGTTCTTTTGCGATTTCATTACAATGTTTAATAACATCATCTTTTAAATCCAATCCAATAATTTCAATATTCATATTTTTTATATTTTTCAAGTAGTGGTATAAAGCAAAAGTAAGATATGATTTTCCACATCCAAAATCAACAATTTTCATAGAATTATCTATAAGCTTTTTATCTTGAAGTTCTTTTAGAGTATCTTCAATAAACTCTAGATATCTGTTAATTTGTCTAAATTTATTGAATTTTTCCTTACTTACATGACCATCATTAGACATAACCCCTAGCTTAATAAGAAAAGGAATTGGTGTATTATCTTCTAGTATATAGTTTTTCTTTTTATTGTGAGAGAGAGAGACCTGCTTTGTATCAGTTTTTTTATTTTTAACACTAAATCCTTTTTTATTTTGTAGAATTTGAATCTCTTCACTTGAATTGATAATTAAAATTTGTTTAAAGTTATCAAGTATATTATCAAGATAATTAAAAGTCTCTTCAACACTAAGGTTTGAATGGAAAGCTTTATTTTCTTTAAACTGCTCAAACTGAATTCTAATTTCGCCTTTTATTATTAGTGGTTTTATATTTATTTTTTTATACTCAGTTGTATTTTTAGAGTTAGAAAATACTGCTTTGATAAAACTATTATTCTCTATATTTAATTTAAAAATATTTAAAATGTCTTCTTTTGAAAATTTCATAAAAAACTCCTTTTTTCTAATATGTTATATTATACCTCTTCGGTAAAAAATATTCAAAAAAATTTTGACAAAAATAATAAATTATGTTATTTTAAGATGTTACATGGTTATAGGGGGTAGGGGTATTCTATATTGGCGAATCTAAAAAAGGAGAACAAGAATGAAAAGAGAGTATGAAATTAAAAATCTTCACTGTGGTGGATGTGCTTCAAAGATACAATATGAATTGGATAAAATAAAAGAAATAAAAGATGTCAATGTTGATTTTTATACAAAAAAATTAAAATTGACAATGATTGAACCTTTAGATGAAAATGAATTTCTTAAACAGTTAAATAAAATAGCTGATAAAGTTGAACCTGGAACTTATTTTTTACAAAAAGAGAACTTACAAAAAAACTCTGAAGATTTGCAAAAAAATAAAATAGAAAAACAAGATAGTAAAATAGAAACAATAATTTTAACAATAGGATTGACACTATTTATAGTTGGATTAACTTTAGAAAAAAGTTTACAAAAGGATATTATTTTAATAGTAGCGTATGCTTTATCAGGATATGATATTCTTTTGAGTGCTTTTTCAAATCTAAGAAAAGGTAAATTTTTGGATGAAAACTTTTTAATGAGTATAGCGACAATAGGAGCTTTTATTTTAGGAGATTTTGCGGAAGCTGCTGGAGTTATGATTTTTTATAAAATTGGTGAATTTTTCCAAGATATGGCCGTTAATAACTCAAAAAAATCTATAGAAAAATTAATGAGTATAAAACCAGATTTTGCAAATATAAAAAAATCAGATGGAACTTTAGAAGTAGTAGATCCAACAAAAGTAAAAGTAGGAGATATTTTAATAGTAAAACCAGGAGAAAGAGTTCCGTTAGATGGAAATATAATACTTGGAAGTACAACTATTGATAAAGCTGCACTAACAGGAGAATCAATTCCAGTTTTAGCGGAGGTAGAGGATGAAGTTTTAAGTGGTTGTATTAATTTATCAGGAACTATAGAGATAAAAGTTACTAAAAATTATTCTCAATCAACAGTTAGTAGAATTATAGAGATGGTAGAAAATGCTGGAAGTAAAAAAGCTCAAGCAGAAAAATTTATAACTAAATTTGCTAGATACTATACACCAGTTGTTGTTGTATTAGCACTTTTAATAGGGTTAGGATTACCTCTAGTAGTAGCAGGTGGTTTTAAACTATGGTTGAGTAGAGCACTTATATTTTTAGTAATATCTTGTCCTTGTGCACTTGTTCTATCAGTGCCTCTAACATTTTTTAGTTCAATTGGAAAAGCTTCAAAACAAGGGATATTAATAAAGGGTGGAAACTATTTAGAGAGACTGAAGAACATAGATGTAGTAGTTTTTGATAAAACAGGAACTTTAACAAAAGGGAAATTTAAGGTTAATAAAATTGAAGTTTTTAAAGGAGAAGAAGAAAATCTTTTAAAATATGCAAAAATTGGTGAATTTTATTCAAATCATCCAATAGGAAAAGCTATTTTGAATTATGGAAATGTAAATATAAATGAGTGGGACATACAAGGTCATAATGAAAAAGCTGGATATGGAGTCAATGCTCTTTATAACAATAAAGAAATACTTGTTGGAAGCAAAAAATTCATGGAAAATAATGATATAGATGTTCCTAAAAGTGATGAGTATGGAACGGTTGTTTATGTAGCTGTAGACTCTGAATTTTTAGGTAGAATTTATGTTGAGGATGAAATAAAAGAGAGCTCAAAAAAAACTATAAATGAATTAAAAGCTCAAGGAATAGATGTTTATATGTTAACTGGTGATAATAAAAAAACAGGTAATCATATAGGTGAAGAGCTAGGAATAGATGAAGATAAAATATGTACTCACTTACTTCCAGAGGATAAAGTCTCTAAATTAGAAGAGATAAAAGCTAAAAGTAAAAAAGGAACAATATATGTTGGAGATGGAATAAATGACGCCCCAGTATTAGCTATGGCAGATGTAGGAGTTTCTATGGGTAAGATAGGTAGTGATATAGCGATAGAAAGTTCTGACGTTGTCCTTATGAATGATGATCCTTATAAAATAATTGAGATTCTAAATCTGGCGAACTTAAATAATAAAGTTGTTTTAGAAAATGTAACTTTTGCATTAGGAGTAAAAATTGTAGTTATGATTTTAGGAGTATTAGGAATTGCAAATTTATGGCTTGCTATATTTGCGGATGTAGGAGTTTCAGTACTTGCAGTTTTAAACGCATCAAAAATATTAAAAGAAAAGAAAGAGAGCTAGGCTCTCTTTTTTATGTTATAATAAAATAAAAAGATAAAGGAGATTGTTATGTTTTATTTTATGTATGGAGATACTCCATTACTTTTAAAATATGAAGAGTTAGTAAAAAAAATAAAAAAAGATAACCCAGGAATTCCTGCCAAAATATATGACGCATCTCAAGGAGAGGAAGAAAATTTTTTAGAATCTATTTCGATAAATTCAATGTTTTCTCCTAAAGAGTTAATTGTTTTAAAAAGAGCTGAAAAACTAAAAAAATTAGAGAAATTTTTAAAAATAATAGAAGAGTATGATTTGACACAAAAAGAGGTTGTTGTTGTATATGAAGAGGAACTAAATGACTTTGGAAAAGCAAATAATGAAGTGGAAAAAAAAGTACTTACAGTAGCAGAAAAAATTGGAAAATTAATTGTGGGAAGAAAGGCTAGTGAAAAAAAAGGTCTGCACTTTTTTATAGAAAAAGAGTTGGGGATTTCAGAATATGAATCTGAAAGATTGACTGAAATATTAGGTGATGATTTCTTTAAAGTAAAAAACGAAGTAGAAAAAATAAAAAATTTTTTAGATGGAAGAAATTTTGTTTTAGAAACAGTTTTACCAATATTGACAATAAGTGAAGAATATAATATAAAAAGATTAATGGAAGAGTTTTTAGTTGAAAATAATCAGATTAAATTATTAGATCATTTGAAAAAAACAAAAGAACACATGCTATTTTTATACCTATTGAGTGAAGAGCTTTTAATGGCTTTAAAGCTAAATAGTTTAAAAGCTGTTGGAGAGCTAACGGAGAATATTTCATATAATAATTTCAAAGGAAACGTATATGAAAATATAAAAAAGTATTTTAAAAACAGTAGGGGTTATGTGAGAGAATATCCAATATTTTTAAAATTAAAGTATATTGGACTCTATGAAGAGAAGTTTTTATTGGAAAAAATAGAAGAGATTTTAAATCTAGAATATGCAATAAAAATTGGAAATTTAGAAGAAGAGATAGCTATTGAAAAATTGATAATAGGGTTTAAAAGATAGAGGAATAGTTAAAAAGAGGATAATTTTAATTATCCTCTTTTTATATTGTAAAATTTAGAAGAGATATTTGTTATAAATGGAGAAGCTCTATTGAAAAATCCAAAATCATTATAAAAAGTTAAGGGATAAGACAAAAATAGTCGCTTTTTAGTTCTAGTGCAGGCTACATAAAAAAGTCTTTTCTCCTCTTCATAGTCTATATTTTCACCGATACAGGAGGGTAAAATTCCATCGAGTAAAAGAGGTATAAAAATATAGTCCCACTCAAGTCCTTTTGAACTATGAATTGTTAAAAGTTCAATTTGTGCGTTTTCATCAAAATGAATATCACTAAAAATATTTTCTAAAAATGGATTAGGAATAATTGAAAAATTTAGATTTGATTTTTTAAAGTCCTTAATGAAAAACTCCATGTGTATATAGTTTCTAAAAAGTAATGCAATTTTACAGTTGGAATTTTCAAGAATAAGATTTTCAATCTGTTTTATGATACTTTGAATTTCATCAAAATGAGTTTTAAAAATATTTAAAGAGGGTTTTTCTAAGTTTGAGTTTGTAGAGATTAACTCTTTTTTAAAAGAGAAAAGGAAAGAATTGGAAATTTCATTACTTAGATCAACAATAGAAGGGGTACTTCTATAATTTTTATTTAAAATAATAGTTTTGACTTTAGGAAAATCAAAGGGGAAGTTTAAAATATTATTTGGGGAAGTCCCTTTGAAGCCATAAATACTTTGAAAATCATCTCCTACAACCATTAAATTGGAGTTGGAAATTTTTTTTAGAATAGATATTTGAAAAGAGTCAGTATCTTGGTATTCATCAACCATCACATAGTCAAATTTTAAAGAAAAGGTCCTACTGTCTAAAAAAGTTATAAAAGATTGAATTAAATCGTCAAAAGTAAAAACATTTGAGGATATTTTAATTAAAGATAAATCATGAAGGAAATTTAAAATTAAATTTTTTTCATGATTTTTTAGATGTGAAATCTCTTTTTTTAATAGGTTATCTTCGTAAGATGCTGTTGAAAGAAGTTTTTTTATCTGTTCTTGAGATATAATTTTAGAAATTTTTTCAAAGAATATACTTTTTTTAGAAAGATTAAAATAATTTTCAAGAGTTATAACTTTAAAAGATCTGTTTTGACTATATTTTTTTAGACATCTATATGCTAAAGAATGAAATGTTTCTATTTGTACCTCGGAGTTAACAAAAAGTGAATCAATTCTAGAACGAATCTCTTTTGATGCCTTTCTTGTAAATGTTAATATTAAAATTTTTTTTGGAGGGACATTGAGATTAAGAAGTAAAAATGTTCTGTAAATGATAATTCTTGTTTTTCCAGAACCAGCCCCAGCGATAACTAAAAAATTGCCATTTATATTTGTTGTGGCTATTAATTGCTCAAAATTTAAATTTTCATTTAGTGTATTGGAAATGATATTATTGATATTTAATGTTTGTAAATTAATATTTTTTAATTGGATATAACTTAAAATCATAGGATAACTCCTTGAAAAAACTTATTTTTTAGAGTATACCCTTTTAAATATAAAAAATCCATTTTTTTTTAATTCGAATATATATTCAAAATAAAAAAAAAGCGCTCAAAAATTAACGGTTAATAATTTGATAAATTAGCAAAAAAATATTTCAAAAAACACTTCAATACAAGTATACTAGCATTATAAAAGACAAATCTTCATAGGAGCGATGATTATGACAATAGTTAAAACTATAGAAAAAGTAAGATTAGCACAAAAAGAGTATGCAAAATTTGATCAAAAGAAAGTAGATGAAATTTTTAGAGAAGCTTCATTGGCTGCAAATAATGCTAGAATAAGATTAGCAAAAATGGCAGTAGAAGAAACAGGTATGGGAATAGTAGAAGATAAAGTTATAAAAAACCACTTTGCTTCAGAATATATATATAATTCATATAAAGATACAAAAACATGTGGAACTATCGAAGTAGATAATTCATATGGAATAGAAAAGATAGCTGAGCCAATTGGAGTTATAGCAGGTATTGTTCCAACAACAAACCCAACATCAACAGCTATATTTAAAGCATTACTAGCTTTAAAAACAAGAAATGCAATTATTTTTTCTCCACATCCAAGAGCTAAAAAATCAACAATAGAAGCAGCTAGAACTGTTTTAGAAGCAGCTGTAAAAGCAGGAGCTCCAAAAGACATTATAGGTTGGATTGAAGAGCCATCAGTTCAAGCATCAAATGATTTAATGAAAATGGCAGATTTAATACTAGCAACAGGTGGTCCTGGAATGGTTAAAGCAGCATATTCATCAGGAACTCCAGCAATAGGAGTAGGAGCAGGAAATACTCCAGTAATAATAGATGAAACAGCTCATATAAAAATGGCAGTAAACTCTATTTTACTATCAAAAACATTTGATAACGGAGTAATATGTGCGTCAGAACAATCTGTAATAGTTCCAGCTTCAATTTATGAGGTTGTAAAGAAAGAATTTTCAGATAGAAACGCATATATTTTAAAAGGTGAAGAGATTGATAAAGTAAGAAAAACAATAGTTATAGATGGAAACTTAAATGGTGATATTGTAGGACAATCAGCATTTAAAATAGCACAAATGGCAGGTGTAGTTGTTCCAGAAAATACGAAAGTTCTTATAGGAGAAGTAGAATCAGTAGAATTTGAAGAGCCATTCTCACATGAAAAACTTTCTCCAGTTCTTGCGATGTATAAGAGCCACAGCTTTGAAGAAGCTTTAAAGAAAGCTGATAGATTGATAGAGCTTGGTGGAATGGGACATACTTCAGTACTTTATGCAGATGAATTAGTTGCAAAAGATAAAATTGAATTATTTGGAAAAACAATGAAAACAGGAAGAACGTTAATTAATATGCCAGCTGCTCAAGGAGCAATCGGAGATGTATTTAACTTTAAACTAGCTCCATCATTAACATTAGGATGTGGATCATGGGGAGGAAACGCTGTTTCTGAAAACGTAGGAGTAAAACATTTAATCAATATTAAAACTGTTGCTAAAAGGAGAGAAAATATGCTTTGGTTTAGAATTCCAGAAAGAGTTTACTTTAAATTTGGATCTCTTCCAGTAGCGTTAGAAGAGTTAAAAGGAAAGAAAAAGGCTGTTATTGTAACAGACCAGCAACTAGCGTCATTAGGATATACAGATCATATAACAACTGTATTAGAAAATATTGGAGTGGACTTTAGAATATTCTCTGATGTACAAGCAGATCCAACACTAACAACAGTTGAAAAAGGTGCTGAACTTATGAGAAACTATAATCCAGATGTTATTATAGCTCTTGGTGGAGGATCAGCAATGGACGCAGCTAAAATTATGTGGGTTATGTATGAGCATCCAGATGTAAACTTTAAAGATTTAGCTATGACATTTATGGATATAAGAAAAAGAATTGTAAAATTCCCTAAAATGGGTGGAAAAGCTGAACTTTGGGCAGTAGCAACATCTGCAGGAACAGGGTCAGAAGTAACACCGTTTGCAGTAATAACTGATGATTCGACAGGAGTTAAGTATCCATTAGCTGACTATGAGATAACACCAACTGTAGCTATAGTAGATCCAGAACTAATGTTATCAATGCCAGCTAGCTTAACAGCATCATCTGGAATAGACGTTGTAACTCATGCAATAGAGGCATATGTTTCTATAATGGCTTCTGACTTTACTAATCCATTAGCTTTAGAAGCTACAAGATTATCATTTAAATATTTACCTGAATCAGTAAAAGGAGGAGCTGTTGCTGTAAAAGCTAAAGAAAAGATGGCAAATGCATCTTGTATGGCTGGAATGGCATTCTCGAATGCATTCTTAGGAATATGTCACTCAATGGCTCATAAGTTAGGTGCTGCATTCCATATTCCACATGGTACAGCAAATGCTTTACTTTTAGATGAGGTTATAAGATTTAATGCAACAGATAGACCATTTAAAATGGCTGGATTTGCACAGTATAAATATCCACACGCAAAGGAAGCCTATGCTAAATTAGCTGATTATTTAGGATTCACAACTGGAAAAGAAACACCTGAAGAAAAAGCAAAAATATTAAGAAAGAAAATATCTGAGTTAAAGACTGAGATTGGAATAAAACCAACAATTGCAGATTATGGAATAACAGAACATGAATTTTTATCAAAATTAGATAAAATGGTTGAAGAGGCTTTTGACGATCAATGTACAGGAGCAAACCCAAGATATCCATTAATGAGCGATTTAAAAGAGATGTATTTAAGAGCTTACTATGGAGCAGAAAAATATATGTCTATGGGGAAAGCAGACGAAGAAAAAACTAAGAAAAAATCAAAATAGTTGGATTATATTGCTAGGCTTTAATTAAATTTAGTCAAATAAAGTAGAGGACCTCCCAATTGGGAGGTCTTTTACTTTATTCTTTTCCAAGTTTGTTTAGATCCTATAAATCCAGATTTATCAATACTTCCTTTAACTAATAGAGTGTTAATATCTTTAAAAGAAATGGAACAGTAATAAGTTTTTCCGTTTTCTGGATTATATATAAAACCGTCTTGAAAAATATTTTTATTAGCATTGTAAGTGAAATTACTAACGAAATTTATACCAACAAGGGGTCTATTTTTTAAATTTTTGTCAGGATTAGCAAAATCCAGCTTTTCTTTACCTTCGAATTGATGCCCCTTTTCATAAGTAGGAATAGTAAGTTGTTTGATCTTTCCGAAGTATAGGTTGTTTTCTTTATAAAATTCAACGATTATTTGATTTCCATTTTTTGCTTTTTCAGTAATCCACTTTCCAAGTATTTCATTTTCTGCCGAAAAAGATAGTGTAGAGAGTAGTAAAGATAAGATAAAAATAAGTTTTTTCATGTAAATCCTCCTAAAAAAATAATATTTTAATATTATAACAGGTGTAATGTTTAAAATCAATACTGAAAAAAAAGTACAAAATAAAAATATTTTTTCTTTTTATGTTAATAATAAAAAAAATTTATTTATTTAATGGTCTACATTCATTAAATAAATTTGATTTGTACACCATAAAAGGTTATATTCTATTAACAATATTAAATTATTAAAACTAAAAAATAGAAAATAGGGGGAGCAAAATGAAGAAAAGTTTACTGTTAATGAGTGCTTTAATAGCTTTTTTGGGAATGAATTTAGAGGCTAAAGCTGATAAGAATGTTTTAGTTGTAGCTCAAGGAGCAGACGCAAAAATTTTAGATCCACATGGAACGAATGACCAACCATCTTCAAGAGTAGCTGGACAAATTTACGATTCTTTAGTTAAACAGGATTTAAATATGAATGTAATACCAGGTCTTGCAGAGAGCTGGACACAGATTGATGATACAACAACTGAATTCAAATTAAGAAAAGGAGTAAAGTTTCATAACGGAGAAGAGTTGACAGCTGATGATGTAAAATTTACTTTAGATAGAATGAAAAACTCTCCAGCGGTAGCACACATTATTGGGGCTGTAGAAAGCGTTGAAGTTGTAGATGACAACACTGTAAGAATAAAGACAGCAAAACCTTTTGGAGCACTACTAAGCCATTTAGCTCATACAGCAACATCGATTTTAAATAGAGAAGCAGTAGAAAAAGCTGGTGGAAGCTATGGACAGCATCCTGTAGGAACGGGACCATATAAATTTGTAGATTGGCAAGCGGGAGATAGAATAACTCTACAAGCTAATCCAGATTATTTTATGGGAAAAGCTCCAACAGAAAAAGTGATCTTTAGAAGTGTAGTAGAAGGAACAAATAGAACAATAGGATTAGAGACAGGAGAGATAGATATAGCCTATGACTTAGAGCCTATTGATAAAATGATGGTAGAAGGAAACGATAGTTTAGATTTTGTGGAAGAACCATCACTATCTATGACATACTTAGGATTTAATGTTAAAAAAGAGCCATTAAATAATAAAAAAGTAAGACAAGCGATAGCTTATGCTGTAAACGTACAAGATATAATAGATGCTGCATATCAAGGGTCAGCAACAAAAGCGAACTCTCCTATAGGACCAAAGGTATTTGGATATAATCCAAACGCAAAATCTTATGAGTATAACCCAGAAAAAGCAAAAGAGTTATTAAAAGAAGCAGGATTCCCTAATGGAGTTAAATTAAAAATTTGGATAAATGATAACCCAATAAGAAGAGATATTGCCGTTATTTTACAAGATCAGTTAAAGCAGGTTGGGATAGATGCAACAATTGAAACACTTGAGTGGGGAGCTTATTTAGATGGTACAGCTAGAGGAGAACATGATATGTTTATCTTGGGATGGGTTTCTGTAACTGGAGATGCCGACTATGGTTTAGAACCATTATTCCATTCAGCTAACCAAGGTGGAGCAGGAAATAGATCGTTCTACTCAAATCCTAAGGTGGATGAACTTTTATCAAATGCTAAAAATTCAACTAACCCAGAGGATAGAAAGAAATATTATTACGAAGCACAAGAGTTGATTCAAGAAGAGGTTCCAGTATTTACAATAGCTTACACATCACAAAATGTAGGAAAGCAAAAGATAGTACAAGGATTTAACATGCATCCAGCAGGGCATCATAAAATCTATGGAACTTATAAGACAAAATAATTACTACTTCAGAAAGGAAATCTTATAAGATTTCCTTTCTGAACTCTTAACAAAAGCATAAAAAAAGGGGGCTACACAATGCATAGATATGTAATAAAAAGAATACTATTGTTGATTCCAGTTTTATTAGGAGTATCATTCCTAGTATTCACAATTATGTCATTTACACCAGGAGATCCAGCACAACTTATTCTAGGAGAGAGTGCACCAAAAGAGGCAGTAGCTCAATTAAGAATGGAGATGGGATTGAATGATTCATTTCTAGTTCAATATCTTAGATTTGTAAAAAATGCTGTTGTAGGAAACTTTGGACAATCTTATACAACTGGGAGAGAGGTTTTTGGAGAAATTTTTTCGAGATTTCCGAATACTTTAATATTGGCAGTTTTAGGAATAATTATAGCTGTATGTATAGGAATACCTTTAGGAATAATATCGGCAACTAGACAGTATACACTTATAGATAGTGTAAGTATGATAGGGGCACTATTAGGAGTATCTATGCCAGTTTTCTGGTTAGGATTAATGTTGATATTAACATTTTCTGTTAATTTAAGATGGTTACCTTCTGGAGGATTTGATGGGTTAAAAAGTTTAATTTTACCATCAGTAACTTTAGGAGTAGGATCTGCAGCCATAATTACTCGTATGACTCGTTCTTCTATGTTGGAGGTAATAAGACAAGATTATATTAGAACTGCAAGAGCTAAAGGAGTAGCCGAAAAAGTAGTAATAAATAGACACGCACTAAAGAATGCGTTGATACCAGTAATAACAGTTGTAGGTCTTCAATTTGGAGGACTTTTAGGAGGAGCTGTTTTAACAGAATCAGTTTATTCATGGCCAGGGGTAGGGAGAATGATGGTAGATGCTATCAGACAAAAAGATACACCTACAGTTTTAGCATCTGTAATTTTCTTGGCAGTGACATTTAGTATTGTAAATCTAGCAGTAGATATACTGTATGCTTATGTTGATCCAAGAATAAAATCGCAATACAAATAGAGGGGTGAATGACGTGTCTACAGTAAAAAACGAAAATGTTGGGAAAAAAAGAAGTCAGTTAGCAGAACTTTGGAAGAATTTGAAGAAGAACAAAATGGCACTTTTTGGATTGGGAATACTTATAATTATAATTTTGTTAGCAGTATTTGCAGATCAATTAGCAAATTATGATCAAGTTGTTATAAAGCAAAATTTAAAAATGAGATTAAAACCACCTTCAGCACAACACTGGTTAGGGACTGATGAATTTGGAAGAGATATTTTTGCAAGACTTATACATGGAGCTAGAGTTTCTTTAAAGGTTGGAGTTGTAGCAGTAGGTATTGCGATAGTAGCTGGAGGGTTTTTGGGTGCTATAGCAGGATACTACGGTGGGAAGTTAGATAATATAATTATGAGAGTTATGGATATTTTCTTAGCTGTTCCTAGTATATTATTGGCTATAGCTATTGTTTCAGCGTTAGGTCCAAACTTAATAAATCTAATGGTTGCAATCAGTATCTCTTCAATACCGAGATACGCAAGAATAGTAAGAGCATCTGTTTTATCAATAAGAGATCAAGAGTTTATTGAGGCAGCAAAAGCAATAGGAGCAAGCGATGCTAGAATAATACTTAGACATATAATACCAAACTCTCTTGCACCAGTAATTGTACAGGGAACTTTAGGAGTAGCTAGTGCAATTTTATCAACAGCAGGATTAAGTTTTATAGGATTAGGAATCCAACCACCGGCTCCAGAATGGGGGTCAATGCTTTCAGGAGGAAGACAGTACTTAAGATATGCTTGGTGGGTTACAACTTTCCCGGGAGTTTCAATAATGATAACAATACTTTCATTGAATCTTTTAGGGGATGGGCTTAGAGATGCTTTAGATCCAAGATTAAAACAATAATTTACTTTGGGGAGAGGACACTATGAAAGAAAAATTACTTAATATAAAAAATTTATCAATAAACTACACAACAGATGAAGAGAAAGTAATGGCAGTAAATGATTTAGAAATAGAGCTTAGTGAGGGAGAAACTTTAGGACTTGTAGGAGAAACTGGAGCAGGGAAAACTACAACAGCTTTAGGAATAATGAGGTTAGTTCCAAATCCACCAGGTAAAATAGTATCTGGTGAGATTATATTTCAAGAAAGAAACTTATTAACTATATCTGAAGACGATATGAGAGCGATAAGAGGAAGACAAATAAGTATGATTTTCCAAGATCCAATGACATCTTTAAATCCAGTTCTAACAGTGGGAGAACAGATTGCAGAAGTTATTCAAATTCATGAAAAATTATCTCAAAAGGACTCTTTAGAAAAAGCTAGTGAAATGTTAGAGCTAGTTGGAATTCCTGGGAATAGATTAAATGATTACCCACATCAATTTTCTGGTGGAATGAAGCAAAGGGTTGTTATAGCGATTGCTTTAGCATGTAATCCAAAGCTACTTATAGCGGATGAACCTACAACTGCTCTAGATGTTACGATTCAAGCTCAAGTGTTAGATTTGATGAATGATTTAAAAGAGAAGCTTAAAACATCAATGCTACTGATAACTCACGATTTAGGTGTTGTAGCTCAAGTTTGTGATAAAGTTGCCATAATGTATGCGGGAGAAATAGTTGAATCAGGAACTTTATATGATATTTTTGAAAAACCAAAGCATCCTTACACTCATGGATTGTTTGATTCAATCCCAAATTTAGATGAAGAAGTAACAAGATTAAGACCTATAAAGGGGCTTATGCCTGATCCAACAAATTTACCATCAGGGTGTAGATTCCATCCGAGATGTCCATATGCACAAGAACAATGTAGTCTTGTATCTCCAAAGGTAACAACAATTGAGGGACATAAAGTAAAGTGTTTGGCATATGAAGGAATAATTGAAGTTCCAGAGCTACAGGAGGGAAGAAATGGCAGATAAAATACTAGAGGTAAAGAACTTAAAAAAATATTTTAATACTCCAAAAGGACTTTTACATGCCGTTGATGGGGTTAGCTTTTCAATAGAAAGAGGAAAAACATTAGGAGTTGTTGGTGAATCTGGATGTGGAAAATCTACAACTGGAAGAGTTGTTTTAAGATTGTTAGAAGCTACAGACGGAGATATATATTTTGAGGGAAAAAATATAAGAGAATATAATAAAGATCAAATGGTTAGATTAAGAGAGGAGATGCAAATTATATTTCAGGACCCATATGCATCTTTAAATCCAAGAATGACTATTAGTGAGATTATAGCAGAGCCATTAATAATTCATAAAAAATGTAAGAACAAAGAGGAGTTACAAGAGAAAGTATCTAAGCTTATGGAAATAGTTGGATTGAGTGAAAGATTAATGAATACATATCCTCATGAATTAGATGGTGGAAGAAGACAAAGAATAGGTATTGCAAGAGCACTGGCTTTAAATCCTAAATTTATAGTTTGTGATGAGCCAGTTTCTGCTTTAGATGTTTCAATTCAAGCACAAGTATTAAATCTTATGAAGGATTTGCAGGAAGAGTTTGGATTGACGTATATGTTTATTACTCATGACCTATCAGTAGTAAAACATTTTTCTGATGATATAGCAGTAATGTATTTGGGTGAACTTGTAGAAAAAGCACCCGCAAAAGAACTGTTTAAAAATCCAGTTCATCCATACACAAAAGCTTTATTATCTGCGATTCCGGTTCCAAGCTTGAAACACAAGATGAGTAGAGAAAGATTAAAGGGAGAAATAACATCTCCAGTTAATCCAGGTGTAGGGTGTAGATTTAGAAAAAGATGCCCACTAGCTGTACCAGATTGTGGAACATCAACTCCAATTTTAAGAGAGATTTCACCAGGTCACTTCTATGCTTGTCATTTGATAGAGAAAGAAGAAAAAAAAGCTGAACAATAAAAAGGATAACTCTAAATTAGTTTAAATAACTAGTTTAGAGTTTGTTTTTTTAGGAGGTATTTTTATGGAAAAGTTTGATAGTAGAAAGTATTTATTGACAGCAAAGTTAATTCTTTTAAAAGCAGTTAATGATATATATCCAGAGTGGAATATAGTTTTGAGAAATTCGTTGAATAATGGTGTATATATAACGGTAGATGACAGAGGAAATGTTTCAGAGGGAGAACTTCAAAAGATAAGAAAAAGAATGGATGAACTTATTAAGAAAAAATTACCAATAAAAAAAATACATTTTAATTCCGAACAGATAACAAAAAAACATTTAGAAAATGTTAGAGAGGATTTGAAGGAGTTATTAGAAACTACTGGAATAATATCATTTTTTATTTATGAGTTAGATGGATATAGAACTTATTTTATTGAAGAGTTGTATGAAGATACATCCTTTGTAGATATGTATGAGGTATATTCTTATGATGAAGGATTTATATTTAAAACACCAAAAGAAATAAAAGGTGTCATACAGATTCCTCGGATGATTGATGATAAAAAATTAGCTAAAGTCTATAAAGAAAGCTCTAAATGGAATGATATTATGAATGTTTCATGTTTAGGAAGTCTAAATAGAATTAATTTAGAAGGGAATATAGTTGAGCTTATAA
>JAVWUC010000022.1:0-3622 GCA_036667395.1 Cetobacterium sp. | reverse complement strand
TGTTTAGGAAGTCTAAATAGAATTAATTTAGAAGGGAATATAGTTGAGCTTATAAGAGTAAATGAAGCCTTACACAATAAAAAAATAGCTAAAATAGCTGAAAAAATTATAGAGGATAAAGATATAAAAATAATTACGATTGCAGGACCAAGTTCATCAGGAAAAACAACATTTAGTAATAGGTTAAAATTACAGCTTTTAGCATCCGAATTAAAACCTGAAATGATTTCATTAGACGACTATTATCTTCCACGATATGAGATTCCTTTAGATGAGAATGGGAAAAAAGATTTTGAGAGTATTGCGGCTTTAGATACAGAGTTGCTAAATCAAAACTTAAAAAATTTACTTCTTGGAGAGGAAGTAGAGATTCCAAGATATGATTTTAACACAGGAACAAGGAAAGAAAAGGGAGTACCAATGAAACTCTCAGAAGATGGAGTTATAATAATAGAAGGTATTCACGGTTTAAATGACTCATTACTAGAGGGGATTTCTTTAAGTCATGTCTCTAAAATATATATCAGTTGCTTAACTCAATTAAATATAGACTCACACAATAGGGTAAAAACAAGTATGGTTAGAAAATTAAGAAGAATAGTAAGAGATAGTATTTCTAGAAATTTTGATGCCGAAGAGACGTTAGAAATGTGGGATAGGGTAAGAAAAGGAGAAAGTAAAAATATATTTCCTTATCAAGAAAACGCAGACATTATTTTTGATACAAGTTTAGCTTATGAAATAGGAGTTTTAAAACCGGCTGTAGAAAGAGAATTGATAAAAATAAAAATGGATAGTCCACATTATCAGGAAGCCCGAAAATTATTAAGAATCCTAAGTTATTTTACAATAATATCAGATAGGTATGTTCCAGATGAATCAATACTAAAAGAGTTTATAGGTGGCAGCTACTTTTATAATTATTAAAAAAAGCACCCATTGAGGGTGCTTAAATATTTTTTTTGAAATTAATAATTTTATCAGCTATTGAAAGAGCTTTCTTATGCTCGTAGACATTATGAACTCTTATGATTTTAGCACCTTTAGATATACCTAAAATATTCACTGCAATAGTTCCTTCAACTCTTTCATCTGGACTTAGGTTTAAATCTTTTCCGATAAATCCTTTTTTTGAAACGCCTAAAAGAATGGGCGCTATTCCATTAAGTTCATCTAATCTATTTAAAACCTCAATATTTTCAGAATACCCCTTACCAAATCCGATACCAGGATCAATAATTAATTTGTTAGGGTTAACTCCATTTTCTTCAGCTATTTGAAAAGTTTTCTTAAAAAACTTTTTAATACAAAGGATAATATCTTCAGGATAGTCTTTTGTATTTTGATTGTGCATAGCAATGATATCAGCATTATATTTAGCTGCAACTCTAGCCATCTCACCATTATCTCGTTGTAATCCCCAAACGTCATTTATTATATGAGCACCTGCTATAAGCGCAGCTTCAGCGACTTCATATCTATATGTATCAATAGATATTAGACAATTCAATTCTTGTGAAATTCTTTCAATGACAGGAATAACTCTTTGAAGTTCCTCTTCTAAAGATATTTCTTCATGACCAGGACGGGTAGATTGTCCACCTATATCAATTATATCAGCTCCTTGAGACAGAAGGAGTTTGGCTTGGTTAAGAGCGCTATCGATATTATTAAATTTTCCGCCATCGGAAAAAGAATCTGGAGTAATATTTAAAATACCCATAATTAAAGTTGTGTCACTAAATTTCATAAAGCCTCCTATTTATTAAGAATTCTTTTTAATGTAGAGATTGTTTTTCTTTCAAGTGGATGAACAACATTTGGTGCAATTTCACTTAAAGGATCTAGAACAAAAGCCCTTTCACACATCCAAGGATGAGGAATAGCAAGGTCATCCTTTTCTACAACATCACTATTAAAAAGTAAGATATCTAAATCGATCAATCTAGGCCCCCACTTTATCTCTCTAACTCTTCCCATGTCTCTTTCAATTTGCAAAAGATTTTGAAGAAGTTCTTGTGGAGTTGAAAGAGTTTCAAGTTCAAGACAGGCATTTAAAAAATTACTTTGCTCAACATCCCCGAATGGCTCAGTTTCTAAAAAAGAACTGACCTTAGTAACTTTTGTAAAATTAAGATTGTTTATTCTTTCTATAGCATCATTTAAATTGTCTTTTAAATCTCCTATATTTGTACCAATCGAAAGATAAGCTTTGTTTCTAGAACGATTGGCTTCAACAGCGACATAGTCAAAATGTTTTTTGATAGGAGCCCAAGGTTTTTTAATTAAAACTTTTACACTTTTAATCAGATTATATTTTATTAAGATTTCTTGAGCAATACTTTCAGCCAAAGCTTCAATTAGATCAAAAGATTTTGAGAAAAAAACTCTTTCTACATCATCTGATACGAAGCCATAATGTGTAGAGTAATTTAAATCATCTCCTAAACCCGCTTTTCTAGTAGATGTTTCCATCTCTAAAGAGATAGAGAATTTTTGTTGTAAAAATTTTTCTTCAGGAAATACCCCATGATTTCCAATAAACTCCAAGTTTTTTATATAAATTTTATCCATAGCAAAGATCTCCTTATTTTATAAGATTAATAAATTCAGCTTTAAGATGAGGATTTGTGTTAAAAACTCCGCGAGAAGCTGTTGTTACAACTTTAGACCCAAAAGCTTTAACTCCTCTCATAGTCATGCATGTATGTTCGGCTTCTACTATAACATAAACGCCTTGACAATTAAGAGCTTCAAAGATACAGTCCGCTATTTCACCACAGAATCTTTCTTGAAGTTGAGGACGCTTTGAAAAAGCTTCAATAACTTTAATAAGATCGCCAAAACCTACAATATTTCCATTTGGGATATAACCAAGTGATATTTTTCCAAAAAAAGGTAAAAAGTGATGTTCACACATAGAGTAAAAAGTGATGTCTTTTTCAAGAATTAAATCATTGTTTGGAACAGGAAAAGTTCTCTTTAAAAAGTCTTTTGGATCAAGAGAAAGTCCTGAGAAAATCTCTTTATAAAAAGTTTCAATTCGTTCAGGCGTATTATCAATAACCTCTTCACAAATAAGGTTTGTATCATTATTAATTTCAAGTATTATATTTTTAATATGGTTTTTCAAATTCATTAATTCACCTCATATAATTATGATATAATACAATTATAGCATATTATGAAAGCTAAAAAAAACTTAAACTTTTGTAAAGAAAAAATGCTTGACAAACTTTGTGGAAATAGATATAATAAGTTGGTGATATTATGGAATTGAATGAGATGTTAGAAGTCTCTATCCTACTTGACTATTATAAGAATCTTTTAAGTGATAGACAGAAAGAGTATTTGTTAGAGCACTTCGAGGATGACTTTTCCTTGAGTGAAATCGGGAAAAGACACAATGTTAGTAGGCAAGCAGTCTATGATAACATTAAAAGAGGAATAAAAATTTTAAGAGACTATGAAGAGAAGATAGGTTTCCATAAAAGAGATATGGAGCTGCTTTCAGACTTAGAGGAATTGAAGAAAAACTTTACCAAGAAAAAGCTGGAAGAGATCATAGAAAAAAACTTTTAGTAGGGGTGGCCATGTTAGAAAATTTAGGAAATAGATTCCA
>JAVWUC010000021.1:1549-22509 GCA_036667395.1 Cetobacterium sp. | reverse complement strand
AAGAAGAAATACAGATTTAATTTTAAATAAAAAAGCAGATATTGAAGAGGCATCTATTGGTAAATTTGTACCATACACTCTTCAAATAAAAAATGTTGGATTAGATGATGCAGTAGATGTGTTTATACTAGATAAGATACCACCAGGATTTATATATGTAGATGGATCAGCAGTTCTAGTTTTAGGTGATAAAATTCAGCAAACTAAAGTTCCAACAACAGGAGTTAAAGAGATAACTTTTGGTCCAATCCCAAGAATTAAATCAGATGATACGATTGAGATTAGATATCTATTAAAAGTGGGAGTTGGAGTAAAACCAGGAACATATAAAAATAGTGCTGTGACACAAGATAATAAGAGTAATCCTACATCTAACTATGATTCGGTAGATATTGAGATTGTATCCGATCCTATATTTGAGCATACAACAATTATAGGAAAAGTTTTCCATGATAGAGATAGAGATGGAATACAAGATTATGCAGATGCTAAGAATTTAATTATAGAAGTGAAGATGCCAAAAGATGTCTATATACCGAATACAACAACTATATCTAAAAATGGTGGAAAATATTTCTTCTCTGATAGCTATAAAAAAATAACAGTGAGAGAGTTAAAGGGGCGAAAATCAGAGTTAGAGCCGGCAACAAACAATATGGTTGTTATCAGAAAACAAATAAATACTGCATCTATGGCAACTGTCAGAGTTCAGAGTAATCAAGGAACCGATATTATTCAACAAAATGATGGAAAAGTAATAACAAGATATACAGGGGATAAAGCAAAAGGACTAACAAGCCAGGATGTTGTTATAACTCAAAGGGTTATTAGAGATAACTCAGGTAAAATGTTCCTGGAGATATTTATACTAAACAATGGAATACAGGAGGAAGGGTTACCAGGAGTTAGATTGGCAACACCTGAAGGAATTGTAGTTGAAACAGATAGATATGGTAGATATCATGTGCCACCAGTGGCAGAAACAATAGGAAGAAACTACATAATAAAAGTGGATCCAACAACATTGCCAAAAGGTAGTGAATTTACAACGGAAAATCCTAAAGTTAGACAAGTTGGAAAAGTAATGATGAAGTTTAATTTTGGAGTGAAATTACCAGAGTTGAAAAAATAAAAAAAATCCCAAGCCTGAATGGTTTGGGATTTTTTATTGAGTTATTTTTATCAATTTATTCCCAGCGAGAGTAAAATTCCCTTTCCATCCCCTTCTATATGGAAATTATTTCCACAGGCGATTAAAGTGTCACCAGGCTCTAAAATATACTCATTTTTATTCACGGTTAAATGTTTTACCTTGTCTATATTGTAGTAGATATTTATGGCTTTATTTGAAAGTGGTTCGCCATAGAATTGATAGTCGATGATTTGAAAGTCTAGAAGTTCTATATTATCTTTGTAGATTAAGTTAAAGTCGATACATTCAACATCACAAGAGGTGTTGACGTGGCTATCTCCAGAGAAGAAGATATGAGAGTACGGTTCTAAAAAGTAATCTCTACCATCAATATCAAGTTTAACATTTCCAGACAACAAGACAGCTAGTCTCTTATAGCCTTTAAAATCTGAAAATTTGTATTCTCCAGGGTTTATAGTAGCTGTTGAGACTCTGAAATTAAAAGGGTCGTTAATTGTAGAACCATCAGGGAAAATATATAATTCTTTAGAAATACCACCAGCCCAATAACGTTCTTTTTGGTTTGCTTTTTTAACTATTTTATAATCCATTATTTTCCTCCATATTTGAAGATATCTTAATAATTATATAGCTCATAAATTTCAAATAATCAAGGGTAAATTAAAAGAAAATAAAAAAAAATCTCTTATTTGAGTAAGAGATTTTAAGCAGTTTCTGTAAGTTGTTTTTTATGATTTAAAGAATCGATAATTTTTGTGTTATCAATATCTTCTGAATTTAATCCTAAAATTATTAAATCTAGTAGTTCATCAATGCTTTTACCTTGTAACATGTTTTTTATATTTAATTCTGGCATAGTAACACCTCTCTAAAATTGATAGTCAATCTATATTTTTCATTGTACAAAATTTTTTTGAATTAGTCAAATAAAAAAAGATTTTTTTTGTAAAAAATGGTATAATTTATGAGAATATTGACTATAAATAGAACAAGAGGTTGAAATGAAGAAAGTAATATTACCAATAGTAGTAGTTTTATCGATTTTATTAATGGGAATTTATTCTCCTAAATTAACAAAGCAATACAGAGGGGGACAAGTTTTTTCACAAGAGTTTGTAGAGGGAGTTGTCACAGAAGTTATATCCGAAAATTTAATGTATGATCCTATTATGAAGGGAAAATATAGAGGTAATCAAACTTTGAATGTAGAGATATTGGAAGGCAAGGATAAAGGGAAGAAGTTTCAAGTACATAACTCTTTGAGTGCACTTCATAATGTCTATGCAACTGAGGGGCTAAAAGCTATATTTACAATTAGGGAAAGCGAAGGAAAAACAACAGCTTGGTTATATAATCTGAAAAGAGATAGAGCTATCTATTTTTTAGGAGCTATATTTATAGGAGCGGTATTAATATTAGGAAAAATGAAGGGATTGAAATCTCTTTTAGCACTTGTATTTACAGGCTCAGTTATAATATACATACTGATACCTCTTCTTTTTAAAGGAGTTGATCCGATATCAACATCAATAGTTTTATCATCTCTAATAACTATTGTGAGTTTCCTATTAATTGGAGGGTTTGATAGAAAAACTTATTCAGCCATTATAGGGACTATTAGTGGGATAACAATTGCAGGATTAATCTCGTATAGTTTTGGACATATTATGAATCTAAGTGGACTGAATTTATCAGAAGGGCAGCAACTTTTATATATAACTAGAGATTTTAAACTTAAGATAGAGGGACTATTATTTGTATCAATTTTAATAGCCTCTTTAGGAGCTGTTATGGATGTGGCGATGTCAATATCCTCATCAGTTAACGAGATACATCAACATAAACCAAATCTTTCATCAAGAGAGCTCTTTCATTCAGCTATGTCAATAGGAAAGGACATTGTGGGGACAATGATAAATACATTGATTCTTGCATTTGCAGGAGGGTCACTACCACTTATGATGATGATTTGGGGTTACGGAATGGTCTATCAACAATTTATAAATATACCAGCAATAGCGATAGAGATTGTAAATGCACTGGCTGGAAGTATAGGTATAATAGCAACTGTACCGGTAACGGCTGTTGTTTCAATATTATTAATAAAAAAAGAACGGGAGGAAACAAATGAAAACAACTAAGTTTTTCGTTTTAGGAGCTCTTCTATCTATAACTTTAATAGGTTGTGGAAAGAAGGAAGAAGCACCTAAAACAGCAACAAATGTAGAGGTTAAGGAGTTTAAAGAGAATAAACTTAACCTTGAAAAAAAAGTTATTAAAAAGGGAGAGGCAGGACCAGATGAGGTAACTTTATCATTTGCTGCAACATCGGATGTACATGGAAGAATCTACCCATATGAGTATGGAATAGACTCTGAGGACAAGAGTGCAGGATATGCTAAAACTTATACTATTGTAAAGGCATTAAAAGAAAAGAATCCAAACTTAATTTTAATGGATGTAGGGGATACAGTTCAAGATAATAGTGCAGAACTATTCAATAACTTAGAAACTCATCCAATGGTTGAAGCTATGAATACAATGGGTTATGATGCATGGGTTTTAGGGAACCACGAATTTAACTTTGAAAAAGATTTCTTATTAAGAAATGTAAAAAACTTTAAAGGGTCAGTTATATCTGTAAATATAGAGAATGAAGATGACGGTTCAAAGTTTGTTTTACCATATCAGATATATGATGTTCAAGGTGTAAAAGTAGCTTTAGTAGGAGGAATTCCACCTCATGTACCTATGTGGGAAGCGTCAGCTCCTGAGCACTTCAAAGGACTTACATTCGAAGATCCAATGACTGCTGTACAAGAGACATTAGCAGAGTTAGAAGGAAAATATGACGTATTAGTAGGAGCATTCCATCTAGGAAGAAAAGACGAGTACGGAAAAACTGGAGTATTTGATTTAGCGGAAGCTTATCCACAATTTGATCTAATCTTTGCAGGACATGAGCATGCAAGATACGTAACTGATGTTAATGGATCAACTGTACTTGAGCCTGGAGCTTACGGTTGGGGAGTTTCAAACGGTGAGATTAAAATGGCTAAAAAAGATGGTAAGTGGGAAGTTAAAGAGGTTGTAGCTAAAAACTTAGAGACTAAAGATGTACAAGCTGATGCAGGAATTTTAGAGCAATTTAAAAATGTTCATGACGAATCAAGAGCGGATGCAAATAAAATAGTAGGAAAAGTAAATGGAAAGTTTATAGAAAAAACTGACTATATAACTGGACAAGATAAGGTTACAACAATGCCGACATCTCAATTAGAGGACACAGCTATTATTCAGCTTATCAACGATGTTCAAAACCACTATGCAAAGTCAGATGTATCTGCAGCTGCAGTATTCAACTTTGATTCTAATTTAAATGCTGGAGATTTCAAAAAGAAAGATGTGGCATTTATATATAAATATACAAACACACTTATGGGTGTTAATATGACTGGAGAAAACCTTCTTAAATATATGGAATGGTCTATGAACTACTATAACCAAGTAAAGCCAGGGGATGTAACAATATCGTTCAATCCAAAAGTTAGAGGATATAACTATGATATGTTTGATGGTGTAAACTATAAAGTTGATATCTCTAAGCCAGCTGGAGAAAGAATTGTAGATGCAACGATAAATGGGAAGGCAATCGATCCAAAGAAAACATATAAAGTTGCTGTAAATAACTATAGATTTGGAAGCTTATTAAATCTAGGACTTGTAACAGATCAAGATAAATATTATGATTCATACGAAGAGTTACAAGATGCAGGAAGAATCAGAGATTTAATCGTAAAATATGTTCAAGAAGAGTTAAAAGGAGAGTTAACTCCTAAAATTGATAACAACTGGGAAATTATTGGTTTTGATAATAATGTACCTGGAAAAGCTGAAATTATAGAAAAGATAAAATCAGGAGAGATTGTAGTTCCAATGTCTGAAGATGGAAGAACACTAAATGTTCAATCAATAAACATAAACAACTTATAATGAATTTGTAATTCTAAAAGAGGAAATTGTTTTCCTCTTTTTTGTTTACTTTTTTATGAAATCAAGTTAAAATATAAGTGAATAAAAAAGCATTTAAAACATATAGTTATTGGAAATGGTAGGAGGAAACATGTATCTTTTAAAATTTAGAAAAAATTTAGTTGAAAAAATATGGGGTGGAAAAAAGTTTAAAACAACTTTGGGTTTTAGTCTTCCTACAGATGAGTTATATGGAGAATCTTGGGAGGTTAGTTGCCATCCATCGGGAATGTCTTATGTAGAAGATGGAGAGTGGGCAGGTAAATCTTTAGAGGAGCTATTTGAAGAGTTTAAAGGAGAACTTGTAGGAAAAGAGATTGTTGAAAAATATGGTGAAAAATTTCCTTTATTAATAAAATATTTAGATATAAATGATAAGTTATCAGTTCAGGTTCATCCGAGTGATGAATATGCACTAAGGGTTGAGAAAGAGTTTGGTAAAAGTGAAGTGTGGTATGTAATGGAAGCAAGTGAAGATGCTAAGTTGATACTGGGATTAAAAAAAGAAGTGACACCTGAGATATATAAGGAGAAAGTTGAGAAAAAAGATTTTACAAATCTATTTAATGAAGTGAGTGTAAAAAAAGGAGATTTCATAGATGTGAAGCCTGGAGTTGTTCATGGAACATTGGAAGGGTCTATTTTGATTTGTGAAATTCAACAAAATTCAGATACAACATATAGAATATATGACTTTGATAGAGAAGTGAACGGAGTAAAAAGAGAGCTACATCTTGAAAAAGCCATGGATGTTATTGAATTTGGAAAAGATGTATCAATAAGTTCTGAAGCTACAAGAATAAAGAGAAATGTTGAAGGAGCAACCATTGAAGAACTAATTAAAGGAGAGTATTTTTCAATAGATAGAATTTTAGTGGATGGGGAATACTCTGATGGAACTTATAAAAACTTTAGGGTGTACTCGATACTAGATGGAGAGGGAACTATCATTGCAGATAAAAGAGAGTATAAAGTTTCAAAAGGTGATACTTATTTTGTTCCAGCAAATTTAGTACCAAAAATTATAGGGAAATTAGAAATAATAAAAAGCTACATTTAATAAAAGGGGGAGTTTATGTCAAACACAATGATAACTCTACTAAAAATAGTTCTACATGGAGATATTCATATAGATGAAATAGCTAAATATATAGATTTAGATGTGAATTCAATAGATAGAAATATACATATACTAAATGGATATTTAAAAGAAAAAGGGATCGGACAGATTGAAAGAAGTAATAACATATATAGTGTAAAAAACTTAAATGGAAATGTATCTGAATTTTTTTCAAAATTAGATATTCTATCTTCAAAAGAGAGGCAAGATATTTATTGTGTGAGACTCTTGTTAAATGGGTATATAAATTTAGAAAAAGAGAGACAACAGATGGGTGTTTCTAGGACTACAGCAATAAAAGATTTTAAAAAAGTAAGAGAGTTTTTAGAAGCACAGGGAATATTTTTAGAATCTAAAAACTCTAAGGGAATATTTTTAAAAGAACAAGATAGCAAAGAACTAAGAGGGATTCTCTGTGAAAAAATATTAAAACTTTTTGTAGATAGAGATTTTTTGTCAAGACAAAGAAAAGAGTTACTAGATGAAATCAATATTTTAGATGAGATTACTTATGTAAATATCTATCGAAAATTAACTGAAAGATTGGAAACAAAAAAATCGATATTCTCTTTTTATGCTATATATTCAATGGCCATAATAGAGGAGTTTAAAAAAAATAAAATAAGATATAATGTAGAATATTGGATAGATGAGAAAAATTTAAAAGGGATTTTAGGATTTGTAGAAGAGGAAGCACCTGATTTATCACCAGAGTTTCAAGAGTTTCTGGCAACAGTTTTTGTAAAAATGAAAAATTTTTTAATAATGGATAAAGAGGTAAGAGATTCTTATGAGAAGTTTTGTGAAAAAATATCGATAGAATTAGAGTTGGATTGTGAAAATAAAAAAATATTTGCGCAGACATTGAAGCATTGTTATTCAATAGCATCTTTAAATAGAAGGTATGGGGTTCTATGGGTTAGAAAAAGACCAGACTCTGAGAATTGTCGAATAAGTGTAGCTTTTATTGAAAAAATTTTAAAAGATTTAGGGATAGATATGATATATTCAGATGTTATGAGAGTGGCAGGATGCGTTACTAATTTTTTCTTAACTCAAGAATTTAAAAAAGGATTTAAAGTGTTAGGAGTTTCTAGAAATGCTAATGATGAATATTCAAATAGAGTTATAACTTGTATAAAAGAGTTTTATCCAGAGATAGAGTTTCAAATGGAGTCTTTTTTATATTTTAGATTTAAAGACAAAACGGAACTTGAATCATATAATATGATTATTTCAGACACTGAAACATTTAGTGGTGGGAATTTAAAAAGGGTTAATAGTTTCAGCATTAGAGAAGTTCAGAAGTGTTTTATAAATTATGTTCTAGATAAAAGACTAATTAAGGTTAAAAGTCTTTAATGTGTTTTTTATAAAGTTAAAAACAACAAAAAAAGTATATATACATTGTATACAGAAAGTGATACTCTATATATACAAATCCTTTTCTCTAATATATTCCCCCTAAATATATATTTGAGAAATAATAAATTCCAAAGGAACTCCACCCCCCCGGAGTTCCTTTTTATTTTCCAAAAATTGAAACATAAAAAAGGAGTCACCAATATTTAAATTGATAACTCCCTTGATTATAAATTAAAATCTAGTTATTAATGTGGTAGTCTTAATAATAGATATTATTTATTAGATATTGATTCTACACCTGGTAATTTTTTACCTTCTAAATACTCAAGAGAAGCTCCTCCACCTGTAGAGATGTGAGAGAACTTGTCAGCAAATCCTAAAGAGATAGCAGCAGCAGCAGAATCTCCTCCACCGATTATAGTTGTAGCATTTTCTAAGTTAGCTATAGCTTCACAAACTCCAATAGTTCCTTTAGCGTAGTTAGACATTTCAAATACACCCATTGGTCCGTTCCATACAACAGTTTTAGCTCCAACTAATTGATCAGCAAACAGTTTAACAGTTGCAGGTCCTACGTCTAATCCCATCTCATCAGCAGGAATTTCATCTACAGATACAACTGAGTGAGGTGCATCATTAGAGAACTCTTTACAGATAACTGTATCGATAGGTAAAATTATTTTTCCGTTAGCTTTCTCTAAAAGAGATTTAGCTAATTCAACTTTATCCTCTTCAACAAGAGACTTTCCAGTATTTTTACCTAAAGCTTTGAAGAATGTAAACATCATAGCTCCACCGATAAGAATTTTATCAGCTTTAACAAGTAAGTTTTCAATAACACCTATTTTATCAGAAACTTTAGCTCCACCTAAGATAGCAATAAGTGGTCTCTCAGGTGCATCAACTGCTCCACCGATAAATTTAATCTCTTTTTCCATTAAGAATCCAGCAGCAGTATTTCCTTCACCGATGTTAGCAGCGATTCCAACATTTGAAGCATGAGCTCTATGAGCAGTTCCAAAAGCATCATTAACGAAAAGATCTCCTAAAGAAGCCCAGTATTTTCCTAATTCAGGATCATTTTTAGACTCTTTCTTTCCATCTAAATCTTCAAATCTAGTGTTTTGGAACATTAAGATTTCTCCATCTTTTAAGTTTGCAACCGCTTTCTCTAACTCTTCTCCTCTTGTAGCATTAATAAAAGTTACAGGTTGTCCTAAAAGCTCAGATAATCTTGCAGCAACTGGAGCTATATTTCTTTTCTCTAAGTCAGCAGCTTCTTTAACTTTTCCTAAGTGAGAAAAAGCAATAACTTTTCCACCATTTTCTAAAACATATTTTATAGTTGGTAAAGCAGCTACAATTCTATTTTCGTCAGTTATTTTTCCATCCTTCATAGGAACATTAAAATCAACTCTCATTAAAACTTTTTTACCAGTTACGTTTAAATCTGTTACTATTTTCTTTGCCATTTTTTAAACCTCCTAAAAGAATCAAATCTATTATGAATTATTTATATTTTTTTAAAAAAATAGCGGAACCTTTTAGTTCCGCTATTCTGTTTATTCTGTTTTATTCGTGAATTACTTAGATAATTCTACGAAATACTTTAATGTTCTGATTAATTGAGCTGTATAAGACATCTCGTTATCGTACCAAGATACAGTTTTAACTAATTGCTTATCTCCAACTGTCATAACTCTTGTTTGAGTAGCATCAAATAATGATCCAAACTCTATTCCGATGATATCAGAAGAAACTAATTGCTCTTCAGTATATCCGAATGATTCGTTAGCAGCAGCTTTCATAGCAGCGTTAACTTCTTCAACAGTAACTTTTTTATCTAAAACAGTTACTAACTCAGTTAATGATCCAGTTATTACTGGTACTCTTTGAGCAGCTCCATCTAATTTTCCAGCTAATGCAGGGATTACAAGTCCAATTGCTTTTGCAGCTCCAGTTGTGTTAGGAACGATGTTAGCAGCAGCAGCTCTAGCTCTTCTTAAATCTCCTTTAGCGTGTGGTCCATCTAGTGTGTTTTGGTCATTTGTATATGCATGAATTGTAGTCATTAATCCTTCTACGATTCCAAAGTTATCATTTAAAACTTTAGCCATTGGTGCTAAACAGTTTGTTGTACAAGAAGCTCCTGAAATTACTGTCTCAGAACCATCTAAGATGTTTTGGTTAACGTTGAATACAACAGTTTTGATATCTCCAGTTGCAGGTGCAGAGATAACTACTTTTTTAGCTCCAGCTTCTAAGTGAAGTCCAGCTTTCTCTTGTGATGTGAAGAATCCAGTACACTCAAGAACGATGTCTACTTTTAATTCTCCCCATGGTAAGTTTTTAGGGTCTCTATCAGCTAAAACTTTAATCTCTTTTCCATTTACTGAGAATCCACCGTCGATAACTTCGATAGTTCCATTAAATCTACCTTGTGCTGAGTCATATTTGAAAAGGTGAGCAAGAGTTTTTGCGTCTGTTAAGTCATTTATTGCTACTACCTCAAACTCTGGGTTGTTGATCATTAATCTTAATGCTAATCTTCCAATTCTTCCGAATCCATTAATCGCTACTTTAACTGCCATTTGGAAACCTCCTAAAAATTTATGTTTTTTTAAAAAATTAAGTTCAATTTTTTTGTACATCTTTAAAAATATACGGAAACAAATTAGGTTTTCTTTTTTCTTTAAGAAAATTAATATTGCTTCTATGCTTTAATAATATATTATCTTTGGGAATTTGTCAATTTAATCCGTGGAACTAAAATTAATCTTTTTCTGATTACTTTTTCATTAAAATTATAGTATAATGAAAAAAACTTACACTAGGGAGAAAATAGAAAATGAAAAAGCTGCTGTTGCACTTATTAATTACAATAAGTTTGTTTGCTAGTGAAAATGTAGTATTACTTGAAAATGAAAATAGTTTCTTTTTCTACAAAAAAGATGGGATTTCAAAGGGGTTATATCCCAGAATATTTGAGGATATAAATAAAAATGAGGGACTAGATTTAACTGTAAAAGAGTTGGATACAAATCTGATATTAGATATGGAAAATGGAAAAGATATTCTTATAATGGATCTAGTTGAGAATGAGGAAAGAAGAAAAAAATATTTTTTTATTCCAACCTTTTTTTATCTTAAAGCGGATATTTATTTTAAAGATAAGGGATATGAAGATATAAATAACTTTTATAAGAAAAAAGTAGGGGTTATAAAAGGTACCTATTTAGATGGTTTGTTTAGAGAGAAGTATGCCTATTTAAACACTCAAGTAATAGATATAAAGACTAGAGAAAATGGTTTAGAGATGTTAAAAAATGGGGAGATTGATGCTTTTGTATCAGACAATCAATATGGATTTTCAGAAAAATTGAATGTTATCCATTTAAATAGAATTGATCAGATGGTAACAACATTAGCTGTACCTAGAAGTAATGAAAAACTTTATAGAATCTTAAAAAGAAATTTTGAGAGAATTTCATCTGAAAAATTAAAAGGTATGATAAACTCGTCACGTATTGAATTTTATAAGGATAAATTTGGAGAAAAATATTCAAATTTATATGGAAAAGAAATAAAAGTGAGGTTTCCAGTAGAAAAAACTAAATATCCATTATTTTATATAGAGAATGGAAAAGAAAAAGGGATTATATCAGAATATTTAAATGATATCCAGCAAATTTTGGGAATTAAAATTCAAAAAATTCACACTTTAGAAGATGAATCTTTAGAAGATAAAGATATAAATATCGTATCAGTAATTGATCTTAAAAGTGATAAATTATATACTAATCCTTATTATACAATAAATCCGGTTATTTTTAATAGAAAAAAAGATGGGTTTATAACAAATATATTAGAAGCTAGAAAAGAGAAGTTTGCTGTTGTAAGAGGTAGTTTTTATCTAGACTATTTAAAAAAATTTTTAACAGAAGAAAATTTCATATATGTAAATACTTTGGAGGAGGCTTTACAAAAGGTTACAAATAGAGAAGCTGATTATGGGGTAGCAGATTATAAATCTTTATATAACAAATTTTATAATGGAAATTATAATGATAATTTAAAGATTGCAGGAATATTAGATGAAAAATATAGTTTAGCAATGTCTATAAATCCAAAAAATCAAGAACTATATGAAGCTATAAAAGATATCTCTGTAAGTTTTTTAAATGAAAATATGAGTAAAAATATATATTGGGGTCAAAATACCTATGAGGTTAATGATTCTCGCAAATTAGTTATCGCTTCTTTAGGAATGCTTTTCTTCAGTACGTTTTTAATGATAAGAGCCAAAAAAGGATTGAGAGAAAAAAGAAAATATGAAAAGTTTATGATGTCTCTTGTAGGAGCTTTAGAAACAGTTAATCAATATAATGATAGTGAGACTGGAAATCATATAAAGAGATTAAATCTGTATTCTGAGTTGTTGGCAAATAAACTTGGATGTAGTAAGAAGTTTTGTGAAGAGATTGGAAAGGTCGCATCCTTACATGATGTTGGAAAGATAGGTATAGATAGAAATGTCTTGAAAAAACCTGGAAAACTTACAGAAGAGGAGTTTGAAGCGATAAAAGCTCATTCAGAAATAGGGTATGAAATTATAAAAAAATCAGAAATAAGCAGTATGGGTGAAAATATAGCGAGATATCACCATGAAAAATGGAACGGGAAAGGTTATCCTAAAGGACTAAAAGCAGAAAAGATACCATTGGAGGCAAGAATTGTTTCTGTTGTAGATGTATATGATGCTTTGAGACAAAAAAGAGTTTATAAAGAAGGATTTTCTCATGAAAAAGCTGTAGAGATTATAAGAAATGATAGTGGAATAAGTTTTGACCCAGAGATTGTAGATGTATTTTTGGAGAACGAGTTTAAATTTGATAGATTATTTAATATAAACAATTAAAAAAGGAGTAAAGCTTTACTCCTTTTTTAATTCTTTTTTTGCGTAAAAAATATAAAAAAGATATCCGATAAAAAAACCGATAAGAATAAAAATTATCTTTTCTAAAGATGACTGATATAACAGCCAGATAGATAAAATAATTGCTGTTAATGGAATAATTGGTCCTAGTGGAATTCTATATAGAGCTTTCATTTTTCTTTTTCTAAAAACCAATACAGACGTAGCTGTTGAAATAAATTCAATCAAACGAGCAATAACTGTTAAACTAGCAAGAAATATAAAGTTTCCATAAAGAGCAAGAGAAACCGTGATAGCAGTTGTTATAAGAATTGCAAAGCCAGCGGTTCCAAATCTTCCTTTTTTATTAAAAATTGAAGGTAAATAGTTGTTATCAGCAAGTGCTTGAACCGATCTAGGAGCAATAAAAGATAGAGCTATCGTAATACCACCAATAGATATTAGAGTGGCAAAAATTATAAATAAAAATCCAGATTTACCAAAGATAGAAGCTGTAGCAGCAGCAATTGGGAGTGTACTTACAGCAAGTTTATCACCTAAAAGCCCAATACATAGAACCATAATTAAAAGGTAAAAAATGGAACAAAAGATCATAACTAAAATAATAGCTTTAGGCAGATTTTTAGTTGGATTATCCATATCTTCAGCAGCTACAGCCAGAAGATCAAATCCAGTAAAAGCATAGAAAATAACTAGAGTTGCAACACCTAAATTTCCAGTCGAAAGTCCTTGGCTTATTTTAGGAATTAAAGGTGTGAAGTCTGAAAAATTAATGAAGAAAATTCCAATTAAAATAAAAAGAAATAGTGGAACTAATTTACTCACAGTGATCACATTGTTTAATATCTTAGAGAACTTGATACCTAAATAATTCAAAAGACCTAAAAAGATTCCAATTCCAACAACGGCTAATTTATTATAATATGGATCTAAAAATCTGGGATATAATCCGCCTAATGTAGTTAGAAAACCTTGGATTTCTGCGGCCCAACTAACAATTCCAATGAACCAAGCAAACATACCGATCTCAAATCCAACAAAATTACCAAAAGCTTCTTTAGCATAAACAAAAGAAGAACCATTTTTATCAAAGATACTTGAAGTTTCAGCAAAACAAAGAGCTAGACAGAGAGCTAAAATAGCGTTGATAACAATTACAACAATGCTCGCAACTCCGACATCAGCATAGGCTTTACTAGGAAGAAGAAAAATTCCGGAGCCAATAATTGAATTTATCCCTAAAAAAAATATACTCCAAAATCCGAGTTTGTTAGCGGATATTTCCGTCATAAAAATCACCTCGTATAAATATTATAACTACTTTTACATGATATTCTACAAGAAGTAGATAGCCTGTCCTTTTTATTTATAATAAAAACCCCCTCTTTTATTGTAAATAATTTACATTTAAGAGGGGGCTATACCAAATAGTTATATGTTATAAATAACTATTATTTTTTATATCTTTTTTCATTATGAGAGTATCCAACAACAGTATCTTCTGTTTTTTGAACATCTTTTTTAACTGTCACATGTTCATTTAAATAGTCGATTGAATCTTTCATATCTTTAAGTAATAAAGATATCTGTTCCATACTTTGGTCAGCTCTTACTACAACTCTCATTATAGATACATCCTCTAAATTTTTAGGAAGAGGGTAAGCAGGTAATTGCCATCCGTAGTATCTTAATCTATCTGCTAAATCATACTCTGTCCATGCTCTTTTCTCATCAGCTTTTAACATCCAACAAACTATTGGGATATTTTCTCCAGAGTTTAATATTTTAAATATTTCTAATTTTTCTAATCCTTTTGTTAGGAATAATCCTACATCTCTTGATTTTTCATGTACAGCTTTGTAACCTTCTCTACCCCATCTTACAAAGTTGTAATATTGAGCCCAGATTTGACTTCCTGGTCTTGAGAAGTTAATTTGGAATGTAGGTTCAAAAGCACCTAAGTATGCTACTTTAAATAGTAACTCTTCAGGTAAATATTGTTTATCTCTCCACATTACCCATCCTAGTCCTGGATATACTAATCCAAATTTATGTCCTGATGTACTTATTGATATAACGTTTTTAAGTCTAAAGTCCCAAACTAACTCAGGATTTACAAATGGTAGATATAATCCTCCAGATGCAGCATCCACGTGGATTGGTACTGATATTTTAGCTGTTTTGTTATATTCTTCAACTGCTTTATCAAGAGCTACAATGTCATCAAAAGTACCAGTATATGTTATACCCATTATAGGAACTATACCTATAGTATACTCGTCACAAGCAGCTACAGCAGCTTTAGGGTCTAAGTATAACTCTTCTAAAGATTTCATAGGAAGTTCTCTTAGTTCAACATCCCAATATACACAGAACTTTTCCCAAACAACTTGGAATCCAGAACTAACAATAAGGTTAGGTTTTTTAGCGTTGATATCTATTCCTAAAGCTTGAGCTCTTTTTCTCCATCTGAATTTCATAGCCATTCCACCAAGCATACATGCTTCAGATGAACCAACTGTTGATGTACCCATATATTCTTCATCTTTAGGAGCGTTCCATAAATCTGAAATAATACTTACACATCTTTTTTCCACTTCTGTAGTCTGAGGATATTCAGCTTTGTCAATAGCATTTGTTGCAATTGCATCGACCATAACTTGTTTTGCTTCAGGCTCCATGTACGTCTGAACAAAAGTACAAAGATTATATCTAGGATTTCCATCATGCATCATCTCATCTGATATTAATTGATATGCGATGTTAGGATTGATAGCATTATCATTTATAGTTTCCCTTGGTAAAATGTGATTCGATTCAGAACTTCCAAATAATGGTGTTGTTGAACTATCCGGGGTAAACATATACTCCTTTTCTTTCTCTTCTCCACTTTTTCTTCTGTGTAACATAACAAAACCTCCTACGCTTAAATAATTAGAAATAATTTCTAAACTTTGTGAAAATTTTATGTAATTTTTAATTACCGCCCTCTTATTCAATTAAATTTATAAAAATCCTTTTTAATTTTTTTATTTATTTAATTTTCAAAAAATATGGTTACACGAGTTCCATTATTCAGTTGACTGTCAATCGTAATATCAGCATCAATAAGATTTAAAATTCTTTTAACGATAGTCATCCCTAAGCCGTGTCCTGAAACTTCTTTGCTTCTAGATTTATTAGCTCTATAAAAACGATCATATATATGTATAAGTTCTTCTGAGGACATCCCAATACCTTGATCTTCAATACATAAAGTAGTTTTGCTTTGAGGATTATTAGAGTTTAAAATAACATTAATAGGTTTATTATTACCATATTTTATAGCATTTTCTAAGATGTTTCTGATTAGTAATTTAATAAGTCCTTCATCTGATTTTATTAGAGTGTAGTTAGGTTCAAAATTTATTATAGCCTTAGGATATAACATTTTTAAAGAAGAGATTATCGAAACTATAATTTCAGAGAGTTCTATCTCTTTTTTTTCTGATTTTATATCTCCTTCTTTAGCTATAAAGAGAAGCTTTTCAATAAGTGTTGCCATAGCTTTAGTTTCTTCTTCAATTGAAATCAAAGCTTCATTTAAAATTTCGGGATCGTTTTGTCCCCAACGTTTTATCATGTCAATATAACCACCAATTATAAAAATAGGAGTCTTTAATTCATGTGAGGCATTATGTACAAATTCAATCTGTTTTTTATTTTGTTCATCTAGTCTTTTTAACATTCTTTCGTATGAACCCCACATATTATCAAATTCTTTAAATTGATTTATAGGTTTAAGAATCTCCAAGTTTTCTAAAGTTATATTTGAGTTTACATTTTCTAGAGTTATAAGTTGTTTATTTATTTTTTTTAATAGATGTTCAACTATAATAGCCGATATAATAATACAAAGAATAAGCCCACCCATAAAAATTTTTACGATATTGAAAAAGAATCTTTTCTCAGGTTTTAAATCTTTAACTAATATAACATTATAAATTTCACCATCTTTATTTTTTATATCGTTTGAAAGAACAAGGTACTCATAAAAATTAAAATTTTCAACCTTATCATCTTGAGCGACATCTAAAATTTTATTATCCTCATTTTCAGAGTAGATGTAATCTTTATATTTAATAACAACCTTTAAATCATTTAAAATTGGATTTTCAACTTTAAAATCATTATGAACTAAGTTGTCAGTAAAAATTTTTATAGTATTAGAACTAGGCTCATCTCCAATTTCATAAGTTAAGAAACTCATGGCATTTCGCAGATGAAGTTTTGAAGTATTTATTAGATATTTTCCGGTTACAGCAAGTGAAACAATAAGTAGAATAGTAAAAAGAGTTATAAGTTTGATGTAATTTTTTTTTAAAGTTCTCGATAAACTTATCAATTTTCATCCTCCTTTTTTAAAGTATATCCAAATCCTCGGACAGTTCTTATATACTTATTTTCTGGGTCCAGTTTTTTTCGAAGAGACTTGATATACATATCAACAATTTTTCCATCTCCAAGGTAATCATGTTCCCAAACATTTTCAAGAATTTGTTCTCTAGATAGAACAAGACCTTTATTTATTAAAAGATGATGTAAAAGATTATATTCAGTCTTTGTTAATGAAACAGCTACATCATGTAGAAAAACCTCTTTTGAATTTAAATTGAGAGAGATCTCTCCAAATTTAATTATTTTTTTGTCATAAAAAACATTTTTATTTCTAAAGATAACTCTCATTCTAGCTAGAAGTTCACCAATAACAAAAGGTTTTGTGATATAGTCATCAGCTCCTAAATCCAAAAGTTCAATTTTACTAAAAGTTTCATCTTTTGCAGTTAAAATTAAAATAGGAATATTAGATTCAGTTCTTATTATTTTACACACTTCTTCTCCACTAATTTCAGGCATCATTAAGTCTAAAAGTATTAAAGAGTAAGAGTTTTCTCTGAAGAGAGCCAGACCAACTTTACCATTAGATGCGAGTTCAACATTATATCCTTCGTGTATTAACTCTAACTCTAAATATCGTCTAATTTTGGGATCATCTTCTATAATTAGAATATTTTTTTTTTCTGTATTTACTAACATTAAAATCACTCCTTATGCTGAGATAGTATGGATATATTCTAGCATCTCTTCTACAGTTTTATCTAAATCTTTGTCATAAAAACTTTGTTCAATAGCAACTGAACTCTTAGGAAAAACACTGCTGTTACTTTTGTGAACAATAATAGGAATATCAAAAGCTGAAGCGATATGTGTAATTCCAGTGTCTACAGTTACAACTAAATCAGCCTTTTTAATAAGACTACAAAGATCTAAAACAGAATTTTCATGTTCAATTTTTTTAACATCAATCCAACTTATAGTAGAAAGTTTATCTAAAATTATTTTTTCGTTATCTGTATCTATACTTCTTGATTTTGTAGAAGCTAAGCCATTATATAGCACTAAAGGCTTCTTTTTAATTAAATTTTTATATTTGTCATGTCTATTTAAGTGGATATCATAGATACAATTAGGCTCAGATATTTTAAAGCATTTTAATACCTCTATTCCATTTTCTCTAAGGTGTTCCTGCTTTTTTATGACAATATCAATAAGTTTTAAACTGCTCCCATCTTTTCGTTCTATTCCTATAATTTTTTTTGGTCTTAGAAGTCTCATCAAAAGAGTTTCTCTCATATACATACTTCCTACTGACTCGATATAGTAATCAAAAAAATCTCTATATTTTAAAGCTGTTTTAATATTTCTAAAAATATCAGAAGATTTTTTTCTATAACTATTGTCGATTATCACTTCTTTGATATATGGATTTTCATTGGCCATTTCCAAGGTAGATTTACTACCCAATATGTAAACTTCATATCCTTTTAAGGCCAACCCTTTAATCATAGGGGTTTTAAAAAGATAATTCCCAATTTTTTGACAATCATTTACAAGAATTTTATTCCCAATAGTTTTGAAATCTCTCTTTTTATCTATCAATAATTTTGAAACAGCAAAACTTAATTTTTTCATTAATTTCATAATTTCACACTCCTTGAAATGATTCTAAAGGAAGAATATAAAAATTTGGTAAAAAGATTAATAATATTTTTATTTTTAGGAGGAAAAATTGGAAGAGATAATTCATAAATTGGCGGAGTTTTTTTTAGGATTGGGATATATAGGTATCTTTATAATGATGTTTTTAGAGGCCTCATTTATACCATTTCCTTCTGAGGTAGCACTTTTACCAGCTGGGTATTTGGTGGCGTCAGGAGAGATGGATCCCTTTATAGTTTTAATAGCGGGAACAGTTGGAAGTATGGGAGGGGCAAGTTTAAACTATATTTTAGGATTTACTTTAGGTAGAGAGTTGCTTATAAAATATGGGAAGTACATGTTCATGGACGAGAAAAAATTTCAACAGATGGAGGAGCTGTTTAAAAAAAAAGGGGATATGATCATATTTTTTGGAAGGTTTGTACCAGTGATAAGACAGTACATATCTTTTCCACCGGGAATTGTAAAAATGAGTTTTAAAAAGTTTTTATTTTTTACTGGGGTAGCATCAGCAATCTATGTCGCTGCTTTAATCAGTATTGGTTATTTTTATGAAAATCATGAAAAGATGATAAATTATTATGTTATTAGATTTAAATACTCTGTAATTGCTCTTTTAATCGTATATGCTATCTATAGAATTAGAAAATATTATAAAGAAAAAGATAAAAACCTCTAAATTTTATTGGAATTTAATTTTCAAATAAAATATTTTTGAAAAAATATTTTACTTTTTTCTTGATTTTTTTTTGTTTTCAGGATATAATCAGCTCGTGAAATAAAATTTAAAAGGAGTCGATTTATGAAAAAGCTAAGTTTAACAAGTAAAATATTTTTGGCATTAATCTTAGGAGTTGTAAGTGGTTTAGCACTGCATCCATTTAGGGAGGCCTTTTTTATAAAAAATTATGTTATTGACTTCTTGTTTAACTTCTTAGGAACGGGCTTCATAAGAGCGATTAGAATGATTGTTGTGCCTCTTGTATTTTGTTCTTTAACTGTCGGTGCAGCAGGAATAGAAGATATAAAAAAACTTGGAAGAGTTGGAATAAAAACGATAGTATTTTATTTGGGAACAACAGCTGTAGCAATAACACTGGCTCTAGGTGTAGGGTCTCTAATGAATCCAGGAAAAGGGATAAACCTATCTGAAATAGCAGTTGGTGATGTGACAGTAAATCAAAGTAAGCCGTTTGTAGATATATTGTTGGGGATGATTCCAATTAACCCTATAGAAGCATTAGCTAAAGGAGATATGTTACAGATAATTGTTTTCGCAATTTTGTGTGGTGTAACAATGGCTATTTTAGGTGATAAAGTGTCAACTGTTAGAAAGGGGATGGATGAGCTAAATAACATAGTCTTAAAAATGGTTGATCTTGTTATGAAACTTGCTCCTCTAGGAGTATTTGGATTGATTGGAAAAACATTTGCAACACTAGGATATGTAGCTATGTTACCACTACTAAAATATTTTATAGCTGTAGTTGTGGTTTTACTACTTCATTATTTGATAACTTATCAAAGCTTACTAATGTTTATAGCAAAATATAGTCCAATTAAATTCTTAAAAAAATTCTCAGGACCGATGATGATTGCGTTTTCAACATCATCTAGTAGTGCAACACTTCCAGCATCTATGGAAACTCTTCAAGATGAATTTGGAGTATCAAAGGGAGTATCATCATTTACATTACCTTTAGGAAGCACAATAAATATGGATGGAACAGCTATAATGCAAGGAGTAGCGACAATTTTTATAGCTCAAATATATGGGATTGAACTGACTATGGGAGATTTTGTGACAGTTATTTTAACAGCAACATTAGCTTCTATAGGAACAGCAGGAGTTCCAGGTGTAGGAGTTATAATGTTAGGAATGGTTTTACAACAAGTTGGATTACCTTTAGAAGGGATGGCATTAGTTATGGGAATAGATAGATTTGTGGATATGTTTAGAACTGTTGTAAACATAACAGGAGATGCAGTTTGTACTCTGATTGTAGCTAAAACTGAAGGCGAAAAAATAAACGAAAGTTTTAAGGAAGCAACAAATTAAGTATGTTTAAATTTATATAACATTTTTTTAAAAAAGATTAGATTAGTCTAATCTTTTTTTTTGTTTTTTTAAAGGAAAGACAAAATTGTAAAGAATAATAGGCAATAGAAAAATGAAATCATTAGATTTTGGATTAAAGTAAGGAGGCATACATGTTTGATATTAAAAGTGGTAATCCTAGAGAATACGGGTATAGAATGCCAGGAGAATGGGAGAAAAGGAAGCGAACTTTTATGCAGTGGCCAACTAGAGATGG
>JAVWUC010000021.1:0-1449 GCA_036667395.1 Cetobacterium sp. | reverse complement strand
GTAGATAATACAGCTTGTTTTGTAGAACCAGGAGTTATTGTTATTCAAGCTTGTTATGATAAAAATGATCCTGACTATGAAATATTTCAAGAAAATCTAAAGATACTAAAAGAGTTTAAGGATAGAGCAAGTGGACTACCTTTTGAAATAGTAGAGATAGAAAAACCACCAATTAGATACTATAAAGATCAACTATTGACATTGAGTTATATAAATTATCTGCCTGTAACAGGAGGAGTAATAGTTCCTGTTTTTGGTGGAGATGCACAAGAAACAGATAGAAAAGCCTTGGAGATAATTCAAAAGTTATACCCAGATAGAAGGGTGGTCGCTGTTGATGGGATGCCAATAATTGTAGGTGGTGGGTGTGTTCATTGTATAACACAACAGATGCCGTATGGAAAAAGTATTTAATTTAAGTTAATTGGAGGAGATATCTATGGAAGTTAAGGTAGCAGCTGTACAAATGAGTATGGGTTGGAATGTTGATGAAAACATCCAAAATGCAGAAAAACATGTAAGGGCAGCGGCATCAGCTGGAGCTAAAATTATACTTATATCTGAGTTATTTGAAAGAGTGTATTTCTGTGCTAAAGAAAAAGCTGAATATATGCAGTTTGCAGAGGAATTAGAGCTAAACAGAGCTGTAAATCATTTTAGAGGAGTGGCTAAAGAGTTAGAAGTTGTTCTTCCAATAAGCTTTTATGAGAGAAAACACGCAGCTAGATATAATTCGATAGCAATCATAGATGCTGATGGAGAAGTTTTAGGAGTGTACAGAAAAAGTCATATCCCACATGATGTAAGTGGTTACCAAGAAAAGTTTTACTTTAACATCGGGGATACAGGATTTAAAGTGTGGAATACTAAATATGCTAAGATTGGTGTTGCAATATGTTGGGATCAGTGGTTCCCAGAAACAGCTAGATGTATGGCACTTATGGGAGCGGAGATACTATTTTATCCAACGGCTATAGGATCGGAACCAAGTGATTCTACGATGGATACAAAAGATCACTGGCAAAGAGTCATGCAAGGGCATGCAGGGGCTAATTTAGTTCCGTTAGTTTGTGCAAATAGAACAGGACAAGAGTATGTAGATGAAATAGGTGTTAAATTCTATGGGTCATCTTTTATAGCGGATCATACAGGAGCTAAAATATCAGAGATGGACAGAGATTCAGAAGGATATGTAATAGCTGATTTAGATTTAAAGGCAATAGATGACTATAGATCATTTTGGGGACTGTTTAGAGATAGAAGACCAGATCTGTATGGTGCAATATCAACTCTAGATGGAGAAACTAAGTTTCAATAAATTTGTTCTACAAAGGTTTTTATAAATATTAAAACTGTATTTACAAGGAGGTTTCATTATGGAAAGTAATACTAATAAACAGTTGACATTATTTGGATTTTTTACCATAACAGCTTCAATGGTTATGGCTG
>JAVWUC010000020.1:0-23887 GCA_036667395.1 Cetobacterium sp. | reverse complement strand
TTTGAAGGAAATAAAAAAAACTCTCGAATAATAGAACTGAAGTAATAAAATAAATGTTTTTAAACTAAAGGAGGATTTTTTATGGAAAATAAAAATCTTGTATTTCAAATGAACAAATTTGTTGGGGATTTACACGTATTTAAAACTAAAGTTCACAATTTTCACTGGAATTTAGTTGGAGAGCACTTCTTTGTTATTCATCCTATGTTAGATGGAATAATGGCTGAAGTAGATACACAAATTGATGGTGTTGCTGAAAGAATTCTTATGATAGGGCATAGACCTTTTGGTTCTCTAGAAGTTTATTTAAAACATACAGTTTTAGGTGAAGTTGAAACTAAACCTTATACAGCTAAAGAAGCTGTTAAGCATATGCTTGAAGATTTCAAACTGCTTTTAGCAGAATTAAATATTATATTAAAAATGGCTGAAGATGAAGACGACCAAGAAACTATCACTCTTATGACTGATATTGGTGCTTTATACCAAAAACATATTTGGATGTTTGGTGCTTGGCTAGCATAACTTTATAAACTCCTTCCTAAATTCAAAAGCTCTCTTGAGATGTTCAAGAGAGCTTTTTTATATAAAAAAAATGAAATTCGACTCTTATTTTGTACTATTAGATATGGACTTTTAAATATAAATAGGAGAAATCTATGAAAAGAAAATGGCTAATATTATTTATAACTATAGTTCTTATATTTTTATCTATATCTTATTTTTCTTTTAAAAAAACCAATATTTCTGCTATAAAAATAAAAAAAGAAAAATATACTGAACAGATTCTTGTTACTGGAACTGTACAGGCTAAAAATTTTTCCACTCTGACATCCGGTATTAATGGTATTATTGAAAACATCTATATAAGAGAGGGGGAGACGATTTCTAAAGGTGATATCATTGCAAAGTTAGACACTCAAGAAATTGAAGCTAACATAAGACAAGCAGAAGCAGCTTACAAAAAATCTAAATATGATTTAGAAATAATTGACAGTGTTGATATTGAGAATGCTAGAACAAATCTTAAATCCGCTCTACTTAACTACAATATAGCTAAAGATGAATACTTAAAATACGAGGCTCTTTTTGAAAAAAACTATATAAATAAACTGGATTACAACATTAAAAAAAATGCTTTTATTGACAGCGAAACTCTTCTTAAAAATTCTCAAAACAACTTAAATACTCTTGAAAAAACTGGTGCCACTTATAAAGCAGCATTAGAAAATACAAAAGCTGCAGAAGATGCTTTAACTTCTCTCAAGAAAAATCTCTTAAAATACTATATCTATGCCCCGTACAATGGTTATATAACCTCCAGATATGTGGAGATTGGACAATCCGTTGCCCCTTATACAAAGATGTTTGACGTCTCTTCCAACATAGAAAAAATTGTCAGTATAAATCTTGATGAAAAATATATAAATAGGGTCCAAATTAACTCCCAAATAAAAATCTATCCCTATGCGGATATATCTAAATACTCTCTAGGACGACTCTACTATATTGGAATAAATATAGATAACTCCTTTGGAACACTTGAAATTAGGGGAACTATAGATGATGTACTCCCTGAATTTTTATTTAATAGCACTGTCAACGTCATCATTGAAGGTAGAAAGTTTGATGATGTGATTCTTTTACAAAATATCTATGTGATAGAAAAGAAAAATAAAAACTTCGTTTATCTCCTACAAAATGGTAAATCTAAACTTATTGAAGTTGAAGTAGTCCCTGTGGTTGATGGGTTTATTGTAGTTAGTGGACTAGAAGACAACAGCGTTATTCTACTTCCTAAAAACTTGACAGAAGGTGTTCGAGTAAATCCTAAATTTAACTTATAATAAAGGAATGATGACAATGAGATATGAATTTAGAATCGGAATAGGTTTTATGACACACAGTAAAGGACAATCAATTTTTATAATCTCTGCAATCGCTTTGGGAGTTGCCGTACAAATTTTTATATCTTCACTTGTTACATCTCTTCAAGCTAGTCTTATCGACAGGTTTTTAGGAGAATCTGCACATATCTCAATCACTGATGGGAACACAAGGGATCAACTTCTCACCTTAGAGAACAAACCTCTTATATATGGTAACTTTTCTCTTACACAAAATAGAATTACAGATTCTTCCAATATTGTTGACTATTTGAAAGATTATGAAGATATAAAAATTGTTGTTCCAACTGTAGAAGGAAATGCTATCTATAATCGTGGAGGCAAAACAACCTCTTTAACTATAAGAGGTGTTGATTTGAGTTTAGGTGATCGACTTTATAATATAGTGGATAGGATTATTAAAGGTGTTCCTGTCATAGATTCTGAAAATATTTTAATTGGAACTAGGCTCGCTCAAGATTACGATTTGAAAATTGGTGATATTATGCAGCTTACTCTTTCTAGTGGAAAGATTGAAACTGTCCGTATCTCAGGTATCTTCGATCTTGAAAATACAAACTCCAACACGAATCTTGTTATAATGGATCTCAATAAAGCCCAAAGAATATTTGATAAAAAAGGTTATGTCACAAACATCAATATACAGATAGATGATGTTTTTCAAGCTCCTATCCTAGCTGAGATATTCCAGCAAAAGTACCCCTATCTTGAAGTGGTTCCATGGACTCGTGATTCTGAAAACATAATTAAAGCCCTTAAATCTCAGACAGAGACAAGTGTTATAATCCAAATTGTTGTAATGTTAGCTACTTCTATGAGTATTGCAAGCGTACTTTTAGTAACGGTTATTCAAAAGATGAAAGAGATTGGAATTCTTAAAGCTATGGGTGCTCTTGATAAATCTACAGGTTATCTTTTTATCATTCAAGGAGCTCTGATAGGATTTTTTGGCTCTGTTCTAGGCCTATTCTTTGGAGTTGCTGTAATTGAGTTTTATGTCAATCTAGCTCAGCCTAGTTTTGATATAACAATCGCCCCTTCTAAGTTAATTTTGATTGTTTTTGTATCCACAATATCTGGTATCATCTCAGGTATTGCACCCGCTAGAAAGTGTATGAAACTTAGCCCAATCGAGGTGATAAAAGGTGAATAAAAAAATATTACAACTTTCAAATATTGATAAATTTTATGGTGATGAAGTCATTACAAAAGTTCTTAAAAATATCAATCTGACTTTTTATGAAGGTGAGTTCATAGCTATTATTGGACAAAGCGGTAGTGGTAAAAGTACCCTTTTAAATATTATCGGTTCACTTGATAAACCCAGTGCTGGTAAAATATTTTTTAGAGAAAAAGATATTTCAGATTTCTCTCGTGATGAGATGGCTCTTTTTAGAAATAGATCTATTGGTTTTATCTTTCAATTTCATTACTTGCTGCCCGAATTTACAGTTTTAGAAAACGTTCTTATCCCCACATGGATAAAAACTGGTTATGATACCGAAAATGAAAAAAATAGAGCTCTTAAACTTTTAGAATATGTTGGATTAAAAGATTTTGTCAATAGAAGTTCTAACACTCTTTCAGGAGGACAGCAACAAAGAGTTGCCATAGCACGTGCTCTTATGAATGGATCTGATATTATTTTAGCCGATGAGCCTACAGGTAATCTAGATTCAGAAAGTAGTAAACAGATCTACCTATTGCTCCGAGAAATAAATCTTGAGTTTAAAACCACATTTATCATTGTTACTCACGACTCGCGTATTTCAAATATGTGTGATCGAGTTATTGAAATAATGGATGGGAAAATTGTTAAAGATGAGCAGCAAAATCCAAATCTAAACTGATACAAAAGATAAAAAATCACCTCATAAATTAATATAAGGTGATTTTTTACTTTTTTAGTTTGTTTTAAATATAGTATCAAACTGCTCATTATACTTTAAAAATATATCTACAATTTTAGGATCAAAATGACTTCCTCTTTCACTCTCTATTATCTCTTTAGCCTTTTCATGAGTGAATCCTTTTTTATAAACCCTCTCCTGCCTAAGAGCGTCATACACATCTGCAAGAGAAACAATTCTAGCTTCTAGAGGAATATTCTCTCCAATAAGTCCCATCACATACCCTTTTCCATTATATTTTTCATGATGATAAAGGGCAATATTTTCAGCTATTTCTCCTACCTCCATCTTTTCTATAAGTTTATGCCCCAAAGTAACATGACTTTTCATAGTCTCAAACTCTTCATCCGTCAGTTTCCCAGGTTTTTTTAAAATCATATCTGATACCCCAATCTTCCCAACATCATGCAAAGAAGCATAAGTTGATATCTCTTGAATAAACTTTCTTGAACATCCAAGTTTTTCTGCAATAAGCTTAGAATATAGGTTAACTCTCAATATATGATTTCCTGTGTCCTCATCATTTAACTCGTTTGCTATTTCAAAACTTTCTACTAAAGCTTTTGTTATCCTTTCTGCTCTAGATTTTTCACTCTGTGACTTCAACAATAAGAAATACATAATAGAAATAATTATCATTGAAACTATGATTACTAAAGATATATACTTATAATCTATATCTGGTGCATCAGGTATATTCAGATGACTTGATAAAATATGAAAATCCGATGGATTATTCGGTAGAATTTTTTTTAATAGTCTTGCAATATGTATATCTTCAATATTAACTCCAAAACCTACAATGGGTTTTTCGTTATAAAATCCTACTATTTTTATCTTTTTTTCTAGATGCTTTCTTGAAATAGCTAGAGAAACTATCCTAAAATCTCCCATCAACACATCTATCTCTTTATTTAAAATAGCTTTAAATGCCTCATCACTGGTGTTATATCTTCTAATTTCCTTGACTTCATAAACTTTTTTAAAGTCTAAATCCAAATCCTGACAAGAGATATAACCGACTCTTTTATCTTTTAATCCCATATTCAAATTTAAATTTTCAGAATTTACATTTGAAAAAAGTGTCACATTGCTCTCATAATATGGGATTATATACTCAGATCTATCTTTAAACAAATTGTAGTCAACAGCTTTTATATTTCTATGCTCTCCACTTTTACAGGGTTTAAAAATAACTGGAACCCCAACTATTTTGCTAAGCTCAATCATTCTATCTGGCACATACCCAAAATAATTCCCATTTTTTCTATAGAACAAAGGATTAACGTCATCCATATTAGGTATTGATACTATAATCTCTTTATAGTTTTCTTGGATATATTTTAAATCCTTATCATTTTTTAAAAGCTCTTTATAAAATATTGGTCTTTCATTTTTTAAAACCTCTATCATTCCATCATTCAAAAATTTCTTTTGATACTTTTCAATAATGCTCCCTAAATACTCCTCTTTTCTATTGATCATTATTTTAAAATTATTTTTTTCGATTCTATCCAAGACCTGAAAATCATAATTTTTAAATATATCCGTATTACTTTTTCCCAAATATATATCTATATCTCCAGACTGCAATCTTTTGAACCCATCTTCTGGATTTTTTAGATATACTTTCTCTTTTATATTCTTATATTGCTTATTATAAGCATTTTTAAACTTTATCTCTTCTGAGCTTCCTTCAACAACCCCTACTCTTTTTTCATGAATATCATTTAGATTTATAGTTTCAAAATCTTTTGTAAAAAACCCAGTATAGTAAGTATTCGAAGTTGATATAAATGTATAAAATCTATCTTTTTCTGGGGTTTCAGATGAATTTATAACAATTTCTGAACTATTGTTGTAAATATCTTTTTTTATTAAATCTATATCTTTATTTCTAAAGTTAAATCTAATTCCTAAGTTTTTTTCTAAATATTTAAAAAATTCTTTTTGAACCCCTCTCAGTTCCCCTTTTTCATCTCTATATAAAAATATTGTTGTCGGTCTCAATGAATCTATCTGGATTACTCTTCCTCTATTTTTTGAAACCCATGCATTCTCTTCAATAGATAGATCCACCGAAAAAACATTTATGACAATAACAAAAAAAACAATTAGAATTTTTTTTAACAAGACCTCACGCTCCACTATATTTTGAGCATATATTGTACCATATTTTTTATGCAATATAACTATTTATTTTCTAAAACATACACCCTTTTATTCATTTTTATTATCTTTATTTATCAGTTTGTCATATCTATAAATTCATCTTCTGTTAATATTGTTACTGTTTCTAACTCTTGAGCTTTTTTTAGCTTGCTTCCCGCATCTGCTCCAACTATAAGATAATCCAGTTTTTTACTCACAGATGACATATTTGTTCCACCTAGAGATTCGATCAGCTCTTTTATTTCTTCTCTTTTAAACTTTTCTAGCTTTCCTGTAAATAGGAATGTCTTTCCTGAGAAAGGTCCCTCTCCTGAACTATTCTTTTTCTTTTCTTGACTAAAGTTAATACCGTACTCTTTAAGTTTTTTTACAATCTCCATAGATTTTTCATCTCTAAAGAATCTATATACAGATTCAGCTACTTTCTCTCCAACGCCATCAATCTCTAGTAGCTCCTCTTTTGTCATAGATGAAAGCTTATCAATATCTCCACTTCTCTTAGCTAAAACATTTCCTAAAAATTTACCAACAAAAGGTATTCCAAGTGCATAAAGAGTTTTTGAATATGGTCTCTCTTTACTTCTCTCTATAGAAGCTAAAAGCTTTTCTACACTTTTTTCTCCCATTTTATCTAGTTGCTTCATCTCTTCACTATATTTTGAAAGAGCATAGATATCTGTGATATCTTTTATGTATCCAAGCTCTAACATTCTCTCTACAATTCTACTTCCAAATCCACTGATATTCATCCCATCACGAGACACAAAATACTCTATGCTTCCCTGTATTATAGCTGGGCAAGCAGGATTAACACACTTTAAATCTACTAACCCTTCCTCTTTCTCTAAAAGTGAGTTACAAACAGGGCAATGAGTTGGAGCTTCTACAATCTTTTCACTTCCATCTCTCACCTCTTTAACAGAACTTACAACTTGCGGTATTATTTCCGCAGCTTTTTCTATAAATACACGGTCCCCTATTCTTATATCTTTTCTTATAACCTCATCCATATTGTGTAAACTTGCTCTTTTTACTTTACTTCCTGATAATTCAACCTCTTCTAATTCTGCTACAGGTGTAACTTTACCTGTCCTTCCAACCTGCCAAGTTATCCCGTTCAGTTTTGTTGTTACCTGTTTTGCTGGAAATTTGTATGCTATTGCCCATCTCGGACTTTTAGTTGTATATCCTACCTCTTCCCAAAGGCTTATATTATTTAATTTTAAAACTAGTCCATCAGTTTCATAATCCAATTTTTCTTTAGCTTTCTCCCAATATGCGATACGCTCTTCCATTACAGACATTGAACTTATAACTTCTGCAATCCCTGTCGTTTTTATTCCAATTTTACTTAAATATTCTAAGCTCTCTTTATGTGTTTCCATCCCATGCTCTTCTGGATCAACTAGATAGTAGAAGTATGCATCTAGTTCTCTCTCCTTAACAACCTCCGCATCTAGCTGTCTTAAAGTTCCACTCGCTGCATTTCTTGGATTAGCAAAAATTTCCTCTCCGTCCTCTAATCTTCTCTGATTAAGTTCTTGAAATCTGCTTAAAGGCAGTACAATCTCTCCTCTTACCTCTATCGAAACATTTTCTTTTAAATAGTTAGGAATACTTTTTATTGCTAAGATGTTTTCTGTTACATCCTCACCTTCTATCCCATCTCCTCTTGTTACAGCTCTCACAAGCTGTCCACCTTCATATTGAACACTGATGCTAGCTCCATCTAATTTAAGCTCTAAAACGTACTCTAAATCTCTATGAGTTCCATCTAAATTCTTTTCAACTCTCTCTGCAAAAGCTATTACATCTCCAATATTATACGAGTTATTCAAACTCAACATCGGTTTTTTATGTATTACCTTCTTAAATTTTGACTCTTTTAAACTGCTGGCTCCCACATTTGTTGTCGGAGAGTTTTCTAGCTTGTATTCTGGATGATTGTGCTCTAATAACTCTAACTCCTTTAAAAGTTTATCAAACTCTACATCTGATATTAAAGACTCATTCTTTGTGTAATAGTAGTAGTTATAACGCTCTATCTGCTGTCTTAGCTCTTCTATTCTCTCCTTAGGATTTTTTTCATTAACTATATCAAATAGTTTCAACACCTATTCATCACCCTGCCTAATTTTTTCTTTAATTATACCACTTTTCTATTTACAAATTAAGTTTTTAATGGTATAGATAGCATAAGAAAGTTTTTTTCAACAAAATATATTAGGAGGTTTTTAAATGGAAAATATTATTTTATCACCTAGTAAGTATATTCAAGGAGCAGGCTCACTTAAAAATATTGCCAAATATGCTCAAAAAAATGCTTTTATTATCGCAGATGAATTTGTTATGAACCTTACACATGAGATAATAGAAAAAAGTTTTAAAGACCATAAATTAGAGGCTTTCTTTGAAAAATTTAATGGAGAGTGCTCTAAAGTTGAAGTTAATCGTTTAATTGATCTTATGAAATCTCACAATAGTGAAATAGTTATCGGTGTTGGTGGAGGAAAAACTCTTGATACAGCTAAAGCTATTGCATACTACTCTAATATTCCTGTTCTTATCGCTCCGACAATCGCTTCTACAGATGCTCCTTGTAGTGCTCTTTCTGTTCTATACACTGAAGATGGTGTATTTGACGAATACCTTCTTTTACCTAACAATCCTAACATGGTTCTTATGGATACAGAGATTATATCTAAAGCCCCTGCTAGACTTCTGGCTAGTGGAATGGGTGACGCTTTAGCAACATATTTTGAAGCTAGAGCATGTGAAAGATCTGGAGCTCTTAACATGGGTGGTGGACTTCCTACAAAGGCATCTCTTGCTCTTGCTAAACTTTGCTATGATACACTTATGGAAGATGGAGAAAAAGCACTATTTGCAGCTCAAAAAAATGTTTGTACAAAAGCTGTAGAAAATATTATTGAAGCGAATACATATCTGAGTGGAATTGGATTTGAAAGTGGTGGACTTGCAGCGGCTCACGCTATCCATAATGGTTTAACTGTATTGGAAGAGTGTCACCATCTTTATCATGGTGAAAAAGTAGCTTTTGGTACACTAGTTCAACTTTTCTTAGAAAATGCATCTTTAGAAGAGATAGACGAAGTTTTATTCTTCTGTAAAAATATAGGTCTTCCTACATCTTTAGAGGATATGGGAGTTACAACTATCGATCACAATAAGCTTATGGAAGTTGCTAAACTTTCATGTGCTCCTGGAGAAACTATCCACAATATGCCGTTTGAAGTTACTCCTGAAAAAGTTTATGCCGCTATATTAGCTGCAGACAACTACGGAAGTTATTAAAAAAACTCCCCACTATTAAATAGTGGGGAGTTTTTTTTATATTTACACTTTATTAGGGACTAGAATGTTGTTTTCATTCCTACGAAAGCGAATGGTTGCCATCTCCAGTGAGAAGCTGAGTTCTGATCTGTATTGCTCCAGTTTCTGTACTCTGCAGCAACTCCAGCATTAGCTGTTAAATATTCATTAATCTTATAGTCAGCTTCTAAAGCGAACTGTGCATATAAGCTATATGTTGTTTTATTTGATGTTTTAACATATTGACCTGTCTTAGTATCCTCAGTATATTTATCATATTGACCAAATTTATATGGATCATATCCACCCTCAAAGTTTAGGTCAATAGCATATCTATCTGTTGAGTAAAGAGCAAATGTTCTATATAAATAGATCTCCCACTCTGGTGCGAATTCTGTATCTTTTGCGTCTTTTCCTTGATCTCCGTTAGCTCCTGTATAGAAATCATGGTTATAGAAGTTTTGATTTAAGTAGATTGTACCATCCCATGTAAATCCTAATGGTAAGTTACCTGCATACTCGATATCCATACCGATAGTATTCATGTAATTTCCGCCACCATCTTCAGGGAATGAATGGTATACTTTTGGAGCAAATAATAATTTACTTAAAAGTCCACCCTCATTTTTATATGCAAGCATTCTGATTTGATACTCTAAGTTTTGAGAATCGTCTTCCTCATCTCTATATTGAACTCTTGAAGTTAACCAATCGTTATGTTGGTAGTAAGCTCTTAATCTTGTTTCAGTTCCTGCTTCACCATTGTCATACTTATCAGAGTCATTGCTCTCTAAATTGTTATAGTCTCTAATTCTTCCTTCAAAACTGAAGTTTTCAGTAGCCTGAACACCAAAAGTTGTCTCAAGTCTAGAGTAGTTATTTGCTCCTCTATTCCAAGTATCTTGGTTATCATCAGCTGCATCTCCATTTGCATTTCTATCAATAATCTTATCTCCATGCCCTTCAGTTTCTCCGTATGCTCTATATTGAACTCCTACGTATCCACTAGGTCTGAAAGCTGGTGTAATTACTTCTACTACCTCTTCAGCTACAACTACTACTTCTTTTGAAACCTCTACAGGTGCCGCAATTACCTCTTTAGCTTGAGCTGCTGTTCCAACTACAAGTAAAGATCCTAATAAAAGTGCTAATTTTTTCATAAAATCCCCTCCGAGCATTATTTAATTAAGAGAAAAATTTTTAAAGTAAAAATTTAATCCCACATCTACTACTTTATACAACATTTTTTTCAATTTGTAAACAATATTTTTCTAAGTAAACTACATTTTTTGTATCATTTTACAAACTTTCCTTTTATTTACAAGCTTTTTGAACATTTTAAGCAATATAAAAAATTTTATACAGTGAAATTTAAACCAACAAAAAAAGGCTTAAAATAATCTAAGTTAAATTTAAGCCTAAATATCAAATTTTATACTATCTCCTCAATCTCCTCTGAAATATCTAAATTATAGTTATAGAAGATATAGTTTATCGCTAAAAATGAAGCAACCTTCTTCTCTTCATCTAAATCCGTATCTAAAGGGATTAGTTTTTCATGGACCTCAGCTAACTGAAATTCCTGTAAGTACATTTTTAAATAACTTATAAATAGCTGACTTTTAAATACTTTTCCAGAAAGCAAAAACGTATCTAAAGGTAGAAAATTATTGTGATTTATAATAAGGATAGCTATATATTTAGCAACTTTTCTCAGTGTTTTACACTCTAAAATTTCACCTTTTTCAGCTCTTTCTATAAATTCTTTAAGACTCATTTTCTCGTACAATAGTCTTATACGTTCTGAATAGTTATTTTCCTTTAAAATTTCTTGAAATAAATATTTTGGTGCGACCATAGTTTCAAAACATCCTCTTTTTTTACAGATATCACAGTATACTTCAGAGTTTGGTTCAACTATAAAATGTCTATTTCCCATTGATCTATAATGGCTAACTACTGGATTTATCAGCTTGCTATCCACAATGATTGACGAGCCTCTTATATCATCATATTTTATCAAAAAGAAATTTTTATATTCTGGATTTAAAAAAGCTTTATAAAGAGCTATAGCTCTAATTTCACTCTCTATACAAACTTTTTTCTTTAAATATAACATAGCCAATTCTTTAAATTTTACAAATTTATCCTCTTTAAATAGGGTTATCGAATTATCTACTATAAAATCATTTGATATTACAACTCCTATACCAAGTATCTTTTCTAATGGAATTAAACTTTTTTCAATAATATTTTTTATATTCAAAACTATTGTTTCAGAAAATTTTTCAAAATTATTTTTATAGTCATTTTCCATTTCAAAACTATGTATATTTTCATTTTTTAAATTTGTTATGTTTATCTCTATTATTTTTGCTTTAATTAATACTCCTACAGAAAAAAAACGTTCATAATTTATTAATAAAATATTTTTTTTTCGACCTTTTTCATCTATTTTTTTTTCTTCTATTAAAATATTATCTGCAACAAGTTTTTTTGAAATTTTTGTTAATGCTGCTGGAGAAACCATTATATTTTCTGCTATCTCTAATTTATTAGACCCCTCACTAAAATTGATAAACCTTAATAAATTAGTGATATTTTTATTCTGACTCTTCAATTCCATCTCTCTCTCCTTAAATTTTTTATTGACAAATATATTTTTTTGTTATATATTTTCAGTATATATTTTCACTCGATTAAAATTTCAAACGATTATATCGGTATTTTTTTAACTCTGTTAAAAAAATTAGATAGGTATCTATCTAGTAAATTATATCATATTTTAATAATAAGGTGCTAAACTTATTATATATTAACCAATATCCTCCAGGTATTTGGTTAGAAACCCGTTTAAAGAGGAGACATTCCCGTTGTCTCCTCTTTATATTTTAATTGATTTTTCATCTGTTTTTTGCTAAAGTTTTAAATAAGTAGAACAAAGTAAAATAGGAGGCATAAATGAAAATAAAACCTATCGGAAAAAGAATTTTAGTAAAACCTCTTGTTGTAGAGGAAAAAACAACTACAGGAATTTTTCTTATCCAAAATAGCGAAGAAAAAAGCTACAGAATAGGCGAAGTTTTATCTGTGAGTGATCACGATGAAATTTTAACTACATTTAAACTTAACGATCATGTCATTTTTTCTAAAAAAACTGGTATAAAAATTGAAAGATTTGGTGAAACCTTAGTTCTTTTAGAACTGGATGAAGTTTTAGGAATTCTAGAAAACTAAAAAAACTGCTCCTAATATGGAGCAGTTTTTTTATAATATCTCTTTTAAATCCTCTTCTTTGAACGAATATCTTTTTCCACAGAAGTGACACTCCGCTTCAACTTCATTCTTTTCATCAAGAATCTCTTTTAACTGATCTTTTCCCAAAGTTATAACAGCTTTATAAAATTTCTCTCTACTGCAATCACAACTGTAGCTAATCTCTTTAGAATCTAAAATTTCATATTCCTCTATTAATTTTTCATGATTTTCATCGTTCATATCCTCATAAAGAAGGTGAAGAATTCTTTCTAAATCCATTCCTCCTTTAAAGAGCTCAGATACGCTTCTTACAGCTTGTATTTTTTTCTCAAGTTCAACTACAAAAGACTCTTGTGCACCTGGTAAAAGCTGAATCATGTATCCTCCAGCCGATCTAACTGTAGTTTCGTTCTCAAGTTCAACTCCCAATGCTATTACTGTTGGAGTTTGTTCTGAAGTGACATAATAGTAAGCTATATCATAGGCTATCTCACCACTTGTTATTGTTGAAACTCCAACATATGGATCTTTTAATCCTAAATCTTTTATTACATGCAGTGTTCCTTGTCCTACAAGATTTTGAACATCTGGTTGCCCATTCTCTTTTGACGGTAAATCCGCCTCAGGATTAGAAACATATCCTTTAACTCCATTTTTATTTATCGTAGCAACCATATTTGATAGTGGTCCATTCGTTGTCGTTCTAAGTGTAAGTATATCATCACCTTTTAAAGTAGCTCCCATCATAACGGCCGCTGATAAAAGTCTTCCAAATGCTGATATTGCTGTAGGGCTACATCTATGTATATCTAAAGCTTCTTGTACTATATCTTTTGTATCAACAAGTACAAATCTAGCATTTTTACTAACTCCTCTTATTAATCTACTCATTTAAAAATTCACCTCTTTAATATTCAATATAATCTTTTAAATCTTCATATCTCTTTTCCGATATAATTTTCTTTATCTCTAAATTATTTCTGATTTTACCTTGTTCCTGATATTTTCTAATATTTTGTATCTCTTTTTTAGACAGTCCATAATAGATTAAAGTTTTATCATCCACTTTATTTATATTAATTTTTTTTAATTTTACTTTATCTACCTCTTTAAATTTTCCCTTTAACCTTTCAAATGTCTTCTTTCCAATCCCATCAATTCTTATCATATCCTTTAATTTTTGAAAACCACCAGTTATATCTCTATACTCTAAAAGTTTATCCACATAGCCTTTTGAAATTCCTGCTTTTAAAAGATCCGATTCTGTCGCTGTATTTATATCTAAAAGAAGATTTTTTGAATCCAAGGTGTTCTTACTTTCAATAACTTTAAATTCACTCTCTACTAAAGAGTAAGAGAATGTTGTTAAAATAAAAAATAAAATTGATAGCACTATTTTTTTCATAATCTCTCCTGTTTATGAGAAAAACTCTATTTTTTTATCGTGTCTAGATCTCATTTCAGCGATATAAAGAGCTGGATCTTTTGGATTTACCAACCTCTCTATTTGATCGATAAACTCTGTTTCCTTATGGATTGATTTACTTATAGCTCCTCCACCAAGTCCCATTGTCTGCTGATTTTCTTCGATCATTTCAATATTAAATCTTGATTCAAACCCTGGAATAGAATAACCCACGTTTTCTCCCCAATCTAAACTATTCTTTTGTCGGTACATATAGTATGCTTCCATCCCTTTATCTCTGACAAGTTTATCTATCTCTCCTTCAACTAAAACTCTCTCCACTTCAGATTCTTCAAAATTTTCTCTATAAAGAGTTGACCCTTTCTTTTTAGCTAGAGAATGAACAGTTAAATTCTCCATATTATATTTTCTAAGCTCATTTAAAGTGTTTAAAATATCTTCTACACTCTCTCCAGGAAGCCCCAATATTATATCCATATTTAATATAAATCCTAACTCTTTTATATCTCTATAGATTTCATCAAAATGCTCTCTATTAAAAGTTCTATTTAGTTCTTTTAAAGTTTGTTCTTTAAAAGTTTGAGGATTTAAACTTACTCTATCAACGCCATATTTTTTTAATATTTCCAACTTTTCTCGAGTTATAGCATCCTCTCTTCCAGCTTCAAAAGTGAACTCTTTAAGATTAGAAAGATCTATATTTTCATGGATTGCCTCAAGTATTCTCTCAGTATCCTCTAATGTCAACGTACTTGGTGTTCCTCCACCTATATAAAGAGACTCATATTTAAAGTTTTTTGCCTTTGAAAGTTCTCCTACAAGTTTTATCTCTTCTAAAAGAGTTTCCACAAATTTAGGATAAAATCTTCCCAAAGCACTTCCTATCTCATATGAAGCAAATGAGCAGTATCTACATTTTGATGGACAAAATGGTATCCCTATGTACATATTCGTAGCTTCTTTATTTAAAAGTTTTTCCTCAGTTTCTATAACTTTCATTAAAAGGTCTATCTTCTCTTTAGTAGCGAGATACATATTGCTTAAAAGTCTCTCCACTCTTTCTTTTGTAAAGCCCATCTGGAGAAATCTTCTAGTCATTTTAGTCGGACGAACACCTATTAAGCTTCCCCACGGATAATTTTTTTTATAAGCTTTTAAAAGGGCTCCTTTTAACATGATAACCCCTTGATCTTCAACTATATTTTCTAAATTTTCCTCTTCTAAAACTCCTGTTTTTCCATCTATTTCTACAGTTATTTTTATTTTATTCTGTGAGTAACTTACCTCACCTTTTATATCCTTACCCATTCCTTCAGGCAATAACAATCTTACAAACTCCTCGACACTTTTTTCACTTAGAGGAAAGTTAGTAACTATACTCACTTTATATACACCGCTTCCTATTTCATTAATAATAAAACTAAAATTCCTAAAATAATTCTATATACTCCAAAAGCCATAAAGGTTTTTTTCTTAATATATCCCATGAACCATTTTATAACCACATATGCTACAACAAAAGATACTACTGATCCTACAGCTAAAAGTTGCCATTCTAAAGGTGTAAAGTTAAGTCCGTTTTTCACAAGCTTTAAAAGCGTTGCTCCCGCCATTGTTGGAATTGCCAAGAAAAACGAATACTCTGCTGCAACTGATCTTGATACCCCTAAAAGAAGTGCTCCAACAATAGTTGCTCCCGAACGAGATGTTCCTGGTATCATAGCTAAACACTGGAAAAATCCTATTGTAAATGCCAATTTATAAGACATCTCTTTTATCGAACCTATTCCACCCATAAGATTTTTTCTTTCTACAAAGATAAATATTATACCATATAATATTAACATCGACGCCACAATAGTTGTATTATCCATAAAAAATTCTGATATGTAATCATCTGCTAATAGACCTATCACACCTGCAGGTAGCACACCTACAATTATTTTTGTCCAAAGAGAAAACTTCTCTTTAAACTCCTCTTTTGTTTTTACAAATGGAGTTAAATCATTCCAAAAGTAAGCTACTACTGAAAGTATTGCTCCAAACTGTATTATCACTAAAAAATTCTCCATAAAAGTCTTAGATACCAGCGGAGAGTTTATAAATCTCTCCACTAATATCATATGACCTGTACTACTTACAGGAACAAACTCTGTCATCCCTTCTACTATTCCTAGTATTATAACTAGTAAAAATGGGTTCATTGTCTATTCCTCCTTATAAGTAACTGTCCTCTTTTTTCAAATATTTAACGTAATCTGCTACTCCCTCTTCTAAAGAGTAGAACTTCTTATCATAACCAGCTTCTCTCATTTTTCTCATAGATGCCTCTGTAAAGTACTGATATTTTCCTCTTAAATCTTCTGGCATAGGAACAAATTCTATTACATCCTCTGTTTTTAAATCAAAATTACCGCTTGCATTTTTCATTGTCTCCATAGATAGATCATGAAAACTTCTAGCTTCTCCAGTACCTATGTTATAAACACCAGATGGAACTTTATTGAACATGCAGAAATAAAGCATATCTACGACATCTTTTATATATACAAAATCTCTTAACTGCTCGCCATCTCTATATCCCTCTTTATGAGATTTAAATAGTTTTACTCCACCATCTGTATTGAACTGGTTAAATGTATGGAATACCATCGATGCCATTCTTCCCTTATGGAACTCTTGAGGTCCATAAACGTTGAAGAATTTAGCTCCTATCCATTGCTTTGGTGCTTTTTCTTGTTTGAATGCCCAGTCGTCAAAGAATTTTTTTGAATAACCATATTTGTTTAAAGGTAATAATTTTTTTAACTCTTCTGGAGTTCCCTCATCACTATATCCTTGCTCTCCATCTCCATATGTAGCCGCTGATGAAGCATAAACATATGTAATTTCTCTTTCAGCACAGAAGTTCCATAACTTTTTTGAATACTCATAGTTATTCTTCATAAGAAGATCTCCATCTCTTTCTGTCGTTGCAGAGATAGCTCCCATATGTAAAACTGCTGTTACTTTTTTTGCATTTTCTTCTACTGCTAACCAATCAAATAACTCATCTCTATCGCACCAATCAGCATAATCTCTTTTTCTTAAGTTTAACCACTTATCTTCAAATCTCAATTTATCAACAGCTAAGATATCGTTTATTCCCATCTCATTCAATTTCCAAATATATGCACTTCCTATAAATCCTGCAGCTCCTGTTACAATAATCATAATTTTTCCTCCTAATTTTTTCCTCTTTCTAATAACTCTTTTACATCCTCTTCTGAAATAGAGGCATATCCAATATCTATACCAACCCTATTTCCACCATGAAAATCTGATCCTCCGACCATCAGAAGATTTTTTTCCATAGCCAATTTTCTATAATAGGCTCTTTCTTTTGATGTATAAGAGCTATATTCAACTTCTAATCCATCTAAACCTGACTCTTTTAAAATGTCGATTATTTTTTCAACCTTTTCTCTCGATTCAGAAACCAAATTCGGATGAGCTAAAGCTGAAACTCCACCACATTTTTTTATAAGTTTTATTATCTCTTTAGGATCTGAATTGCCTTTTTCTACATATGCAACCCCTTTTCGTCCTAAGTACTGTTTAAATGCTTCACCCTTTGAATAAACAAAACCTTTATTCATCATGACGTTACAGATATGAGCTCTACTCACTATTGTTCCTGTAGCTTCTTTTTCTACCTCTTCAACAGTTATTCGTAACCCTCTGTCATTTAACTTCTTTATCATTTTTATATTTCTTTCTTCTCTAGCTTTTTTTAGCTCCACTAATTTAGCTTTCAATTCTTCGCAATTTTTATCTAAAAAATAACCTAAAATATGTATTTCTAAACCATCTAAAGCACAAGAAAACTCAATTCCCGGAATAAACTCCAAGTCCAATTCAGAAGCTATTTTTTTAGCTTCATCAATCCCTTCCATCGTGTCATGATCACTGATAGAGATGCCTTTCATTCCTAAGAATTTGGCTCTCTCAAAAATCTCTTTTACTGTAAATGTTCCGTCTGAATATGTAGTATGAATATGTAAATCGTAATATCTACTTAAATCCTTCATAATTTCCCTCCCATTTAAGTAAAATATGGCACCTTAGTTAAAAGGTGCCACATTTTTTAGTCATCCCACTTTTCTAACTCTGAAAAATACTCTGAATAAGCAAGGTATAGGGCCTTTGCATTTACATTGTTCTTCTCTAGTTTTGTTTTATCTGTCTTTTTATAGATGTTATTTACCTCTATTATTCTTGGAGAAACCTCTACAAAATACCAAGTTCTTGAATCAAAGAACTCGCTTCTTTTTATAAATTTATTTAAAATTTTTCTAAATCTTGTAACCTCTTTCTCTGTTAAGTCACTTTTTTTAGAAAACTCTACAATCTCAGCCCACTCATCTTTTGTAGCTACTTCATTAGCTATATAGTTAGATGGATTTGAAATTCTTAAATATGATTGACTTACCATAAACTTAGCAAGTCCAGTTGGATTTTTAAAATTTTCATCCTTTAAGTAGTACTCTCTTGGAAGTTTTTTTACAACTTTTTCAAGAATTGTATTGAACTCTTCTTGATCCGCTTCTGTTATCTCTGATTTTGTCTTTAGAGAGTCTAAGAATTTAACTTGCTTTTGATCTAATTTTTGATTTTTAGCTAAGAATCCAATTGGCTGTTCTGCTCCATACCAATCTTCTAATTCAGATTCTCCAATTATTACTGTACTAAATGTCTGTTCCCAATTTTTCATAGCAACATTATCTATTTTATATTTTTCTTGAATGTTTACATTATTTTTTACAGAACTACATCCTACTAATGCAGCTAATAAAGCTAATACAATAATCTTTTTCATCTTTCCTCCCTATAATCTTCCACAACATTTTCCATACATTTTCCCACTTCCACAATTACAGATTGATTCTGGATCAAGTTCTTGATTTGAACTTGGTTCGATAACCTCTTCTTCTGGATTTTTAACAACAACTTTAAACATATATGATGTTGTTTCTACCTTTATAGTAGATAACATTCTTGAGTACATATCCCCCGATATAATTTTATATTCTACAACTGGGTCTTTTTGTCCATAAGATCTTAAGTATATTCCCTCTCTTAAGGCATCTAATGCTTTCAAGTGCTCTCTCCATCTAGCATCTACTACTTCAAATAAAACATACTTTTCAACTTTTCTCATTATATCCGAACCTAACTCTTCTTCTTTTTGCTGATATCTATCTGAGATAGCTTGATATAATTTTTCAGCATATTCTTCAACAGTTAGTGCTTTGTATTCTTCTAAATCAGTAATTTCATAGTTGTATTTCTCTAATATTGTCTCTTTAACACCTGTAATATCCCACTCTTCTTTAAACTCTCCAACAAATCTTTCAACTATAATATCAGAAATACTTGATTTTAACATTCCAAGAATTGTTTCTTTTAGATCATCTTTTTCAAGAGCCTCATTTCTACTTGCATAGATTGCTTCTCTTTGTTTATTCATAACATCATCAAACTCTAGCAGATTTTTTCTTATTCCAAAGTTTCTAGACTCAACTTTCTTTTGAGCATTTTCAATAGCTTTGTTGATCATTTTATGTTGAATAGATTCTCCTTCAGGAAGACCTAATCTCTCCATAACACCTTGGATTCTTTCAGAACCGAATAATCTCATAAGATCATCTTCTAGACACAGATAAAACTCTGACGCTCCAGGATCTCCTTGTCTTCCAGCTCTTCCTCTTAACTGGTTATCTATTCTTCTAGATTCATGTCTTTCTGTACCTAGAATAAATAATCCTCCAGCTTCAATAACTTTATGCTTCTCTTCTTCACATTCAGCTTTATATTTATCTAAAATCACTGGGTACTCAGCGGCATCTCTAGCACCAATCTCAGCTACAGCTCTAAATTCAGGATTTCCTCCTAACATTATATCTGTTCCTCTACCGGCCATATTTGTTGCTATTGTCACGGCCTTGTATCTTCCTGCTTGAGCAACGATTTCAGCCTCTTTAGCATGTTGCTTAGCATTTAGTACATTGTGAGGGATTCCCTTCTCTTTTAATAACTCTGATAGCTCCTCAGAACTTTTTATAGTTACAGTTCCTACAAGAACTGGTTGTCCTTTTGTATACAACTCTTCTATTCTTGTCACTATGGCATTTGTCTTCTCTTTTTTAGTTTTATAAACCAAGTCTGGGAAATCCGTTCTCTTTACAGGTTTATTAGTTGGTATAACTATTACTTCTAATCCATAAGTATGCATAAATTCAGCTGCTTCTGTTTCTGCTGTTCCTGTCATTCCAGCTAATTTATCATACATTCTAAAATAGTTTTGAAGTGTTATAGAAGCAAGTGTTTGGTTTTCTCCAGCAACGTTTACCCCTTCTTTTGCTTCGATAGCTTGGTGAAGACCATCAGAATATCTTCTTCCTTCCATCGCTCTTCCTGTAAATTCATCTATTATAATTACTTCCCCATCTCTGATTAAGTAATCTTTATCTTTTATAAATAGCTCTTTAGCTTTTAAAGCTTGATTTAAATAGTGTGTTAACTCCACGTGTTCAGGTGAATAAAGATTATCTAAATTCAACAGTTGCTCAACCATTTTTATCCCTTTATCAGTTAAAACAATGTTTCTAGCTTTCTCATCAACTTCATAATCTCCCCACTGCTCTTCTGGGATATTCATCTCTTTTTTCTGCTTAGCATCTTTTATTTTTTCTGTTTCAAGACTTCTATCAAGTCTAAAAGCTACTTGGCAGAAAATCGAATACCATTTTGTAGTTTCTGAAGAAGCTCCAGATATTATAAGAGGAGTTCTTGCCTCATCTATAAGAATTGAATCAACTTCGTCGACAATACAGAAGTGAAGTGGTCTTTGAACCTTATTCTCAACCTTATTTACCATATTATCTCTCAAATAATCAAATCCAAACTCTGAGTTTGTACCATATGTTATATCAGCTTCGTAAGCTGCTTTTCTATCTTCGTTTTCCATTCCATTTATAATTACTCCAGAAGTTAGTCCTAAGAAATTATAAACTCTTCCCATAAGTTCCCTATCTCTTTGAGCTAGATAATCATTTACAGTTATTACATGAACCCCTTTTCCTTCAAGAGCATTTAAATAAACTGGTGCTGTAGCAACTAAAGTCTTTCCTTCTCCAGTCTTCATCTCAGTTATTTTACCCTCATGAAGTACGATTCCTCCGATTAACTGTACATCATAATGTCTCATTCCATGAACTCTCTTAGATGCTTCTCTCACAACAGCAAAAGCTTCAACTAGAATGTCATCTACAGTTTCACCTTTTTCTAATCTTTGTCTAAACTCATAAGTTTTCCCCTTAAGCTCTTCATCCGAAAGCTTTTCTATTTCTGGCTCTAATGAGTTTATAAGTGCAACTAATTTCTTGATTCTTTTGATCTCTCTGTCATTTCTTGTACCGAAAATTTTCTTTAATAAATCTCCAAACATCCCTACGTCCTTCCTAGCTTTTTTTATGTTTCTTATTATTCCATATATTACCATAATTAGGTTTATTAGTCAATTTATACCCCTTCTCACTATTTTTGAACGATGATTCAAAAATGCTTTTATTTTTCTCAAAAATATGGTATATTGTAAAATAAATAACAATATATTTTAGGAGGTAATTAGTTTGGATATAATAAAATCTGTTAAATCAACACTTCCAGGATTAGTCCTTTGTGTGGTCATAGCTCAACTCGGGATTTTTCTCGGGAAATTTATCCCTAGCGTTGGAGGTGCTCCTCTAGCTATTTTTTTAGGACTTATTGCTGGAAACACTTTTGCTAAATCAGAAAAGTTTGCAGCTGGCTCTAAATTTTCGGAAAGTGATCTTTTGTCATACTCAATCGTTCTTTTAGGAGGAACTTTAAGTATTACAACAATTCTGCAACTTGGATTTTCAGGGATAATATTTATCTTCTTACAAATGCTAATAACAATAGTTATTACAATGTTTATAGGTAAAAAACTTGGATTTTCAAAAAAATTCTGTGCTTTAATGGCAAGTGGTAATGCAGTTTGTGGTTCTTCAGCTATCGGTGCCTCATCTCCAGTTATAAAAGCTGATGATGCTGAAAAAGGTATCTCTATAACTATAGTTAATTTAACAGGAACTTTACTTATGTTCGCCCTTATTCCTATAGCTAATCTCTTCTTTAATTTTGATACATTAAAGACTTCAGCTCTATTAGGTGGAATTTTACAATCAGTTGGACAAGTTATAGCTGCTGGAAGTATGGTCAATCATGACGTTCTAGAAATGGCAACAATTTTTAAAATAGTTAGAATTGTGTTTTTAGTGGTGGTTGTTATCTGGTTATCTAAAGAGTTCAAAGCAAAAAAAATTGAAGATAATACTGAATTTGCATTGGAACAAGAAGCATACGCTAAAAAGAAAAGTAAAATTTCTGTGCCTTGGTACATTATAGGATTTTTCATTCTTTGTGGTCTTTTCTCTTTAGGAATCATTCCACCTGCTATTTCTAAAATTTTCAAACTTATTTCATCTAAATTTGAAATTGTTGCTCTTGCTGGAATTGGTATGAGAGTTAAAATTGCTGAACTTTTAAGACAAGGACCTAAAGCTTCACTATATGGTTTATTTGTTGGTGCTTCACAGATTATAGTTGCACTTTTACTTATAAAGATTTTCATTTAAATTTAGTCTAAAAAAGGAAGCTAATTAGCTTCCTTTTTTAATTAAATTTTTAATTATTTCTGCAACCTCTAAAAGATCTTCTGCTACAGGATAATCTTCTTTATATTTATCTACAATCTGTTTTCCATATCCAGTTTTTACTAATATTGATTGGACTCCAGCATTTTTTCCTGCTTCTAAGTCACTGCCCTTATCTCCAATCATAAAAGAGTTCTCTATGTCTATATCATACTTTTTTATAGCCTCTTTTAACATCCCTGGACTAGGTTTTCTACACTCGCACTCCGCTTTATATTCTCCTATCCCCTTTTCCAAGTGATGTGGACAATAATAGCATTCTAATATATCTATTCCATGTTTTTTTAGCTCCTCTGTCATAGAATTGTTTAGTTTTATAAGGTCATCCTCTGTATAATAACCTCTTCCTATTCCAGACTGATTTGTAACAACAACAAATTCGAATCCCAACTTTTTTATTGCTTTTAACCCTTCAATAACATTCTTTTCAAATTCAAAATCTTCCCATTTATGAAGGTATGATTTTTCAACATTTATTGTTCCATCTCTATCTAAAAATACAATTTTTTTCATATTTAGAATATCTCCTTAATTTAAATATTTTTTATATTATATCACTCTTTAAAGGAATTTTTACTTTATTTGGAATATAATTTATAGTTTTATCTATTTTTTTGGAGGTTTTTTATGAATTTAAAGGATTTTTTTTCAGCCATGGGTTCTTTAGCATTTACTTGTGCTATTTTAACCGTAAGCATGTTTATTATTAACTATAAATTTAAAGAACAAATGAAGACTATTTTTCATGGTAAGTTTAATCACCTACAATTACATAAAATTTTAGGTCTTTTAACTATTTTTTTAGCTACTATTCATGGAATAGGAATGCTAAGTGTTTTACCTAATATTTTAAAAAAATCAAAAGGACAAAGTGGAGTTTTAACTTTAATTGTCTTTTTTTTACTTGGATCAATTCCATTTATAAATAAAAAAATACCCATGAAATACAAACGTAGTTTTTTTAAACTCCATAAGATTTTGGGTATTATCATTTTTATTTTTATCCTTATACATGTTTCTCTTTAAATTTATTACTATTTTTTTAGAAAAAATAAAAAAAAGATTGGCAACTTCCTATCCTCCCAGAGGGCTGCCCCCCAA
>JAVWUC010000019.1:19610-26351 GCA_036667395.1 Cetobacterium sp. | reverse complement strand
CATAACATCATCGCCGTCGGCCTTAGGCTCCGTATATGGAAGTGAACTAACCTCTCTTCTGTTTTATGTTAGAGTGAGTATACTACATATCCTCATTTCCTGTCAAATGTTTTTTCTTAAAAAATTTACTTTTTTTATACTCGCCACTTATAATCCAGTTACAAATCAGTGCTATAATCACTCCGATAATAGTTGTAACTATTCTTTTTAAAGCCCAATAGTAAGGATCCCTTCCTTCCATATTTGTAGCTATTCCTAAAAAAACTATACACGCTATTGTATTTGAAGCTGGTTTTTTCAACAGATATGTAGACCCAAAGATTATAACCATCATAGATAGTCCTATGATCAAACTTCCCTTGAAATCACTTGCTTCTGTCGATATAAAATATATGGCTATTAAACCTATTCCCCCACCAAAAATTGTTCCTATTATTCTTTCAGTCCCCACTTTGAAAGAATCCTTTATAGTACCTTGCAAACAAGATACAGCTGCTATAGCAGCATAGAAAGGATTGACACCAAACATAACTTTGAGTAAAAAAACACATAAGAAAACTGAAATAGATATTCTAAGACTCTTATTTAAGGTTTCATCGTATTCTTTCCTCATATTTACTTCCCTTTATTTGTATAATTTGGCAATAACATCGGAGACACTGAATTAATAACTAAATCAGTCTCCGCCAATACCTCGTGGAATTCTTCTACGTGGTTTAGAGTTAACTCTTTTAACTCTACTTTTTTTGATAGATTTCCAGCTGACTTTCCAGCTCTTCTTCCAAATACAATAATATCTAGAAGTGAGTTACCCATAAGTCTATTTCTTCCATGGATTCCTCCCGCTGCTTCTCCTGCTACATAAAGATTTTCGATACTTGTTGCTCCATTTTCATCTATTAAAAGTCCTCCATTTTGATAATGAAGAGTTGGATAGATTAGTATTGGTTCTTTTCTCATGTCTATTCCAAACTTTTGATACATTCTCATCATTGCAGGAACTCTTTTTTCAATAGTTCCAGGTCCATTTAATATCTCAATTAATGGAGTATCTAACCAAACACCTTGCCCTCCATTTGGAGTTGGAATTCCTTTTCCTTTTATATTACACTCTCTTATTATTGCTGACGCTTCTACATCTCTTGTCTCTAAATGATATACAAACTGCTCCCCGTGAATATTTAAAGGTGTCGCTCCTAAACTACGTACTTTTTCTGTCACAAGTGCCCCAAAAATTTGAGCTGGATATGCTACACCTGTAGGATGATATTGAATTGTATCAGCAAAAGCTAATTTTGCTCCAACTCTATATCCTAACACAAGTCCATCAGCTGTTGCTCCATAGTGATTCGAAGTTGGAAACCCTTGATAATGAAGTCTTCCTGCTCCACCAGTAGCAATAATAACTGTTTTAGCTCTAGCTACATGATACTCTTCTGTTTCAATATTGAAAAGAACTGCTCCCGCAACTTTTCCATCAATATCCATTATTAATTCAACCGCTGGTGAAAATTCTAAAACTTCAATCTCTTTATTTTGAACTTCATCTCTTAAAACACGCATTATTTCAGCTCCAGAATAGTCTGCTGCTGCATGCATTCTTCTTCTTGATGTCCCTCCACCATGAGTCGTAACCATCGTTCCATCTTTTTCTTTATCAAACATAACACCTAAATCATCTAACCATTTTATTGCAACTGGTGCATCTTTTACTAGAGCTGCGGCCAATTCAGGAACATTCGAGTAATGACCCCCACCCATAACATCCAAATAATGTAAAGCTGGTGAATCATCTGGTTTATCAGCTGCTTGGATTCCACCCTCTGCCATCATTGTATTTGCATCTCCAAAACGTAATTTTGTAGCTATAATTACTTTTGAACCAGCTTTATGGGCTTCAAGTGCTGCTGCTGCACCTGAGCCTCCTCCTCCAATAATTAAAACATCAGCTTCATAGTCCACTTTGTTTAAATCTATTTCCAGTCCTTCAATTCTACTTTTACCCTGTAAAAGTTCACCTAGTTCATTAGGTACTTTTTCACCTTTATTTGGACCAACTTTTAGTTCAACAAATCCACTCTCTATATAGTCAGGATGATTTTCTTGTAAAACTTCTGTTTTCTCTTCAGCAGTCATTCTTGGAAAATCTCCTTTAGCGATTCTTTGAGAACGAGTTTCTTCAACTTTTTTTATAAGTTCTCTCATTTCTGGTGTATACATTAAATCTCCTCCAATTTTCCTATTTTGTGATGTCTCTATTATTATATAATGACTTCAATTCGTCTGTAGTCTTACCCATTAACTCCTCTAGAGCACTATCATGAACCCCTTCATAGATTTCTTCTACTCTCTCATTTAAATGAGCAGTTTGAGCTGCTATATACTTACCTGTAAGTCTACGTGCTAAAAGTCCTACATTGTAATGAGTTATTCCAGCAGGACATCTTGTTGCACATATTCCACATGATACACAATCAAAAGATGCATGAGCACATTTCTCTAACTCTCCCCTTTGAGCATATCCGATATATTGCATTACATCTAGACTCTGAGAACATCCCTTTGTACAAGAGTTACATCCAATACATTTATAAACTTCAGGATAATACTTTGCTATTGTATCTGCAGTTGCTTCTAAATTATTTAAATCATAAACTCCTTTATCTCCTGGGAAGAAAGGTATTTGAGTTAAATACATATTATCTTCTACCTTACTTTGACAAGCAAGAACAACTTTCATCTCTTTATTTCCTTTTACTCTATAAACAGTTGCACATGCTCCACAGAAACCTGATCTACATCCACATCCTCTTTTTAATTGATACCCTGCATACTCCATCGATTCCATTATTGTTAGAGTATTCGGAACAGAATACTTTTTTCCTAGTATATATACATCAACCATTTTTTTATCAGTCACTTTTTTTCCTCCTGTAGGGTATTAATATTCATCTGGAAGTTCAGTTATTTCATCACATCTAAATACCGGTCCATCTTTACAAACATATTTATCTCCGATATTGCAACGTCCACACTTTCCAAATCCACATTTCATTTTTAATTCTAAAGTTGTATAAACCTGTTCTTTTTTAAATCCAATCTCTTCCAATCCTTGAAGAACATATTTAATCATAATCGGTGGTCCACAAACTAACGCAACCTTATTTGTATCAAACGCTAATTCTTTTACATAGTTAGGTACAAATCCAACATTTCCATCCCAATTTTCAGCTTCTCTATCAACTGTTAAATAAACATCTGTATCTTTTGCTGCTGGCCAAACGTTATATATATCATTTGGATGAACTAAATCTTCAGGTGTTCTAGCACCATATACTATATCTACTTTTCCAAATTCATCTCTTCTATCCATAACATAATTTATTACTGATCTAAGGGGTGCTAATCCTATTCCCCCTCCTATAAATAATAAATCTTTATTTTTCAACTCTTCAATTGGAAAGTTGTTTCCATATGGTCCTCTTATTCCTATTTCATCTCCAGCTTCTAAAGTATGAAGATAATCTGTTACAGCACCACATTTTTTTATACTACATTCTATATATCCTTCTTCAGTTGGTGAAGATGTTATTGAAAATATTGCCTCACCTAAAGGTGGCACAGAAATCATCGCGCACTGCCCTGGCTTAAATTCAAAAGGAACTTCACCTTCTGGTGATACGATTCTAAATGTTGTTACATCCGGAGTATCTCTTCTTACAAATTCTAATTTCGCTATCTTAGGAACCAAAGGATCCTTTTCATGACAAGTACACGCCATTATTTATTCACCACCAATTTTTTTATTACTTTAACTATATCTATATGAACAGGACATTTTTCTATACATCTTCCACATCCAACACAAGAATATGTTCCCTCGTGATTATTTGGATAATAAACAAGTTTATGCATAAATCTTTGTCTAACTCTTTGCATTTGATCAGTTCTTGGATTTCCATGAGCCATCAAAGTAAAATCTGAGAACATGCATGAATCCCAACAACGGAATCTTTCTCCAGCGTTATTCCCTGCATAATCTTTAACATCATAACAGTGACAAGTTGGACAAACATATGTACAAGAACCACAAGCTAAACATCTTCTCGAAAGTTCTTTCCACATATTCTCTTTATCAAAAATCTCTTGAAGATCACCATCTATTTTTTCTAAATCTAAAGAATTTAAAGGCAACTTCTCCACTTCCAACTTAATTCTATCTTTTTCAATATTTAAAACTACTAAATCTTCTGATGATACCTCTTCTAAAACATCTTTTAAAAGCTCAGTTATTTTTTGACCTTTTTCACTAATAGTATTCCAATAATAGAAATCTCCAGCTTCAATTAAAGAGATATCTGTAGCTTTATTCACTGATGTTGGCTCTATTTCAAAAGCTCCACAAAAACAGCTACTCTCTGGGTTTTTACAAGCTAAAGATATTATAATAGCTCGATCTCTATGAGCTTTATAATATGTATCCACTGGTTCTCTTAAAAAAATGTTATCTAAGATCTCTAAAGATTTTATATCACAAGGTCTTGAACCAAATATTACATATTCATCTTCCGCAACACTTGTAATATCGAATTTTATCTTCTTATCTTTTGTTTTAAACTTTAAAAAAGTTTCTGTTTGAGGAAATACAAAGTTTTTTAAAGGTACGCTAGTTTTAAGAGTCCTTAAATCCACATCTCCACTTTCTTGAAAGTTTTTGAATTTTACATTCCCATTTTCTGATTTTGGAAGAAATAAATTAAATTTTTCATCTATTTTTTGCCATGCTAATAAAAGGTTATTTTTAGATATTTTTTTCATTATTTCCCTCCTTTTTTTTCTGTAAATGTATCGTCATCCTCTAAATTAAAGCTCGATAGTGTATCGTCATCCTCTTTTCCATAAAGCTCTTCTATATCTTTTATTATTTTTTTATTAATTTTTCCAAGTGGGATTCCAACAGGACATATTCTTTCACATTCTCCACAGTCAGAGCAACGTCCTGCTACATGGTATGCTCTTATTATTTGATAGAATCCTGTTTCACTTTCATTATTAGCTTTTCCTAATATATCCTCATCTTTTTTCTCAAAAACACAAGTTTCACAGTTACAAGCAGGGCATATATTTCTACATGCATTACATCTTATACATTTAGAAAGCTCTCCCATCCAATAATCATATCTTTCATCGTGAGTCATATTTTCTATCTCTTTAACTTCTGCAAACTTATCCTGAGATTCATCTAAACATTTTTCACACTTCTTAAAAATTTCCCCAGTTTGAAAATCTTTCATTCCTGAACACTCAACTTGATAAGACACTATATTTTCAGACGAAATTCTATTATCTTTTATCATCTGCTCCATTCCTAAAGCATCACATTTTTTTAGAAAAATCCCTATTTTCTTTCCATTTTTAGCTTCTTCTATTAAATATTTTGAAAGATTATTCACACAATACTCATCGTAAATTAACTCTTCTAACTCTTCAACACTCTCTATAAAAGCTGGTATTGATTCAACAGATTCATCCTCTTTTTTCCATCCTAAAATCATCTGTATTTTCCCTGACTTAAAATCCTCTTTAGCGTTTAACATCATTTCTATCTTTCCCATCTCGTATCCCTCAACTTCCTATTTGGTCCTAATTTATGAACTTTGTCCAAAATATCATTCATCACTGTAGAGAATTTATTAGCCTCTGCTGCAGATATCCAATCCACTTTAAAACGATCTTTTTCAATCCCCATAAATTCAAGTAGATTTGTGAATATAGAAAAACGTCTTCTTGTGTAGTAATTACCTGTTGAATAGTGACAATCCCCTGGGTGGCATCCCGCCATTACAACCCCGTCTGCTCCTTTTTGAAAAGCACGTAAAACAAAGTTAGGATTTACTCTACATGAGCAAGGAACACGAATTATTTTTACATTTGCTGGATAATTTAGTCTACTCGTTCCAGCTAAATCCGCTCCTGCATAGCTACACCAGTTACAGCAAAATGCAACTATTAGTGGTTTAAACTCTTCTTTTTTATTTATTTCTAAAGACATATTGCGTCTACCTCCGCCATTATCTGTTTGTTAGTAAATCCTTTTAAGTCAATAGCCCCAGGACGACAAGACACAGTACATCCTCCACATCCTTGACAAAGAGCTTCATTTACTTCCGCAACCTCTTTTCTCACTACTTTTCCATGCTCATATATATCCATCATTTTTATGCTAATAGCATCATATGGGCACATCTTTGAACACGCTTTACATCCACTACAGATATTTTTATTTACATTTGATACACACGCATTATTTGTAAGTTCTTTTTTACTTAACAATATTATAGCTTTTGCTGCCGCTGCACTAGCTTGAGCTACAGTCTCAGGAATATCTTTTGGCCCTTGACACGCACCTGCTAAATATATTCCAGCCGAAGCTGTCTCTACTGGTTTTAGTTTAGGGTGTGCTTCTGTAAAGAAATTATTCAAGTCGCTACTTATGTTAAGCTTTCTTTTTAGTGCTACAGCATCTGGTTTTGCCTGTGTTGCAGATGCTAAAACAACCATATCCGCATCTATTTCTAACGGCGTCCCTGATAGAGAATCCACAGCTTGAACCATCAATTTTTCCCCTTCTGGCATTACCTTTCCAACCATACCTTTTATATAGTGAACTCCATACTCCTCTACAGCTCTTCTATGAAACTCATCAAAGTTTTTACCTGGAGTACGTACATCTATATAAAA
>JAVWUC010000019.1:4820-19510 GCA_036667395.1 Cetobacterium sp. | reverse complement strand
CTCTTCTATGAAACTCATCAAAGTTTTTACCTGGAGTACGTACATCTATATAAAATACATAAACCTCTGTATCTGGATATTTATCTTTTATTAACATCGCATGTTTTGCCGTATACATACAACAAATTTTTGAACAATACGATTTTCCTCTTTCACTTTTATCTCTTGATCCTACGCACTGTACAAAAACAACTTTCTTAGGTCTTTCTCCATTTGAAGGTTTTACAAATTTACCTTTTGTAGGCCCCGCCGCGTTAGTTAATCTTTCAAACTCTAATCCTGTTATAACATCAGGGTGCTCATTATGAAATTCACCAAAGTTATCTAACTTTATTAAATCAAAACCTGTAGCTAAAACAATTGCTCCATAAGTTTGATTAACAATTTCTTCCTCTTGGTCAAACTTTACAGCTTTTGTTCCACATACAGCAGAACATATTCCACACTTACCTGTTTTAAACTTTAAACACTGCTCTTTATCTATTACAGGAACTTTAGGAACTGATTGAGCAAATGGTGTATAGATTGCTGTCCTAGTAGCTAGCCCCTCTTCAAATTCACTTTTCCCTTTTTTTGACGGACACTTTTCAATACATACCCCACATCCTGTACATTTATCCATATCTACATAACGAGGTTTCTTTTTTATTGCTACATTAAAGTTTCCTACAAATCCATTCACACTTTCAATTTCACTATAAGTATAAAGTGTTATATTTGGATGAGCAGCCGCATCAACCATTTTCGGTGTTAATATACATGCCGAACAATCTAGAGTTGGGAAAGTCTTATCTATTTGAGCCATTTTCCCACCAATACTTGGTGTTTGCTCAACAATATCTACTAAATATCCCGCATCAGCTATATCTAAAGCTGTTTGAATCCCTGCTATTCCTCCACCTATTACAAGTGCTCTTTTTTCTACTTGTGTTGTTCCAGATACAAGTTCTTCATTTAAAGTTGCTTTAGCTATAGCTGCCTTTGTTAAAGATATTGCTTTTTCTGTTCCAACCTCTTTATCTTTATGAACCCACGAACAATGTTCTCTTATATTTGCTATTTCCACTAAGTATGGATTTAATCCTGCTGATTCAGCAGCTTTTCTAAATGTAGCCTCATGCATTCTTGGTGAACATGATGCCACAACGATTCTATCTAAATTTTTCTCTTTTATTGCATCTTTTAAATAATTTTGCCCTACCTCTGAGCACATATATTGGTAATCTACCGAATGAACAACACCTGGCATATCTTTTACTGCTTCTCTAACTTTTTCAACATCCACAGTCCCAGCGATGTTACTTCCACACCAACAAACAAATACCCCTATTCTACGCACTGAATTTCCTCCTCAAACTTCTAAAAATTACTTACTGTATTTACGGAATCCACTTACTACAGCTTGCTGTGGCATTTTTTTGTCTTCCATTAGTTTTGAAACGAAATTTGGATTTAACATATCTCCACCTTGCTTTCTAACAATTGTTTGTCTTACCGCTTCCATCAATTTCGAAACACTTACGTTTCTAGGACAACGAGATTCACATGTAAAACAGGCTGCACAGTTCCAAATAGATTTTGAATTTTTAATACTATCTACATCTCCAATTTGTAAAAATCTTATCACTTGATGAGGTAACACATCCATTCCTGCATTCGCAGGACATCCAGCAGAACATTTTCCACATTGCATACAATCATCTATTCTTTCTTTGCTTAAATCTAATATTTTTTGCACACGTGAGTTTTTTTTAGGATTTATTTTTATATTTATCACTATTTTTCCTCCCCACTTATAATTTTAAGAGATTCTGCTAATAATTCTGTAAAATAAGTCACTTTTACTTTTGAACTCTTATTTTCTAAATTATATTTACATAGAGGACAAGCTGTAATTATTTCTTCAATTCCTGCTAATTCAGCCGATCTCATAATTTTATCACTCATATTTTCTGCTAAAGCCTTGTTATTTACTGACAAATATCCTCCACAACACTCTGTTCTATATGGATATTTTATAGCTTCTGCTCCAAGAGCAGAAATGAAGTCCTCCATAACACTTGGATTTTCAGGGTTATCAAAAGCCATCTCTTTTTGAGGTCTAAGAAGCAAGCAGCCATAATAAGCGCCTATTTTTCTTCCTTTTAAGGGATTTGATACTTTTTCTTTTAAAACCTCAAAAGTTACATCATTCTTTAACATCTCTAAATAATGAACAACTTCAGTTTCACCAGTATACTCTTTTTCAAGTTCTAAATATAAATTTGCTTTTTTCCTTACATTATCTTTTGTTTTAATATCATTATTGACTCTTTTAATAACATTGTGACAAGCTGAACAAAGAGTCAACAATTTTTCTCCCTTATCTCTTGCTGATACTAGGCTTCTTACAGAAGATAATTTATGTGCCACTTCTCCATCACTTTGAGGGTAAACACCACCACAACACTGCCAATTCTCAATCTCTTCTAGAGAAATACCTAGCAATTCTGCTGCAGCCAAAGCGTGCTCTTCTAAGTCTTTTGCCTTAGTTTTTAAAGTACACCCTGGGTAGTAACTATATTTCATATCAGGTCCTCCATTTTTGAAAGTATTTTTTCAAATATTTTTGTTCTGAAAATTATTATTTTAGTTATTTAAAGAACACTTTTAAGTTTGATTATATATTTAATACTAGTATTCTGTCAACTTTTTTTATTTGATTTAAAATTTTTTATGAAAATTTGCTCATTCTATGATTACTTTTATTCTTCTTGTTCTATTTTTTAAAATTTTTATTTTTTTATACTTGTTCTTTGTTGACACCCGTGATTAAAATGTGTATAATTAGTGAAAATTGTTCTTAATTAAATTTTAAATTTCATATTTTATACATTTTAAAATAGGGCGATTTTAATATTTTCAAGGAGGATTTACTCAATGATTTTTTTCATCACACTTTTTATTATCTTTTTTGTTGGATTTTTTATTGTTAAAAAATATTATCCACAGGGAGTTCTTTTTGTTGGCGGATTCCTTTTGCTATGTACTGCAATCCTTTTAAACAACACCCCTGTTCTTGCAGAAAAAGCATCCATTGGATCTACTTTTTTAGATATTTTTGAATATTTAAAAGTAACTTTTTCTAAAACAACAGCAGGTCTTGGTCTAACTATTATGGTAGTTGGTGGATTTGCTAAATATATGGATCATATTGGTGCTAGTAAAGCTCTTGTTAAAATAACAACTGCACCTATGAAGAAATTAAATTCACCATATATTGTTTTGGCTTTAACTTACGTTATTGGTCAAATACTTAATATCTTTATCCCTAGTGCTTCTGGACTTGGAGTTTTACTTATGGTTACTGTCTACCCCATTCTTATCTCTCTTGGTGCTAGTCCATTATCCGCTACAGCTGTTATTGGTACTACAGCTTGCTTAGATCTAGGTCCTGCCTCAGGAAACTCTGTGCTTGCTGCTAAAACGGCCAATATTGATGCAGCTTTATATTTTGTAAAATATCAACTACCTGTTGCTATTTTTGTGATTACAGCTATTGCTATTACTCACTATTTTGTTCAAAAGATTGGCGATAGACATCTTACAGCTGAAGAAAAAGCTGATTTTGCACAGCAAACATATGATGATGAAGTAACTGTTCCAAGTTTCTATGCTATACTACCGATAGTTCCACTTATAATAATTTTAGGATTCAGTTCTTTATTTAAAAGCTCTATAAAGATGAATGTTGAAGTTGCTATGCTATTGAGTATTACTCTGAGTATGGTTATTGAAGGAATTAGAAAAAAGGCATTCAAAAAAACTATCTCTGATTTAAAAATAATATTTAACTCAATGGGGTCTCAATTTGCTGCTGTTATAACACTTATCGTTGCTGGTCAATTCTTTGCTTATGGGTTAACTAAAGTAGGTGTTATCAACAGTATAATTGATTGGACAAAAACTGCAGGACTTGGTGTTCAACCAATGATTTTAGTTATGACTGGAGTTATCGCAGCCTCATCTGTTATTATGGGTTCTGGTAATGCTCCGTTCTTCGCTTTTGCGGCTCTTGCTCCAACGGTTGCTGCTTCAGTTAATATTGATCCTATCGTTATAGCTATGCCTATGCAACTAGCTTCTGGAATTGCTAGAAGTGTTTCTCCTATTACTGCTGTTATTGTTGCAGTTTGCGGTATATCTGGAATATCTCCATTCTTAGTTGTAAGAAGAACATTTTTACCTATGCTTGTTGGTTTAATAGTATTACTTGTTTCTAATATGGTTTTATTTGGTTAATTAGGAGGTAAATTATATGGATTTTAATAAATATCTAGAAAATTTAAAAACACTTGTCAATGTTGATTGTGGAAGTAATACACCTGAAGGACTTCAATTTGTAACTAACTTTTTTAAAGATTTATATAGTGATTGGATTGTAGAATATCACGAATTAAATGGAAAAAATCCAGTTCTAGTTATAAAAAATAGAGATGTCGAGAAATTTGATTTTCTTTTTATAGGGCATAATGACACTGTTTTTCCTGAGGGAACTGTCGCTGAAAGACAATTTAAAATTGAAGGTGATATTGCTACAGGCCCTGGTGTATACGATATGAAATCTGGGCTACTTTCAATGTACGAAGTTGCAAAAGAGTTTAAAGATAGCAAATTTAATATCTGTATCATTATAAATACAGATGAAGAAATCAGTTCACTTATTTCAAGAGATTTAATCACAGAGATGGGAAAAAGAACTAAATATGCTTTAGTTTTTGAACCTGCCAGAAAAACAGGTAATATGGTATCTGAAAGAAAAGGATTAATCAAATTTGAAATTACTTTCAAAGGGAAAGCAGCTCATGCTGGAATTGCTCCACAAAACGGAATCAACGCTATTATTGAAGCTTCTAGATGGGTTTTAGAAATTTCCAAGCTTCAAAATCTTGAAAATGGAAACTCTATAAATGTTGGAGTTATAAATGGTGGATTTGGTGTCAATACTGTTCCTGATAAGGCAGTTATTAAATTTGAAGGAAGATCTCATGATATCACTCATTTTGAAAATATTATGAAAACTTTAGAGGAACTTAAAGCTAATCCTTATATTCATGGAATTGAGGTTGATATAAAAGAGATCGGATATAGACCACCTTTAGTTTTAAACGACCTTTCTAGAGAACTTCTATCTAAATTTGATGAGGTTAAAGATGAGATGGGAATTAAAGCTGAATGGGAAAAAACTGGTGGAGGTTCTGATGCTAACTTCTTAGGAATACTTGGTGTTGGAGTTTTAGATGGTGTTGGTCCTATTGGTGGAAACTCACATGAAGCTTCAGAATACTTAGTTCTTTCATCTGTAGAGGAAAGAATTCAAATGGTTATTAAGGCTCTAAAAAAATTCCTATAATTCAATTTGATCTATTTATAATAAAAATGGGATGATCTCAAAAGGACCATCCCATTTTTTATTTCTTTAAATTTCATTAGTTCCAAAATATATTTTTAATAACAGCTTTACATAATCTTCATCACTTAAAATTTCTGGATTATATTCGGTACAAATATCTTTTTTTATATCTCTTATAAGACTTGGAATCTTTAATTTAAAATCACTAAATTCAATCCCTACCTGATTTAAACTCTCCTCTATTTTCATCTCTTTTTTTAATTCTTCTACAAATTTTAAAAAGCAATCTTTTCCTTCTGAAATATTAGAAAATTTATATCCTAGCTCTTTTGAAATATTCGCATAATTTTGCCAAGCATTTTTATTGACTTGAATTATATATGGCATTACTATCGCATTTGCTCTTCCATGACTGATATGAAATTTTGCTCCTATTGTATGAGCTACACTGTGATTTATTCCCAAAGATGAATTATTAAATGCTATTCCTGCTAAACAAGAAGCATATTGAATCTTTTCTCTTTGAGATAACTCAAGTGGATTTTTATAATGAACTAATAAATTTTCCTTAACTAGTTTTATTGCTTCAATTGCTAAAGAACTAGTAAAAGGATTTGCCTTTAAAGAGATATAAGCTTCTAAAGAGTGAGTTAAAACGTCCATCCCTGTATCAGCTATTATTTTCGGAGGTAAACTTTTCATAAATTCAGGATTTAAAATAGCTATATTGGGTAGCATCTCCTCATTTGCCAATGCAATTTTATTTTCTCCGCTACTTATAACACTATATGATGTAACTTCCGAACCAGTACCACTTGTTGTTGGGATAGCTATGAAATGTCTATTCAACTCTGTGCCCCCAGAGCATTCTTTAACTACTTTTTTTTCAAAATATAACATCCCTTTACAAGCGTCTATAGGAGATCCTCCTCCTAATGCTATAACACATTCTGGATCAAATTGAATCAACTTTTTCAATCCCTTTTCTATAATTTCAACAGTTGGATTTGGAGTAACTTCTGAAAAAATCTCTATTTTCGAATCTTTCGGTAGTTTTTCCAAAACTTTATCAATCAATTTCAATTGAACCATCGAACTATCAGTAACTATAAAATATCTTTTCGCAACTAAATTCTTTAAATAATCCAAAGAATCTACACCAAATTTTATTTTGGGTTTTATAAAAAATTCTTCCATATCACACCTACTTTTCGTTCCAATTTGCCGGGTAAACTACATATACAAACTTTGCATATACAGGAGCACTAAATTTTATTTTAGAATTTTTAGGGATTAACATTACATCCCCTTTCTCTCCCACCACTTTTCTGCCATCCACTATTATTTCTAATCTTCCATCTATAATATAGTCGATCTCATCATAGTTTAAAGTCCAATCGAATGTACTCTCTATCATCTCCATCATTCCTGCACCTATTCTAGGACTTTCTTCAAGAGTGTATAGGTCTGTAACATATACTTGATCTTTAGGATTACCTGTATCAAATCTTACTCTTTCAATTTTTTCAGCCTTAATAACCCCTACTCCACTTGGGTCTATATGCTTTATACTCTCTTTCCCTCCCAATTCTCTTTCAATAACTTTTTTAATTATTCTTTCTAATTCTTTCTCATCCATATTCATAACTTAGCCCCACCTTCTACATTTCTAAACATAAATTTAGCTAATAAAACCGCAGTTATACCTCCTACTAGCTTTCCTACTACCATTGGAAATATCATTTGCGAATCTACACCAGCAGTAAATCCTAAATGGTCACCAAATACAAATGCACCACTAACTGCAAATGCAACATTTAAAATTTTACCCTTATTATCCATCTCTTTCATAAGTCCAAACATAGGAATGTTATTAGCTAGTGTAGCTACCATTCCTGCTGCTGCTTTTTCATTCATTCCTAAAGATTCTCCCATTTTAGTAAGTGGTTTATTTAAGACTTTAGTTAAGAAATATACTAGTGGGAATGCTCCCGCTAGAGTTACAGCAATACTTCCTACAATTTCAATTCCATCAGTTATAGGTGCCATACCTGGTATCACTACAAATCCAGTTAAAAACTCTATTATTCCTGCTGCTAATCCTAAAGTAATAACAATTACAACCCCTTTTCCAAATATGGTAAATCCACTAGTCATTTTTTCTGGTATCTTCCATAATCCTAAAGATATTAGTAATGAAAATATGATTATTGGTAGAATATTTGATAATACTAACTCAAGTGGGAAACCAGCTGTTAATCCACCTGCTAAACATCCTAACGGAATTGTTATCATACCGGCTAGAATCCCTTTTGCTAAAAATGGTCTATCCTCTTTTTCTATTATCCCTAAAGCAACTGGTATAGTAAATACTAAAGTTGGTCCCATCATAGCTCCTAGTATCAATCCTGCAAACTTTCCAGCCTCAGGAGAAAGAGCAAGTTCCATAGCAAGTGGATATCCACCCATGTCATTCGCTAATAATGTTGTTGCAAACATTGCTGGATCCGCACCTAACATTGTATATGCTGGAGATATTATTGGTCTTAATATCTTAGCTAGAACTGGAGCTAATGAAATTACCCCAACCATAGCTAATGCTAGTGCTCCCATAGCCATTATTCCCTCTTCAAATTTCTCTCCATAACCCAATTTATTTCCTAAACATTTATCAATTGCACCTATAGCCATAAATAATACCATTATATAGATAATAATCTCATTAATCCCCATTATTAAGACCTCCTTTTATCTTTCTTATAACTTCATTTATTTTGTCTTCATCTAAAATTTCAAATTCATTTTTTAATATTTTTTTTATTCTTTCATCTATTTGCTCTTCAGCAAAAATTATTCTTATCCCATTAACTTTTAAATAATCATTTACCTTAGGTGGTATAATCATGTCCTTGGTTACTAGAATCTCTTTTTCACATACATAATTTTGAATATTCTCAAGTGTTATCAACTTCTTTTTCATTATTCACCTTCCTCAAAACCATCAACAATTCCTATTGTAACAGCATCTATAGGAATATTAGAATCTTGCAGAACTTGCCTTGCCCCACTCCCTCTTGTTATTAAAACTAAATCTCCTATACCAGCTCCTATATAATCACATACCACTATTTTTTCTCCATTATCTAACTGCGCTATCATAAACTTTAATCCATTCAAATTTTCATCTTTTCTTGTAGCCCAAACATTTCCTATTATTTTCCCAATAACCATCGCACTCACCTTTTTATCAAATTTATATTATTTTCTTTTATATAATCCAAAGCTGATTCTGTAACAAATACTTTTTCATCGACTATTATTATATTTTTATTTTTTTGATGTATCTCTTTTGCATCTCTAAGAGTGAATAGTTTTTTTGAAAAAAATTCTTTTTTATCTTCTCCTTTTAATTCTTCTAAACAATTAATTTTTTTTAAAATTTTCACATTATATTTTTTTAATTCCTCTTCATAAGATAGATATTTTTCAATCAATTTGGAAGGACCAGATCTATACTCCCTCCATTTCATCCCTTCTTCTACTAAATAAACTTCATCTCCTTGAAGAATTCCTTCTATTATCTTTTGAGTTTTTAAATTCATATAAGACCCTTGCGATAAAGTGACCAGCTCATCTATTTCAAGATTTACTACCAATAATTTAGATGAACTTTCATCTATTTCAAAACATTTTTTTATTTCATTTTTTAATAGCTCATCCTCTCCTAAAATAGCTATTCTATTTTGTTTTTTTTTATTTATTTCATACTTTTCTATCTCTTTTTTTATAATTTCTAAAAGATCTAACTCACTCATAAATTTCACCATATGAATCTTTATTTAAAAGACAAGCATTTGCTTCATCATAATCTAGATGCACACTCAAGTCGAAGTTATTATTCACTCTTACAATAACATCTTCAAAAATTACAGGTCTTAAAGTATTTAAAATCTTCACTTTTACAAGTTGTCTATCTTTTAAATTTAATTTTTCAGCATCCTTTTCGGTCATATGAATATGATTTTTAGCAACAATAACTCCAGAATCTATTTTTATCATCTTATCTAAATTACTTATATATATCCCCGGAGTTTTATCTGCATCTCCAGATTCTCTTAAAACTGGTTCTATTCCTAGAATTCTTGTATCTGTTACCGAAAGCTCTACTTGAGTTTTATTTCTACACGGTCCCAATATTATAACTCCTTCTATAATTCCTTTAGGTCCTATCAGTCTAACTCTTTCTTTACACGCGTACTGTCCAGGTTGTGACAACTCTTTTAAAACTTGAAACTCATACCCTACACCAAAAAGCTTTTCAGCATCCTCTTTTGACAGATGAATATGTCTTCCAGATGCCTCCACTCTTATCTTTTGCTTTTGACCACACTCTTCTAAAATCTGTCTTTTTATTATTTCAACAATTTCATCTATTTCCATATTCACCCACAGCTCCTTTTAGCATCATTATATATATCACACTGCTCATTCTATTTAAGGCTGTTAATAAATCTTTTCTTTCTACTGCTCCATTTTCTCTCACAAATGCTTCAATAGCTGATATTTCCGTCTCTCTAGAGTAAGTTCTTAATTCATTTAATTTCAAAACAATCTCATCCTCTTTTTTAGATATATCAAAGAGATGTCCTCTATTAAAATATTTATTCGGATTATGAGATACCTCTTTTATTTGATCTAAATTATATCCAAGAACCTCTACATCACCTAAAGCTTCACCAAGAACTTCTGATATTAATATCTTCTTAATAAATTTTTCTACACTTTCTAAATCTTTTGTTAAATTTACATTTTTGGAACTTTCAAACTCTTTTGACAATACCAACCACTTAGCTTGTAAAGAATCTATTTTTCCTCTAAATACAATTCTTTTATTATCTTTTTTTACTAAAACATTTCCATAAATTTGTGTCATATATTCTGGTTTATCCACATATACCTCTCCATTTATGCCTTTATATTTAATTTTTATATCCTGAGCACTGACTTTTTCATTCTTTTCTTCTTTTATCTCATCACTAGTTTTTTCTACACCATTTACTAGCTCGATTCCTCTATCATTTAAAAATTGCCTCGCTGAAGGTGTTAAGATAGTCCCTTCATCAACAATCAATCTATCTATCTTTTTTTGCTTATACATCATCTTTAATTTTTCTTCAGTTAGGACCATTTTCTCACTCCTATCTATTCAATATATCAGCTATAACTTTTTTCACTAACTCCTCTAACTTTTCATCTTCACAAGTACATTTCGAATTTGAGACTCCCTTTAAGTCCTCTAATTCTGAAACACCCCAAGCAACTCTTCTAATATTTATCAAATTTAATGGCGTAATATTATCAGATGTTGAACTTCCTCCAACTGCTCCACATCCTAAAGTTAATGCTGGTGCTAGATTTGTTGTTCCTCCAATTCCACCAAGAGCACCTGGAGTATTCACAAGCAATCTCGATACTGGTTTTTTTAGTGCAAAGGCCATTATTACATCTCTATTTTCAGAGTGTATAACCATAGTATGTCCTTTTCCTTCAACATTTAGTATCTCTATTGATCTTTCACAAGCTTTTTCCCAATTCTCTTCCGTATAAAAAGCCAGTATTGGAGCTAATTTTTCTCTTGCATATGGATTATTTTTAGAAACTTCAGTCTCTTCAGAAACTAAAACTCTTGTATTACAAGGAACATTTATTCCTGATAATTGAGCAAGTTTTAAAGCTGTTTTTCCAACTATTTGTGGATTCATTGTTCCGTTGCTTCTCAAGATAAACTCTCCTAATTTTTTAGATTCATCTTTGTCTAGGAAGTATGCTCCTTGTTTTTTTAACTCTTCTATAACTTCTCTCTTGCTTTCTTCTTCCACTATTATTGATTGCTCTGACGCACAAATTACCCCATTATCAAATGTCTTACTATCTAATATTCTTTTCACTGCTAAAGCTTTGTTTGCTGTTTTTTCAATAAATGCAGGTCCATTTCCTGGTCCAACACCTATCGCTGGAGTTCCAGAACTATATGCAGCTCTTACCATCGCTTCTCCACCTGTTGCTAAGATCAATGATGTATTCCTATTTTTCATTAACTCTGTTGTCGCTTCCATCGTTGTATTTTGAATGACACCTATTAACCCTTCTGGTGCACCAGCTTTTTTAGCAGCTTCTTTTAAAATTTTTACAGTTTCTATAATAGATTGTTTTGCATTTGGATGAGGACTTACAACTACTCCATTTCCAGCTTTTAAAGATATTAAAACTTTATAAATTGCTGTTGAGGTTGGATTTGTTGATGGAATTAATGCTGCAATTATTCCCATAGGAATACCTATTTCTATAACTTTATTCTCTTCTTTTAACTTTCCAATTGTTTTCATATCTTTTATATATTCATAAAGATACTCTGATGCGAATTTGTTTTTCAAAACTTTATCTTCCCAATTTCCAAAACCTGTTTCTTCCGATGCCATCTTAGCCAATCTTTCATTATGTAATTTTATCTCTTCTACCATCTCATAGATTATACGATCCACTTCTTCTTGTGAAAATGTTGCATACTTACTTTGAGCTATTTTACACTCCCTTAATAAATCTCTCACTTCTTGTATAGACAATAAATCTCTATCCATAATATTCCTCCTTTTTTAGATAAATACCAATAAATCTTTTGATGGATTATTAATTACCTTCACATCTCTTATCTTAAAAGATCCTGTAACTAAAACTACTGCTTCTTCTACTGAACTGGTATCCCCACCTATAACAAAATAACTTTTCCCTGCCAAAGTCCATCCTAAAATAAGCTTCAATACACACACCTCAACACTTTTAATTACAAGATCCAAAGCTTTTACACCTTCAGGTATCCCATAAAATTCAAATACCCCTATTGTTGAAAATTTACTTTCAACATTTTTTTTATTCAAAGCTTGAATAATTTCTGGTGCAACTCCAGATATAATTTCAGTTCTATTACTCCCCTTTATCAATGCCATCCCTTGATTAACAGCTTCTACCTCACCATAAACTATAAAATAATATTTTCCCGGACATGTTGTTCCACCTCTATAAACATCCACATCTACATTTTTTAAAACTTTATCTAATTGTTCTACCCCTGTAGGAATATTATTAAATTCTGCTACACCAATAGATTTCATGTCTCCACTCCTTTTAAAAGAGTGGTGATGTATATACCACCACTCTTTTAAGTTTATTTAACTTATTTTTTTTCTAATGAAGGTAATATCATTTCTACATCAGAATGAGGTCTTGGAATTACATGAACAGAAACTAATTCTCCAATTCTATCCGCTGCTGCTGCACCTGCATCAGTTGCTGCCTTTACTGCTCCAACGTCTCCTCTTACCAGAACAGTCACTAATCCTCCACCAACTAATTCTTTTCCAACAAGTGTTACATTTGCTGCTTTTACCATCGCATCTGCTGCTTCTATTGCTGCTACCAATCCTTTTGTTTCTATCATTCCTAATGCGTTTAATGTTGCCATAATTATCAACTCCTCTTATTTTTTTATTTTTTTATCTTTCATTTTTTCTTCTGTAATCTTCTCTTCTAAAACTTTTTCAATCTCCTCTATTACCTCTACAATTTCATTCTCTTTTTTTATATTTTTTTTCTCTATCATTGTATAGATTGATTCATCTGGTCTTGGAATTACATGGCTACTTACATATACACCCAATTTTTTAGTCATTTCGACTGCTGCTTCAACTGCTGCTTTTATCGCTCCAACATCTCCAACTAACTCTACTGTTACTATCCCTCCTTTCACTAAATGTTTATTTAAAACTTCAACGTCTGCAGTTTTACAGGCTACATCTACGGCTTCAATAGCTCCTATCATTCCTCTTGTCTCAACTAATCCTAATGCTTTTTTCATTATCTACAACCCCTTTAAAACTTTAATGGATTTTGAGCAACATACTTAACAGCATCTGCAAAAGCATCACATGCCGCTTTACAAGCAGATTGGCTTCCTGTTAACAATCCTCCTCCAAAGTTTGTTTCTGATGGAGGTCCAAAAAATGCTGCTAATTTTACATCTGCAGCTTTCAAAGCCACATCTAAAGCATACATTGCCTCTAATGGTGGTGCAATTAAATACGCTAACGCTTCACCTTCACTAACTCCTGCTGTCTTTGATAAATAGCTTCCTGTTCTTGATACACAGTGAGCATAGTAAGCTATCGTATCATCTTCATTAGCACTATAAAAACATGCTTCATTTTCTATAAAATCAACTATTGCATTTAATCCACTTTTTACTTCTGCTGGTGTTGGTCCAGCTATAATTCCAATTACCTCTCCTGCTAATTTCGTATTTGCATTTGCTGCACCACCATAAAATGATCTTCCATAGACAACTTCTACTTCTGACATTTTTGTTGCATGGTCTAAAGCTGTATATGTAACGTCATCACAATCTGCAGTTACTATACCAATACTTTTATATCCTTTTGGAAGTTTAAACTCCTCTACCATTTTTTCATCTACATTTGGAATCAACTTAACCGCCAATACATTTGGTTTTATAGGATCATTTATCATCTCTATTTTCCTCCTTATAATTTTAAATCTTGTCCACTAGCTTTAGCATCTAAAATCTTCTTAATTATATGTGCTATATGTGCCCCTGCCTCTGCTGCAGGTGTTCCTCTTTCATGGATATTTGAAACAACGGTTCTCTTAGCTTCTGGAATTCCAACATATCCCTTATAAGTTATATAAGCACTCATACTTTCAGCAGTTGCAAGTCCTGGTCTCTCTCCTATTAAAACACAAGTTACTGTTGCACCTAATGTTTCAGCAACATCATCCGAAGCTCCAACTCTTCCATATTTTAAGAAAAACGGTGTTCCTGTATCAATTCCATATGATTTTAATCCATTTAATAATGATGGTAAAATTTCAGCAACATTTGCTTCAACTGCAGTAGAGCTTAGCCCATCTGATATATATACTTCTACAACTGGATTTTTTTTACATTTTTCTTTTAAGATTCTTATAGATTCATCTGACAATCTTCTTCCTAAATCTGGTCTTGTTATATATTCATCTTTTGAATTACATTTTGTTTGAACAGTAAATAAATTATTTTTCTCCAACACTTCATTTGATACATCTGTGAATACAGCATCTTGTGCCGATGCATGGTCCGCTCTAAATCTTAGCATTGTTTCAGTAGTATATCTTGTACCTGCTCTTGATATTCCTACTCTTGCCGGTGTTTTTCTTTTATACTTTAACAATTCCTCTCTATTTATTG
>JAVWUC010000019.1:0-4720 GCA_036667395.1 Cetobacterium sp. | reverse complement strand
CCTACTCTTGCCGGTGTTTTTCTTTTATACTTTAACAATTCCTCTCTATTTATTGGATTTTTTAATTCAATAACTTCTCTCAAATCAACTTTTGTTATATCTTCGACATCTTCTAATTTCTCTATACTTCCTACAACTTTTTCTTTAACTCTATCTATATTTTTTACTTCCCCGTCCATCTCTTTTAGGACTTGTGAAATTATATTCTTCAACTCTTTTTCAGAAATCATTTTATCTCCTCCTATAAAAATAGTGATGCATCTCCTGCTATATCTTTTAATTTTCCTTTTTCATCTCTAATTCCATGTTTCTCTAACCAATCACCAAACTCTTTTATAGGCTTTACATTCAATGTTTCTCTTAAAGTTTGAATATCATGATAACCTGTAGTTTGATAATTCAACATGATGTCATCTCCAGCAGGAACACCCATAAAGTAGTTACATCCTGCTGCTGTCAATAATACAGCTAGGTTTTCAATATCATTTTGATCTGCCTTCATATGATTTGTATAACAAACATCAACACCCATAGATAAACCATGTAGTTTTCCCATAAAATGATCTTCTAATCCTGCTCTCATTACTTGTTTACTATCATACAAATATTCTGGTCCAATAAATCCAACAACTGTATTTACTATAAATGGATCATATTTCTTAGCAAAACCATAACATCTAGCTTCCATCGTTAACTGATCCACCCCATTGTGTCCATTTGATGAAAGTTCAGATCCTTGTCCTGTTTCAAAATACATTACATTTGGCCCTGCTGCTGTTCCATGAGTTAGTGCTAGTTCTCTAGCTTCTTCTATCATGGCCCCTGTTATTCCAAATGCCTCATTTGATTTTTGAGATCCAGCAATACTTTGGAAAATTAAATCTGTTGGTGCTCCTCTTTTTATAGCTTCCATCTGAGTTGTTACGTGAGCCAATACACATATCTGAGTTGGAATTTGCCATTTTTTCTTTATTTCATCAAATCTTTGTAATACTCTAACAACACTATCTACCGTATCATCAACTGGATTTAATCCGATTACAGCATCTCCAACTCCATAGCTCAATCCTTCTAATATTGATATCATTATTCCATCAGGATCATCTGTTGTATGGTTTGGTTGTAATCTTGCAGCTAGAACTCCCTCTCCTCCTATTGTTGTATTACAGTGTTTTCTAACTACAATTTTCTTTGCAGCATGAATCAGATCTAAACTTGACATCAATTTAGTTACCGCTGATATCATTTCTGAAGTTAATCCTCTTCTTATCCACTGTATCTCTCTATCTTGAGTTTCTGTAGATAAAATCCATTCTCTCAACTCTCCTACTGTCCATTCTTTTATCTCTTCATATACTTTTAAATTTAAAGAATCTATTATTATTCTTGTAACTTCATCCTCTTCGTATGGAACTGCTGGATTCTCTTTAAACTCTTTTAGCTTTATATTTGCTAGAACCTCTTTTGCCGCAACTCTCTCCTTTGTACTTGTCGCCGCTATTCCAGCTAACTCATCACCAGATTTTTCTTCATTCGCTTTAGCCATTACATCATATAGATTTTTAAAAACATAGTTCTGACCAAAAAGTCTTGTATTTAATCTCATTTGCGTCACCCCATTTTATTTATTTTATTTTAATAATTTAAAACTAATGTCTTCACAATTACTGGTAGTACGCTACCGTTTCCTAATGGAACTCCTATATCTATGAAATCTCCATCATTTACCTTTATGCTATCTATACACACTATTGGTACGGTTGGTCCATACTTTAAAATTAAACTTTGACCCAGCACTTTACCAATATCATTTTCAACAATAACAATCACTCTTTTTAAATTACTTAAAGCTGAATGTATTTGATCTGCTATCTCTAAAATATCTTTATATTTCAAATTCTTTTTTCCGATTAATCCGATTGCTACCTCTTGGTACCCTTCATCGGTTTTAAACCATTCAAACTTTTTTAATAAAACATCTTTAAATCCAACATATCCATCTTTTAATTCCAAATCATTTATTTTTATTACTGGAATATTTTTCAAGGGAAATAAATTATCTGTATATGTTATGGTACTTCCACTAATTTCTGTTGTATGAGATCCTGCTCCTACTACCGTTGCACCTATTGTTTCTCCAAGTTTTACTACTTCTATACTATTTTTTTCAAATAGCTCTCTTATAGAATCACCTAAAATTATTCCTATGTCTAAATATCGATATTTATCATCTTTATAAATATTGTATATACAGTCTGCAACACCTCCCGAGAAACTAACATATTTTCCTCTTTCTTTTGTCTTATAATCTTTATCTGTAATTAAAACCTTATATAGTTCACTCTTATCTTTACCTGAAATAGCTTCTAATAAAAGTTCAGCTATTTTATTGCATAATATTTTTAGCTCTTTTTCATCAGCTATTTGCCCAACTTTTAAACTCTTCAAATTGAGCTGCGATATTATTTGCTCATACTTTTTATAAATATACTCTATCTCTAAATTTTTATTTTTGAATTTAACAAGCCTCCCACCTATATCTAAACAGGTCGTATCTATCACTTCTCCTCTATTAAATAAAGAGATATTTGTTGTTCCACCGCCTATATCTAAGTTATAAATACTTGTATTTTTTTCTTCGGAGAATTGCATTGCTCCAGCCCCTTTTCCAGATATTATACTCTCTAAATCTGGGCCTGCTGTTGCAACCACAAAATCTCCTGCCATTCCACTTACAGCATTTAACACCTCTTTAGCGTTACTTTTTCTTGCTGTTTCTCCAGTTATTATAACTGCTCCTGTCGCTATTTTTTCTATTGGTACTTTTGATTTTTCATATTCATTTTTTAAAATTCGCTTTAAAGCATCTATATCTATTTCATATTGATTAATCAAAGGTGTTATATATATTTCACTTCTATAAAAAACCTCTTTTCCAACTATTTTTATTTGGGGAACCCTTGCTCCAGAGGAAAGGTTTTCAAGTATAATTTTTGAAAATACAATCTCTGTTGTAGACGTTCCTATATCTATCCCTACGCTTATAATCTCTTCCTTCAATTTTTTACCTCCAGTTAAAAAACAAAAAAAGCTAAAGAATATAGTTTATTAAACTATACTTCCTTAGCTTCTTTGCTATTTTTAATATACACCCTTGTATATCAATATTCATTTTTTATTTCTAATTTTATAACTGTTCCAACACCTAATTTGCTCTTTATACTAAAGTTTCCCTTCAATTGCTCTTTGACTATTTTTTCTACAATCATCAAACCTAATCCTGTATTTTTTAATTTTTCCTCAGAAACTCCAACGCCATTGTCAGATATTATTATCTGAGAAAAAAATTTCCCTCTTCGAATCAAAATTTTTACTATTCCACTTCCCTCTTCCGGAAAGGCATAGTCTACTATATTTTGAATTATTTCATTTATTACCAATGCCAATGCAGTAGCTTTTTCAGAGGAGATATTAAAGTTATCACCCAGTACAGTAAACTCTATTTTTTCTTGTTTGTCAATAGTTTTTGTAGAATAATTTTTGTATATTAAATCAACAATTTCTTTTATATTTAAATTATCCAATCCATTTTTAGATAGCACTTCATGAGTTGTTGCTATACTTAAAATCCTACTGATTGTTTCTTCTAAAATTTTTTTTACCTCGGAGTTATCAGTTCTTCTACTTTGAATTCTTAATAAACTCGCCATTGTTTGCAGATTATTTTTTACTCTATGATGTATCTCCTTTATTGCCACTGACTTTAATATTAACTCTTGTTCTTTATTTTTTTCTTGCGTTATATCCCGAATGATCATTATTACATTTTGCTTATTTTTATCTGCAATTGTTGCAAAATAGCTTATTGTCAAAACCATTCCTAATACATTTACTTCTACAACGTCTATTTTCCTGTTTTTTAAAATATTTTTAAATTCAATTTTATTTATTATCACATTCTGAAAAGTTTCACCAATTATATCATCTGAGAAACCTAATTTTTCATAAATTTTTTTAGCTATTCCGTTTGCATAAGTTATTTTTTCTGAACTATTAAATATTACAACACCATCTTTTACTAATTCTGGAATAGTATGTCTTTCTTCACTCATTTTTTTTGTTACTTTAGGTGCCACATCCACATCTTGAAAATCTATCAACTCTTTTTTTTGAGTTGGATGCTCTAATATTAAAACACCTATAATCTCATTGCGTTCATTTTTTATAGCGATTACATTTTGAAAAACACTTTCTCCCTCTTGTGTTATAGCTTTATAATTTTTAGATGGCATCCCTGTTGTAAGTGTCCTAAACACTGCTGGTTCATTTACATACTCTGCAATTTCTCCGGCTATATTTTTAGAATATAAACTTTTCCCAGCTGGTCTAGAATGATGTACTACTAAAGCTTTTTCAGAGTCCTTCGTGGGACAATCTATGAATGTATCTACATTTAGTACATTACTCAGTATAATTGCCGTTTCCTGTAGCTTTTCAATTTTATCTATATCAATAGAAGTAAGTGTTGAACATATACGACAAAACTGTCTTATCATACAAAATCTCCTGTAGCATTTACTATTTCCGCCAACATTGAAATTTCCATTCTTTTTTCCATGCTCACTTTTCTTAATTTAGAATATGCTTCATTTTCATCCAAAGAATACTTTTTCATCAATATTCCTTTAGCTTTTTCTATATTTTTTCTTTCTTTTAATTT
>JAVWUC010000018.1:14422-30844 GCA_036667395.1 Cetobacterium sp. | reverse complement strand
AATTACACCTATGCAACTGAAGATATAATGGCTTTAGATGCATTAGAACTTATGGAAAATAGAGAAAGTCAAATTTCAGTGCTTCCAGTATTAGATGGTAAAAAAGTTGTGGGAGTAGTTAGAATCCACGACCTTTTAAATGTAGTAGGAAAATAGTTGACAAAAAAAGTAAAGTTTAATATAATTAAGCAGTAATGTAAAAAAACTTAGGAGGAATAAAATGGTAACTAAAGAAATGAATATTTTAGAAGCGGTTCAAAAACATCCTGTAATATCAAACGTATTTAAAAGACACGGTTTAGGTTGTGTAGGATGCATGGTAGCAGCAGGAGAAACTTTAGGAGAGGGAATCACTGCTCACGGATTAAATGCAGATGTATTAATCGAAGAGATGAATCAATTAATAAAAGAAACTGAAGCAAAATAAATACTTTAAAGGACTCATATTAAATGAGTCCTTTTTTAATTTCTTGATAACCCTTAGAAAATTTGGTATAATATATTTCAGAAAAAAATAATATACGAGGGAAAAGGGTATGGTATCTAATTTGGAAAAATTAAACGACACAGTTTATTTTATGCTATCTTGTGATGAAGTAGGAACATATGTTTCTTTAGTAGACATGTATGGAGAAATTGTTGAAGATGCAGATCAGTATGAAATAACAGATGAAAATGATTTGAAAATAATTAATCTAATAAAAGAGATCAAAGAGGACAGTTTTTTCTCTGGTTGGGAAACTGAAAAAAATGAACTTTATATTGATGAGAATATAGAAATATTAGATTATTTAAAAAAAAGTAAAAATTTTGTAACGGGGGAAATGGAGCCCATCGAGTGGGTTTTATCAGGTAATAAAATAGTATTAAAAATAGATTTGGTAGCAGATGAGGATGATTTATGCCAAGGGAAACTATTTTTAAATGAGGAAGAAGAGTTTACTATTATCTCTGATAACTATGTTTTAAAAGATAATAAAATATATTGGTTAGATCTTTCTAAAGATACGATTCATATTTTAAAAGAGATGGAATCTAAATTTGCAAGGTTGGAGTTAGAAAAGTATTTAACACTAGCTTATTCTTTTGGAAATGGCGTAGAAATAGAATGCTTCGATTATGAGGTTATTTTAGGGGGAAATTTAGAGCCAGTTCAAGAGATAATTATCGAAAAAATATCTCAAGATAACAGTCTTTATCTTAAAATAGGTGTTGTTTTATCAACAATATCTTATGAATTTTTAAAAGCTCACAGTATAGAAAAAGTTATTGTTGTAAAAGATGATTTGAAAAGAATAGAGGTAACTAATGTTAATCCAGTATATTTAGATGATACAGTTGAAGAGATTTTAAAAATAATTGTAAAACATCAAAAGAATTTAAAAATCAAATCAAGTTTTTATGTTGATGAAAATTTTATAATATTACAAGAGAGATTGGCAAGAGAGTTTGTAACTCAAGAACTTCTTCAACTTGCAGGAAAATACAAGGTTGTAGGAACTGATAACTTAAAAAAATATAGTGTGAAAGCTGTAAAACCAAAAGTTGTAGGAAACTTTAAACACGGAATAGATTTCTTAGAGGGAAATGTTCATCTAGAGATAGAAGGAGAAAAGTTTTCTATTGTTGATGTATTAAACAGCTTTAAAAAAGATTCATATATAGTTTTAAGTGATGGAACAAATGCTCTTATAAATAGAAAATATATGGAGAAATTAGAAAGAGTATTTAAAGATAATGGAAAATCGAATGTAAAAATATCATTCTTTGATTTACCAATAATAGATGATTTGATTGAAGATAAGGTTTTAGCTAATGAAATAAAAAAGACTAGAAGTTTTTACAGAGGAATAAATCAGATTGAAAGTTATGATGCACCTCTTCCAATGATAAATGCAACTTTAAGAGAGTATCAAGAGTATGGATATAAATGGTTATCGTATCTTATGGATAATAATTTAGGCGGATGTTTAGCAGATGACATGGGACTTGGAAAAACATTACAAGCTATAGCACTTATAACTAGTTTACATAAAGTTAATGGAAGAAAAAGTTTAATTATAATGCCAAAAAGTTTGATTTATAACTGGGAAAGTGAAATAAAGAAGTTTAGTCCAACTTTAAAATGTGGAATATATTATGGAAACTTTAGAGATAGAGCGATTTTTGATGAAGTAGAAGCGATAATAACAACTTACGGAACTATAAGAAATGATGTAGAATATTTAAAAGAGATGAAATTTGATCTGATCGTTTTAGATGAATCCCAGAATATAAAAAATGTTAATGCTCAGACAACAAAAGCAGTTATGTTGCTTGAAGCAAAACATAGACTTGCATTGAGTGGAACTCCGATAGAGAATAATTTAGGCGAGCTATATTCATTATTTAGATTTTTAAATCCATCGATGTTTGGAACAATAGATGAATTTAATCATCACTATGCAAATCCAATTCAAAAAGAAAATGATAAAGAAGCAATTGAAGAGCTTAAAAAGAAAATTTATCCATTTATCTTAAGAAGAGTTAAAAAAGAAGTTTTAAAAGATCTTCCAGATAAGATTGAAAAAACATTATTTATAGGAATGAATGCAGAGCAAAAGAAGCTATATGAAGAGAGAAGAGCTTATTACTACGGAATGATAAATAGCCAGATAAAGACTCAAGGGCTTGGGAAAACTCAGTTCTATATACTTCAAGCACTAAATGAATTAAGACAATTAACAAGCTGTCCAGAAATGAAAAATCCAAATGTTGTATCAAGCAAAAGAGAAGTGCTTATAAATAATGTTCAGGATGCAGTTGAAAATGGGCATAAGGTGTTAATTTTTACAAATTATATAAAAAGTATAGAAAGTATTACCTCTGATTTAAAGAAAAGAGGAATAAAATATTTAGAAATGACAGGAGCAACAAAAGATAGACAAGGATTGGTTGATTTATTTCAAAAAGATAATAGATATAAAGTGTTTGTTATGACTTTGAAAACTGGAGGAGTAGGACTTAATTTAACTGCTGCAGATACAATTTTTATATATGATCCTTGGTGGAATAAGACAGTAGAAAATCAAGCTGTAGACAGAGCTTATAGATTAGGACAAGATAGAACGGTATTTTCTTATAAATTGATACTTAAAGATACAATTGAAGAAAAGATATTAAAGTTACAAGAGAGTAAAAGTCAGCTTCTAGATAATTTGATATCGGATGAAGGAGCTACATTAAAGACTTTAACAGAGAAAGACATTGAGTTCATTCTTGGGGAATAGGAGATGATATGGCAATAAGTAGAGATAGATTCAGAAAAGCTTTAAATGATAGCTATTCGAAAGAGAATCTTTTTAAAATATTTAAAAGATATTTTTTAGATTGGATTGCAGAGGGATATATAGGTAGCAATCTAGGGTTGTTTGAAATATCGTTAATATCTGAAACAACAAATAAACAAACTTTTTTAGAACTTATGGAGCAGATGTATTCAAAAGAAGAGACATTTACAAGTGTATTTGAATCTCTATCAAAAGAGGTTAAAGAGGTATTTGAAGAGATTGCTTGGAAAGGGAAGTTTAAAATAAAAAATAGAGATATTTATTTAAAAGAAGAGGAAGGATATAATATAAAATCTGAATTAAAAGATGAATTCCTATTCTTTTCTAAATATGGGGATACAAAAAAAGGTGAATATCTAACTTTAGATAATGATATAGTTAGGGTTATGAGAAAATTTTTGAAAAAACCAAAAGAGTATTTCATATATAAAGTTAGTGGGTGTAATTCTGAATTTAAAGAAAATAATGAAGAGAAGATTCAAGAAAATTTAAGAAAATATTATTCATTTTTCAAAGATGGAAAAATGCAACTATCGAGTAGTGGGAAACTTTTAAAAGAGTCTAAAAATAATATGAAAAAATATTGTAACATCAATGAGTATTACGAAGGGATTAAAGATTTAGAGTTTTTAAAGACTGAGACAATGGGACTTTTCCTTTTTCTTTTTAAAGATGAATACTTAAATGACGAGTTTATAAGATCGAGTAATTTAAAAGAGATTGTAAATGGCTTTTTAGATGGAACAGCTATTAAAAGTGAGGATAATACCTACATAAGTCTTTATTTAAATTATTTAAAAGGTATAAAAAATGTAGGAAAGTCTAATGATGAAGTAAAAAGAGGACTAGCTACAATAAAAATGATATTAAATGAATTTCCAGATGATGGATTTGTTTCAATCGATAACATAATTAAAAGTATTTTATATAGAGATGAATTTATAGAGATTATAGATGTTGAATCAGCATATGGAACACTTTATATAAACGAAGCAAATTATGAAAGAACTAAAATAGTGGGATATGAAAAATATTTAGCTTATGTTGTAGAACCTTTTATAAAATCAGTATTCTTTATACTAGCTTCTCTAGGAGTGTTAGAGATATGTTATGAAAAACCATCTTCGACAAATGCGCTGTATTTAAAAAATGGATATTTAAGTAAATATGATGGTATAAAATATGTTAGATTTACAGAATTAGGAAAATATATTTTTAATAGAATAAACACATATAACTTTAAAGTAGTCCAAGACGAGGGTAAAGTTGTATTAGAAGATGATAGACTGATTGTGACAGTTATAGGTGAGAGTCCTCTTAGAGTTATGTGTTTAGAAAAATTTGGAATTAAAATAGCTCCAAATAAATTTAAATTATCTGAAGAAAGTATGATTAAAGGATTGGAAAATCGTGCGGATATTCAAGAGAGAGTTCAAGAGTTTAAAGAAAAAATCACGAATGATTTACCAGAAAATTGGTTGAATTTTTTTGAAAGTTTATTAGAAAAAACCGAACTGATAACACATGTACCTGAGTATAAAGTTTTAAAATTAAAAAATGACAAAGGGTTGATATCGGCTATAACAAAAGATAAAAGATTTAAGCCTTTAATTTTAAAAGGTGAAGATTTACATATAATTGTTAAAAAAGAAAATCTAGATAAAGTTTCAGGATTGTTTAAAGAGTACGGTTATTTTGTGAATATTTAAAAAATTTTAATATAGGATAAAGCAATTTACAATGGTATTTTGCTTTATCCTATTTTTGTAAAAAAAAACAGATATAAAGAGTTGATAAATTGTGATAGAATTATAAGTGTTTAAATTTAATTATAGGAGGTATCAATTTTGAAAAATACCTATTTTTATGAAGTGGAAAAAATTTATGAAGATATAAAACCCAGAATACAAAAAAGATTGGAAGAATTTAAAAACATTTGGAATTTTGGAGACAATAAAGATATCTTTTGTGAGTTAGCCTTTTGTATTTTAACTCCTCAATCTAAAGCAAGAAATGCTTGGAGAGCAATATCGGAATTAAAAGAAAGTGGTATTTTGTTTAATGGAAGTGAAGAGGAGATCTTACCATATTTAAATATAGTTCGTTTTAACAAAACAAAGGCTAAAAATTTATATCTTTTAAGATATCAAATGACAGATGATAATGGGAAATTTATAACAAAAGATTTTTTTTCCAAATTTAATAATCCATTTGAAATGAGAGAATGGATAGTAAAAAATATTAGAGGAATGTCCTATAAAGAGGCTAGTCATTTTTTAAGAAATGTAGGATTTGGTCAAGAATTGGCAATTTTAGATAGACATATTTTGAAAAATTTAGTTGCTTTAGAAGTGATAGCAGAGATTCCAAAGACAATAACACCGAAATTATATAAAGAGATAGAAGAAAAGCTTAGAAATTTTTGTGAAGAGGTAAGAATACCTATGGAAAACATAGATTTGTTACTTTGGTATTTAGAAGCAAAAGATATATTCAAGTAATGTGAAAGTAAAGATATATTGATAAAACTTGTATCACTATGGTATAATTTTTATCATAATTAAGTAGTAATTTTTAGAGTTTTGGAGGAAAAAAATTGAAAAATGCAGTAATAATAACATACGGTTGCCAAATGAATGTCAACGAAAGTGCAAAAATAAAAAAAATATTACAAAATATGGGATATAATATAACGGAAGAAATCTCAGAAGCGGATGCAGTATTTTTAAATACTTGTACTGTAAGAGAGGGAGCAGCAACTCAAATATATGGAAAATTAGGAGAACTGAAAGCTGTTAGAGAAAAAAGAGGAACAATCATAGGAATAACTGGATGCTTTGCTCAAGAGCAAGGTGAAGAGCTTGCTAAAAAATTCCCAATAATAGATATAGTAATGGGGAATCAAAATATAGGAAAAATTCCAACAGCTCTTGAAAAAATAGAGTCAGGAGATTTTAAACATGTAATTTATACAGGTGAAGAGGATGATTTGCCTCCTAGATTAGATGCAGATTTTGATTCGAAAAAAACAGCGTCTATTCCTATAACTTATGGATGTAATAATTTCTGTACTTACTGTATAGTTCCATATGTAAGAGGAAGAGAAAGATCGGTTCCAATGGAGCAAATTTTAGATGAAGTAAAAACATTTGTAGAAAAAGGTTATAAAGAAATAATGCTACTAGGTCAAAATGTAAACTCTTATGGAAATGACTTAGAAACAGGAGAAAATTTTGCAACTTTATTAGAGGAAATCTGTAAGGTAGAAGGGGAGTTTTTAGTTAGATTTATATCTCCACATCCAAAAGATTTTGCTGATGATGTAATTGATGTAATTGCAAAGAATGAAAAGATAGCAAGATGTTTACACTTACCTTTACAATCAGGATCAACAAGAATTTTAAAACTTATGAATAGAAAATATACTAAAGAACAATATATTGAATTAGCAGAAAAAATTAAAAAAAGAATCCCAGGAGTTTCTTTAACTGCAGATATTATTGTAGGATTCCCAAATGAAACTGAAGAAGATTTCTTAGATACATTAGATGTTGTAGAAAAAATTGGTTTTGAAACAGCATTTATGTTTATGTATTCTCCAAGAAAAGGAACAGCAGCAGCAACTATGGATGGACAATTAGATCAAGAAGTGAAAAAAGAAAGACTTCAAAGATTGATAGATTTACAAAACAGAAAGTCAAAAGAGACAAGTGATACTTACAAGGGGAAAATTGAAAGAGTTCTTGTAGAAGGACCAAGTAGAAAGAATGAAAATGTTTTAACAGGAAGAACATCAACAAATAAAATCGTTTTATTTGCTGGGGATAAAGAGTTAGAAGGAACATTTGTTAATGTTAAAATAAATGATTGCAAAACATGGTCACTGTATGGAGAGATAGTGAACGAGTAACCTTGGAGGTATTATGGAAAAACTAGAGAATTTTTTACTAAAAGAGTTACAAGAGATTGCTAAACAAATGGAAATTGAATATTCGAATAGAACTAAAAAAGCGGAGTTAATCGAATTAATAGATTCAAGTATAACTAGTAAAGAAGGACTTTATTTAGCTTGGGGAAATCTTGATGTAATGGCAGATGGATATGGTTTTTTAAGAAATACAAATGTAGAAAAAGATATTTATGTTTCTGCATCACAAATTAGAAAGTTTAAACTTAGAACAGAAGATTTTATAGTTGGAGAGGTTAGAGAAGCTGTCCAAGGAGAAAAAAACTATGGTCTTCGTAAGGTATTATTAATTAATAACGGTACTCTTCAAGAAGCTGAGTCAAGGGTTCCATTTGACGAGTTGGTACCATCTTATCCTACAGAACAATTGAAATTAGAAACAGATTCTAAAAATATATCTGGAAGAATAATAGATTTGATAGCTCCTATAGGAAAGGGTCAAAGAGGATTGATAGTAGCTCCTCCAAAAGCTGGAAAAACGGTTTTAATAAGTAATATAGCGAACTCGATAATAGAAAATAATAAAGATGTAGAAGTTTGGATACTTTTAATTGATGAAAGACCTGAAGAGGTTACGGATATAAAAGAAACAGTTAAGGGTGCTGAAGTTTTCGCTTCAACATTTGATGATGATCCAAGAAATCATATAAAAGTAACAGAGTCTTTACTTGAAAAGGCTAAGAGAAAATTAGAAAACGGAGAGGATATAGTTATTCTTATGGACTCTTTAACAAGACTTGCAAGAGCATATAATATAGTTATTCCTTCAAGTGGAAAACTTATATCGGGTGGAATTGATCCAACAGCACTTTATTATCCTAAGAAATTTTTTGGTTCGGCAAGAAATATAAAAAATGGTGGAAGTTTAACAATATTAGCAACAGCTTTAGTTGATACAGGAAGTAAAATGGATGACGTAATCTATGAAGAGTTCAAAGGAACAGGAAATTTAGATATTCATTTAGATAGAAATTTAGCTGAGTTAAGAATCTATCCGTCTATTGATATTCAAAGATCTGGGACGAGAAAAGAAGAACTTTTAATAGAGAAAAAGAAGTTGGAGTCGATTTGGAAGATAAGAAGATACCTATCATCTTTAGACAAGGCTTCAGGAACAAAGAAACTTATAGATACTATTTCATCAACAGAGAGTAATGATAAACTCATAGAAATGTATGAGAACTCTTTTGTAAGGGGGAAATAGTGAAAGAAGTATTAAAAGGATTTGGAATTATAACAGCAGTATTTATGGCTATGTTAATCATAGTTTTTAAACCATATAAAACAGAGGTTGTGGACTTAAAAAATTTTACGGAGTATTACTCTGAATCTACTTCAATAGAAGACGGTGGAGGAATAGAGCTAGTAGATGGTAATTTTTACACTATAGAAAAAGAGTATAAGATAGGTGAAGAAGAAGCGGTTGAAGGAGTACCTTTAGAAGAGGTAGATTTTAAAGAAGCTTATGAAATTCCTAAATTAGAAAATTATGTGGTAACTAATGGAGATACTTTAGGTGGTATTGCGGATAAAAATGGAATATCTTTAGAGGTATTAAAGGCAAATAATCCAGGCTTATCAAACAATCTAAAAGTAGGTCAGAAAATAAATATAGTTAAATCAAATGGGGTATTTTATAAGGTTAGAAAAGGGGACTCTCTTTTTAAAATCGCACTTAACTATAAAATTGATGTTGAAAATTTAAGAAAATATAACAATTTAAAAAACGACAACATAAGAGTTGGTGAAGAGCTTTTTATATATAACCCTAGTGATGAAACATTAAAAAAATTGTCATATAGTGGTGGGAGTAGTCGTAGAAAAACAGTGACAAATAAAAGTTTTAGAATGCCAGTAAAATGGGCAGGAGTAACAAGTCCATTTGGAAAAAGATTTCATCCTGTTTTAAAAAGATATATTCAACATGCTGGAGTTGATATGAGAGCAAGATACGTTCCTTTAATGGCAGCAAAAGATGGAACAGTTGTGTTTGTGGGATATATGACAGGGTACGGAAAAATTATAAAAATAAATCACGGAAATGGATTTGAAACAAGATCAGCTCATTTAGATAAAATCTATGTAAAAAAAGGGGACAAAGTACAGGCAGGACAAGTAATAGGGAAAACTGGTATGTCTGGAAGAGTAACAGGCCCACATTTACATTTTGAAATTAGAAAAAATGGAATGGCAAATAATCCAATGAACTATTTAGTTAGATAGCCCTAGATTTCTAGGGCTTTTTCAAATTTAATATCTTGAGAAGGGTGTGGTAATGTGTCTAGAGTAGTGAAAGTTGGTAACTTATTGATAGGTGGAGGAAATGAAATAATTATTCAGTCTATGACAAATACTCCAACAAATGATGTAGAGAAAACAGTTGAGCAGATAAAAAGACTTCAAGATGAAGGGTGCCAGTTAGTTAGAGTCACTGTAAATACGGAAGAAGCTGCAAGAAAAATATCAGAAATAAAGAAAAAGATAGATATACCTTTAGTTGCAGATATTCATTTCGATTACAGATTAGCACTTTTAGCTATAGAAAACGGAATTGATAAACTTAGAATAAATCCTGGGAATATTGGGGATGATAAAAAAGTTGAAGAGGTAGTACTAAAGGCTAAAGAAAAAGGGGTACCGATAAGAATAGGAGTAAATTCTGGATCAATAGAAAAAGGAATTTTAGAAAAATATGGTAAACCTACATCAGAAGGAATGGTTGAAAGTGCACTTTACCATATAAGATTATTAGAAAAATATGATTTTAAAGATATTATAGTTTCTTTAAAATCAAGCAATGTTAAAATGATGGTAGAAGCTTATAGAAAGCTTGCAAAACTTTGTGATTATCCTTTACATCTAGGTGTTACAGAAGCTGGGACCGCTTTCCAAGGGACAGTTAAATCAGCTATAGGAATTGGATCTTTATTAGTAGATGGGATAGGTGATACAATAAGAGTTTCTTTAACAGAAGATCCTGTTGAAGAGATTAAAGTCGCGAAAGAGATTTTAAAAGTTTTAGGATTGAAAGATTTTGGAGTGGAAATCATATCATGTCCGACATGTGGAAGAACTGAGATAGATTTAATAGGACTTGCACATGAAGTTGAAAAAGAGTTTGAAAAGTGTGATAAAAAAATAAAAATTGCTGTAATGGGTTGTGTTGTAAATGGGCCGGGAGAAGCAAAAGAAGCTGATTATGGTATAGCTGGAGGAAAAGGGGTAGGAGTTTTATTTAAAAAGGGTCAAATAGTTAAAAAAGTTCAAGAAAATCAAATATTGGATGAGCTTAAAAAATTAATTGAAGAGGATTTTAATTAAAACTTTTTTGTCATTTTAAGAGTCTAAAATTATAAAGCTAAAATAATGAGGTATTTAAATGGATTTTGATCAAATATATAATGAGTATTTTGATAGAGTTTACTACAAGATATTGTCAACAGTAAAAAATGCCGAAGATGCCGAAGACATAGCACAAGAAGTTTTCATTAGTGTATATAAAAATCTTAAAAACTTTAGAGAAGAAAGTAATGTATATACTTGGATTTATAGAATAGCTATAAATAAGACATATGATTTCTTTAGAAAGAAAAAATTGAATTTAGAGCTAAATGATGAGATTTTAAATGTTGAAAGTAATGAAGATTTTAATGTTCCTATACTTTTAGAGGAAAAACTAAAAGAATTACCTTTCCAGGAGAGGGAGATAGTTGTTCTAAAAGACATATATGGCTATAAACTAAGGGAGATTTCAGATATGAAAGGAATGAATATATCAACAGTGAAAACAATATATTATAAAGCTATTAAAGATATGGGTGGTGAGATATGATGGTATCCCCAAAAGAGAAAGTAAGGGCGAATATTTATAAAAGTTTGTTGGAAGAAGAGAAGAAGAAGAACAAAAAAATATCGGTTGTGTCTCTTTCGCTTTTTGTAGTTGGAGTTTTTACAGGAACATCTTATGATTTAATAAAGAGAAATATTATTCCTGCGGAACAATTTGTGGCTTTCGAATCAAAGGAAGTTGTAAAAAAAGCTCTAGAAAAAAAGGATGTTGGATTTACAATAGATGATTTATTTCAAGCAGATGAGATAAAAATAAACAAAAGAGATTTCAATTCAGAGAATCTTTTTGTTTCAGATCTACAAATTTAGTGGAGGATTTTATGAAAAAAATAGCAATGGGACTATTAATTTTTATCTTGAGTGTACCTTCTTTAGCATCTTCAGGTGTTGGGATTGTCAAAGATGAAGATTTTAGGGCTGTGGGAGTTAGTCAAGAGAATATTGATAAAGTTAAAACAATAATAACTGAAGCAAGCACACAGTATAAATTAAAAACACTAGATAAAAAAGCTTTGGAAATTGAAATAAATAAGTATATTTTAGATGGAACAGAAAAAAACTTAGATAAGTTGAATGAGCTAGTTGAAAAAGTAGGAATAGTTGATGCTGAAATAATCAAAGATAGATTAAAGTATCAAATAGAAGTTCAAAAATATATTTCAACTGATCAATATTTAAAAGCTAGGGAGTTATCTTTAGAAAAATTGACAAAAACACAACAAAAACAATAGAATTTAAATCTTCTCTTTTATATTAAAGAGAAGATTTTTTATTTTAATTTTAAAGTAAGTATGGTATAATTTATAAGTTAAAGTATAGATATTGAAAAGGAGTGAATATAGTGTTTACGAAATTAGAAGAAGTAATAACAAAGTTTGATGAGTTAACAGAAGCTTTAGGTTCTCCAGAAGTTTTAAGCAATCCTAAGAAAATGATGGAGTGTAATAAAGCTTTAAATGATATAACGCCTATTGTTGAGAAGTACAAAGAGTATAAAAGATACCAAGAGGATTTAAGTTTTATAAAAGAAAATATCAGAGGAGAAAAAGACCCTGATATGAAAGAAATGATGCAAGAAGAGATGAAAGAAATAGAGGAAGTAATTCCTGGTATCGAGCAAGAGATGAAGGTTTTATTATTACCAAAAGACCCTAATGATGATAGAAACGTTATTATAGAGATAAGAGGAGGAGCTGGAGGAGACGAGGCTGCTCTATTTGCTGGAAACTTATTTAGAATGTATATGAGATATGCAGAGAGACGTAAGTGGAAAGTTGAAATTATTGAAAAGCAAGAGATTGGTGTTGGTGGAATAAAAGAAGCTGTATTCTCAATCAATGGTCAAGGAGCTTATTCAAGACTTAAATTTGAATCAGGAGTACATAGAGTACAAAGAGTTCCTGAAACTGAATCATCAGGAAGAATTCATACATCTACAGCAACAGTAGCAGTGTTACCAGAAGTAGATGAAGTTCAAGACGTTAAAATCAATACAGGAGATTTAAAGATTGATACATATAGAGCTGGAGGAGCTGGAGGACAGCACGTTAACATGACGGATTCGGCAGTTAGAATCACTCACTTACCAACAGGAGTAGTAGTACAGTGTCAAGATGAAAGATCTCAGTTAAAAAATAGAGATAAGGCTATGAAACACTTAGCTTCTAAATTATATGAGATGGAATTAGAAAAGCAAAGAACTGCAGTTGAAAGTGAAAGAAGACTTCAAGTAGGTTCAGGGGATAGATCTGAAAAAATAAGAACTTATAACTACCCACAAGGAAGAATAACAGATCACAGAATTAAGTACACAGCTCATCAATTAGATGCGTTTTTAGATGGAGATATAGATAATATGATAGATGCTCTGATCACATTTGCTCAAGCAGAGATGCTGTCAAGTTCAGCGGAGTAATTTATGAAATTACTTGATATATTAAAGTTTTCAGAGGAGTATTTGAAAAAATACTCCTTTTCAAAACCACGTTTAGAGAGTGAAAAAGTTATAGCTTTTGTCTTAAAGTTAGATAGAATAACACTTTATGCATATTTTGATATGGAGTTGACTTTAGAGCAAAAAGAGAAAATAAAAGATTATTTAAAAGTTATGGCTAGAAAAAGAGTTACTTTTGAGGAGCTGCCGCAAGAGGAGTTAGAAAAAGAATCTGAAAAGGACTTTAGTTCTGAAAATAGGGAGCTTCTTTTAAAAAGCATGGATTATTTGAAGAAAAATGATGTATTAGATAGTAAGTTAGATGTAGAATATATTTTCGCTCACGTTTTAAATGTAAAAAGAGCAATTCTTTCGATGAATTTAAAAAGGGAGATTACAGAGAAAGAAAGAGAAGAGATTAGAACACTTCTTTATAAAAGAGCAAAAGAGAAAAAACCACTTCAATATATCTTAGGTGAGTGGGAATTTTATGGGTTACCTTTTAAAGTAGATGAAAGGGTACTTATTCCAAGAGCAGATACAGAGATACTAGTGGAGCAATGTAAATTTATATTAAAAGAAATTGAGAATCCAAAAGTTTTAGATATAGGTACGGGAAGTGGAGCAATATCTGTAACTATAGCTAAAGAGATACCAACAAGTACTGTTTTAGGTGCTGATATAAGTTTAGAGGCTCTAGAAGTAGCTGTTGAAAATAGAAAATTAAATGATGTTGAAAAAAATCTAAAATTTATAAAATCGGATGTTTTTTCAAATATAAAAGATATTGATTTTGATATGATAATTTCTAATCCACCTTATATACCACAAGAGGAATATGAAGAGTTAATGCCAGAGGTAAAATTACATGAGCCTAAAGGAGCTTTAACAGATAAAGGGGATGGATATTATTTCTATGAAAAAATATCTAGAGAAGCACCATCGCATTTAAAAGATGGAGGGTATTTAGCTTTTGAAGTTGGATATAATCAGGCTCAGGAAGTAAGTAAAATGATGGAAAAAAACAACTTTGATATAGTTGCCATAGTTAGAGATTATGGTGGAATAGAAAGGGTTGTAATAGGAAGAAAGAACGGTGAAAAAGTTGTCAACGAAACTAATTGATTATGACTATCACTTGCCAGATGAATTAATTGGACAAAAACCAAGAGAGCCAAGAGATCACTCTAAATTAATGATAGTAAATAGAAAAGAAGAAAAAGTAGAGCATAAAACTTTTTTTAATATAATAGATTATTTAAAAGAGGGAGATGTTTTAGTTAGAAATTCAACTAAAGTTATTCCAGCAAGACTTTTTGGAAAAAAAGAAACAGGTGGTATTTTAGAGATTCTTCTAATTAAAAGATTATCTTTAGATACATGGGAGTGTCTATTAAAACCTGCCAAAAAACTTAAAGTTGGACAAAAGCTTGAAATTGGGGAAAATAAAGAGTTAATTGCGGAACTTTTAGAAATAAAAGATGATGGAAATAGAATTTTAAAATTTTCATATGAAGGTTCTTTTGAAGAAGTTTTAGATAGACTTGGAAAAATGCCATTACCACCATATATAGTAGAAGCATTAGAAACAAAAGAGAGATATCAAACTGTATATGCTATAAAAGGGGAGTCAGTAGCTGCTCCAACAGCGGGACTTCACTTTACAAAAGAGCTTTTAGAGAAACTAAAAGATAAGGGAGTAGAAGTTTTAGATGTATTTTTAGAGGTTGGATTAGGAACTTTTAGACCTGTACAAACTGAAGATGTTTTAGATCATAAAATGCATGAAGAGAGCTTTGAAATACCAGAGTACACTGTTGAGAGAATAAAGAAAGCAAAAGAGGAAAAAAGAAGGATAGTGGCTGTTGGAACAACAACAGTAAGAGCTCTAGAATCTTCATTGGATAAAAATGGAGAGTTAGTAGCAAAGTCAGGTTCTACAGAGATATTTATCTATCCAGGATATAAGTTTAAAGTAATAGATGCTCTTATAACGAATTTCCATCTTCCAAAATCAACACTACTTATGTTGGTATCAGCTCTTTCAAGAAGAGAGTTTATGTTAGATGTATATAAAGAGGCAGTTGAAAAAGAATATCATTTCTTTAGTTTTGGGGATGCTATGTTCATCTGCTAATAGATGAGGTGAAAAAATGAGAATTATTGCAGGAGAAGCAAAAGGAAAAAGAATAGAGTGTAGAAAAGGGATGGATACAAGACCAACTCAAGATAGTATCAAAGAATCATTATTTTCAATAATAGCTCCATATGTACCAGAGTCTAGATTTTTAGATCTGTTTAGCGGAACTGGAAATATAGCACTAGAAGCTTTAAGTAGAGGGGCTAAAAGAGCTGTAATGATTGAAAAAGATCAAGAAGCACTTAAATATATAATAAAAAATATAAATAATTTAGGATACGAAAATAAATCTAGAGCTTATAAAAATGAAGTTTTAAGAGCTGTTGAGATTTTAGGGAGAAAGGGAGAGAAATTTGATATAATTTTCATGGACCCTCCTTATAAAGATGAAGTTTGTGAAAGAGTTATGAGATCAATAAGCAAAGCAGGACTTTTAGCAGAAGGTGGACTTATAATATGTGAGCACCATATTTTTGAAGATATGTCTGACGAAGTTGGGGAATTTAGAAAAACTGACGAAAGAAAATATGGAAAGAAAACTGTAACATTTTACACAAGATAATAATAAAAAGTGGAGGGCTTCATGAAAAAAGATAGTTTTGAGTATAATATTAATGAGATTGATATGATAATTGAAAAATTAGATAGCGGAGAGCTATCTTTAGATGAATCTATAAAAGAGTATGAAAAAGCTATGAAGTTACTTAAAAAATCGTCAGATCTTTTAAATAAGGCTGAGGGAAAAATTATTAAGGTAAGTTCAGAAAATGAGAACATATTACTTGAGGTGGAAGAGGATGCTTAAAAATTATTTAAAAGAAAAAAGAGAATTGGTGGATACAAATATTGAATTGCATTTAAATAGATTAGAATATCCAACAGTTATAGCTGAAGGAATGAAGTACTCAGTTTTAAATGGAGGAAAAAGACTTAGGCCTATTTTACTTTTAATGGTTTTAGAGTTGTATGGAAAATCTTTATCTATAGGTTTACCTACAGCTGTAGCAATTGAAATGATTCATTCTTATTCTTTAGTTCATGATGACCTTCCTGCATTAGACAATGATGATTATAGAAGAGGGAAACTGACAACACATAAAAAATATGGAGAAGCAGAGGCGATTTTGATAGGGGATGCTCTATTGACTCATTCATTTTCTCTAATTGCTGATGAAAGTAAAGAGGTTGCACCCGAAAAACTTGT
>JAVWUC010000018.1:0-14322 GCA_036667395.1 Cetobacterium sp. | reverse complement strand
TTTTATTTTTTATTCATATTTTCTAACTCAATTTTACGAGTATTTTCTCCATTTAAAATATAGATTAAATCACTTGCTAAATGGATAATGTGATCTGACAATCTTTCAAACTTTTTGTCTAAAAGAGTTAAGATAGATCCACCTAAAACATTGTCAGGAGTCTCCTTCATCTTAGCAAGGAAATACTCAGTGTTATCGTGAACTAGTCCATCTATTTCTTCATCAAGGTAAAGAATATCATATAATAGATTTACATCCTCATTTAAAAAAGCATTCATATACATTTCAAAAAGAGTTTTTATTTTTTTTGCTACAGGGAAAACTCGTTCATTCATAGCATAAGCTAAAGTTGGAGCTTTGGTCTCTATATCTTTAATAAGAGATAGATTAGCTTTTAAAAGATCCCCCATTCTCTCTAAAACTCTCACACTATTAATTAGCATAACAAGTTTTCTTAAGTTTTTAGCAGCTGGTTGAAAACGAGCCATAGTTACAATAGAATCCTCTTTTAATTTAACTTCAAAAGCGTTTATAAAATCCTCAATCATTTTAGCTTCCCCATAAAGAGTAGAGTTAAATTTAGAGTTTTTTAGCATTTCTAAATTTACGTCAAAATTTCTATTAACGTATTTTAGCGTTTCTAAATAATGTTCATCTAAACTTTTTAAAGATTCATTTAAAGTTCTCATAATTTCTCCTTTTTATCCAAATTTTCCAGTTATATAATCTTCGGTCTTTTTAACTCTAGGTGTCGTGAATATCTTTGATGTCTCATCAAACTCTTCCAACACACCTTGATAGAAAAAGCCAGTATAATCAGATATTCTTGAAGCTTGCTGCATATTGTGAGTAACGATAACGATACTATAATTTTTAGCTAATTCAACAATAAGTTCCTCTATCTTTGAAGTCGATATAGGATCTAGGGCTGAAGTAGGTTCGTCCATAAGTAAAATTTCAGGATTTACTGAGATAGCACGTGCGATACAAAGTCTTTGCTGTTGTCCTCCAGAAAGACCAAGAGCAGATTGGTGCAACTTATCTTTCACTTCATCCCAAAGAGCAACAGCTTTTAAAGAGGATTCAACTATTTGATCCAACTTTTCTTTGTTTTTTTCTCCATGTAATTTAGGTGCATAAACTAAATTTTCATATATTGATTTTGGAAAAGGATTTGGTTTTTGGAAAACCATTCCTACTTTTTTTCTAAGCTCAACAATATCAAACTTACTGTCAAAAATATTTTGATCATCTAAAAGAATTTCACCTTCATATTTAACTCCACTGATTAAATCGTTCATTCTGTTTAAAGATCTTAAGAACGTAGATTTACCACATCCAGAAGGTCCAATAAGTGCTGTAACTTTATTTTTCATTATATCCATATTAATGCCTTTAAGAGCTTTATAATCACCGTAGTAAAAATCAAAGTCTCTAACAGCAATTCTTACATCTTGCTTCATCTATTTTCCTCCAAATTATTTTTCGAATTTATTTCTTATATAAGCTCCAATAAGATTGAAACCGACTGTTATAAATACAAGAACAAATAATGTTCCGTTCATATTTGATGCAGGCATATTAGGCACCTGTGTAGAGATTACATATAGGTGGTAAGGAAGTGCCATAACTTGATCAAATATAGATTCAGGTAAAAATGGTAGGTAGAAAGCTGCTGCAGTAAATAGTATCGGAGCAGTCTCTCCAGCAGCTCTAGATATACTTAGAATTACTCCTGTAGATATACCTGGAAGAGCAGCAGGAATAATAATTTTAGAAATAGTTTCCCATTTTGTAGCTCCAAGAGCCAGTGAAGCCTCTCTTAAGCTGTTAGGAACAGCTAGCAGAGCTTCCCTAGTAGCTGTGATAATAACTGGTAAACACATGATACCTAAAGTTAAAGAACCCGCCAGAATAGAAACACCTAAGTTAAAATATATAACGAAAAGTGCCATTCCAAAAAGTCCATATATTATACTAGGGATTCCAGCTAGATTGACTATAGTTAGATTGATAATTCTAGTTAACGTATTGTCTTTAGCATATTCAACTAGATAAACACCAGTTAAAACTCCAAAAGGAACAGAAACGGCGATTGTACCAAGAGTTAAATAGATTGTTCCAACGATTGCGGGTAAAATACCACCAGCTCTCATCCCTCTTTTTGGAGCTTCTGTTAAAAATTCCCAACTCATTGCAGGAATTCCTTTGTATAAGATATATCCTAAGATAAGAAATATTGGTAAAATAGAAAGTAAAGCGATTGCTTTTATAAAAAATTCTATAGTTTGACCACTTTTTCCTTTTAAAATATTCATTTGTTCCTCCTATTTTCCCATTAATTTTCTTGATTTACGAATATACTTGTCAGCGATACTGTTAGTTAGGAAACTTATAGCAAATAGAACTAATCCAATTGCAAACAGAGCATGATAGTGTTCGCTGCCTTGAACAACCTCACCCATTTCAGCCGCAATTGTAGCTGTTAGAGTTCTAACTGGTGAAAGAGGTGAAGACGCCATAATAGGAGCATTTCCTGTAATCATCAGAACAGCCATAGTTTCACCAATTATTCTACCAAATCCCAACATGATTCCTGCAAAAATACCAGGAAAGGCTGCTGGAAGTAAAATTTTAAAAACTGTTTCTAACTTGTTTGCTCCAAGAGCTAGTGAAGCTTCCCTATAAGATTTATCTAAAGCATTTAAAGCATCATCAGATAAACTTACAATAGTTGGAATAGCCATGAACGAAAGCATGATTCCACCAGTTAAAGCATTTAGTCCACTAGTTAATCCAAAAGTTTCCTTTATAAATCCTGAAAGAACATAAAGTCCAAGGTAACCTAAAACAACTGATGGAAGAGCAGACATAGTTTCAATAATTATTTTTAGAGTTTTTCTAGTTTTACTGCTAGCAAATTCTGAAAGATATATAGTTGTAACTATCCCAATAGGAATAGAAATTCCAAGAGCAACAATAGTTACCCAAAATGAACCAACTAAAAGGGGCAATAAGCCATACTTTCCAGAAAGAGAGATCCAATCAGTTCCAAAGAAAAATTTAGAAACAGGGTATTCTCTGAAAAATTCTAAACTGTTAATCAAGATAAAAATAAATATAAGCAAAACAATTAGAATGTTAAAGATACCAACCAAAGAGTTAACTCCAGTCATAACAGAATCTTTAAGCTTTCTTAAATTAAACATATAAACCTCCTAAAATATATGTAAAAGAAATTAAAAATTACAATAGTTATATAAATTAATCTACGTATTATATTAAGCTTTCCTTGTTAAAATAGAATTAAACTAACGTAAAAAATGTGTAAATTTTTTTTTACAACTCTTTTACATTAAATTTAAACGGGTTTTACAAATTTAGTTTATACTTGTGTAAAAGGAAAAACATAAAAAAGTGATAATAAATAATTAAATAATAAAATAAAATTTTTAGGAGGAAAAAATGAAAAAATTTTTTATGATTGGATTGATAGGACTTATGGGGTTAAATTCTACACACGCAATGGCTTCTAAAATAGTTCAGGTAAAGGGGTCAGATACAATAGTAAATGTTTCTCAGTACATAGCAGAGGAATACATGGGGAAAAATAAAGATGCAAGAATAGCTGTAACTGGTGGAGGATCAGGAGTAGGAATATCATCTTTAATAAATGGAACTGCTGATATTGGAATGGCTTCAAGAAGTATAAAACCAAAAGAGTTAGAAGCTGCTAAAACAAAAGGTGAAGAAATAAAGGAAGTAGTTTTAGGATATGATGGAATAACAGCTATTGTAAATCAAAAAAATGGTATTAAAAATTTAACACATCAAGATTTAGCTAAAATTTTCAGAGGAGAAATAACAAACTGGAAACAATTAGGTGGAGATGATGCGACAATAGTTGTTCTTTCAAGAGATTCTTCTTCAGGAACTCATGAGTTTTTCAAAGAACATATAATAAGAGAAGAAAATACAAAAAAAGATGCTGAGTATGGAGAGAAAACTTTATATATGCCTTCAAATGAAGCGATAAAACAAGAGGTAAAAAATAATAAATACGCTATAGGTTATATTGGAATGGGATATGTGGATAATTCTGTAAAGAGTTTAAGTATAGATTCTGTAGAACCAACAGTTGAAAATGTAGCAAGTAAAAAATATCCAATAGCTAGAGAAGTATTCTGGTATGTAAAAAATACAGATAACAAAGATGTAAATAATTTAGTAGATTTTGCACTGTCAAAAGATGGCCAAAAGATAGTTGCTGATGAAGGGTTTGTTCCAGTAAAATAATTAAGAGATGGTGTCTTTAGTATACAGAGACACCTTTTTCTATTTGTGCTATAATGATAAGAAAGAAAAAAATAAGGGAGAAATTATGAAAGTATTAGTAGTAGAGGATGATTTAGAAATACAAGCATTAATAAACTATTATTTTACAAAAGAAGGTTATGAAGTGACTGTGGCATCAGATGGGCTAGAAGGACTTAAATATTTAAAAAAAGAGAAACATGAACTTATAATTTTAGATTTAATGCTTCCTAATTTGGATGGGACTAATTTTACAAAAATAGTTAAAGAGATGGATGAAGAGTATGGAACTCCTTATATAATAATGCTTACAGCAAAAACAGAAGTAGAAGATGTTTTAAAGGGATTAGAAATAGGTGCAGACGACTATATGAAAAAACCTTTTGATCCTAGGGAGTTGTTGTTGAGAGGAAAAAAGCTTTTAAATAAACAGGAAAAAAATAAAAAAATAAGAAATAGATTCCTTACTTTAGAAATAGATGAAGACAAACATTTAGTAACTAATGAGGGTATGGAAGTAGAGCTTTCTAAGAAAGAGTATGATCTACTATTACTTTTAATTAAAAATAGAGGAATAGTTGTAAGTAGAGAGAAAATTCTTGATAAGGTTTGGGGAAGTAACTATTATACAGGAGATAGAACAGTTGATGTATATATATCTAAACTGAGAGAAAAAATGCCATTTTTAATGGAATGTATAAAAACTGTGAAAGGAGTGGGATACAGATTAGAAGAAAGGAAATAATTGCACTTTTATTTATTATTTTAATAGAAATTTTGTTTATAGTATCAAATATATCCTTTTTATCAAGTCTTTATAAAGACAGTGTAAAAAATAGTTTGAGAGATAATGTTTTTATTATATCTAATTTAATAAAAGAGTATGATAAACAGAGATATCAGAATATTTTTAAAAATTCAGATGTGCGTTTCAATATAATAAAAGGGGATGGAGTTGTTGTTTATGACTCTAAGAAATATGATAAAGAGTATGAACTTGAAAATCATGGTGCCCGAAAAGAGATTCTAGCTTTAGAAAATGATGAGATGGGATTTGATATAAGAAAAAGTTCAGTTTCTGATGAAATGACAGCATACTATGCTGAGAAAGAAACAAATAAAGATGGTGAAACTATAATTGTTAGAGTTTCTAAAAATTATGGAAGCACACAAAAGATATTGAGAGCTATACTGCTTGTAGAAATATTATTTTTCACTCTTTTAAATATAGTTATACACTCTTTCTATAAAAATTATTTAAAAAGGGATGTATATAGAAAAATAGAGATTATTGAAAAATATTTGAAAGATGAAGGGAGAGGTGGAACTCTTTATTTTGAGAAGGATCCGTGGATATTAAACCTTTGGGATGTGGTTCAAAAATGGCAAGAAAAAAATCTTGAGAATATAGTTGAGTTGAACCGTGAGAAGCGTATTTTACATCAAATTATAACTTCAATTGATGCTTCTATATGTCTGTTTGACGATAACTTGAAATTGATAATTAAAAATACTCGTTTTAATTATCTCTATGAAAAAGACAGGATAAATTATCTGGACTTAATAAAAGATATTGAAATAATAGATGTTATGAAAAAAACGATAGAGCAAAAACAAAATCAAAAATCAGAGGTATATATACCTAGATTGAAAAGATATTTTAGTATAAATATAAAATTTTTGGATCAAGATCAAAGATACCTTTTATCGATTAAAGATATAACACAAACTAAAGGCATGTTAGAAGTTCAAAAAACATTTATAAGTAATATAAGTCATGAACTAAAAACACCTTTGACCAATATAAAAGGTTATGTTATAGCCTTAGAGGATGCCCCTGAACCACTAAAACTGCAATTTATAAAAACAATAAAAAATAATATTGATAAGTTAGAAAATATTATAGTAGATTTTTTAAATATAACAAAAATAGAAAGTTCGAAAATTGTAAATATTGAAAAAATTGCAGTAGAAAGATTAAAAATGGAGTTAAATTTATCACTGAGTGAAAGAATAAAAAGTAGCGGTGCAGTCATAACTTATAATTTGAACCTTTTGAATAAACATGGAGAGTTGAGTATTGATTTTGAAAAAGTATTGACGATAATTAAAAATTTAGTAGAAAATGCTATAGTTTATAGAGGGAATAAAATACCGGAGATAGAGATATCTATAATAGAAACGAAGAGTAAGTATAAAATAGGGATAAAAGATAATGGAATTGGAATGGCTCCAGAGGATGTAGAAAAAATATTTGAAAGGTTCTACAGAGTTGATAAAGCTAGAACTAGCAATAAAGCTGGTACAGGCTTAGGGCTTTCAATAGTTAAAGAATTAGTTGAAATTTGTGGTGGGAAAATAGATGTTTTATCAAAAGAGGGTAAAGGAAGTATATTCATATTTACTATTTTGAAATAAAAATTTACAAAATTTATGCTGTGTGCTATAGTAAATTAGAACAAAACAACCACAAAGGGGGATAAAATGGCTAAGATAAAAAGCGTAGTGGTAGCACATGCTGCACAAATGAGTCAACAAATAGGAGGAGCCGTAGATATTTTTGGTTCTTTTGATAACCTAATTCAACCGATATTTCCTTATCCAATGATGAGATTATCGATAATTTTAACTTTTGAGGAGTTGACAAAACCAACAGTTTTTGAAGTGAGATTAAATGGTCCAGATGATGACCTTATATCTAGAGGAGAATTAACTCCTATGATTGATCCACTAGGTGTTGGAAAGAAGATTATAGACATAGATAAGTTCCTTGTAAAAAATAGAGGGAAATATACAATAGATATTTTTGAAAAAGAAGGAAATGAATTGAAGTTTATAAAAACTGAAACTTTATTTATAGCTGAATATCCTCCACAAAGAAGATTTACAGAGGAACAAATTGAAGAGATATCAAAAAATGATGAGCTTATAAGAAGTGTAAAAACTGAATTTAAACCATTTGGTTTTGAAAATCCAATAAAACTTCAACATAACTTATTGAAAGATGCTCCAATAGAGGAAGGGTTCTTATCTATTCCAGAAAATGATAGATTAGAAATAGATGGTCAACTTGTTGAACTAACAGGAGTTAGAAGACAAATAGAGTGGATGTTTGGAAATCCAATTCCTAAAGAAGAGCCAGAAACAAAAGAGGAAAAAATAGAAGAATAATTGATTAGAGCTACTTTTAAAAGTAGCTCTTTTTTTTAAAAATAAAAAAAAGTATTTGACATCAAAAAAAAAATGTGATAATATCTTATCTGTAAGGAAGGCTATCCTAACTGGTAAGGAACCGGTCTTGAAAACCGGCGTCGCAAGACTTCAGAGTTCGAGTCTCTGGTCTTCCGCCATAAACGGTGAAGTGGCAGAGTGGCCTAATGCACTCCCCTGCTAAGGGAGAGTACGGTTAACCCCGTACCGTGAGTTCAAATCTCACCTTCACCGCCATTTATAAAAATAACTAAGGTAGATATACTACCTTTTTTTTATAGCTAAAATCTGCACCCGTGGCTCAATTGGATAGAGCACCTGACTACGGATCAGGGGGTTAGGGGTTCGATTCCTCTCGGGTGCGCCATTAATTTAAAAATAAAAAGACAGTGAAAACTGTCTTTTTTTGTTTTTCTTATTTATAAGCGTTTCCTGCAAGTCCAACTGCTAATTTAGCTTTTGTTATTTTTTCTTTAGCAAGAGCTCTAGCTTTAATAGCTCCTTTTGCTAAAACTTCTTCAACATATTGCATATTGTTAACTAGCTCTTCTCTTCTTTCTCTAGCATCTTTAAAGTAATCAAGAATAGCGTTTAAAAGCTCAGTCTTAGCATGTCCATATCCATAGTTACCCGCAACGAATTTAGCTTTCATCTCTTCAACTTGCTCTTTAGTAGCAAACAACTCATAAAGTTTTGTAATGTTGTTGTCAGGATTTTTACTTTCTTCTAATGGAGTAGAGTCTGTAACAATGCTCATAACTTGTTTTTTTAACTCTTTTTTAGATGCAAACATATTGATAGTATTTCCATAAGATTTACTCATCTTTTGTCCATCTGTTCCAGGAACAACAGCAAGTGATTCTAAAATTTGAGGTTCTGGAAGTTTAAAAAGTTCTACTTCATATTGTTGGTTAAATTTCAGAGCAATATCTCTTGTCATCTCAAGGTGTTGTTTTTGATCTTTTCCAACTGGAACGATGTCAGCGTCATACATTAAGATATCAGCAGCCATAAGAACAGGATATGTAAGTAGTCCAGTGTTAGCACTAAATCCTTTTGCAGTTTTATCCTTGTATGAGTGACCTCTTTCTAAAAGACCAACTGGAGTTATGTTAGAAAGTAACCAAGTTAATTCTGTGTGCTCAGGAACATCTGATTGTAGAAAAATAGTTGATTTTTCAGGATCAAGTCCAAGAGCTAAATAATCTAATACGATATTGTAAGAGTTTTCTCTTAATGTTTTTGGATCAGTAAGAGAAGTTAATGAATGGTAGTCAGCGATAAAGTAAAATCCTTCATAGCTGTCTTGATTGTCAATAAACTGTTTCATAGCACCGAAATAATTACCTAAGTGTAATATTCCGCTAGGTTGAATACCTGAAATACTTCTTTTCATAAAAAACTCCTTTATGTGTAAAATGATATATTTTTATATATAATTTTACATTATTTTCCTTAAATTATCAATAGAGTAGATTTTTCTTGTGAAAGAGAGTTGAATTGACTATAATAAAATAAAAAAACAGGAGGTAGAAATTATGGACGAAATGATTTTAAAGTTTAGAGAAAAAATAAAAGAAAAAAAACTGATTGATTCTATGTTAGCTTTACTTCAATGGGATTTGGAGACTCAAACACCAAAAGGTGGTTATAAATTACTCTCTGAAATGATAGGAGAATTGAGTTTGAAAAGTTATAATTTAACTACTTCTGAAGAGTTTGTATCTCTTGTAAATGAACTTAAAGTTAATGAAAATGAATTGGATGAGATAACAAAAAAAGAAGTGGAACTTTTAATAGAAGAGATAGAAAAAGTAAAGGTTATCCCTTCTGAAGAGTATAGAGCATATTCGGAGTTAACAGCTAAAGCTCAAGGAGTTTGGGAAAAAGCAAGAGAAACTAATGATTTTAAAAGTTTTGCACCAATTTTAGAGCAAGTTTTTAATTATAATAAAAAATTTATAGAGTATAGAAATACAGGCAAAAATTTATATTCAGTTTTATTAGATGACTATGAAAAAGGGATGGATATAGAAAAATTGGATCTTTTTTTTGAAGAGTTGAAAAATGAGATAGTCCCTCTGTTAAAAGAGATTTCAAATAGCAAAAGAGATTTTCAGAAAAAATTAGAATTTAATGTGGATAAAGAACAACAAAAAAATCTTTCAATCGATATTTTGAAATATATTGGATTTGATTTAGAAAGAGGAATCATATCAGAAAGTGCACATCCGTTTACATTAACTGTGAGCAAAGATGATGTTAGATTAACCACAAGATATTTTGAAAATATCCCGTTTTCATCTATATTTAGTACTGTCCATGAGGGAGGACACGGAATATATGAACAAAATGTAGCCGAAGATCTTAAAGAGACAATTTTGGCTGATGGGGCATCTATGGGAATCCATGAATCACAATCTAGATTTTATGAAAATATAGTTGGTAGAAGTAAAGAGTTTTGGATAGGATATTTAGATAGAGCGAAAAAATATTATCCGCAATTAAATGAATTGAGTATAGATGAAATTTATAAAGGGGTAAATCAGGTTGAGCCATCTTTAATTAGAGTCGAGGCGGATGAGCTGACTTATTCACTTCATATAATGATAAGATATGAGATAGAAAAGGGGATTTTTTCTGGAGAGTATCAAGTTGAAAATTTACCAGAAATTTGGAAAAAGAAAATGAATGAATACTTAGGGGTAGAACCAAAATTTGACTCGGAAGGTGTTCTTCAAGATGTTCATTGGTCTTGTGGTTTGATTGGATATTTCCCATCTTACGCTTTAGGAAATGTTTATTCGGCTCAAATTTTAAACACTATGAAAAAAGAGTTCAATGTTTCTGGTGCACTTGAAAGAGGAGAACTTTATAAAATAAAAGAGTGGCTAAATACTCATATTCATAAATATGGAAAATTAAAATCACCGGAAGAGATTATTAAAAAAGTTACAGGAGAGGAAATAAATTCAAAATATTATATAGAGTATTTGAAAGAAAAATATAGAAAGATATATAACTAGGAGGGGAAATGAATTATTTTGCGGGAGTAGATATCGGAGGAACAAACACTAAAATTGGGGTGCTGAATAGTGAAGGGGATATTTTAAAAAGTACAAGTATAAAAACAGAATCTATAATGGGTGTAGATTATACTTTGAACAAAATTTGGGAAACTATTCAAAATTTGTTAGAAGAGTTAGAGATTGATGAAGTTATGATAAAAGGGATAGGTATGGGAATACCGGGACCAGTTATTGATAGAAAAATAGTTGGATTTTTTGCAAATTTTCCTTGGGACAAAAATATTGATATAAGTGAAAAGATGGAAAAAATATCAGGAATAAAAACAAGATTAGATAATGATGTAAATGTTATAGCTTTAGGTGAAACTCTCTATGGAGCAGGAAAAGGATTTTCTAAAAGTGTGACAATAGCTCTTGGAACAGGTATAGGTGGAGGAATTTTTATAGATGGAAAACTAGTTTCAGGTGCAACAGGAGCAGGCGGAGAGATCGGACATATGAAATTAGAAAAAGAGGGGAAACTTTGTGGTTGTGGTCAAAGAGGATGCTTTGAAACATACGCATCTGCAACTGGGGTTGTAAGAGAAGCTTTATCAAGACTACAGATAAATAAAAACAACTCTTTATATAAGAGAATAGATGGAGATTTAAATAGGTTAGAAGCAAAATATGTTTTTGATGAAGCTAAAAATGGAGATAAATTTTCTTTAGATATTGTTGACTATGTTTCGGAGTATCTAGCTATGGGAATTGGAAATATACTTAATATTATTAATCCAGAGGTTGTTATTTTATCTGGAGGAGTTGCTTTAGCTGGAGATATATTACTTGATAAAGTTAAAGAGAAATTACCTAACTATGCTTTGGAAATAACAGTAGAAAAATTAAAAATAAAAATAGGTGAGTTAGGAAATGATGCTGGAATAAAAGGAGCATCGGCACTAACGATATAAAAAATAAATAAAGTTAAGTAATTGTTGACAAAGTTTTAGTAAAAGGTTAAAATACTCCTTGCGTAAAAAAATTTTTTTTAAGGAGTATTTGAAAAAATGAATCAAAACAATCATGTTAAAATTGAAGTAGCAGACCCTTCAGCATTAGGTCTTTTAGGTCTTGCAATTGTTACATTTGTAGCATCAGCTAACAAATTTGGAATCGTAAGTGGAGTATCTTTAGTAATCCCTTGGGCGATATTTTTAGGAGCATTTGTACAGTTAATAGCTTGTTTAAATGACATTAAACACGGAAACGTATTTGGAACTACAGCTTTTGGAGGATATGCATTCTTCTGGTTTGGAATGGCTATGAGCTGGATGATTCAATTAGGTGTATTCGGTGAAGCTATGAAAGCTGCTGCAGATCCAAAAGCATTTGGGTTCGTATTCTTAGGATATTTAATATTTACTTTATACATGACAGTAGGTGCCGTTGAGACTAATAAGACACTATTAATCATATTTATATTAATAGATTTCTTATTCATAGGATTAGCAGGAACAACATTTGGAATCGCACCTCATGCAATGCACACATTAGCTGCAGTATCAGAGTTTTTAATAGCTCTAATGTCATTCTACGGATCAGCTGCAAATGTATTAAATAAAACTTTTGGAAGAGAGTTCTTACCATTAGGAAAACCTTTAGGAATATTCAAAAAATAATATAGTTACAAAGCAAAAAATACATTGACAAAATAGGAAAAAATCTATATAATAGATGGGTATAATAAATCCTTTCCCACAAAGGAACGCCGTTCGTTATATTAAAATAAATATAACTATTTTCGAGGAGGAAAAAAAACGTGAAAAAATACACTGCTATGCAAAGAAAAGAAGACGTTGTTAGAGAATTCGTTCACTATGACGCAGAAGGAAAAATTTTAGGAAGATTAGCTGCTGAAATAGCTAAAAAATTAATGGGTAAAGATAAAGTTTCTTACACTCCACACATTGACGGAGGAGACTTCGTAATCGTTACAAATATCGAGAAGGTAGCTGTAACTGGAAAGAAATTAACAGATAAAGTTTACTACAGTCACTCAGGATTCCCTGGTGGATTAAAAGAAAGAAGATTAGAAGAGATTCTTGCAAAGAATCCTAAAGAAGCTTTAATGCTAGCTGTTAAGAGAATGCTTCCAAAAAACAGATTAGGAAGAGAGCAGTTAACAAGATTAAGAATATTTGTTGGAGCTGAGCACGCTCATACTGCACAAAAACCAGTAAAGGTAGAATTTTAATTAGGAGGGATTGACAGTGGCAGAAATGATTCAATATAGAGGAACTGGAAGAAGAAAAACTTCAGTAGCAAGAGTAAGACTTATCCCTGGTGGAAAAGGTATTGAAATAAATGGAAAGACTATGGCTGAGTATTTTGGTGGAAGAGAACTTCTTTCTAAAATAGTTGAGCAACCTTTAGCTTTAACTGAAACTTTAGATAAGTTTGAGCTTAAAGTTACAGTACATGGTGGAGGAAATGCAGGACAAGCTGGAGCTATCAGACATGGTGTTGCAAGAGCTTTACTTCTTTCAGATGAGACTTTAAAGAAAGCTTTAAGAGAAGCTGGATTCTTAACAAGAGACTCAAGAATGGTAGAAAGAAAGAAATACGGAAAGAGAAAAGCAAGAAGATCACCACAATTCTCAAAAAGATAATTGTTTTTATCAAATTGTTTTATCAGGAAGTTCAAAGCGAATACATTTGTATTCGCTTTTTTTTATTTTTTTATAAATTTTATTCATAAATATATTTTAAAGTTTTAGTTATATATTAAATATACCGAAATAATTTAAAAGTTATATAAGTTTTTGAAGAAGGGAATAAGGTAGATAGAAAATTGATTTTATACCTACAAAACCATATAAAAACAAGGAGTTTTTTAAAAAAAACAAAGGAAATGAGTATATTTTAGTACAAAAAGACGTAAAAAAAGTTAAAAAAGTTTGAAAAAAAATAAAAAAATATTTACAAAAGGAATAAAATATTGTATAAACTACATAACGGGAGAAATTTCAAATTAGGGGTTTCTAAAAAACAAAAAATAACTGGAGGGAATTTATATGAAAAAGTTAGCACTTTTATTAGGTTCTTTATTAGTGGTTGGAGCAACAGCTCACGCTAAAGAAGTAGTAGTAGCACCAGTAGAGGTTTCAAAAGAGGTTGTAGTTGTAGCTGAGCCTGTAGTTGAAGAGGTTGTAATAGTAGAAAAAGATGAGCCAGCATTTAGAGTAACAAAATTTGGAATGTGGACAGAAAATGATAACACTGCAGGACATGCAGATGGAGATATTGGATTAACATATTTAGCATCAGATATCGGATTAGCATCAGCTTCAGGAAACTGGACTTATGGAGTTCAAGCTTACAAGGCTTGGACATTAGATTCAGATGAGGGAGTTTTAGATGGGGAAGATAACGAAAGATTCCAATTGGATGCTTGGAGACACTTCAATAGAGAGGAAGATTTCAAGTACTCTTTAGGAACAAGAGCAAGATTACAAAATAACTATGATAGATATTACTTAAGAGGAAAATATTCATATGCATTTGTTTCTGGTTGGGTAGACTTAATGTATCAATCAAACAATGGAACATCAGGATCAAGAGATGAGCAAAAGGTTGAGGTAATGCCATTAAATATGTCATTTGGACCATTAACTTTAGGATATTTCTTCTATGGTGGAAGAAGCACTGGAGAAAATCCTTCTGGAGAAAGAACACCAGAAACTTTAGAGCACCAATTAAGAGCATACTTCCCTCTATTTGCAGCAGG
>JAVWUC010000017.1:1392-32466 GCA_036667395.1 Cetobacterium sp. | reverse complement strand
ATATATAATCATACCACAGCATTTAAAGTTTGTCAACAAAGTTTTTTATTTATTTATAAAAATAAAAAGTACTTACATTTAATAAGCACTTTTTTCTTTTGTTTTTATTCATCTTTATCATACAGTTGTTCTTCTGTTTTTCTTATTAAATCATGCAAAGTCTTTTGTCTTTGTAAATACTTAGCTCTTCTTTTTCCAGCACTTTCTTTTGCTGTAGTTATTATAGGAAGCAAAAATCCAGCAACTATCCCCGCAGAAAAACCATTGTTATAAAGATTTAATCCACCATGTATTACTCCAATACTTTGAACTACTGCTATATGAAGCATCCCTGCTGCAACTCCCCAAAATACACCATAAACTCCAGCAATTGGTGCTAATGAAGTACCAAATAATCCAGATAAAGCTATAGTAAATCCATCTGTTTTACTCCCAAATTGCCCCAAGTAAACCCCTAATAAAATAGGTACTATATTTAGTATTGTTTTCCCATACGCAGAGAATCCAACTATCGTTAATATACCAGCTAATAAGGGTCCATTTAATGTTTGTCCTAAAAGAATCGGATACATCATAGCTACAAATCCCATTATACCCATATTTATAAAAGTAAGTCCATAACCGTATTTCATTACAAAATCACTTTTTAGACCATTATCTTTAAGTAAAGTTTTATATCCAGAAAAACTTTTATTATTTATATAAAATCCTACTACTATTAATGAAAGAAAAACTAAACTTGAAATTATTTTTAATTTCAGATCATATTCTATAGATATTATTCTTTGAGGAACTACGACAAATTGATAAAGTTTTAGAACTGAAGCTATTACAGCACCTAATATTCCACCAGTAAATCCCAGATTATATAGATTAAAACCTTCATGGAATCCTGCCATTTTTTTTGCCAATGGAGTTACTATAAATCCTATTAAAATCCCCAAAACAATTGCATTTATATATGCGTATTCACTCAAAACATGGATATTAAATGCTACTTCACTTATAAAAGGTGCTAAAGCACTTGTAAAAGAAATCGTTACAAGTATGTCTTTAAACTCTATATGCTCATATTTTGAATATAAAATTCCACCAACATAAAAAGGTAGTATGTTTAAAATATTTTTTCCGAAAAATGAAAATCCGAAAACTGTAAAAAAAGAAGCTATTGCTATTCCATTTAAAGGTGTTCCTAATAGTCTCATAAGCGTGTAGTTAAAAATAAATATTAAAAAAGCGTTTAGAAATGTTGCCCCCATTCCTCCTACAACTAAAAAATCTGTTATCAAAACTGTTGGAGAAGTCAATATTTTTATAAATCCTTCCATTACATTTTCTTGTCCTGTAAAAACAAAATAAACAAATAGAGAAAACATGACTAATGCCAATATTTCTGTCAATATCCAAATTTTCTTACTCCTATCTCCTTTAAAATTATCCAAGTTATCACCCCTAAGTATTTTTATTAAAATTTTAATCTTTTTTCCAACAAAAATCAATTTTTTTATGTAAATATCGTTGACTTTTCAATATTATAATGATATTATTAAACAAATGTTTATTTATATAAACATTTGTTTAATAATAAGGAGGAGCTATGACAAATAGAGAACAGGAGATTCTTAAATGGATTGAAGAGAATCCTTTCATATCTCAAGCTGAACTTGCTGAAAAAGCTGATATCGCACGTTCATCTGTTGCTGTGCATATTTCTAATTTAATAAAAAAGGGAAAAATTATTGGTAAAGGTTATATTATACAAAAAAAATCATTCATCAGTGTTATTGGTGGAACGAATATTGATATTTCAGCAACTTCATATTCACCTTTAAAAGATTATGATTCAAATCCTGGTAGAGTGAATACATCTTTTGGTGGTGTTGCTAGAAATATAGCAGATAATCTCTCTAGATTAAATCAAGATGTAGAACTAATAACTGTTTTAGGGGATGATTTTAATAGTGATGAAATCAAAAGAAATTGTAAAACTTTAGGAATCGGAATTTCTAATGCTCTTACTATTCCTAACTCTCCAACTTCTACATACATTTCTATCTTAAATGATAATAAGGATATGAAAATCGCTATATCCGCTATGGATCTTTATGAAAATTTAACAATTGAATATATAAAATCAAAAAAAGATATTATAGAAGAATCTAAGCTTTGTATTATAGATACAAACATTCCAAAAGAAACTATAGAGTTTATAGTAAATAATTTTAATATTCCAATATTTTTGGATTGTGTCTCTACAACAAAAGCTTTAAAAATAGTTGATATCATTGGAAAATTCCATACAATTAAGCCAAACAAATTAGAAGCTGAAGCTATTTCAGGTATAAAAATTACAGATTCTGATTCTTTAAAAAAATGTGCTGAATTTTTTATAAATAAAGGTGTAAAGCAAGTCTTTATATCTCTTGGAGAAAAAGGTGTATTTTTCTCTAACGGTGAGATCTATTCACAACATCCATCATTTAAAACTTCTATTTTAAATACAACTGGGGCTGGAGACGCTTTTATGGCTGGAATAGCCTATAGTTATATCGAAGGTCTTGATATCCTAGAAAGTTGTAGAAATGGAATAGCTTGTGCTACTATTGCTATATCTAGCGATAAAACAATTAGTGACAATATGAATTTAGAAAATATTAATATTATCAAGGAGGAAAATTTATGAATTTAGAAAAATACTTAGTTATATCAGAAGAGGTTAAAAATGCTTTAGCTAATAATCAAGCTGTAGTTGCTCTTGAGTCAACTATTATATCTCATGGAATGCCTTATCCTCAAAATGTTGAAACTGCACTTAAAGTTGAAGAGATCGTTAGAGAAAATGGAGCAATTCCTGCAACAATAGCTATTTTAAATGGAAAATTAAAGGTGGGATTAAGCAAGGAAGAGATCGATTATTTAGGTAAAAAAGGATTGGATGTTACAAAAGCTAGTAGAAGAGATATCCCGGCAATTTTAGCCTCTGAAGGGGATGGAGCTACAACTGTTGCTTCAACTATGATCATTGCTGCTCTTGCTGGAGTTAAAGTTTTTGCAACTGGAGGTATTGGTGGAGTTCATAGAGGTGCTGAAACTACTATGGATATTTCTGCAGATTTAGAAGAACTAGCAATGACTGATGTTGCTGTTGTTTGTGCTGGTGCTAAATCAATTCTTGATATTGGTCTTACTTTAGAATTCTTAGAAACAAAAGGAGTCCCTGTTCTAGGATACCAAACAAAAGAACTACCTGCATTCTATACTAGAAGAAGTGGGTTTAATGTAGATTATAAGATGGATACTCCAGAGCAAATTGCTAAAACATTAAAAGCTAAATGGGATGTTAATCTAAAAGGTGGAGTTGTAATTGCAAATCCTATTCCTGAAGAGTTTGCTATGGATTTTGATACAATCACTACAGCTATAAATAATGCTGTTGCTGAAGCTGAAGAAAAAGGAATAAAAGGTAAAAATAGTACACCTTTTCTTTTATCAAAAGTAAAAGATATCACTAAAGGAAAAAGTTTAGAAGCTAATATCGAACTTGTTTTTAACAATGCTAGACTTGCTTCAAAAATTGCAAAGCATTATGTTTCATTATAAGTTCTAATTCAAAGTGCCTTAGGGCACTTTTTTTTATAAGTTTTTTAATTTTAACGTTATTAGAATAAAAAAAAAGGGAACACTTAAAGTTCCCTTAATAATATTAATCAAATGGCTGGGGTGGCTGGATTCGAACCAACGCATGACGGAGTCAAAGTCCGTTGCCTTACCGCTTGGCGACACCCCAACATCGCTTAGATAATATCATTTTTTTTTTATTTTGTCAATACTTTTTTTACTCTTCTATGATTTCTACTACTTCTACTGGTGTTGATTCTTGTGACATAACTTCTAGGTACTTAGCTATAACACTATCTGTTATCTCTTTTCTTAGCTCTGGTGTGATTGGATGAGCTATATCCTTATATTCACCATCAGGCATTTTTCTCGAAGGCATAGCAACAAACATTCCTTTTTGACCATCTATTACTTTTAAACCGTGTATTACAAAACACTCTTCAAAAGTAACATCTGCATAAGCTTTTAATTTAAGTTCGTTCTCATTTTTCACTGTTCTCAATCTAACATCTGTAATTCTCATTCTAAATGCACCTTCCTTATGATTTAGTAGTTTTTTATTTAAAATTGCAGAGAAAGACCTCGCAATCTTTAAATCTTCGTTTTACATTACAAAATATTTCATCAATATCCTTCAATAAAAATCCATAATATGCGCTTCCGCTACCTGACATATAAAATTTTATACCTTCTAATTCCTCTAACTCTTCTTTAAACTCCTTTGTTCTTTTATCAGTTAACAAAAGAGCTTCCTCTAGATTATTTTCTATTTTATCTTTCAATAAATTTATATCTCCATTTTTTAAACCATTAATAATGTTATCTATATCTGCCATTTTTGGATTTTTTATTCTTTTTATCTCTTTATATGCTAAAGCTGTGGAAACACCAAAATTGGGTTTTATAAGAATTATAGGTGTTTTTATTCTATTATCTATAACCTCTATTTCTTCTCCAATCCCCTTAACCCTAGAAGGTTTATTTATAATAAAGAAGGGAATATCCGCTCCTATATTTTTTCCAAGCTCAATTAACTCCTTCTCGTTTAATATTTTTCCATGATAATTATTTAATAAATTTAAAAAAAACGCACCATCTGAGCTTCCACCACCTAATCCAGCTTGATGAGGAATTCTTTTTTCTAAAAAAACATTTATTTTTAATGGCATTAACCCTACGCGATTATAAAATGATTTGTATATCTTATATAAGATATTACTCTCATTTGTTGGAATATCCTTTTTATTTGTTTTTATTGTTAAAGATCCAGGTTCATCAAAAATTTCTCCCTCTAAAATATCCGTTAAATCAATTGGTAGCATAGTCATATCTAAAAGGTGATAACCATTTTCTAAAACTCCTTTTATATTTAAACCTATATTTATTTTGGCATTCGGAAATACTTTAAACTTCATTAAAATATATCCTCCTCACCATCTAAATCAATAACAATTCCCTTGCTATCTAAAAGCTCTACCAGTTCTGAAGTTTTATTTTTAGAAACATTTCCTTCAGGAACCTCTAATATTTTAAATTTAAAATATTTATTATAGTATTCCAATTCTAATTCCATCCCAACTTTTACTTCTGAGCTTGCCTTTACAACTTTTCCATTAAGCTTTGCTTTTCCACCATCAACTACAAGTTTAGCAATCGGTCTTCTTTTTATTATTCTACTCACTTTTAAAAATTTATCTAATCTCATATATCTCCCTCTTATCAGTACTATTATATATACCTTATTTTTTTCAGATGTCAATAGTTTAAAAAAATATTTTTATTTTTTAGCTTCATCCCATAAATTGTCCATCTCTTCTAAAGATGCCTTTTCAAAATCACAATGAGATTCTACATATCTAAATCTTTTATCAAATTTATCAGATGCTTTATTTAAACAAATTTCTGGATTTATATTCAAATGTCTAGCTAAATTAACAAGTGCAAACAATAAGTCACCTAATTCTTCCTGTGCTTTTTCTAAGTTATTTGAAACTATTTCATCTCTTAATTCTTCAATTTCCTCTTCAACCTTATCTATAACACCATGAATTTCAGGCCAGTCAAATCCTACTTTAGATGCTTTTTTTTGAAGTTTTTCCGCTCTTAAAAGTGCTGGAAAACTTGTAGGAATCCCATCTAAAACAGATTTTCTATTTTCATGTTCTTTTTCTTCACTTTTTATTCTTTCCCAATTAATCAATACTTCACTTGAATTAGATGCAATATTTTTATCTTCAAAAACATGAGGATGCCTTCTGATCATTTTTTCCGATATACTATCTATAACATCTTCTATCGAAAACTCATTCTTCTCTTCTGAAATATTGGCTTGAAAAACTATTTGTAAAAGCAAGTCTCCCAGCTCACTTTTTAAGTTATCTCCACCCTCGTTCATAGCCTCTAAAACTTCATACGTCTCTTCTAAAAGATGAGGTTTTAACGTTTCTAACGTTTGCTCTCTATCCCAAGGACAACCTTCTGGACTTCGTAGTTGTTTTATAAGGTTTACAAAATTCTCAAATTTTTCCATTTTATATATCGTCTCCTTCATACCATTTTAAAAACTCTAATATCTCTCCTTTGTAAAAAATTCCATTTTCTTTAGAAGAATATCTAGCTTTTTTCACTTCAATTAATTTCATAATTTTTTCAAATTGAATATATTCATTATCAAACTTAATAAATATTTCTGAATTTGTTTTTAAAATTTCAATTATTTTTAATTTTTTAGCCAATATTTTTATTTCTAAATAATTTAATAAATTTTTAGCTTCTTTTGGTAAATCTCCAAATCTATCTTTCATTTCTAATTCTATCTCTTTTAAATCTTCTATTTTTTTTATATCTACCAATCTTCTATAAACAACTAATCGCTCATCACCTTCAATATAGTCTTTTGGTAAATATGAATCCTCTTCTAAATAGATTTTTATCTCACTACTTTCCTCTTCTTCACCTCTCACTTTAGCTATCTCTTCTTGTAACAATTTTGTATATAGATTATACCCAAATGTTTCTAACGCTCCGTGCTGTTTTTCACCTAAAATTTCTCCCGCACCTCTAATCCTCATATCTTCTAAAGATAGTTTAAATCCACCACCTAATTCTCCTATCTCCTTTAGAGTTTCTTTTCTTTGAGTTGCTTTTTTTCCGGTTTTTTTATCTTTATCTATAACTAAATAGCAATATCCTTTTCTTTTTCCTCTTCCAACTCTACCTCTTAACTGATAGACCTGGGATAGTCCAAGTTTATCTATTCCTTCTATTAATATTGTATTTGCATTTTCAATATCTATTCCATTTTCAATAATTGTAGTACTTAATAATATATCAATATCTCCATCCTCAAAAGATTTTAATTTTTCTTTTATATTTTTAGGTGACATCTTTCCATGAATATATTCTATAGATACAAATTTAGGTAAAGCCTTTTTCAATTCATTTAATTTATCTTCCATTCGTTTCACTCTATTAAAAATATAAAAAACTTGTCCTTCTCTTGCAATCTCTTTCATAATTACTTCTCGAATTTCTTTTTTATCATCATTAATAAATGTTGTTTCTACTGGAACTCTTCCCTCAGGAGCGGTCTCTATTACAGAAATATCTCTTATCCCTAATAAAGCATAGTTTAAAGTCCTTGGAATTGGAGTTGCCGTTAAAGTTAGCATATCTACATTCGTTCTCATCTTCTTCAATTTTTCTTTAGCTTTTACTCCGAATTTCTGTTCCTCATCAATTATTACAAGTCCCAAATCTTTTAGCTTAACATCTTCAGAAAGTAATCTATGAGTGCCTATTATAATATCAATACTACCACTTAACATTTTTTTTATAATCTCTTTTTGATCTTTCTCGTTACTTAATCTACTCAAGAGCTCAACAGTTATAGGATAATCTTTATACCTCTCTAAAAATCGTTCATAATGTTGTTGAGCTAAAACTGTTGTTGGTGCTATAAATAGAACCTGTTTTCCATCCATAATAGCTTTAAATGCAGCTCTTAATGCAACCTCTGTTTTACCATAACCAACATCCCCACATACTATTCTATCCATAACTTTTGAAGATTCCATATCTCTTTTTACATCTTCAATCGCTCTTTTTTGATCTCTTGTCTCTATATATGGAAATTTTTCTTCAAACTCTTCTTGCCAGACTGTATCAGGTGAAAATTTAAATCCCATATTCAATGCTCTTTTTGCCTGAATTTTTACTATTTCTTCTGCAAATTTAAGCATATCTTCTTCTAGCTTTTCCCTTCTTTTTTTAAAACCTCTTCTTCCTAGATTATAAAGCTCAGGAATATTTCCAGGATCAACTAAAAATCTTTCTATTTTATTTAATCCTTCTATGGGAACAAATAATTTGTCTTCATCCGCATATTTAATAGCTAAATAATCTTTCCCATTTATCTCCTCTATTCCAAGATATAATCCAACTCCATAATTTTCATGAATTATGTAATCTCCTTCCCTAATCTGAGAGGTATTTTCATATTTTATTCCACCTTTAGAGAACTTTGGTTTTTGTCTTTGATTATCGCCTTCACTTTTTATCACATTTAATTTTATAGATTCTTTTTCTAAACTATTATAAATGTTTTTATAACTGTTTTCATTATCTCTATCTCTTATAATTGATTCTTCTATTTTATAACCTACAATTTCCTCATTTTCTAAATATATATCAACTTTTTTATTTTTTTTAAATCTAGCAATTATTTCCAAAAAATTTAATAGATTTTTTTTATTTTTGTTTATATACATATTTACTATACTTAATTTTTCAAAACTTTTCTGATCTGTACATGAGAAATTAGTTATTCTATCTATTTCATTTCCAAAAAATTCAACTCTTATAGGATATTCTCCATTTGGAGGAAAAACATCTATAATATCACCCCGAACTGAATATTCCATTCTATCTTCAACTAAATATTTTTTTTTAAAATTATTTTTTTCAAGAATATCAATCAAATCTTTTCTAACTACATTAGAACCTAAATTTAAAGTTATCATATCCTCATTTAAAGAATATTGTGATAATATTCCTTCAACTGAAACCAATATAACTACTTTTAAATCACTTTTTAAAGCTTCAAGTAATTCATAATTTATTTTAAAATATTCTGATTCTTCTTGAATATCACTAATTTTTATTAATTTTATGGATTTTTCTTCCCACATTTTATCAAAATAAATTTCTAAATTTTTATTGGAAGAAGCTATATAAACAATACTATTTTTATTTTCAGTCAATATTTTACAAACATCTTTTCTTAACATAATTTAGCTCCTTTAAAATAAAATCCCTTTGTTTAATTATACATTATTTTAAATAAAAAAAACGAATATTATATTATAAAATTCGTTTTTATATTAAATATTTTTAATCCTTTGAAGCCAAAATTCCTGAACCAATTACCAGTCCTAAAATTACATTAGTTAAAAGTAAACCAGTTATTATTTCAACTACGACTATAAATTGAGAGAACGTTGTCAATGGGTATATATCTCCATATCCCACTGTTGTTATTGTTATAAAACTAAAATATATATGTTTGAAATAAAATTCAATTTCAGGTAATTCACGACTTATTCCATGAAAAACCGGTGTTTTTGTAGATAAACTGAGTACTGTATAAAATAATCCAAAACTAATAGCCATAGTTATATATGTTGTAATAACAACAATAACATCTGATGGGACAACTTTTCTTTTTCGCCTTAAAAAATCAGAAAAAACATATTTTAATATTATTATATGAGATACTATCAATAAAAATATATTTATAAAAGTTAATAAAATAAAAAAGTAGTTCAAAGCTTCATTATTATCTATTTTTATTGATAAATTAATAATTGGAACCAATACAAGATAATAGAAAACTAAAAAAATAGCTTTTAATGGTCCATCACGAAATAAAAAATTTTTTTGGGATAAAAAAACTAATGGTAGTATACTAAAAAATATTTTTATAGAACTCAGCACTGTATCTAACACTTCTAATTTTTTTGCTGCTACAAGATGAGCAAACAGCGAAATTAAAAATGCTATTAACATAGAATAAAAAGCATTTTTTAAAAAATGAATTATTTGATGTTTTTCATATAATCTCATCTCTCCTCCACTAAAAAAATTTATTTATTAAAGTATACCAGCTTTTTTCATTATCTCTTTTAAATTTTAATAAATAAAAAAGATGCTAGTTATATAAACTAGCATCTTCTTTATATTTAAAATTAACTAAGAGCTAAATTATGCAAAGAATCCAAATACCATAGATCCTAGGATAAGCATCATTGCTCCTCCTACTCTTGAAGAGATTTGTGCGAAAGAGATAAGTTCCATTCTATCTGCTGCTCCAAGAACCGCGATATCTCCAGATCCACCTCTATTAGCCATACATAATCCTGCTGTGATAGCTGCTTCTACTGGATAGAATTTCATCTTTTTAGATGCTAACATAATTAATACAACTGCTCCTAAAACGATTGCTAAAGCGATTACTAAGTTAGCTATAGATAATGAGTTTATAATTTCTTGTACATCTGTACCAAATCCTACTGCTCCCATTAATACCCAAATAGTGTATTTAGAGAAGTATGCTTGAATCTCTTTTGCTCCAGCTTTTAATGCTGCAGGAACAATATTTAATATATTTAAAATTATAGAGTAAATTACTAAGAAAGCTAATCTATGCATTTCAAATGGGAACTTTAATGAAGTCCAAATTACTCCTGATATATGAGAAAACATAAATAATACTCCGATGAAAATGAATGCCGATGCGATATCTTTTGGAGTAACTACAACTTTAGGTCCTGCTTCCTCTTTTACAGCTTCTTTTGTATCATCTAATATTAAATTTCCATTTCCTGTTAATCCTGGGTGCTTCTTTCCAAGTTCTTTTAAGAATGCTCCTGTGAATATAGCTATAACGTTAGCTATTGTTAATATAGATATTGCAAATGCAAACCAATCTTTTGGATTTCCACCAGTTTTTTGAGCCCACATCTCTGACATAGGGATAGCTCCCGCTCCAGTTCCTCCACCCATTATAGGTAAAACATAGTTCATGATAATATCTAAAGGTTCTTTTCCAAATAAAAGTCCTGCTCCCACTCCACCTAATGTAGCTCCAGCTACTCCAATTAATATTAATGGAATATAACCAGCTATTGACTGAAGAAGAGTTTTTCTATTTACTGTTAAAACTGAACCAACTATTAGAGCTGGAATAAATAACTCTAAGAAGTTTACTGGTTGTTCACCATAAAAAACATCAATTGCTTTTAAAACTTTTGCTGGAACTAAGTTGTAAGTACCCATTACTGCTGATGCAAAGAATACTAGAACTGTTCCTCCACCAATATACTCATTCCATATTGGAATTCTATCTCCAATTTCTCCAAATAAAATACCAAATATTGCTAATATTCCAAATACTACTAGGAAATTGCCTCTTAAGAACCCAGCTTCTTTTCCTCCAAAAGGTACATATACAGTTAATGCAACTATCGCTAATAAACCTAGGAACATCTGAATTGATAATCCGCTCCACTTTGCCTGTTTTGGATCAAACAGTTCTCTGAAATTTTTGTTTGCCATTTTTCTCCCCTTATTATTAAATAATATATTATATTTTTATTATAGAACCCTATTTCATTTACTTTTTTATTTTTTTAACAACATCGATGATACTTCCATCTCTGTATTCTACTACTGCAACAACCTCATTTTCAAACTCAATCTCTTTAGGTTCTCCCACGATAAAGTTTGCTAATTCTCTTAATTTTTCCATAGTTACTAATTCTATTCCTGCATTTTTAAATCTCTCTAATAGATCTGTTCTTGTAGGATTTACAACTACTCCATAGTCTGTAACAACCACATCTACTGTGCTTCCTGGAGTTACAACAGTTGTAACTTTCTCTATTATTGTTGGAATTCTTCCTCTTGTTAATGGTGCAACTATTATTGATACGTTTGCTGCTGCCGCTGTATCAGAGTGTCCTCCTGATGCTTCTCTTATTACTCCATCTGATCCAGATATAACGTTTACGTTAAAGTCTTTATCTACTTCTAGAGCACTTAGTATAACGAAGTCTAGCTTATTTACTGCTGGTGAACAGTTAAATGGATTTGCATAAAAATCTGCACTTACTTCAATATGCTTTTCATTTTTAGCTATTGATTCTACAGCTGCTAAATCAAAACATTGTGTATCATACAGTTGTCCAATTAATCCTTCTTCTAATAGGTCTACGAAAGCTTTTGTTATTCCTCCTAATCCATAACTACATTTTATATTTCTTTTAATTAACTCTTCTCTTATAAATCTAGTTACTGCAAGAGATGCTCCTCCAGAACCTGTTTGCATAGAAAAACCATCATTAAAGTATCCTGAAGCTAGCATTACATCTAAAACCTTTTTAGCCATTAAAAGCTCTTTAGGATTTGAAGTAAATCTTGTTGCTCCTGACATAATTCCATTTGGATCTCCAATTTCATCCACCACTACAACATAGTCAACTTGAGTTTGTGGAATACTCATAGGGCTATTTGGATAATCTACTAAACTGTCTGTTATTATTATAACTTTTTCTGCATGCTCAGCATCAACCTTTGCATATCCTAATGATCCACAAAGAGATTTTCCTCTAACTCCGTTAGCATTTCCCATACAATCTGATGATGAAGCTCCTAAAAATGCTACATCTATCTTTAAATCTCCCTCTACTATTGCTCTTGCTCTTCCTCCGTGTGAACGAATAACAGCAGGATAATCTCCTAAAAGTCCGTTTGAAATTTCAGTAGCAAGGTCCCCTCTTAATCCACTTGATTCAAGTCTATTAACAACACCTGATTTTACATGCTTAACAATTCCTTCATGTGCTTTAGTGAAAGAACTTGCAGCAACTCTAAGGTTTTTGAATCCCATCTCTGCTAACTTATCCATAACCATAGGTAATACTTTATCTCCATTACGGAAATGGTGGTGGAATGATATTGTCATTCCATCTTTTAATCCTGATTTTTTTATAGCTTCTTCTAATGAATTTATAACTTTTGTTCTTCTAATTGCACCTTTTAATTCAGTAGCACCTTCATTTGTTGTTCCCTCTGGTTGGTAAGCAAATGGAGAGTTATATGCTTTTCTTTCTTCGTAGCCTTTTATAGTTTTTAAAAGACTTTCATCAACTCTTTTATTCATCATACTACTCATCTCCTCCTAATTTTACCCCTGCTGCTTTAGCTAATCTTAATACATGCTCAGCTCTTTCTATAATTGGCTTATCTACCATTTTTCCATCAACTGTAAATACACCTTTATTTTGCTCTAAAGCTTCTCTTGTTGCATCTACTATTTTTTTAGCTTTTTTAATATCTATCTCTGATGGAGTGTATACTTTATGAAGTAACTCTATCTGTCTTGGGTGAATAAGTGATTTTCCAGAGAATCCCATTTGTTTTATCATTGTTGCTTCTTTTATAAATCCTTCATCATTATTTACATCAGAATAAACCGAATCTAAAGGATCGATTCCTGCCGCTCTTGCAGCCATAACGATTAATCCTCTTCCTGTGAATAGTTCTACACCTTCTGGAGATCTATTTGTTTTTAAGTTAGTTACATAATCTTCTCCACCTATTGCCATACCTACTAATCTTTTTGAAGAAGTAGCTATTTGATATGCATTTAAAGCTCCTAATGGACTTTCAATCGCTACCATTAACTTAGTTGTTCCTACTGGAATTCCAGCCTCTTTTTCTATTCTTTCTACATGTGCTTCTACATCTAAAACATCTTTAGGTGTATCTGTTTTAGGTATTCTTATTATATCTGGTTGAGCTCTTACTATAAATTCTAAGTCCTCTACTCCATACTCAGTATCTAAAGCATTTATTCTTACAACAGTCTCTATGTTTAAACTCTTGTATATTGGTCTCATTTTGTTAATCATATTGAACACTAAAAATCTAGCTGAATCTTTCTCTGTTACAGCTATTGCATCCTCTAAGTCAAACATTATTGAATCTGGTCTATATATATGTACATCTTTTATTACTCCAGGATTATTTCCTGGAATAAAAAGCATTGAACGTCTTAATTTCATTTTACCCTCCTACTTCCAAGTGAATTTTTGTTGAGCTGCTCTTGTAACAACTGTTTGTATTCTGCTTTTGATTACAGGCTCAATAGCGCCTTTATCATTTACAAATATTTTTGCTGATGTAACACCTAATTCCTCTAAGCTCTCTAATATTACTCTTTTTACATCTTCCCCATACTGACCCATTACAACGCTTTCCATTTCTAGTTCAATTCCGTTTGTACTTGGCTCAAGTATTATGTAAATATCACTTGACTCTAGAGTCCCTGCCACTGCTTTTACTTTGATTTCCATCTTCTGGCCTCCTATTTTATTATTATTTAAACATTGCTAGTAACACACCCGCAGCTACTGCTGAACCTATAACTCCTGCTACGTTAGGTCCCATTGCATGCATTAATAGGAAGTTACTTGGATTTTCTTCTTGTCCTACTTTTTGAACAACTCTCGCAGCCATAGGTACCGCACTCACTCCTGCAGCTCCTATCATTGGATTGATAGTTCCTTTGCTAAGTTTACACATTATCTTACCAAATATAACTCCTCCTGCTGTTCCAAATGAGAATGCAAAAAGTCCTAAAATTATTATCTTTATTGTTGCTAAATTCAAAAATGCTTCTGCATTTGTAGTAGCTCCAACAGTTAAACCTATGAAAATTGTTATAACATACATCAGTGACCCTTTAATATGTTCAACTAAATTTGGTACTAAACCACTTTCTTTAGCTAAGTTTCCAAACATTAACATTCCAACTAAAGGAATTGCTGATGGAATTATTAAAGTTACTACAATTGTTACTATTATTGGGAATAAGATTTTTTCTCTCTTGCTTACAGTTCTAAGCTGAGTCATTTTTATCTGTCTTTCCTCTTTAGTTGTTAAAAGTCTAATAATTGGTGGTTGAATAACCGGTACTAAAGCCATATATGAATATGCAGCTACCGCTATTGGCCCTAGCATATGTGGCGCTAATTTTGATGTTAAATAAATTGCTGTTGGTCCATCTGCTCCACCTATAATTCCGATTGATGCCGCTTCACTTCCTGTTAATCCTAAAAGTGTTGCTCCTACGAATGCTCCAAATATTCCTAACTGAGCTGCTGCTCCTAACATTAAACTTTTAGGATTTGCAATTAATGGTCCAAAGTCCGTACTTGCTCCAATTGCTAAGAAAATTAATGGAGGATAAACTCCGTATTTAACCCCTTGATATAAAATATTTAATAGTCCATTTTTATCCATAATACCTTCACTAACTGGTGCTGGTAAATTTACCAGTAACATTCCAAAAGCAATTGGAAGCAGTAAGTAAGGTTCATATTGTTTTTTTATTGCTAAAAATAGTAAGAATAGTGATACTAATATCATTGTTGCTTGACTTAGTGTCATCATAGCTATACCTGTTGTAGCATATAGATTGCTCAAAAACTCCATTTTAACTCCTTTCTAATTCTTTATTATTAAGCTATTGTTGCTATTATCGCTCCACCGTCTACTGTATCACCTTTGTTTACAGAGATTGATTCTACAATTCCGTCTACTGGTGCCACTATTGGATTTTCCATTTTCATAGCTTCTAATACTAATAAAGTATCTCCTGCTTTTACTCTTGTTCCTGGTGTTACATCTATAGAAACAACCATACCTTGCATAGGTGCCTCTACTTTTGTCCCATTTCCTGGAGTTGCTGGCGCTACTGCCGGTGCTGGTGTTGAAGTTGGTGTCGGTGTTGATATAGTTCCGTTTATTTCTGTTACAGATTCTACTTCAACCTCGTATACTTTTTCTCCAATTTTAACTTTATATACTTTTATCATTTTCTACTCTCCTTCTAATTTAGCTCTTTTATTCCTACTACTCTAACATTGGCATTCTTATCTTCTCCTGCCGCTTCTATACATGCCACCATCATAGCTACTTTCATCTCTTCACTTGTTATTTTTGATGGATCAAATCTCTCTCTTTCAACTTTTTTAGGTACATCTGCTGGTGCTTTTGTTTTCTTAACCTCTTTTATTACTTTCTCTGTAGGTATATATTTAAACAGTGAAAGAACAAAAGCTAATATCGCTAAGATTACAAATACAACTAACATACTTATTAAAGTTATTTCAAGAGAAGTTATAAGTGATATTTGTCCTTTAAACATTCTTATAAATCATTCTCCTTTCAACTAAAAAATTATATTTATGTGTCTTATTTCTTTTTCTACTTTTGGTTTATTTCTATTTTCTAAATATGGTTTAGCTATTTGAGGGAACATAGCATACATTAAAACATCCTCTGGACATTTCGCTAAATCTCCAATCTCTTTTACTAATTCATCATATTCTGGTTTTAATAAATCTGCCGGTCTTCCTGTAAATACTTCTTCGTCCCCTATTATTTTAGTTTTTACACTTTCTAATACTGGAGCTGGAGATTTTCCATAAAGTCCTTTCACATAGTCCTTTATTTCTTTAGGAACCATTTTGTATCTTTCACCTGTTAAAACGTTAAATACAGCTTGTGTTCCAACCATTTGGCTAAGTGGTGTTACTAGTGGCGGATATCCTAAATCCTCTCTCACTCTTGGAATCTCTTTTAGAACATCCTCATATTTATCAGCAGCTTTTTGTGCTGTAAGTTGAGAAACTAGGTTTGACAACATTCCACCTGGTAATTGATATTCAAGGATACTTGGCTCAACAAAATATGCTTGCATATTTAAAACCTTTTCATCTACATATTTTTTTCTAATAGGTTTAAAGTACTCCGCAATCTCTTTTAAAAGAACTAAATTTAACTCTGGATCTCTTTCTCCACCCTCTAATGTTCTTACCATAGATTCAGTAGCTGGTTGAGCTGTTCCTCCTGCAAAAGTTGATATCGCTGTATCTATAATATCTATTCCTGCATCCACTGCTCTAAGATATAGCATGCTTGCTATTCCACTTGTTGCGTGTGTATGTAATTCTAGCGGTACATTGATTACAGATTTTAATTCTTTTATTAAAGTATAACCTGTTTCTGGTAATAAAATTCCAGCCATATCTTTTATAACAATTGAGTCAGCACCCATGCTTTCCATCTCTTTTGCTAAAGCTTTATAATACTCTGTCGTGTGAACAGGACTTATTGTATAAGCTATTGATAATTGACAATGACCACCATATTTTTTAGTAGCCTCTGCTGCTACTTTTAAATTTCTTGTATCATTAAGAGCATCAAATATTCTTATTATATCTATTCCATTCTCTATCGATTTTTTTACAAACTCTTCTACTATATCATCAGCATAGTGTCTGTATCCCAAAAGGTTTTGCCCTCTTAAAAGCATCTGAAGCTTTGTATTTTTGGCTCTCTTTTTTATTTCTCTAAGTCTCTCCCAAGGATCCTCATTTAAGAATCTAATACAAGCATCAAAAGTTGCTCCTCCCCAAACTTCTAACGCATGATATCCAACGTTATCCATCTTTTCTACAATTGGAAGGATCTCAGCAGTTGTTAATCTTGTAGCTATTAGAGATTGATGTCCATCTCTTAGACAAGTTTCTGTTATTTTAACTTTATTTTTCAATATATCCTCCTCGGTATTCAGTGTTCAGTATTCTGTATACAATATTTTATCTACAATAAAGTATACAATATTTTTTATAAAAGTCAAATGTTTTTTGTTTATTTTATCGTATAAAAATAACTTTTTTAGTACATTATGACACCGTTCTGTTCTAAGTAAAAAAATCAGAGTTTAAAACTCTGATTTTTCTGACTTTATCTATTTACTTGCTTAATAAGAAATTCTTTAGCTTCTAACAAATGTTTTCTATTAACCGTTATAGCTTCCTCTTTTTTACCCTCTTTTATCAGAGCTACAATTTTCAAGTGGTCTTTATGCGCACTTAATCTTCTTTCTTTACTTTCAGCTGAAATTTTTCTAAATTTCTTTAAATATAAATTTAAGTTATTTATCAATGCAATTACTCTAGGCAGATCAGAAATTTTATAAAGAATCTTATTAAACTCTGAAAAGTATTTAAAAACTTCTTGTGATTTTTTTTCATCATTTACAATTTCATCTACTAATCTTATATTTTCCTCTAATTTTTTTATATCATTTTGGCTAACTTTTTCAAAAAGTTCTTCAAAAATAACTGTCTCTAAAGCTATTCTAATTTTAACAACTTCTTCTACATCTTTCTTAGTAGTCCTTGGTACTGTTACCCCACCCTTTTCTCTAGCTTCTACAAGTCCTTCTAATTCCAACATTCTTAACGCTTCTCTTAAAGGTGTTCTGCTTATATTTAATTTTTCAGCGTACTCTTCTTCTACGATTCTCGTTTCTTCCTTAATATTTCCACTTACAATTTCACCTTTTAAGTAATCATATACTTGTTCACGTATTGATTTTTTCTTTTTTATCACCATTTTTTTCCCCTTTATTTAAATCTACTTAGATATTCTTCTAACGACTCCTTAAAAATATCTAGCATTTTATCAATTTCCTCTTCTTTTATTATATATGGTGGCATAAAATAAACTATATTTCCTAAAGGTCTTAAAATTGCACCTTTTTTTAAAGCTATTTTGTATATTTCATATCCTGCTCTTTCTCCGGGAACTCCAGTTAATTCTATCGCTCCAATAAGACCTATCTGTCTATATTCTCCTATATAAGGGATATCTTTTAACTTGTTCACAGATGCTGTTCTTAAGTAATCACCTTTTAATTTTATAACTTCTAAAATATTTTCCTCTTCAAATATTTTTAATGTTTCAACTGCTATTCTACATCCAATAGGATTTCCAGAGTAACTATGAGAGTGTAAAAATGATTTTCCTTCTGAATAATCAGCATAAAAAGCTTCATACAGTTTATCAGTTATTAACACTATAGACATTGGAAAATATCCAGCAGTCAATCCCTTTCCAACGCACATTATGTCTGGGCTTACACCTGCGTGCTCAATAGCAAACATTTTTCCAGTTCTTCCAAATCCCATAGCTATTTCATCTGCTATCAAATGAATATTTAACTTTAGAGTTAGCTCTCTCAATTTTTTTAAGTATATAGGGGAATATATTCTCATTCCGGCAACACCTTGAACCATTGATTCAATTATAACACCAGCTATTTCATTTCCGTGTTCATTTAAATGTTTTTCCATATGCTCAAAACATTCCGCTTCACAACAATCTCTTGTTTTCCCATATTCGCATTCAAAGCAATTAGGTCCTTTAACCTTAACTCCCTCTCTTATTAAAGGTTTATAGACATCTGTAAATCTATCCATATTCCCTACCCCTAAAGCCCCTATTGTTTCTCCATGATAAGCTCCATCTATCGAAACAAATTTTTTCTTTTGAGGATTTCCAGTTTGTGCATGATATTGAAAACTTAATTTTATTGAAACTTCTGTACTTGAAGATCCATTATCTGTAAATATAAGTTTATTTAATCCCTCGGGAGCTACTTTAGTTAATCTTTCTCCCAATTCAATTGCTGCTTCATGTGAAAAATTAGCAAAAATTATATGTTCAAGTTTATCTACCTGTTCTTTTATAACTTTATTTATTCTTGGATTACAATGTCCGAATAAATTAACCCACCAGCTTGAAACACAATCCATATATTTATTTCCAAACTCATCTTCAACGTAAAGCCCATCTCCTTTAGTTATTACTATTGGAGGAAGTTGTTCATAATCCTTCATTTGAGAACAAGGATGAAATATATGTTTTAAATCCTTTTTTTGTAAATTACTTAATATTTCCATTCAGATTACTCCTTTCTTAAAATTTATAGCAACTAAAAATAATCTTTGATGGTTATTATAGCACGATTTTTTTTCTCTTACATAATTTTTCTTTTTCTGCTAGACAAAATTCCTAGCTCTTCTCTATATTTTGTTACTGTTCTTCTTTGTATATAAATTTTTTCTGTCTCTAAAATTTTTAAAATTTTTTCATCCGAAAGTGGTTTTATTTTATCTTCAGTTTCTATTATTTTTAAAATTTTCTTTTTTATTATTTCTGTATTAGAATTTAAAACTATATATTTCTTTAACATTTCTATGTTACCATTTATTTTTATATATTTATCTTTTATTGCTCTTGATACTGTAGATTCATGCATTTCCAATTCAAATGCTATGTCTTTAATTCTTAAAGTTTTTAAATTAACCCCTTTTATAATCGCTTCTTTTTGGTACTCCATTATGTAAGTTGATATTTTTAAAAGTGTCTCTTGTCTTTTAATTATTCCTTTTTCTATTGCTAGTGCAATTGAAATGTTCTGTGCTTCTCCAGTTCTATTGTTAACCTTTATTTTGGGCAGATAGTCTTCATTTAACCTGATTAAAATATTATTTTCAAAAATATCTGTAATTAAATCTGGCACTATATATTTTGTTTTATCATTTACGTAAAATCCTCTTGCTGGTTTAGGATTTAGACTTCTTATTATTTGAATCTCATCTTTTACTTCTTGCAAAGATATTGAATATTTTTGAGCAATTTTACTTAAATTACCAGCAGCTATATCTTCTAAATTTTGATCTATTATTAAAAATATATATTTCCCTTTTATTTCTTTTTCAACAATCTGTATTTTTAAACAATCTTTTAAGTCAACTGCACCTATTCCTGTAGGTTCTAATTTTCTTAAAAGACTAAAAGCAGTATTAAAAATATTTATTTTTATTTTTGCAGCTTTTCTTAAAGTATTTAAATCTCCCAAAATATACCCTTTTTCATCTAAATTGTTTATTAGATAAACCATAGCTTCTTTCACTTCTCTATCTATTTTCAAATATCCAATCTGCTCTTCTAAATAATCGATTAAACTCTCTTCTTTTCCTTCTAAATTCTCTAAATAATTTTCAGCTTCATTACTTTTAGAATAATTTTTATTTGGATAAACAATTTCAATTGCAGAGTTTTTCAAGGCTTCTTTTTCTAAATAATCCTTCAGTTCTTTTAGACCCATCTTCAATATTTTTATTGATAATTTCATCTCCGTTGTCATAGCAAGTTTTAAGCTTTGACCCAAATTTAATCTAAAATCCACACTTTCCCCCTTTTTCTACTAATATAAAAATGGTAGAGTTGCAATATTTAAAAGCTCTACCACTCATTTTATTTAACTCTAAATTTAAACTCTTTTTCAAAATAAACTTTAATTATTTTACCTTTATACTCTATTGGTTTAAACCTCCAATTTTTAAGAGCTTTTTCTACTTCCTCTTTAAATCCATATCCCATTTCCCCATTTAAAAAAATAATTTCAGATATTTTTCCATCTAAATTTACTAAAAATTTTACATTTACATTTCCTAACCCTTTATATCCTATTTTTTTAGCTCTAATTGGATAAGATGGATCTACTTCTTTGAGGATTTCAAACTCTATTCCTTCTGAATAGACTGCAGTAAATACCCCATCCGTTCCCTGAATAAATCTATTTCTATCTTGAAACTCATTATATGTTGATTTTTCTATTTTTTCTTTCTCAACTTTTTTAGCTACTGTTTTTTTATTCACCACTTTTTTTATAGACTCTTTTTTCTCTATTTTCTTTACTAGCTTTTCTTCTTTGGGTTTTATCTCTTCTTTAGCTACTTCTTTAATCGATTCTTCTTTAACTTCTTCTTTAACTTTTTCTTCACTTAAACTTTTATTTGAATTTACTTCTTGAAATTTACTAATTGCCCTTTGATTTTGTACAGATACTATCATATTCTTTTTTTCTACAAACTTTAATTCTTTTGGATTTAGAATTTTAAATCCAACCCCTATTATAATTAAATGAACTATAATTGAAGCCAAATAAAACTTAATCATAAAAATTCAGCTCCACTTTATCTATGCCTGAATTTTTTAAAACACCTATAGTTTTTACAATAACCTCATATTTTAAATCTTTATCTGCAGTTATTGTAATCTCTTTTATTGATTGAAGTTTATTGGGCAACTCTTCCAATAATACTTGATTTTTTTCTTTACCTTTGACGATAAAATATTTATTTTCTTTATCTATAATCAGTTCATAGTTATCTTTAGTCACTTCTGATGAAATACTCCCCTTTGGAAGCTCTAAATTAAATCCACTATACTTATCAAAAGTTGTCACTAACATAAAAAATATTAAAAGTAAAAAAACAACATCTATTAAAGGTGTTAAATCTGGTGTTGCTAAACTTCTTCTTTTAGTCTTTCTTTTCACTATAACTACCTCTTCACTATATTTACTATAAATGTGGCTATTTTTTCTACCTCTAGTCCCATTTTTTCTATTCTTTTATTGAAAATATTATAAGCTATGATTGATGGTATTGCTATTATCAACCCTCCCGCTGTTGTAAGTAATGCTTGAGATATCCCTCCTGCGATAGCATTTGGATCCCCTGTTCCAGAAACAGCTATATTTCCAAAAGCTTGGATCATTCCTGTTACAGTCCCAAGCAGTCCAATCATAGGAGCTGTATATGCAATTATTCCAAGAAGATATGTATTCTTTTCTAATATCTCCATCTCTTCAAGTTCTATCTCTCTTAACAGTTCATCACTATTTTTAAAATCTTTTACCTCACAATAACGAATTAAAAACTTTGTTAAAGTTTTTCCTACGACACCTTTTTCAGTTTTTGAAAATTCTATCGCTTCTGTATATTTTTCATCCAACAATAAGGTTTTTATTTCTTTTTTAAACTCTATATTTACACATGTTTTATTTTTCATAAAACAATAAGTTCTTTCTAAAATAACTCCTAATGCAATTATAGATAATACAACTAACAAATATAATATAGGTCCCCCAGAATTTAAGTAATTGATCATTTTCCCTCCAAAACAATATTAATTTTTTCTATATAAAGTATATCCCATCTTATTCATATTGTACATACCAAATAGTACAATAATAAAAAAAGCAAGATTTTAAAAATCTTGCTTTCGTTATTATTAATTAGTTTTTTCTTGTTTTTTTAACATTTCATATCTAAGCTTCATTTTTTCCGTTTTCATTTCAGCTTGAATATTTCCTTTTTCTTTATTTAATTTTTCTATCGTTGAAAAATCAGGCTTATCCTTTGCCATCTCTTTCATCATTGATAATTTATTTTCTTGAAGTTTTATTCTTCCATCTCTTAATTTAGGATTATTTTTCATTTGTTCCATCATCATAGCTTTTTCTTCACTTGTTTGACACTGCATCATCATTTTATTTCCAGTTGTCATCATATTCCCATTCATTTGATGTGACCCATGCCCTTTAGCCATTGCTGTAGCCCCTAATCCAATTGCCATCATTGATACCAAAATAAATTTTTTCATTTTTATACCTCCGTTTTTTATTATTCTTGCTCTTCTCTTTATAGAATAATAATATCAGAGTTTTATGGCTAAACTATGGCACAATTTATTTTTCTGCCACTATTAATCTAAGCACATCTTTCATCATTAAATTTTTAGATGTAACCTTAGAAAAACCAGCTTTTCTTATGGAATTTTCAGTTTCTCTAAGAAGAGAAGTTCCTAAAATTCTTATTGTTAATTGATTCATTACCCACAAAAATATATTTATTATTGAATTTTCACTTTTCATATGTTCTAAAAAAATAGCTTTTCCCCCAGGTTTTAAAACTCGAAAAATTTCTTTTAAACCTTTTTCAGGATTAGGAACTGTACAAAATACACATGTTGAGATTACTGTATCAAATGTATTATCTAAAAAATCCATCTTCTCGATATTCATTTCTTTTAATTTTATATTTTCTAATTTTAAAGACATGATCTTCTTATTTGCTAAATTTAACATCTCTTTTGAAAAATCTATCCCTATGATATCTTGCTCTGGTTTATAATATTTTAAATTTGCACCACTACCTATACCTACTTCTAAAATTTTCCCTTTTGCTTGTGCAATTGCCTCTTGTTTAAATTTCCCCATAGGCATATTTTCTTCTATTACATTATAAAGTTTTGCCCATTTATCATAACCTTTTTTAGGATCTTTCATCTGAATCTCCTTTTAATATTTTATAAATATTTTCTATTTCATCAAAAACCCTATGTGAAGCTCTCATAATCTCAGTTGAATCTATTAAATATATATTCCCATCTTTAAATGCATCGGTTTCTTCTATTAAAGGAATACTTTTAATTATTTCTTCCCTCTTATTTATCCCTCTAGTTCCAATTATATATTTAGGATTTTCTCTTAAAATATACTCTGAAGATACAATAGATTTTTTACCACCTTTGGGTAAAATAACTTCTAGTCCTATTTGCTCTAATATTTCAACCGGTAAAGAATCTTTTGCAAAAGAAGTTGGAGGGGAATCTGAGTATAAAATTAAAGCCTTTCCCTCTATTTTTTTTCCGTTTTTAATTAAATTTAATTTATTAGTTAATTCTTCGACTAAATCTAAACTTTCTTTTTCTTTATTTGTCATTTTTCCAAGAACTAGAGTATTTTTTAAGATATCATTTAAACTCCTATTCACAAACGTTATAGATGGAATCCCAAATTTTTTTAACTCTTCACTTTGATTCCCCATAATATTAAATATAACTAAATCGGGATTAAAAGATAATATCTTTTCTATAGATGGTTTTGATACTCCACCAGCTAATGGAATTAGTTTTGTTTTTTCTTCAGGCCATATTTTTTTATTGTGGTTCGCTACTCCTACAATTTTTTCTCCTGCACCTATCTTATATAAAAGCTCTACCGCTCCAAAATTATAAACAACTATTCTTTTATACTCTTTCAAAGGAATGACCTCATTTTTTTCACCTAAAATCATATCCCCTTTTATTTCTAAAGCAAATGTATTGGCAATTATCATTAAAAATACTATCACATATTTCATATTTTCTCCTTCTTAGGTAAAACAAATATCCCATCTTTAGTTTCTAAAACTTCAGGATTAAAACCATATACATCTTTTAAAATCTCTTCCTTTATAACTTCTTTTGGAACTCCTGAGTATTTAATTTTTCCATCTTTTATAAAAACTATCTTATCACAAAACAATGATGCCAAATTTATATCATGAATCACTATTACTCCAATTAATTGTTCCTCTTTTATTTTTTTTAGCAGAAGACTTAAAAGTTCTAAAGAGTGATTCATATCTAAAGCTGAGGTAGGTTCATCTAAAAAAATAACCTCACCTTTTTGTACAAATGCTCTTCCCAAAAGAATTTTTTGAAATTCACCACCGCTTAAACTATTCACATCTCTATATAAAAATTCTTGTAGCATCAATTCTTCTATAACTTCTTTTACAATTTGATGATCCTCTTCTTCTAATCCTTTAAAATTATTTTTTATATGGGGAACTCTCCCTAATTTCAATAGTTCTAGTACACTAAAATTTATATTTTGATTTGATTTCTGAGTTATGAAAGAAACTTTTTTAGAAAAATCTAAAATAGAGAACTCCTCTTGTTTTTTTTCATCCAAATAAATTTGTCCATTTTCTTTTTTTAAAAATCCCATCATAATTTTTAATAAAGTTGATTTTCCACAACCATTGGCACCTAAAATTCCAACTAATTCTCCTGAATTAAATTCATAATTTATATCTTTTAATATCTGATTTTCCCCATATGAATATTTCAAATTTTGTAATTCTATTTTTTTCATAAATTACCTCTTTTATTTTTAAAGGCTAAATATATAAAAAATGGAGCTCCAAATATAGCCGTTATAATTCCTATTGGAACTTCCATTGTTGTTGATATCCCTCTTGAAAGTGTGTCACAGAACAAAAGGAATACTCCTCCATAAAACATTGAAAGTGGTATTAGCTTAATGTTACTACTTCCAAAAATCATTCTCACAATATGTGGGATAATTAATCCAACAAATCCAATCATTCCACTAAAAGCTACTGAGAATCCTACCATAAATGTAGATACAATAAGAATTTGATATTTAAATTTTTTTATGTCTATTCCTAAGCTATGAGCTTCTTCATCCGAGAGTAAAATAACATCCAATCTATATCTGTTAAAATAAAAATAAAATAGTGCCAATGCTAAAGGTATAGATAGGATTAAAATTTTTTTCCAGTCTCCACCACCTAAATATCCCATTGTCCAAACTATAACTCTGAAACTATCCTCTCCGATCAAATACATAGATAGGGATATCAAAGCTCTTAAAAATGCTGATATTGCTATTCCTACAATGAGAAGAGTTGATAGATTTAATGCTCCTTTTTTACTGTTAGATAACTTAAATATTATAAATGAAGTTACAAATGAGAAAACAGATGCAAAAATTCCGTAATAACTTTCAGATAAACCTAGCATATAAGCGATTACAGCCCCAAAAGTTCCACTAGCAGAAATCCCTATTATATATGGATCAGCCATTGGATTTCTAAAAAGAGTCTGTGTAACTGCACCACTACTTCCTAAAAGCATTCCAATTATCAGTGCCATTAAAATTCTTGGCAATCTCAGTTGCCAAAAAATTTTATATTCAATCGAATTAAAATCTCCTTTTCCCAATATTATATTGATACCATTCAAAAAATTTATTTTATAATTTCCAACAAATAAAGAAAATATAAATAAACATATTAAAAAAATTAAAGATACTACTAAAATTTTCTTTTTATTTATTTTCACTTTTTTCTCCCCGTTTTATAAAAATAAAATCCCCCTATATTTTGGGGGATTTTTGCTATTTTATACTTAAATAACTTAATGGATTTTTTACTTTTCCATACTGTCTTATTTCAAAATGTAAATGAGGACCACTTACTCTACCAGTTGCTCCGCTAAGACCTATCAACTCATTCTGTGATATCTTTTGTCCCTTCTTAACATCTATTTTACTCAAGTGAGCATATCTAGTTTCATAACCATCACTGTGTTTAATTATTATTAATTTTCCGTATCCACTTGCTCTACCAGCATAACTTACAACCCCATCTCTAGCTGACATAACTTTTGTTCCAACTTTTGCTTTTAGATCTAGTGCTCCATGACTTAATACTTTCTTTAAAACCGGGTGTTTTCTTGTCCCATATCCACTCGTTATTCTCATAGCGACTAAAGGATTAGAGAATTTTCCTAATGTATTTGTTTTTACATATTCAGTTTTAAAACTATTTAAGTACTTTGAAACTTTAGGTTCTCTTAAAAAAATTTTAGATCCAATTAAAAGTCTATCTATTTCATTATCTTCTTTGATAGTTTTTATATCTACATCAAATTTTTTCGAAAGACTTTCAAATGTGTCACCTTTTTTTATTGAATAAAAAATTCCATCCTCTGTTGGAATTTTTATTTTTTTTCCAATTTGTAAAACTCTTAAATTTTGATCCACATTATTTGCATATATATAATCTGTTTTTATTTTATATTCTTTAGATAAATCTGAAATAGTATCACCTTTTTTTATGACATACTCCATATTATCTAAATTAATTTTTTCTTCTAATGTTATTTCATCATCTGTTTTTATTTTTTCTTGCTGCTCTTGATTTTCCCATTCTTTAGCAACTTGTATCTCTATCTCTTTATCTTCGTGATTACTTTCTAAAGAAACTTCAGGAGCTTCTTTTTTTTCAACTTCTGAAATTTTTATATCTTGAGCTGCATTTTGGTTTGTATCTATCTTAATATCTTCTTGCTTTTCTGCAAGAGTTTCATTTAATATTTTTTCTTTTGTCAACTTTTCATTATTTAGCTTAATCTCTCTATAAAAGACTGATGTTACTAAAAAGACTAAAAGTAAGATTATTATTTTCTTTTCTTTCTTCATAATTCACCTTTCTTTTTTTTGATAATTTTTTTAATTTTACCATAATACGGTCTTTCAAGTCTAGTTTTATTTTGAGTACTATTTTTAGATATTATAAAAAAATTACAACTGGTTTGTTTGTTTTAGGATGATTTATAACTTCTACATCTATTTCAAATATTTTTTTTATATTTTCGATAGAAATAACTTCACTTGGTGTTCCTTTATAAACTATTTCACCATTTTTTATAGCAAATATATAATCACAATACTTACTTGCTATATTTATATCATGAATTACTGCTACTACTGTTTTGTTTAAGCTTTTAACTAGATCCATTATTTGATATTGATATCTTATATCTAAATGATTTGTAGGTTCATCTAAAAGAAGGACCTCACTTTCTTGAGCAATCGACCTTGCTATTAAAACCCTTTGCATTTCACCGCCAGAAAGTGTCAAAAAATTTTGATTTTTAAACTTTTTCATTCCAACTTTTTCTAAGGCTTCATCAATTTTATCTTCTGATGTTTCTTTTGAAAAAATTGAAGTTTTAGTGTACCTTCCCATCTCAACAATCTCTTTTACAGTAAAATCAAAAGTTATCTTTTGATTCTGGCTTAATACTGATAGCTTCTCTGCAAGTTCTTTTACTGAATAGTTATTTAAATCAATGTTATCTAATAAAATTACTCCATTTTTGGGCTTATGATTTCTGTATACATTTTTCAAAAGTGTACTTTTTCCACAACCATTTTCACCTATGATACCTATAAACTTATGTTTTTTTACTTCAAGTTCAATATCTTTTAATATCTGTCTTCCATCTATATTAAAATTTAGATTTTTTATTTTTATCATTTTATCCTCCAAACTTATAACTATTTTTTCTTAACATACTCATAAAGAATGGGGCTCCCATTATAGAAGTTATTACTCCTATTGGAATTTCTTGTGTTTTAAATATCACTCTTGTCAACGTATCTGTTCCTGCTAAAAATACTGCTCCTAAAAGTAAACAACACGGAATTAAACGTTTGTGATTACTTCCTATTAACCCTCTTGAAATATGTGGTACAACTAATCCCACAAAACCAATCACTCCAGTTGAAGCAACAATGAAACCGGTTAATAGTGTCGAGACTATAACTATGAACAGTCTCAATCTGCCCACATTTACACCCAAAGTTTCTGCTAGCTCGTCCCCTGCAACCAAGATATTTAGTTCTCTATATTTTATATATGTTAAAATAGCTGAAATTAACAAAGTTAAAAATAATGGTGCTATCTGGCCCCATCTAGCTCCTGCTAAACTTCCTGATATCCAGAACATCGCTCCTCTTAATTGTGACTCGCTTTTTGCTGTTGTAACTAAAAAAGTGGTTATTCCTGAAAAAAAAGAGGATACAGCTACACCTGTTAAAACTAATTTTGAACTAGAGTAACTTCCTTTTCCTGAAAGATAAAATACTAAAAATGCAGTTAAAGTTCCAAATAAAAAAGCTCCTATTCCTGGTGAAAAATTAAATCCCATTATTCCGCCTATAACTATGGAGATAACTGCTCCTGTACTAGCTCCAGAAGATATCCCTAATATATATGGACTAGCCAGAGAGTTTTTAGTTAAAGCTTGCATCAATATTCCAACTAAAGAAAGACCTGCTCCCGATATAAGAGCTAATAATATTCTTGGAACTCTTAAATTCCAAACAATCATTTCTGTTGTTTTTTTCCATTCTATTTCAAAAATTTCTTTATGAAATAATTTATTTAATAAAATCTTCCAAACGTGAAAAGATGATAAAGAAACGCTTCCCACCGTTATTCCAATTGTAGATATTAAAAATATTAAAAAAATTGATAATATCACAATATTTTTATAATTATTTTTCACTTTTGTTCCCTTTCTATTCGTAAAATTTTTGTGCCATAAGTTTTATTCCCTCAGCAACTCTAACTCCAGGAGACAAATAACTCAATGGTACCCTTATAAATTTATTTTCTTTCACTGCTTTAAGTTCCGATATTGGCGATCTTTCCTTTAAAAACCTCACCTTCTCCTCATAAGAAGTGTCACCATAGTCAACTACTACGATTACATCAGGATTTTTTTCTAAAACATTCTCCCAGTTTCCTACTCCAAAACTAAAATTAGAATCTTTAAATATATTTTCTCCGCCAGATATTTCTATCATTTTATTTGCAACTCCACTTCCTCCAACTACATATGGAGCACTTTCTTGGCTATCATATGCAAATACTTTCAGTGTCTTATTTTTATCTTTTAAATTTTCTACTATCTCTATATCTTTTTTTAACTTTTCAACCAATACTTTTGCATTTTCTTCTACAGAAAACTTTTTTCCAAAATACAATATATCTTTATAGATATCATCTATATTTTGAGTTTCTTGTGATTTTGCAAAATATACATCAACTCCATTTTCATTTAATTCTTCTAGTGTTCCTAAATATTTTTTAGTAGCAATTGATTTCCAACCCGTTAAAAAATTTGGATTTAAAGAATAGAACAACTCTTTTGTTGGTGCTGTTTTAGATAAAATAGGAATTTTATCATATTTTTCCTTTAATTCTGGCAAAATTTCATCATCTAAAAAAGAGGTTCCAATTACTTGATCCTCAGCTCCTATAGAAAGTAATATCTCTGTAGTAAATTGTGAAGTTGAAATTGCCCTTATTTTTTCTTTTGCTGATATAATTGTAACTATCAACATATATATCAAAATAATTTTTTTCATAATTCTCCTTTCAATAAAAAATTGGGAGAATACATTCTCCCCCTTTTTTTAATGGCTGCACTTCTTACCTTTTGCGTAATCTGCTTTTTTCTTTAAAATATCTTCAGGTAAATTATCTTCTAATTTTTTAGCTCTTTCTATAAAAATATCTTGAACCTTTTCTATTTCTCCTAATCCTTTTAAATTTAAAGTTACTTCATATCCTTCGTTTTCTAGTTCATTTTTCCAATCTTCAGCTATATCGTTTTTAGCATGGTCTCCAGCTACAAACATAAGTGGTTGCAAAATTACTTTCTTTTTTTTATCTTTTTCTAAAAGCTTTTTTACATTTTCTATGCTCGGATACCCTTCTACAGTTCCTATATATAAAGGAAGGTTTAAATCTCTAGCAACATAATCTAGCATTGGATAAGATGACATCGCAGGATGCTCTGTTCCGTGTCCTACTAACACAATCGCTTCATCAGAAGTTAAATCGACATTCTCTTCAAAAATAACCTTTATAACCTCAAAATAATCCTCCGTAGAAGTTAATAGTGGTGTTCCTACTCTGATATCTTCAAAATAATCTGAATACTGTTCAACTTCTCTTTTTAAAGCCTCCATTTCAGTTCCGTTTATTATATACGTTGGCTGAATTATCACATGTTTATATCCTTGATTTTTAAGAGCTTCAAGCATCTGAGAAGTATTTAAATTTTCTACACTCCTTTTAGCTAATATTCTATTTATTATTCTTGAAGTATATACTTGAAAAAAATCTAATTTTTCAAATTCTTTGGACATTTTTTTATTTATAATATCAATTGTTTTTTCTTTTGTGTCTTGAT
>JAVWUC010000017.1:0-1292 GCA_036667395.1 Cetobacterium sp. | reverse complement strand
TCTTTGGACATTTTTTTATTTATAATATCAATTGTTTTTTCTTTTGTGTCTTGATGCGTTGTCCCAAAATGTGCTACTACAATTGCACCTTTTTTCATATTTTTATAAAAATTCATTGTTACCTCTTTTAATTTTTATTTTAACCCTTTCGAATAAGCTTCTTTTTTCTCAACTATGTCTACAGCTTTATATTTTTCTAGTATCTTTGCATTTTCTATAAATATATCTTGAACTTCTTTTATTTCTCCTAAAGGAATTAGTTTTACACTTACTTTATATCCCTCTTTTTCTAAATTCTCTTTCCAATCTTCGGCTATATCATTTTTAGCATGATCTCCAGCTACAAACATAAGTGGCATTAAGATCACTTCTTTTTTTCCATCTTTTTTTAATTGTTTGCTCACTGTTTCAAATGTTGGGTATCCTTCAACAGTTCCAACATATAATGGTTTATCCATATCTTTAGCCATATAATCAAACATTGCATAAGCGGAAGTTGCTGAATCATGAGTTCCATGACCTACCATAACGATAGCCTCATTTTTTTTAAGTTTTCCTGCAGCTTTTGTCACTGCCAATATTGTATTTTTATATTGCTCCGGATTTGTTAGTAGTGCCGAACCAACTCTTATTTCTTTAAAATCTTTATCAAATTTTTGCACTTCTTTTTTTATTGATTCCATTTCAATACCATCAATTATATTTGTTGGTTGAATAATTATATTTTCATAACCTTGTTTTTTCAAAGAATTCAATACTTGTGTTGTATTATATTTAGTTATTCCCTGATTTTCAGACAATCTTTTATTAATAATTCTTGAAGTATAAGCTTCAAAAACATCTGCTTTCCCTTCAAAAGCTTTAATTGCTTTTTGATTTATTGAATTTATTGTTTTTTCTCTTGTATCTCCGTGTGTCGTTCCAAAGTGCGTCATTATTACTGCACTTTTTCCTCCGTTGTAAAAATTTGATTCCACATAGTTTTCATTTTCAGATGAAAAACTTACAATTGAACTTAAACAAAATAACGATAAAAATATTTTCTTCATAATAAAAAAAACCTCCCCACTTCTAATAAAAAAATTAAAAATTCGAGAGAAGAGCAAAAAATATATAAATTCCCTTCTCTGTCCTCGCAGAATTTTGTTAATGGCAGGTCTCCTGACTCGGTTTCTCTCTACTCATAGTCCTTCCCAAAGTTATTATGCTTCAGTGGTTTTTCTACTTTCGTCATCCTTACAGTGGCGGGACCGTTTGAGATTTTCACTCAATTCCCTTTTAATCAAATTGAA
>JAVWUC010000016.1:0-32813 GCA_036667395.1 Cetobacterium sp. | reverse complement strand
CCATTCCTTCTTCTAAATAGTTTAAAGCGTCTCCTAAATCCTCATCTTTTAACTCAATTTGATCCCAAGTTTCTGGGTTAGAGAATACATAGAAATCTCCATCGTTATAAGAGTATACTGCTTTAACTTTATCTAATCTGATATCGTCCATTTTATCGTCAGCTTTGTAAATAGAATCTGATATATTTCCATTTAATAAGTTCTTCATTTTGTACTTCATCATAGCTGAGTTTCTTCCTGATTTGTTATATTCTGCTTTTAGAATTACGTAAGGTTCGTTTCCGATTCTTACTGTACTTCCTGCTCTTAATTCTTGAGCGTTTTTCATAATTAAACCTCCTAATATTTTAAAATAAATCTATTTAATTTATCTATAAGATTACACTTAGAAATAATAAACTCTGAGTATTTTTCAGAAAATTTCTTAATCTCTTCAAAATTTTTGAAAAAATCATTAAAATTTTCAGAACCAACCTCAAAAGAATTACTCTCTCTGAAATTATAATCTTTTAATAGCTTCGTATATTTTTCTAAAAAGTTTATGTCTTCCTTTTTTAGAACTTCTTTAAATCTATCTATGAACCCTTCAATCTTGTCCATATGTGCTAACTCTTCTTGTAGGTATATATGCCAAACAAAAGGCTTTCCTGTAAGTAGCGCTCTTATAAACGAGTCTTCTCCTCTTACAAAATTATAATCAACTATATTTATTAACTCTTCATACTCTTCTTGTTCCAAAAATGGCATAAATTTAATTGTTATATTTTTTATATTATAAGTTTCATCATCTAATTTTACAACATCTATTTTTTTAAATAGTTCTAAAAAGCTAATTTGACTTTTTTCTCCTAATATCAACAAACAATTTTGTTTTCCATTATTTTTTAAAGCTTCTATTAACGGAGAAAAGTTTTTTTCATAACTAAAGACTGTTCCCAATAACATATCTTTATAATCTAAACCTTTCAAATATTTTTCCAAATAGATATCTTTATTAGATAAAACTTTGTTTTTTCTTTCTAAAAAAAGACTATCCACAATTACTCCACCAGTTTTTTCTGTGAAACCAGGCATAAAGAAATATTTCTTTAACTTAGGAGCTCCCATTTGAGATTCCATCAAGTGTACATCTTCTATCCATTCTTCTCCAGATAGATATTCTAAGTTTATTAAGATAGATGATTGCTCTTTAGCTTTTTCCAAATATTCCCCTAAAACGTTACACCCAAAGGCCTCTATTATAACACTTGCAGGAGAAAAAGTACATACATTTTTAGCTAAAAAATCCTCTGTCATATAAATAATATTGTCTATTTCTTGACACTCAATATTTTTTGCTTTTTTATTTATTTTTAAAAATTCATCAAGTCTATTTAAAATAACTCTTATTTCAACCTCATCTCCATGAATCTTTTTCATCTCTTTTGCTAATCTATAAACAACTCCAATATCTCCGTAATTATCTATTATCTCACAGAAAATATCTAAACTTCCAATTAACATTAATTCACCTTTATTCCTGTTCTTCTAAAATAATCTTTTTTTGCATGCTGAACCCAATTAGGTCTAGCAATCATAGCTCTTCCTACAGCAACTAGATCCAACATATCATTTTCTATTAAATAGCTTGCTTGCTCCTCTGTCTTTATATTTCTCACACCTATAACAGGAATTTTCACATGTTTTTTTATCTCTACACCCATATAGACAACCCAGTCTAGTTGAAATTCTTCTGGAACATCTACCTTTTCCAATTGTTTTTTCTCTGGATCCGGAACTCCAGAAGATACATGTATTAAATCTACTCCTATTTTTTCCAAATATTTGGCAATTTCTATCCCATCTTCTAGTGTCGGTTCATTTCCACCCATTCTATACCCAAGAATAAAATCATCACAAAACAACTCTTTTGTCTTTTCCACTAGCTCTTTTGTAAAAAACATTCTTTTTTCAAAAGTCCCTCCATATTTATCTTCTCTCGTATTCCAAAGTCTTGAATTAAGTTGAGATAATAAATAGGTGTGTGCTCCATGTATTTCTATTCCATCAAACCCCGCTTTTTTAGCTCTTTTAAATGCGTCTACAAATTTTTGTAATATATCATCCAAAACTTTTTCTGAAACTGTTGCAATTTCATCTTTAAATCCTGCATGATGAATCTGAATTAGCATAGGAACATTATATTTTTTCCCAATTTCTGCAATTTTAGAAAGGCCTTCAATAAAAGAATCATCCCAAATTCCAATTTGATTATCTCTTAATTTTCCATCCTCAGAAACGCAACTCGCCTCTACAATTATAAGTCCAGTTTCTCCTTCAGCTACATCTTTATACCACTCTAAAAGTTCTTCAGTCACATATCCATCTTTACCAACCATAGAAAATCTAACAAGTGGTGGCAATACAACTCTATTTTTTAAATCTATATTTTTAATTTTTAAAGGAGTAAATAAATTTATCATTTTTCCTCTCTTTCATTTTCATTTTTATATTGTATTTTATCATAATTTTAAAAAAAAAGAAAATATAATATATTTCTTATTCTTGAAATTCGTGGTATAATATTAAAGATATTTGATTAAAATTAAATTAATATTATATAAATATTTAGGAGGAAATTTTTAAATGATAGCAACTAGCAATCTTGGTATGAGATTTTCTGGTAGAAAGCTTTTTGAGGATGTAAATGTTAAATTTACTCCTGGAAACTGTTATGGACTTATTGGTGCTAACGGTGCTGGAAAATCAACATTTGTAAAAATTCTTTCAGGGGATCTTGATCCTACTGAGGGAGAGGTAATATTTGATAAAAAGAAGAGAATGGCTGTTCTTCAACAGGACCACTTTTCTCATGAAGATGATTCTGTTATAAACGTTGTTTTAATGGGACATACAAAACTTTGGAAGATTATCGAAGAAAGAAACGAAATATATTCTAAAAGTGAATTCTCTGATGAAGATGGTATGAGAGCCGCTGAATTAGAAGGTGAATTCGCTGAGTTAAACGGTTGGGAAGCTGAAACAGAAGCTGAAATGCTTTTAACTGGTCTTGGAATTATGGCTGATTCTCACTACAAATTGATGAGAGAATTAAGTGAGCCTGAAAAAGTAAAAGTTTTACTTGCACAAGCTCTATTTGGAAATCCTGATGTTCTATTACTAGACGAGCCTACAAACGGTCTTGATATTCAAGCAATCTCTTGGTTAGAGAATTTCTTAATGGGTCTAGAAGATACTACTGTAATCGTTATATCACATGATAGACACTTCTTAAACAAAGTGTGTACTCACATCGCTGATATCGACTATGGAAAAGTTAAAATGTATGTTGGAAACTATGATTTCTGGTATGAATCAAACCAATTAATGCAAACATTAATCAACAACAAGAACAAAAAATTAGATCAAAAAAGACAAGAACTTCAAGAGTTCATTGCTAGATTCAGTGCGAACGCATCTAAATCTAAGCAAGCTACATCTAGAAAGAAACAACTTGAAAAGTTACAACTTGAAGATATGCAAATTTCTAATAGAAAATATCCATTTATCGAATTCAAACCTGAAAGAGAGGCTGGAAACAACCTTCTTAGAGTTGAAAATCTTACAAAAATTGTGGATGGAGTTAAAATTCTTGATAACTTATCATTTACTATAAACACTAACGATAAAGTTGTATTTATATCTCAAAATGATATCGTTAAAACTACTCTTTTCTCTATCCTTGCTGGTGAAATGGAAGCAGATAGTGGAGAATTTACATGGGGAGTTACAACAACTCAAGCATATATGCCTAAAGATAACACAGCATTCTTTGAAAACTGTGATTTAGACCTTATTGATTGGTTAAGACAATACTCGCCAGATCAACATGATGCTTTTGTTAGAGGATTCTTAGGAAGAATGCTATTCTCTGGAGAGGAAGCAACTAAAAAAGCTAAAGTTCTTTCTGGAGGAGAGAAAGTTAGATGTATGTTATCTAGAATGATGCTAACTAATGCAAACGTTCTATTATTTGATAACCCTACTGACCACTTAGACCTTGAGTCTATAACTTCTCTTAACAAAGCTTTAACAAGCTTTAAGGGAACTATCTTATTTGGAGCTCATGACCATGAGTTTATCCAAACAGTTGCAAATAGAATAATTGAAATCACTCCAACAGGAATCATTGATAAACTAATGGAATATGACGATTATATCGCTGATGAAGAGTTACAAGAAAAAATAAAAGAGATGTATAACGTTTAATTTATAAAAAAGCAGAGGTCATATGGCCTCTGCTTTTAATCCATAGGGGGCTTTTATGTTTGAACTTTTTTTTACTTTTTTTAAAATTGGAATGTTTACTTTCGGTGGGGGATACGCTATGATTCCTTTAATCGAAAAAGAAATAATGTATAATAAAAATTGGATTGATAAGGATGAACTTCTAGAAATCATCTCCATATCTCAAATGACACCTGGGCCGATAGCCATTAATGCTGCTACTTTTATTGGTAAAAAAAAGCTGGGATTTTTAGGTTCTATTTCAGCAACTCTTGGCGTTATTACTCCATCATTAATTGTAATTACAATTATTTCAGCTTTTTTTTCTCAAAGCTTTTTAAATCCTGTCATGCAAAAATTATTTATAGGATTAAGAGCTGGTATCGCTGCTCTAATTTTATCTTCAGTTTTAAAATTATCTAAAAACATATTAAAGGATATTTTTAGCTATTCAATTTTTTTAATATCACTTATAGGCTTAATATTTTTTAATATCTCTCCTATCTTTCTAATTCTATTTTTTGGAACTGGATCAATTATATTTTTTAGTTTTAAGGAGGGGAGATGATTTATTTTATACTGTTTTATGAATTTTTTAAAATTGGGATGTTTTCTTTTGGCGGTGGACTTGCTATGTTGCCACTTATGCAAAATGTTGTTTTTAAATATAACTGGCTAACTGAACAACAGTTTTTAGATATCATAGCTATTTCGCAGGTTACACCTGGACCGATAGCTATCAATACAGCCACTTTTGTTGGACATCAAGTCGCTGGAATACCCGGGGCTATAACTGCTACATTGAGCTCAGCTTTGCCATCTTTTTTAGTCATTTTAATTGTTGCTAGTTTATTTGATAAAATAAGAACCAATTCAAAAAAAGAGTTTTTCTTTAAAGCAGTTAAACCTGTTACACTAGCATTAATAACTTTTGCTGGAATTATCATTGCAAAACCAACATTTTTAGTTGATGACTATTCTCAGACTATTAAAGCACTATTTATTTTTCTTATAGTTTTTTTAGGCATGAAACATATAAAAATAAATCCAATTATTATTTTACTTACTTCTTCTTTTTTAGGTATATTTTTATTTTAGTCTAGGGGGGTCTCAATGTTTTTCACTTATTTTTTAATAGCAATATTTGCAACAGTTTTAGGTTCATTAGCAGGTTTGGGTGGTGGTGTTATCATAAAACCTATTCTTGATACCTTAGGACACTATGATCTTTCTACAGTTGGAGTTCTTTCATCAATAACCGTTTTTTCAATGGCTTTAGTCTCAACTTTTAAACAGATAAAATCTGGTTTTAAAATTGAATTAAGTATGATTATTCTTTCTTTAGGATCTATTCTTGGAGGTGGTATTGGAAAAACAATCTTTGATTTTTTCCTTACTTTATTTGTTGATCAATCTTTAGGCAAAGGAATACAAGCTCTTATAATCGCGCTTTTACTTCTTGCTGTTTTATTTAAAAATAAACTTCCTAAATATCATATAAAAAATAATCTTATTATCTTTGTGGTTGGAATCTTTTTAGGTACTATTGCTTCTTTTCTTGGAATTGGTGGTGGTCCTATAAATGTTGCTGTACTTATTATGTTTTTTTCATTCTCAACAAAAAATGCAGCTATCAGTTCAGTATTTATCATACTATTGTCACAACTATCAAAAATTCTTTTAATTGCACTAACTACAGGTTTCTCCTCATACAATCTAAAAATGCTACCATTTATGGTTATTGGTGGAATAAGTGGAGGATTTATTGGCGCTAGCTTAAATAAAAAATTAAAAAATAAGCAGATAGAAAAAATTTTTAATATTTCAGTTATATCAATTATTTTACTAAATATCTACAACGCTTATATTTCATTTTAAAAAAATAGAGACTAAAATTTAGTCTCTATTTATATATTTCTCTAATCTTTTTCTCTAATTTTAACGGAAGTTTATATTCCTCCTCACTTATTTTTTGAAGAGTATAATATGGTTTATTTTTATAATTCTTTTTCTCTCTGTCTTGAGAATATATCTCTTCTTCAATATCATTTTCAAATTCTACATAACTTCCTATATATCTATTGATCATTTTCCTTATTGACCTATTTTTATTATTTGAATTTTCTATCTCTGTCTCACTTCTCCAAAGGTGATTATCTTTATCGTAAACAGCTACATATGGTATTTTATACGCATTTAATATTTTTATAAACTGTGGTATTATACTTTTACTTCCACATTCAACTATAGAATAATTATAATTATAAATCTCCAATTTTTTTGCTAGATATGAAATTGCAATCTTATCAGTTTGACCTTCTACAAGAATGACTTTTTTAGCAAAAAACATCTCACCTCTATCCGGGTTTATCCAATAGTTCATATTAAAGTTTTTAATTTCATCACCATAAAATAGTTGTCCTGTATGCTGAAATACCACTACTTGTCTCTTTATTTTTTTTACTAAACAAATTGATTTATATTGTTTTAATCCTACAAAATAACTTGAATGAGTTTCTATAATTATTTGAACCCCTATATTAGATAGCTTTATAAGTATTGAATATAACTCTCTACTTGCCTGAGGATTTAGATGTAATTCCGGTTCTTCAAAAATTAATACCGCATTGTATAATCTATCATTTGAATTTTCTGTATAATTTTTCATTTCATTTAAGGTGTTTTTTAAAAAACTAAACAAAATTTTTCTTTGAAGACTCTGAGATATTCTATTTTCAGATAAAAACTCTATCTTTCCTTTTAAGTCATTAAATATTTTCATATTTTTAAGTTTATTCATATCTAAAATATCTCTAACTTTTATTAATGAATCTTTTATTTCCGTCTCTTTGGATGAAATTTTTATAACTTGAATTGAAGAGAGTTTTAAATTAAACTCCTCTTTACTTAACTCCTTTTCTATACCATGGTTTATAAAAAAATACTTCTCTTCCAAATTTGAATTTTTTATAAATTTAATTGTAAAGAATCCTTCACTTTTAGAAAAAAACTTTATTTTTATCTCTATATTTTTATTTTCATTTCTAAAATCAGATTTTTTCACTTCATAAAATCCTAATCCAGCTGACAATGCATTTATTGCACTTGTTTTTCCACGATTTGATTCCCCTATAAAAATCATTAATTTTTCAAAACTTATACTTAAATAATCTATACATTGCCAATTTATAATTGTTATCTTTCTTATATCCATAGCTCCACCCCAGAAAATATTATTTTAAAATTTCTATTATACTTTCTATTTCTAAAATATTCATATTTTCCTTTAAATAATTAGCTTGCTCTATTGGTGACATCCCTGCTAAGTTTTTCTTATTTATATCCGCTCCTTTTTCTTTCAAAAACATAACCATTTCTGTATCTCTATTAAATACTGCTAAATTTATTGGAGTATTTCCTCCCATTGGTTCTTGAATATCTATATCTGCACCATTTTTTAAAAATAACTCTACCATTTTTATATTTCCTAATAATACAGCCTTATGAATTGGGTATCTATACTCTCCTGCTCTATCATTTATATCTACGCCTTCATTCAATCTTTCTTCCAATTTTTCCAAATTTTCATTTTTTAATGCATTTTTAAATTCAATCATATTTCCTCCAAAAATCTTTTTTATATTTTACCCTTAATATCTTTTTTTGTATATAAAAAAGTCCTCAATAACTGAGGACTTTTCTTTTATTATATATTATATAATTTTTTCATTCTCTCTATTCTAGCAATAGTTCTTTCTTTTCCTATAATAGAAACTAAGTTATATAAATCTGCACCTTTTGGTAATCCTGTTAATACTGCTCTTAAAGGCATATATACTTTCCCAGGTCCCTCTCCAACTTCATCTAAAGTCTCTTTTAACAGCTCTTTAGCTCTTTCTATAGATATCTCCTCGTCACAAGCAGCTACCTTATCTTGGAATAGGTTTATAGATTTTTTCCCAATCTCGTCTTGAATTACAGTATAAAGTCTTTCAATTCCTTTAACTTCCTTCTTATCTGTTTCTTCAGTTACTACTGGTAAAGAGTACTCATCTTTAAAATAAACCTCTGATTGCTCAACGATCTCTTTCATTGTCTGACATCCTTCTCTTAAGATATCTACTATTCTTGAAATTGTATTGAACTCTTTTTCAGAAACTTCATCTCCTACAAGTCCTGCATTTTTAAAGAATGGTAAAGTTAACTCTGTTAACTCTTTTAAATCCTTCATTCTCATATGCTGGTTGTTAACCCATCCTAATTTAACAAGGTCAAATACTGGTCCTCCTAAAGAAACTTTATCAATATCAAAATTCTCTTCAAATTCTTTTAATGTAAATATCTCTTTATTTTCTCCAAATGAATATCCCATTAGTCCTAAGAAGTTTACGATACCCTCTTTTAAATATCCTTCTTCTTTATACCAATTTAATGATACCGGATTCTTTCTTTTAGAAATCTTTGTTCTATCTGAGTTTCTAAGAAGAGGCATGTGTATAAATTCTGGCTCTTGCCATCCAAATGCTTTATATAATTGAATGTGCTTAGGTGTTGATGCTATCCACTCCTCAGCTCTTATAACATGAGTTATATTCATTAAATAGTCATCTACAACGTTTGCAAGGTGATAAGTTGGATATCCATCAGCTTTTAATAGAACTTGATCATCTATCTTATTATTTTCAAATACGATATCTCCTCTTAATCTATCTTTGATTATTGTTTCTCCCTCGTAAGGCATCTTTAATCTTATTACATAAGATTCACCTGCAGCTAATTTAGCTTCAATCTCTTCTTGAGTTAAAGATCTACAGTGTCCATCATAACCTGGAGCTTTTCCCATAGCCTTTTGTCTTTCTCTTAATTTTTCTAATCTATCTTGTGTACAGAAGCAGTAGTAAGCTTCCCCTTTATCTACTAATTTCTTTGCATACTCTCCATATAGGTGGAATCTTTCTGATTGTCTATATGGTCCTACTGGACCTCCTACATCTGGACCCTCAGCATAATCTAGTCCTAACCATTTTAGAGCATCAAATATCATTTGCTCTGAACCTTCAGTATATCTATTCTGATCAGTATCCTCTATTCTTAATATAAAGTCTCCGCCATTTTTATAAGCAAAAGCTAAGTTGAATAACGCAATATAGGCTGTTCCTACGTGTGGGTCTCCTGTTGGAGAAGGCGCGATTCTTGTTCTTACTCTTCTTTCCATTATAATCTCTCCCTTTTTTGTAATTTGTATCCTATATTATAATCCATATAAATAATAATTTCAAGATGAGTTATTAGTTTTTATTTTTACTCCATCTTAAATACCCATTTATAAAATCATCAATATCTCCATCCATCACTGCTCTTATGTTTCCTGATTCAACTGCAGTCCTATGATCTTTTACTAAAGTATAAGGTTGGAAAACATATGATCTTATTTGGCTTCCCCATCCAATTTCGCTTTGTTCTCCTTGAATTTTTTTAAGTTCTTCCTCTTTTCTTTTCATTTCAATTTCTAATAACTTTGATTTTAAAAGTTTCATAGCAGTTTCTCTATTACTTAACTGTGATCTTTCTCTTTGACATGTTACAACTACTCCAGATGGTATATGTGTTATTCTTACTGCTGAATCTGTCATATTAACGTGCTGTCCTCCAGCACCTGAAGCTCTGTAAGTATCTACTCTAAGATCTCCCGGATCAATATTAATCTCAATAGTATCATCAACTTCTGGCATTATATCAACTGATGCGAAAGATGTATGTCTTTTTTTATTAGCATCAAACGGTGAAATTCTAACAAGTCTATGAACCCCTTTTTCACCTTTTAGATAACCATACGCTCTAGTTCCTTCAACTAATAAAGTTACTGATTTTATTCCTACTGAATCTCCAGCCATATAATCCATCTCTGTGACTTTAAATCCTCTTGAATTGAACCATCTCATATACATTCTATAGAGCATATCCGCCCAATCACAAGCTTCTGTTCCACCTGCTCCAGAGTGTATCGTAACAATGGCATTATTCCCATCATATTCTCCGTCTAAAAGCATCTTAGTATCAAAATTCTCTATCATATGAGCTAATTTATTATGTTTTTCCTCTAATTCTTCAACAAAGTCTTCCTCTCCTGAAGTTACAAAATCTATTAAAATCTCTTCATCAAAAAACATTGTTTCTATATTTTCAAACTCTCTAACAACATCTTTTTCTTCATTCATCTCTTTTATTATTTTACCACTAGTGGCTTTGTCATTCCAAAACCCCTCTTTCATTGTTTGTTCTTCTAACTTAGCTATCTTACTACTTCTGCCAGCTAAGTCAAAGAGACCTCCTGATTGCCTCTATTTGCTCCTTAAATTGAGCATATTCTCTTTTTAATTCTAAAATATCCATTAAAACCTCCTAATACTATTTTAAATTTAATAAAATCGTTTCTAATTCTAATAAGCTACTATATCTGTAATTTTTATTTCCTATAGAAAGATTTGCAGGTTTAGAACAATGCCCTAAACAGTTTCTTTCCTCTATAACAAAATCTACCTTACCTCTCAACTCTTCAATTTTCTCTTTTAAACCTTTTTGAACACAGTTTCTTCCTATGCAAATTTGTACATAGTGTTTTGTTCTAACTTTTTGGAGTTTAGGATAAAATTTTATTGTTCCTTCTAACGAAAATTTAAATACATCTATCTTTTTAGCTATATAATCTAGAGTTTCATCTGGAATATATCCCAATTCATCCACAACAAAACATAAAATTTTATAATCATTTTTTTTATCTTCTAATAACTCTATATATTCATCTAATTTTTCATAAAACTCTTTCATTTTTTTCCTTTCTATATCTCTATAATAATAGCGACAGCTGTGGCATATTCTTTACAATGAGAGATTGAGAGTTGTATATCTAGTTTATTTCCTCTCTCCTTAAGAGCCCCTAAAAATTTCACTACAGGTTTTCCTAAGTCATCATTTAATATTTCAATATCTATTAAATTAAACCCTCTGACTCCTGTTCCTAAAGCTTTTGAAATAGCTTCTTTTGCTGAGAATCTTCCAGCATAACTTTCTATTTTTCCACCTTTTTTATCCAATTGAGTTATTTCTTCAATTGTAAAAACTCTCTCTTTAAACCCCTTTTTTGATAGTGCTTTCTCTATTCTTGATATTTCAACTATATCATTTCCTATTCCAAGTACTTTCATGATCTAAACTATCCCGTATAATTTTTTTGCATTTTCTGTAGTTACTTTTACCACTTCTTCTAATGTAACTCCCTTTATTTCAGCTATTTTTTGTGCCACATATTCAACATATATTGGCTCATTTCTTTTCCCTCTAAAAGGTTCTGGAGTTAAGTATGGGCAGTCTGTTTCAATCACAATTCTATCTAGAGGAATATCCTTTACCACTGCCACTGTTTTTTTTGCATTTTTAAATGTCAATGTTCCGCCAATTCCTAAATAAAATCTATCTACTAATTGCTTTGCAGTCTCTATTGATCCTGGATAGCAGTGAATTACTCCCTCTATATCTGGAAACTCATTCAATACTTCAATTGTATCCTCCATAGCATCTCTTGTATGAATTACTACTGGTTTTTTTACTCTTTTTGCTAAAGCTAGTTGTTTTCTAAATCCATCTTTTTGGACGTCCTTAGGTTCTGTCATCCAATGATAATCTAATCCAATCTCTCCAATAGCAACAATCTTAGGGTCTTTAGCTAACTCCTCTAATCTATTTTCTATGCTCTCATCATAACCTGTTATATCTGTAGGATGAACTCCGATTACTCCATAAACAAAATCATATTTTTGAGCCAATTTTAAAGTTTCCTCTGAACTTTTTAAGTCATATCCTATATTTACACAAAACTCTAATTTATCTTTTATTCTTTCTATAACATCTTCTCTATCTAAATTAAACTGTTCATTATCTAAATGACAATGTGTATCAACTAGTCTCATATTTTCCACCTCTTTAAATTATAAAACTTTTATAATATTTTACCATATTAATCATTAATTTTCTATAATTCCATTAATCCTATTTTTTATTTGTGTTTTTTTATGAGAAAAGTAAAGATTTTGTTGTTCTATTTTCAAAAAAATGATAAAATAATTAATAGACTTATGAATAAAAAGGAGAGTATTTTACATGGAACCAATTTTAATTTTTGGACATAGAAATCCAGATACAGACTCTATCTGTTCTGCAATTTCATTAGCTAAACTGAACGAATTAAAAGGAGAATCTGCACAGGCGTGCCGATTAGGAAACATCAGTAAGGAAACTGAGTTCGTTTTAAATAAATTTAACATAGATGCACCAAAACTACTTTCAACAGTAAGTGCTCAAATATCAGATCTTACTCGTATTGAAAAGAAAACTATCAATCACAAGGATTCTTTAAAGAAAGCTCTTGAGATTATGACAGAAGAGAATTTTTCAAGCTTACCTGTTGTAAACAGTAAAAATCATCTAAAAGGTATGATTCACATATCAGATATTGCTAACGCTTATCTAAATATTGATTACTCAGACCTTTTCTCTAAATATTACGCTACTTATGAAAACTTAAAAGATGTTCTTGAAGGGGAAGTTATTAGTGGTGAATACCCTACTGGAAAAATTGAAGCTAATTTAAAAGGTGTTAGTGAATATAGAAATCTTCTTGCTGGTGATATCGTTATCACAACAACACTTCTTGATTCTATAGATGATTTAATTGAGCTAGGTGCTAAAATGATTATCCTTTGTTGTGACAAAGATGATGTTATTTTACCAAGAGATTCTAAAACACCTATTCTGAGAGTTAATAAATCATTATTTAAAGCAATACCTTTAATTTCTCAATCTGTTTCTATATTATCAATTTTAAACAATGAGAAATTCTATTCTTTCTCTATCGATGATTATCTTGTAGATATTAAAGACATTATGAAAGAATCTTCACAAACAAATTTCCCTGTTATTGATAAAAATGGTGAAGTTTATGGAACTATTAGAACTAAAAATCTAATTAATTTTACTAGAAAAAAAGTTGTTCTTGTTGACCACAACGAAAGTACACAATCGGTTGCTGGGCTAAAAGATGCTAAAATAATTCAAGTTGTTGATCACCATAAATTTGGTAGTTTTGAAACTAACGAACCAGTTAAAATCAATGCTGAAACTGTAGGATGTACTTGTACTATAATCTTAGACTTATATAAAGAAGCTGGTATTGTTCCAACTAAAGAGATTGCTGGATTAATGATGAGTGCTATTTTATCAGATACTCTTATGTTTAAATCTCCAACTTGTACAGAAAAAGACATCATAGCTGTAAATGAATTATCAAAGATTGCTGGTATTGAAAACTTTGAAGAATATGGAATGGAAATGCTTATTGCAGGTACTTCTTTATCTGATAAAACACCAAATGAAATTTTAACTATGGATCAAAAAGAATTCTCTATGAATGGTATAAAACTAGCTATTTCTCAAGTTAATACTGTAGATGTTAAAGGGGTTTTAGATCAACAAGCTGCTCTTGAAAAAGTTATGGCTGACACAAATGAGCAAAATGGATATCAACTATCAGTTCTAGTTATTACAGATATTGTAAAAGCTGGTTCTATGTTGCTCGTTGTTGGAGACTCAACTATTGTTGAAAGAGGTTTCCGTACAACTTTAACAAACAACACTGCATGGGTTGATGGTGTTGTTTCTAGAAAGAAACAAGTTGTTCCTTTCTTAATGGCTGCTTCTCAAGGAGTGTGATAAATAATGTTTCTACCTACTACAATGGAAGAGGTTAAAAAGCTTGGTTGGGATTCTCTAGATATTATTTTAATATCTGGAGACACTTACTTTGATACCTCTTATAATGGTACTGCTATTATCGGTAAATGGTTGCTAAAACATGGATATAAAGTTGGAGTGATTGCACAACCTGATATTAATTCAGATAAAGATATTACAAGACTAGGTGCTCCTAATTTATATTGGGCTGTTTCTGCTGGTTGTGTTGACTCTATGGTTGCTAACTATACTGCAACTAAAAAAAGAAGAAAAAGTGACGATTTTACTCCTGGTGGAATTAATAACAGAAGACCTGACAGAGCTACTATACAGTATACAAACTTAATTCGTCGTTTCTTTAAAAATAGCCCTGTTCCTATTGTTTTAGGTGGAATAGAGGCTAGTTTAAGAAGAGTTGTCCATTATGATTATTGGAGTAACTCTCTTAGACGTCCTATTCTTTTTGATGCTAAAGCCGATATTCTTTCATATGGAATGGGAGAAAAATCAATGCTTGCTCTTGCTGATGCTCTTAAATCAAATAAAGATTGGAGAGATATAAGAGGGCTTGCATATATTTCTAAAGAAGCTCATAAAGACTATTTAGAGCTTCCAACTTATGAAGAGTGCCTTGAAAAAAAAGAAAATTTTGTTAAAGCTTTTGAACTTTTCTATAATAACTGTGATCCTATCACAGCTAAGGGTATATCTCAAAAAAATGCTGATAGATACTATATACAAAATCCACCTTCAGAAAGCTTTACAGCTGAAGAAATGGATGATATATACGGACTTGATTTTGAAAGAGATGTTCACCCGTTCTATAAAAAAGATGGACATGTTAAAGCTCTTGATACAATTAAATACTCTGTAACTACGCATCGTGGTTGCTATGGAGAATGTAATTTTTGCGCTATTGCTGTGCATCAAGGAAGAACCGTTATGTCTAGATCAGAAGATTCAATTATTAAAGAGGTTACACATTTAGCAGGTTTAAAAGGATTTAAAGGAAATATTTCCGATGTTGGGGGACCAACTGCTAATATGTATCAACTAGAGTGTTCTAAAAAACTTAATCACGGAGCTTGTTCTCATAAAAGATGCCTTTATCCTGAGACTTGTTCAGCACTTAAATTAAACCATTCAAAACAGATTTCTCTTTTAAGAAAATTGAAATCAATTGATAAAATAAAAAAAATATTTATTGCATCTGGAATTAGATATGATATGATTTTAGATGATGATAAATTTGGTGATAAGTATCTTGAAGAAATTATAAAAGATCATATCTCAGGACAAATGAAAATTGCTCCTGAGCATACAGAGGATAAAATTCTTTCTCTTATGGGAAAACAAGGAAAGAGCATGCTAAAAGAATTTAAAGATCGTTTTTATGAGTTAAATAAAAAACATGATAAAAAACAATTTTTAACTTATTATCTTATTGCTGCTCATCCTGGGTGTAACGAAAAAGATATGTTAGATTTGAAAAGATTCGCATCCTCTGAACTTAAAATAAGTCCAGAGCAGGTACAAGTTTTTACTCCTACTCCATCAACTTATTCTACACTTATGTACTATACCGAAATGAATCCTTTTAATAATCAAAAATTATTTGTTGAAAAGGACAACGGTAAAAAGCAAAAACAAAAAGATATTATCACTCAAAACAATAAAACTAGGAGGTATTAAATTGAAACCAATTGTTGCAATCGTTGGAAGACCAAATGTTGGAAAATCAACACTATTTAATAAATTGGTTGGGGATAGAGTCGCTATAGTTGACGACCAACCAGGAGTTACAAGAGATAGACTGTACAGAGAAACTGAATGGGCTGGAAAAGAGTTCGTTCTTGTAGATACAGGAGGACTAGAGCCTAGAAATAATGATTTCATGATGACTAAAATAAAGCAGCAAGCTGAGGTTGCTATGAACGAAGCTGATGTTATACTTTTTGTTGTTGATGGAAAAAATGGACTTAACCCATTAGATGAAGAGATTTCATACTTATTAAGAAAAAAGAAAAAACCTGTAATTTTATGTGTTAATAAAATTGATAACTTCCATGCTCAGCAAGATGATGTTTATGATTTCTGGGGACTTGGATTTGAGCACTTAATTCCAATTTCTGGAGAACATAAAGTAAACCTTGGAGACATGCTTGATTTAGTTGTTAGTTTAATTGATGAACATGTTGAGGAATACGAAGAAGTTGACGGTTTAAAGCTAGCTATTATTGGAAGACCAAATGCTGGAAAATCATCTCTTGTTAATAGATTATCTGGAGAAGAAAGAACAATAGTAAGTGATATCGCAGGTACAACAAGAGACGCTATCGATACTCTTATTGAATATGATGGAAATAAATATGTTCTTATCGATACTGCTGGTATCAGAAGAAAATCTAAAGTAGAAGAAAGTTTAGAGTACTATTCAGTACTAAGAGCTATTAAAACTATCAAAAGAGCAGATGTTTGTATTTGGATGATAGATGGTAGCGAAGGGTTAACAGAGCAGGATAAAAGAATTGCTGGTATTGCACATGATGAGAAAAAACCTATCATTATCGTTATAAATAAATGGGATACTATTCCTGATAAGAAAAATGATACTATGAAAAAAATGAGAGAGGAATTATATGCTGAATTACCATTCTTATCGTATGCTCCTATTGAGTTTGTTTCGGCTTTAACTGGACAAAGAACTACAAAATTACTAGAGCACTCTGAAGCTGTATTTGCTGAATACAACAAAAGAGTTTCAACGGGATTACTAAACACTGTTATAAGTGAAGCTGTAATCATGAATAAGCCACCTACAAGAAAAGGTAGAGTTGTTAAAATCAACTATGCTACGCAGGCTGCTACAGCACCTCCGAAGTTCGTTTTATTCTGTAACTATCCTGATCTTGTTCACTTCTCTTATGGAAGATATATTGAAAATAAACTTAGAGAAGCTTTCGGATTTGAAGGAACTCCTATCAGCGTTATTTTTGAGCACAAACATAGTTAAGGTGTGATCTATGAAAAAGGTTCTTATTGTTGAAGATGAAATTTCCCTTGCTAAAGTAATTTCTGACTCTTTGATTAAGGATGGGTTTTCAACCGTTATAATCACAAGAGGAGATCAGGCTTTAGACAGTTTCTATACAGAGAAACCAGATGTTATATTGTTAGATATAAATCTTCCTGGAATGAGCGGATGGGATATTTGTAAACAGATAAAGGCTATCTCACAAGTCCCAATAATAATGGTTACTGCAAGAGATAGTGAATTTGATGAAATAAAAGGACTTGAGTTAGGGGCTGATGATTATATCACCAAGCCCTTTACTCCAAAACTTCTTACCATAAAATTAAAAAAAATATTTAAATTAGAAAATACTACATTCTTTAAAGTTGAAGGTATAACCTTTGATTTCAACACATACAAGCTTACAAATCCTGAAGAAGAATATATTCTTCCTAGAAGAGAGGCTCAACTTTTAGAATTTTTATTAAGAAATCAAAATATAATTTTTTCTAGAGACACTCTTTTAAATGAGGTTTGGGGCTTTGAATTCTTTGGAGATGAAAGAGCTGTTGATACAATCGTTAAAAGATTAAGAAAAAAATTGGGTCCTTGTGATTCATATATAAAAAGTGTAAGAGGGGTTGGATATGTCTTTAAAACAGATTAATTTTCCAATAAAACTAAATTTCTTTAAAAAACTATTCCTATTGACAATAGGGGTAGTTTTTTTAACTATTATTATTGGATTTTCTTTTAACTTGATATTTTTTGATAAATTTTATATTTATAGGAAAAAAAATAATATTATTAATGTTAGAAATCAAATTGTAAAAAATATGGATGACAAAGAAAAGTTAAATTATTATATTCAATTTGCTCAAGATAGCTATGGAGTCAAAATAGATTTAACATCTATACAAAATAATCGAATGCATATGATGAGTTCAAAAAAGATATACAACTCTTTAAAAATTAATGAATCTGTTTTTAAAATGAGAGAGATGGATGGATCTTCTGGCGTAATGTTCTTAAGGTACTATGAGAAGCTTCCTAATGGTTATCTTCTAAGTATCAGAAGCTCTCTAGCAGTTTTAGCAGAACATGTTCACGATATGTTTATTTTTAATATTTTTACAGCGCTTGTTTCTCTTTTAATCAGTAGTATTTTGGTGTCGATCTTTTCTAGAAAAGTAACAAAAAATATTACACATCTAAAAACTAATGCTCAAAAAATTGCTAAACTTGAATATCCTGAAAACATTATAATTAAAAGTGGAGATGAAATAGAAGAGCTAAGTTATAGTTTAAATGACATGTCTCAAGAGCTTTCTATTGCTATTGAAAATTTAAAATCATTTGTTTCTAATGCTTCTCATGAATTAAAAACACCAATTTCTGTTCTTTGCCTTTACTCTCAAGCACTTGCTAGAGATAGTGTTGATGAAAAGAATAAAAAAGAATATTATAAAATTATGCTTGAAAAATCTCTTGAAATGAGATCTTTAACTGAAAGTTTATTAACTTTATCCAAAATAAATTCACCTGATTATAAACTAAAATCTGAAGAGATTAATTTAGAAACTTTAATTTTATCATCTATTGAGCAGTATGACTATTTAGAGTTTGAAAAAAATATTGATATAAAATTGAATCTTTCCAAATCTATTATAAAGGGAGATTATAATCTTTTTAAAATTACTGTTAATAACCTCATACAAAATATGTTAAAGTACTCTCCAGACAACAGCAACGTTGAAATTACTTTAAATGATACCTCTATATCTTTTGAAAACGTAATCTTATATAAATTAAAAGGCAGTGTTGAAGATCTTTTTCAGCCTTTTTATAGAGATTGTAGTTCTGCAAATGAAAAAATTGAAGGAAGTGGATTGGGGCTATCTTTAGTTAAAAAAATTCTAGAATTGCATAAATTAGATTATAATTTAAATATAGACAACAGTATTTTTAAATTTACAATTAACTTAAAAGAAAAGACTGATTAGAGATCTCTAATCAGTCTTTTTATTTAAAAGTTATTATAACATTTTTTCAGCTATTTTAACTTTTGTTAATGCTTGAGTTAAAGTTTTTTGCACATTTGCAAAATCTATATCCTCAGCTAATTTTTCAAGTTTTTCTTTGGCAATTTGAGCTTCTCTTCTAGCAGCTTCAAGATCTATATCCTTAACGTCCATAGCTTCATCTGCTAAAATTGTTACTACATTGTTAGAGATTTCAAGAAATCCTCCAGATACATAGTAAAAATTCTCTTGCCCATTAACTCTAACCTTCATTTCTCCTGTAGATAATCCAGCAACAAATGGTGAGTGATTAGGTAATATTCCCATATCTCCTTCTGTTGTTCTAATCATTACAAAATTAACTTCTTGTGATAGAATTTTTTCTAAAGGTGTTACTAGCTCTAGCTTAAAAGAGTTTGCCATATTTACTCAGCTCCCTTCATAAGGTCTCTTCCCTTAGCTATTGCCTCCTCAATTGTTCCAACATAAAGGAATGCTTGTTCTGGAAGAGCATCATGCTTACCATCGATAATCTCTTTGAAAGCTCTAATTGTCTCTTTTACTGGAACATATTTTCCTTCCATTCCTGTAAATTGCTCAGCAACTGCGAATGGTTGAGAGAAGAATCTTTCAATCTTTCTTGCTCTAGAAACTGTTTGCTTATCTTCATCAGAAAGCTCATCCATTCCTAGGATTGCAATAATATCTTGAAGTTCTTTATATCTCTGAAGTATCTCTTGAACTTGTCTTGCAACATTATAGTGCTCATTTCCAACGATAGCTGGATCTAGAGCTTTAGATGTTGAATCAAGTGGGTCAACTGCAGGATATATTCCTAGAGATGCTATTCTTCTTGAAAGAACTGTAGTTGCATCTAAGTGAGCGAATGTTGTCGCTGGTGCTGGGTCAGTAAGGTCATCTGCTGGTACGTATACAGCTTGTACTGATGTTATTGATCCAGATTTAGTCGATGTAATTCTCTCTTGTAATTTACCCATTTCTGAAGCTAGTGTTGGCTGGTATCCAACCGCTGAAGGTATTCTTCCTAATAGGGCAGAAACCTCTGCTCCAGCTTGAGTAAATCTGAATATATTATCGATAAATAGAAGAACGTCTTGCCCTTCTTTATCTCTAAAGTTTTCCGCTACTGTTAGTCCAGTAAGAGCAACTCTTAATCTTGCTCCAGGCGGCTCATTCATTTGTCCGTAAACTAGAGATGTTTTGTCAATAACTCCTGACTCTCTCATCTCATCATAAAGGTCTCTTCCTTCTCTAGTTCTTTCTCCAACACCTGCGAATACAGATAATCCTCCGTGTCCTTTAGCTATGTTGTTGATAAGCTCCATTATAAGAACTGTTTTTCCTACTCCAGCTCCTCCGAATAGACCGATTTTTCCTCCTTTGATATATGGTGCAAGAAGGTCAATTACCTTAATTCCAGTTTCGAATATTTCTACTTCTGTTCCTTGCTCATCAAAGTTTGGAGCTTCTCTATGTATAGGTAAATGCTCCTCTGTTGTTACTGGACCAGCTTCATCAACTGGCTCTCCTAGCACGTTTAGAATTCTTCCTAAAACTGCTTTTCCTACTGGAACTGTTATAGCAGCTCCTGTATCTATTACTTCCATTCCTCTTTGTAGACCTTCAGTAGCATCCATTGCTACTGTTCTTACAACGTTATTTCCTAAGTGTTGCTGAACTTCAAGAACTAACTCTTTTCCATCTTCGCATTTAACTTTTAAAGCGTTGTAAATATCTGGCAATTTATCATTAAATACTACGTCTACAACAGGACCTATTATTTGTGTAAGGGTTCCTTTGTTTTCCACTATTGCCTCCTCATTTTTCTTAATTTAACGCTGCTGCTCCACCAACAATCTCTGATATTTCTTGAGTTATTGAAGCTTGTCTTCTTCTATTGTACTCTAAAGTTAATCCTTTAATCATATCTTCAGCGTTATCCGTTGCACTTTTCATTGCATTTTTTCTTGCAGAATGCTCACTTGCAGTGTTATCAAGTAAAGCTTTATATAATTCTATATTCAGATACTTAGGTAAAAGAGATGATAATATCTCTTCTGGACTTGGCTCAAATATATAAGCTTTGTTCTCGCTTCCCTCAGCTCTTTCAATAGGAATTAATTTTCTTACTGTAAGATCACTTACTAATGCTGATACGAACTTATTATATATTACATAAACTTCATCAAATATGTTATTGTAGTAATATTCAACAATATTTTCACTAATTTCTTTAGCTTTATCAAACATTGTTTCTGGTATAAGTTGAGTATATTCAGCTTTAACATCATAATCTCTCTTAGCACAGTATTCTCTTGCTTTTCTTCCAACTGCAATTACAGAGACCTGTTTCCCACTATTTTCATTTTTTAATCTTTCTAGTGCTTTTAATGTATTACTGTTAAAACTTCCTGCTAGTCCTCTATCTGAACACATAACAATAATTCCAACTTTTTTTACATCTTCTCTACCATCAAAAAGTGGGTGTTTTTCACTTTTAACACCTGCAGCTATATTTTGTAAAATATTTGCTATACTTTCTGAATACGGTCTAGATTGAGCTACTATCGTAGAAAATTTCTTGAATTTAGTTGTAGAAACTATTTCCATGGCCTTTGTAATTTGGTGAGTAGACTGAACACTTTTAATTCTATTTTTTATTTCTCTAGTTCCAGCCATTTTCCCACCTCTCTTTAATTAAAATTCTTTTTAAATGCTGCAATAGCCTCTTCAATTTTAGCTTCAATTTCTTTTGTTAAGCTTTTCTTCTCAACGATTTCAGTTAAAATTGTAGTCGTGTTTCTCATCTCAGTAAGTAACTCTCTCTCAAATCTTCTAACATCAGAGATAGCAATATCATCTAAGAATCCATTGATTACTGTATAGAAAGAAACTACTTGCTCTTCTACTGGATATGGACTATATTGTGGTTGTTTTAAAACTTCCATAATTCTATGTCCTCTCTCTAATTGAGCTTTAGTTGCTTTATCTAAGTCAGATCCGAATTGTGCGAATGTTAATAACTCAGTATATTGAGCTAATTCTAACTTAACTTTAGCAGCAACCTGTTTCATAGCTTTTATTTGAGCAGATCCTCCAACTCTTGATACAGATATTCCGGCGTTGATCGCTGGTCTGAATCCTGAGTTAAATAATTGAGCATCTAGGAATATCTGTCCATCTGTTATCGAAATAACGTTTGTAGGAATATACGCTGATACGTCTCCTGCTTGAGTTTCGATGATTGGTAAAGCTGTTATTGATCCTCCACCTAATTCATCTGATAATTTTGCAGCTCTCTCAAGAAGTCTTGAGTGAAGATAGAATACGTCTCCTGGGTAAGCTTCTCTTCCAGGTGGTCTCTTAAGTAATAGAGACATCTCTCTGTACGCAACAGCGTGTTTAGAAAGATCATCATAAACTATTAAAACTGCCTCTCCCTTATCCATGAAGTATTCTCCCATAGCTACTCCTGAATATGGTGCTAAATATTGTAAAGGAGCTGATTCAGAAGCTGTTGCTGCAACAACTATAGTATACTCCATAGCTCCTGCATCTTCTAATCTCTTAACGATTTGTGCTACTGTTGATCTCTTTTGACCAATCGCAACATAGATACATTTTACTCCTGTTCCTTTTTGATTTAAAATAGCGTCGATAGCAACTGCTGTTTTACCAGTTTGTCTATCTCCTATTATAAGTTCTCTTTGTCCTCTACCGATAGGTACCATTCCATCTATTGATTTGATTCCTGTTTGTAGTGGCTCAGATACTGGCTTTCTTGAGATAATTCCTGAGGCCTTTCTCTCAACTTCCATGTACTTCTCAAACTTCATTTCACCTTTACCGTCAATTGGCTCTCCTAGAGCATTTACAACTCTTCCTAATAAAGATTCTCCAGCAGGTACTGATGCGATTCTTCCTGTTGCTTTAACCTCATCTCCCTCTTTAATCTTTGTATAGTCACCTAGTATAACAGCTCCAACGTTGTCTTCTTCTAGGTTTAGAACCATTCCTGTTATTCCGTTAGGAAACTCTAAAAGCTCTCCCGCTTTTGCACTGCTTAGTCCGTAGATTCTCGCAATACCGTCTCCTACTTCTAATACAGAACCTGAAGTTTTGACATCAAGACTCTTTTTGTAATTCTCGATCTCAGTTTTGATTATATTACTTACTTCTTCTGGTCTGATTTTCAACTGATTACACCTCCTAATTTTACAAGTAGTTTTTATTTCTGTGTTAGAGTCTCTAACTGTCTACGGATACTTCCGTCTGTTATTTCGTCCCCTATTTTGATAATTCCTCCACCAATAAGAGTTTTATCAACATTAACTACTAGCTTTATCTTTTTACCTGTTTTTATTTCAAGATTTTTAGAAAGTTTCTCTTTTTGCTCATTTGTTAATTCAACAGCAAAAGTAGCTTCTACATCTAAAATTTGATTTTTTAAATAATCTATCTTTACATACTCTGCTACTATCTCTCTAATTTGGGCAATTCTTCCTTTTTCTAAAATATAGAAAAGAACTTCTATACCTTCATCAGAATCCGAGAAAATTTTCTTTAAAGTTTCTTTTTTCTCATTCTCTTTAATTAAAGGATGAGTTATAAAGTTTCTAAAATCAACATCATTTTTATAAAGCTCCATTACAGAGTTTAAAACTTCATAAACTGATTTAACTTCATTTTTTTCTTCAGCAACCGAATAAATTGCTTCAGCATATCTTTTACCAATCTGGTTACCTATCATTTTACTCCCCCTACCTCATCTATAAATTTATCAGCCAGGGCAGCTTCTAAGTTAGAGTCTAAATTCTCTTTTATAATTTTCTCAGCTAATTTAACTGCTAATCCGTTCATCTCAACTTCTAGCTCTTTCTTAGCTGCATGCATCATTTTCTGAATTTCTAATTCAGCTGATTTAAGCATTTTATCTCTTTGAATACTTGCTTCTGAAATTATATTTTCTTTTCTTTCATCGGCTTTTTTCTCAGCTAATTGAACTATTTTAGTAGCTTCATCTTTAGCTTGTTTTAATATTTGTTGAGCTTCTTTATTTTTTAAAGCCGCTTCCTCTTTATTTTTTTGAGCTTCCGAGAATTCTGCAGCTATCTTCTCTTTTCTAGAGTCCATTAATCTTAGTAATGGAGCCTTGAAGTATTTATTAAATATAAAAACTAAAATGAAGAAGTTAATTATTTGCCAAAACATATTAATATCAATCGATACTGCAGGCATATTTGTTGGTGCCAAGTGTTCTACCTCCTTCCTAAAAGTATTTGGTTTATTTTACTTTAGTTATTTTTTCAATACTATTTTTTATTATCCTAACATTCCTACAAATGGGTTAGCGTATAATAAGATAAGTGCGATTACTAGTGAGTAGATACCTGTTGACTCAGATACTGCTTGTCCTAGTACCATTGTTGAAATGATATCTCCTTTTGCTTCTGGTTGTCTAGCTACTGCCTCAACTGCTTTACCAGCTGCATATCCTTGTCCTACTCCTGGTCCTATACCAGCGATCATTCCACATCCTGCTCCTATTGCTGATGCTGCTAATACTATTGTTTTTGCTAACATTAAATCCATATTGTTTACCTCCTAGTTATTTTTAAAATTTAATTTCGTTAGTGCTTCTATTTTTCATTGGGATACTCAGCATCCCCTAATGAACCTTGAATATATACCATACTTAGCATTAAGAATACAAAACTTTGTACTACTCCACTAAATATGTCAAAATATAAGTGTAACGGTGCTGGGATAACCATCGGTGCTGCTTTATAAATAAGCCCCATTATTACCATTCCCGCAAACATATTTCCAAACAAACGTATAGAAATATTTGTTGGTTTTGCTAACTCTCCAACTAAGTTAATAGGTAGCATAAAAGGCATTGGTTCTAAAAGTCCTTTAAAGTATCCTAGTATACCATTTAATTTGATGCTTGTTCCTAAAAAAGTTAATGTAGTTAACATTGCTAATGCAACTGTTGTGTTAAGATCTGCAGTCGGTGCTCTAAAAGCTGGTGCTATAGTAAATACTCCGTCTTCAAATCCGCCCCATGGAATTGGTGCAAACATAAGTAAGTTACATCCTAAAATAAATACAAATAGAGATGATAAGTACGTAAAGTATGTTGCTGTCCATCCTCCTAACATCTGATGAATTATTCCATGTAAAAAATCATAAACCGACTCAGCAACAACTTGCGCTCTTCCTGGAATCATTTCTAATTTTTTTGTTCCCATTTTAAATAATAGAGTTAGTACAAGTATTACAAACCATGTACTTATTACAGTTATTGTAACTGGTAATCCAAATTTCCCATCTGCATATTCCATTGCGAATGGAATTTGATGAAGAAAATGAGGTAATGGTACATAAAACATAATTGCAGGTCCTTCTACTAATGGGGGTGTTATAAATTGTATTGGCCCTATTCTCATAAGTTTCGCCTCCTTTCAATAGTTTATTTTAAATGCTTAGATTTAAACTTTTTTATATTGTTAAATAGAGTCATTGCAAGTATATTAATTTTTATGCTTAATAAACCTATAACTCCACTAACTAACATTGGAAAACCGTAATATTTTGTAGCTACTGCTAAAAATATTCCATACAATAAGTATCTTTTTAAATAACCTACTACTCCTACTTTAAATGGAGAATTAGAGGCTAGACTTGCTTTTGCATCAAGACAAATCATATAAAATCCAACTACCGAAAAAACAGAACCCAAGAACATTCCAATATAGACATATTTATTTAAAGACAATACTCCATAAATCAAAATTACTATCGATGTTATTATTCCACGCCTTATTATTTTTTTTAATTCATCCATATATCACTCAATCCTATTTTTTCATTATTAAATTATAGGCATTATAAAAGCCACTAAAAACCCCTATGACTGTAAATAATACGAATAATGGTGTGCTTTTAAAAAAGTATTTTTCTATGAGTTTATATAAAAATATAAATATTCCTATATTTCCAACTATCACAAACCCAAGAAAACCTAGTAGTGAAAAATAGTGCATAAAATCTTTATTAAAAAATATCATATCTTTCACATCCCAATATAATTATTTTTTTACCACGTAAAAAAATCTCTTCCCAGCTATTTTATCATTTTTAATAATACTTAACAAGTTTAAATTGTTTTTTTCAATAATTTTTCTAATTTCGAACTCTTGGAAAATTCTTTTTTCATACACCTCTTTTAGTTTTTCATAATGACCAGCCCTATTTTTAACAAAATATACCGCTTCCACTACATCTAATTCCTCTTCTTGGAAGTGCTCCCAAATTATAGTCATATCTTTTCTATCATCATAATAAACCCCTCCTGGAAACATTTTTTCCATAAACTCTCTGTTTATTACGTCAAATATATAAATTCCATTAGGGTTTAAATTTTCTTTTATCGACTTCATTAAATCATCTAAATCTTCAAGAGAAGTTAAATGATTAACTGTATCAAATAGAGACATTATTATATCATACTTTTCTCCTGTATTAAACTCTCTCATATCCCCTAAAAATAACTTAACTCCCTTATTTTTAAGTTTTTTATTGGCAATTGTTAGCATATCTCCTGAAAGATCTAATCCTGAGCATTCGAACTCATCCTTTAATCTTATAAGTGTTTCTCCTGTTCCACATCCTAAATCTAATAATTTTTTACCCTCAACTTTAGATTCTACAATTAAATCTTTTACAAAACTTGCCCACTCATCATAATCGCAATGCTGCATAAATTTATCATACACTTTTGCAAAATTTTTATAATACATTTCTACTCCTATATTAGTTCTTTTTCAACAACTACAGCTATTTCCTTAGCTATTCTATCAACTAACTCCATCTCTTTTCCCTCTACCATAACTCTTACAATAGGTTCTGTTCCCGAAGTTCTAACTAATACTCTTCCTAGACCTTTCATCTCTTCTTCTTTTTCTTCTATAAATTTTACTATATTTTCATTCTTATTCCAAAGATTCTTTTTTTCATTTGAAACTTTTACATTTATAAGTAACTGTGGCCAATCTTTTATCTCATTTACAAGTTCATCTAATGATTTTTTTGAATCTCTTATAGCTTCAACTAATTTTACTGATGTTAAAACTCCATCCCCTGTAGTTCCAAAATCAGTTAAAATAATATGCCCTGACTGTTCTCCACCGATATTTATTTTTAATTCCTTCATCTTTTCAAGGACATATCTATCTCCAACATTGGCTCTTATTAGCTCTACTCCTTTATTTGATAGATAATTTTCAAATCCCATATTACTCATTACTGTCGTTACTACTTGATTATTTGCAAGTTCATTTCTTTCTTTCATTCCTAAAGCTAAAACAGCAATAATTTTATCTCCATCTACAATATTTCCATTTTTATCAACAGCTATAAGTCTATCTGCATCTCCATCATAAGCTAACCCTAAATCTGCTTCATATCCCATTACAACTTTTGATAAAATTTCAGGATGAGTTGATCCACATCTTACATTTATATTTTTTCCATTTGGAGCATCATTTATTATAACAATTTCGGCACCCAAAGCTAGAAATACCTCTTTAGCTACCCTGTAAGCAGAGCCATTTGCAGCATCTAAAATTATTTTCATACCTGAAAAATCTCCAGATACAGTTGATATTATATGATCTCTATATAGATAATACTCATCCTCTGCATAAGTAAACTTTCCAACCTCGTCTCCTGCTATTGGATCTTTAGTTATTTCCTCTACATTATCCATTAGCTTTTCTAGTTCTAATTCCACTTCATCTGGAAGTTTATGTCCATCTTCCCAAAATATTTTTATTCCATTATCTTTAGCTGGATTATGTGATGCTGATATCATTATCCCTGCTTTCGCTGAACTTTTTTGTGTTAAATACGCCACTCCTGGAGTAGGAATTACTCCCACAAAATCTATATTTATCCCCATAGAGTTTAATCCTGCTGTTAATGCCGATCTCAACATATAACCAGATCTTCTTGTATCTGATCCCATTATTACTCTTATTCTCTTTTTTTCAGGATATTTTTCTTTCAATGTATGCCCTAATGCATATCCTAATTTTAGAGCTAACTCAACAGTTAATTCTCTGTTAGCTTCGCCTCTTATTCCATCTGTACCAAAATATTTTCTCATTTTCCCCTCTCCCTTCTTAATTGTAATTTTTCACATATAATACCAGTAACAAATCCTGAAATACATCCCATAAATAAAAATCCCCAAATAAATATAAATATTGATTTACTCATTATACTGATATTTCTGAACAATAAAAAATAAACCACTATCAATTGTGTTACATTATGTGCAAAAGCTCCCGCAATACATATAGCTATCAATGATAAATTTCTTCTATACCTAAATAATAGAATGGTCAAGAGGGTACTAGCCCCTCCTGAAATCAAACTTATTATAAAACTTGGTGAAAAAAGTGTTCCTAACATCATCCCTTGAATAAAAATTCTAAGAAGTAAAATCTCTATTGCCATCTTTTCATCAAACTTTTCTAACGCAATAATTGTCGCTATATTAGCTAATCCTAATTTCATCCAAGGAAAAGGTTTAGGTATTAATGTTTCTATCAGTGATAAATACAGTGCTAGAAGTACAAATGCTGTTAGGTACCTTCTTCTTTTATCTGTCATATCTATACCTTTAAATCTGCATCCATTCCTAATAAATTCTTATATTTTTCTAATATTGGATTAACTTCTGACATTAAGAAGTCTGTTACTTGTTCTGGTGCAAATCCAATAAAGTTTTTAGGATCTAAAATCTCCATCAGTTTATCTCTATCTATATCAAATGAATCATCATTAAGTATTCTTTCAATCAGATCGTTTTCTAATCCTTCAACTTTTACATTTCTTCCAGCTTCCATAGAGTGAACTCTTATTAGCTCATGAAGTTCTTGTCTATCTCCACCTCTTTTAACACCTTCCATTATGATATACTCTGTTGCCATAAATGGTAATTCAGCCATTATATGTTTTTCTATCATTTTTGGATAAACAACTAATCCTTCTAAAATATTTTTCCATATAATTAAAATTGCATCTACTGCTAGGAAAGCTTGAGGTAGTGCTAATCTTTTATTAGCTGAATCGTCAAGAGTTCTTTCAAACCACTGTGTTGACGCTGTCATTGCTGTACTCTGTTGTAATGCAATTACAAATTTTGCAAGAGATGAAATTCTTTCACTTCTCATAGGATTTCTTTTATAAGCCATCGCAGATGATCCTATTTGATTTTTTTCAAACGGCTCTTCAATCTCTTTTAAATGCTGAAGAAGTCTTAAATCATTAGTAAATTTATGTGCTGATTGAGCTATATTTGATAAAAGATTTGATACTTCAGAATCTATCTTTCTATCATAAGTTTGTCCTGTCACTAAAAATCTTTTATTGAATCCCATTTTTTCTGCAACTTTTTCATCTAACTCTTTAACTTTCTTAAAATCACCATTAAATAACTCTTGGAAACTTGCTTGAGTTCCTGTTGTTCCTTTTACTCCTCTAAATCTAAGAGTATTTTGTCTAAATTCTAACTCCTCTAAGTCTAAAAGTAAACTCTGTAACCATAAAGTTGCTCTTTTTCCTACTGTTGTTAACTGTGCAGCTTGGAAATGTGTGAATCCTAACGTAGGTAAATCTTTATACTCAGCTGAAAACTTAGCTAAACCATCTATTACGTTTACCATTTTCTTTTTTGTAATTTCTAAAGCTTCCTTTATTTGAATAAGGTCTGTGTTATCCCCAACAAAAGCACTTGTTGCTCCTAAGTGTATTATTGGCATCGCTTTTGGAGCTGCTGTTCCAAACGTATGCACATGTGCCATAACATCATGTCTAAACTTTTTTTCCATTTCATTTGCTAAATCATAATCTATGTTATGAATATTTGCTTTCATCTCTGATAATTGCTCATCAGTTATATCTAATCCTAACTCTTTTTCAGTTTCTGCTAAAGCATACCAAAGTTTTCTCCATGTTGAAAATTTAAACTTTGGTGAAAATGTTTCTAGCATCTCCTTTGAACTATATCTTTCTGCTAATGGGTTTGAATAAATATCTCTACTCACTAATTTGTCCTCCTAAAATATATATTAATTAATTTCTAATAACATTAAAATAGCAGTTTCTCCATTTGGATAATAATTTTTTCTTTTTCCAATTGCTTCAAATTTTAGTTTTTTATAAAATTTTTGAGCAATAGTATTGCTCTCTCTCACTTCTAATAAAAGATTTTTTTCTTCTAAAGTGAAATAAGTTTGGATTAATTTTTCTGCTATCCCTCTTTTTCGGAATTCTTCTCTTACAGCTATTTTCATTATTTCAAAAACATCATAAGAATCATGTAGTATCAAATATCCTTGTACTACTTCTTCCTTTACTATTAAAATTTTATAATCTTCACTTTTTACCATATCCTTTAGTATTTCGACTGAATAATAACTCTCATGAAAAATTTCTTTTTCTAATCTTGCTAACTCTTCTATCACTAAAGGGTTTAATTCTTTTACTATATCCACTTGCATTACTTCAACAATCCTATTCTATTTAAAGGCCAAAATCTAACAAAAGCTTTTCCTTTTATTCTGCTATCTTTTACAAATCCCCACATTCTTGAATCATAACTTCCATTTGTATTGTCACCTAAAGCTAAATAGTAGTCTTCATCCAATACTTTTTCTACTGTTTCTCCTTTTAATAAAGTATTTACAACATTCTCATCATGAATATAATCTAAAATCATCCCTGTTTGAACTCCGTTAACAAAAAACTTCATATCTGGTAGTAATTGAGATACATATCCTGTGTTTTCTTTTAATAAACTCTGAACCTTAGCTATATCTATATTTTGATTTGAAAAAGTTTCATTATAGTTTTGTCCGGGTACTATTTTGATAGTATCACCTTTTTTAGGTATAACCCACTCATTATAACTTAATTCTCCTAAAGGAGTATACTCTCTATCTGATATCTTTTGTCCATTTACAAATAATCTGTCATATTTTATCTGAACTTTTTCTCCAGGAAGCCCCATCAATCTTTTAGTATATAATACTTTGTCTTCAATAGGTTCCTTAAATACTATTATATCCTCTCTTTGTGGAGCTTTAAAATTATATATGACCATATTTCCAAAAAGTCTATCTTTTGGAACTATAGTTGGAATCATTGATCCAGTTGGAACTAAGAAGTTTCCTATATAAAATTTTTGAATAATTAATACTAAAATTAATGCACTTCCTAAACTTTCAGTTATTTTTATAAATTTTCTTACTATTTTTTCTGAAGTTTTACCTTGAATTTTAAGTTTTTTTACAACTTTATCTTCAAATTTTGTTCTTTTTTCATCTATTTTTGCTACTATTTTTTTTTCTTTCACAAATATATAGATAAAAAATGCCGTTAATACTACATAAAAAATACTATTAATTATTAAATTCTCTCTGCTCATCCTCTCACTCCCTTGGTCAATTTAACTATATTTTATCACAAAAAAAAGAAAAAAGCTAAGGAATTGTTCTCCCTTAGCTTTTGAAGTACTATCTTCTGATTTCTTTGATTCTTGCTTTCTTTCCAGAAAGTTCTCTTAAGTAGTAAAGTTTTGATCTTCTTACTTTTCCAACTTTTAATACTTCGATTTTGTCGATCATAGGAGAGTTTACAGGTATGATTCTTTCTACTCCGATTCCTCCAGTTACTTTTCTAACTGTGAAAGTCTTAGCGATTCCTCCACCATTTACTCTGATTACTACACCTTCGAATAACTGAACTCTTTCTTTGTTACCCTCGATTACTTTGTAGTAAACTCCGATAGTGTCTCCAGCTTTGAATGCTGGAATGTCGTTTCTTAAGTAGTTTTGCTCTACTAATTGAATTAATTTTTCTTTCATTTTTGCCTCCTGAATATTCATTTAATATTCCCATTAAAGCGGAATATCCGTTATAATAACTAAAGTATTGTATCATACTTTCGTGATTTTGTCAATTTAGAAGATTAACTAAAAATTGAAATTAAAGTTCAGAATTGGAAGAACTTCAAATATTTCACTATTATCTGCCATATTTACAAGCCCTATTTGTAAACCTTGAAGGTTTTCTGCCATGTTTACGAATCCAAATTGAAGTCCTTTAATTCTATCTGCTTTGTTAAAGAATCCTAATTGAGCTCCTGTTGCAGTTCTAGTAAAGTTTGCTCCTCCTACTTGAACACCTTTTGTATCTTTCTCTACCATATTTACAAGTCCAAATTGAACCCCTGTCATATTTCCACCAACACTATTAAATGTTATTGGTAAGAAAAACCATCCTAATTTAGCTCCTACAAAGTTCCCCTCAGTTCTATCATAGAAAGATCCTATAGATAAACCTTTAAAATTTTGTTTCTTATTAGCTATAATATTTATATCTAGTCCTTCTACATTTTGATTCTCAGTATAAAGAAGCCCTAATCTTATTCCTTTTACACTTGTTTGAGGACCATATAATTGAGTAGGTGAAAGTAATCCTAACTCAAAATTTTCAGCTCCAAAAGTAGCTAGTGATAATCCAAATAATAATGCTGCTAATTTATTTTTCATTATTTTCCCCTTTTTATTTTTTATAATTTTACAAAAAATAAAAAAATGGCGCTTCTTGCTGGACTCGAACCAGCGACAACA
>JAVWUC010000015.1:0-33055 GCA_036667395.1 Cetobacterium sp. | reverse complement strand
GCTTTCGCAACTTTCTGACTATTTTCTCTATTCGGTTGTTAATGTCCTTCTGTTTGCTGTGCGGTTGTTCCCGCTACAAGAAGTATATTATCACAAATTTTACATCCTGTCAATGTTTTTTTTATTAATTTTGAAAATATTTTTTTTAACACGAATCAATATTCCTAACTCAACATAATTTCCAATAACTCTAGATAATGAAGGTCTACTAATATTAAATATTTCTGCTAATTCTTTTATTGAATGTTTAAATACAACTGTTTCTCCTTGAGTGTTTTCTAATATATAATCCAATACTTTCTCTTTTATACTTTTTTTATTAAAATTTTTCCAAATTCTATTTGATAAAAATTGTGTTCTATTCGAAATTTCATCCAGAAAATTAACTAAAACTAAATTGTTAAGTTTAAACAACTTCAAAAGATTTCTTTTATCTATATGTAAAATCAAAGTATTCTTTAACGCTATTAAATCTACAGGAATAATATTTTTTTCACCAAAAATAAAAGCTGATGCTATTATATCTCCCTGTTTCAAATTTTCTATCTTTTGTATTTCTCCACTCTCTTTTAGCATTTCAGCACTTAATTCTCCATCAATGACAACATACATCCCATTTAACTCTTCTCCCCTAAATAAAAAAGAATCATTTTTATTCAGTTTTTCTATCTTAAAGTTTATTTCTAACAATAATTTTTCTATTTCGCTTTGAGATATATTTTTAAATATTTTAAATTTATTTAAATCTTTTAATTCCTCCACTTTTCCATAACTCCTTCCTATATTTTTATATTACAACTATATATTTAATAATATCATTGTTTATTAAAAAAAATAATATTATAATTTAAAAAGAGGTGGTTTTTATGAAAAAATTTGGTATTTTAGGAAAAAATATTTCTTATACTTTTTCTCCAATTCTACACAAAAATATTTTTGAAGTTTATAATATTGATGCTGAGTATAACATTTACGATGTAAAAGAAAGTGAGATTCCTGATATTTTAGAAAAAATAAAAACAAATACAATTCATGGAATTAACGTCACTGTTCCTTACAAAACAACTATAATAAAATTTTTGGATGAGTTATCTCCAGAAGCTAAAAGTATGAACGCTGTTAATTGTATAAAACTAGAAAATGGAAAACTAAAGGGATATAATACTGATTACTTTGGTTTAATTGAAACATTTAAGAAAATGGGATTACTTTTAAAAAATAAAAAAGTGGTTATTTTAGGGAGTGGCGGAGCTGCTAAAGCTGTCAACAAAGCTATTTTAGATTTAGGTGGTATCCCTGCCATAGTATCTAGAGATTTAGATAAAGCTAAATTAGAGTTTAAAGATATCTCTGTTATTTCGTATAATGATCTTTTAGAAACTTCAGGATTTTTACTTGTTAATGCCACACCTATAGGGACTTTTCCAAACATTGAAAGTTCTCCTGTTAAAAGACAAGTCATTCAAAATTTTGACTTCGTATTGGATTTGATATATAATCCAAAAGAAACACTTTTTTTAAAGATTGCTAAACAATGTTTTAAAAAATTTGAAAATGGTTTTTATATGTTAGTTTCACAAGGGGTAAAATCTGAAGAGATTTGGAATGACTTAACTCTTGATTATAGTTTGATATATGAAAATCTAATCACAGAAATTTATAATAACCAGGAGGATTTTCAATCATGAAAAAAATTATTATTACCTGCCCTAAGTGCAAGAGTAAAATGAAAATTATGGATAAAGTTGCTAAGTACAGATGTCCTAACTGTAAAGAAATCTATAAATTCAATCATTTCAAAAGATTTATCAGAACAATTACAGGATTTTTTGAAGGCATATTTCAAACTTTCAAAGATATAAAACAAAATTTTATAACAAAGTATAGAAATACTAAAGCAACTTATAACTATATGAAGCAAATGAAACAAAATATGAAAAATAATCCAAATTGGTCAAATTACCATAGAGAACAAGCCGAAGAGAAAAAAATGAAACAGGCTCAAAAACCTAAATTTTGGGACAAATTTAAAAAGTAAAAAAGAGATTGAAATCCTCAATCTCTTTTTTTATACTTACTTTACAACTATATTTACTATTTTTCCAGGAACAACAATTATTTTTACAACTGTTTGTCCTTCTATAAATTTCTTTACATTCTCTATTTCAAGAGCTTGTTTTTCTAAATCTTCTTTAGCAATATTTCTATCTACTTCTAAAGTTCCTCTTAATTTTCCATTTACTTGAACTGCTACAGCAATTTCATCAGCTATTGTTAATTCATCTCTATGTATTGGCCAAGCTTCAAAGAATAAATTACCCTGATTTCCCATCTCTTCCCATAATTCATCACAGAAATGAGGTGTAAATGGTGATAACATAATTACAACATTTACCATAGCCTCTCTAAATACCTTTCTCGATTCAGGAGTTTCTTTATCTGTTCCAAGTATTTGAGTTCTAAAGTCTTGCATTTCATTTAATAGTTCCATTGTTGCTGCTATAGAAGTATTGAAATGGTAATCTGCTTCTATTGAATCTGTTACTTTCTTTATTGTTTGGTGTAGTTTTCTAACTAACGCTTTATCTTCTTTGCTTAGTTTTGAATAATCGATCTCATCTTTATTTGCTAAGTATTCCTTATTTTCAAGTACAAGTCTCCATACTTTATTTAAGAATCTAGCTGCTCCAGCAAGTCCATTTTCATTCCACTCTAATTCTCTTTCTGGTGGAGCCGCAAACATTATAAATAATCTTGTAGTATCAGCTCCATATTTAGTGATCATAATTTCTGGATCTACACCATTATTTTTAGATTTTGACATTTTTTCTATTTTTACTTGAAGTTCTTCCCCTGTTGTTTTTAAGAAAGCTTGAGTTCCTCTAACTTCAACCTCTTCTGCATACAAGAATCTATTCTCTGCAGCTGAATAGTATGATGGTCCTAAAACCATTCCTTGAGTTAATAGTCTTTTAAAAGGTTCGTTTGTTGATAAAAGACCTAAGTCTCTTAAAACTTTATGGAAGAATCTTGAATATAGTAAGTGCATTACTGCGTGCTCTATTCCTCCGATATATTGGTCTACAGGAGACCATCCATCAACTATCTCTTTTGCAAAAGGTAGTTGCGTATTCTTAGGATCACAATATCTTAAGAAATACCATGATGAATCCACGAATGTATCCATAGTATCTGTATCTCTTCTCGCTTCTCCTCCACAACAAGGACAAACCGCATGTTTAAAGCTTTCTGAAGTTTCAATCGGGTTACCATTTCCTGTAAATTCAACATCTGTTGGTAACAGTACTGGAAGATTTTCATCTTTTTCCATTACAACTCCACACTTCTCACAATATAAAGCTGGAATAGGTGTTCCCCAATATCTTTGTCTTGAAACTCCCCAATCTTTTAATCTATATTTTACTGTTCTTTCTCCGTAATTATTAGCTTCAACATATTCAGCTATTTTTGTAACTGCATCTTTTGAAGATATCCCATTAAATTCAGAAGAGTTTGTCATTATACCTGTTCCTACAAAAGCATTTTCCATCTCTTCTGCAACAATTTCAATCTCTTCTTTTGTTTTTTTATCAACTGGATTTATAACAACCTTAATTGGTAATTCATATTTTTTTGCAAAAGCAAAGTCTCTATCATCATGTGCTGGAACAGCCATTACAGCTCCTGTTCCATAGTTCATTAAAACATAGTCTCCTATCCATAATGAAACCTCTTCACCATTAACTGGATTTATAACATGCCAACCTGTATTAACTCCATTTTTTTCTTTTCCTTCAGCAGTTCTTTCAATCATATCAGTGTTTTTCATAGCTGAAACTGACTCTTTTAAAGCTGGGTTAGTTTTTAAAATTTCATCAACTAGTGGATGTTCTGGAGCTATTACTGCATAAGTAACTCCATATAATGTATCAACTCTTGTAGTAAATACTGGTAAATCTTGACCATTTTCTACTATCTTAAAGTTTACTTCTGTTCCATAAGATTTTCCTATCCAGTTTTTCTGCATAGTTAAAACTTTTTCTGGCCACCCTTCTTTTAGCTCTTTGTGTCCTTCTAAAAGTTCATCAGCATAATCAGTTATTTTAAAGAACCACTGCTCTAAATCCTTTTGAATTACTGGAGTTTTCGAATGTCTCCAACACATTCCATCTTCTACTTGCTCATTTGCTAGAACAGTTTGACACTCAGGACACCAGTTTACAGTTGATTTCTTTTTGTAAACTAATCCATTCTCATACATTTTTTTAAATATCCACTGATTCCACTTATAGTACTCAGGTGTATATGAGGCAATTTCTCTATCCCAATCATATGAAAGTCCCATCATTTTTAGTTGTCTATTCATGTTGTCTATATTTGATTTTGTCCAAACAGCTGGATGTGCACCATTTTGTATTGCAGCATTTTCTGCCGGAAGTCCAAAAGAATCCCATCCCATAGGGTGAAGTACATTTAACCCTTTCATTCTTTTATATCTTGCGATAACATCTCCTATCGTATAGTTTCTAGCATGTCCTACATGAAGTTTTCCCGATGGATATGGTAACATTTCTAAAACATAGTAGTTTTCTTTCCCTTCTACTTTATTTTCTGTTTTAAATAAACCTTCATTTTTCCATTTGTTTTGCCACTTTGCTTCAATTTCTCCAAAGTTGTACTCTCTCATTTTTTCACCTCATTATCCTTATTTTTTATCTCATAATATAGCATAAAAAAACCTGTACTTCCACAGGTTTATTTATTTAATATAAGTTTTTTGCAATTTCTGAAAGGATTATTCCACCAGCTACAGAAACGTTTAAAGAGTTTATTTTTCCATGCATTGGAATTTTAACTAAAATGTCACAATTTTCTTTTACTTTTTTTCTAATTCCTTCTCCTTCACTTCCTAAAACTAAGGCCGTTTTGTTCGGGAATTTCTCTTCATAATAATATTTATTTCCTGATCCTTCAGCTCCGTAAACCCAGAAATCTAATTTTTTTAATTTTTCTATTGCATCTGAAATATTTGTAACTTTTATTATATCAACATGTTCAATTGCTCCAGTCGATGTTTTTATAACTGTTTCATTTATCTTTACAGAGTTTCTTTCAGGAATGATTATTCCCTTTACTCCAAATATTTCAGCACTTCTTATTATTGCTCCGAAGTTTCTTGGATCTTGTACTCCATCTAAAATTAGTACTATCGATTTTTCGTCTCTTGCTATTTTTTCAATAAATTCTCCAAGCTCAACATAGTAATCATAATCATTAAGATAAGCAACAACACCTTGTGAATTTTCTTCTTTTTTAGTTGATGTAAAAATCTTTATATTTCTAGCTGATGCTAAAGCTTTTAATTTTCCAAGTTTCTCTTCTCTCATCCCTTTAAATATCTCAATTTTCTCGATATTGTTTGATTTATTTTGTAATAACTCTATTACTGGATTTATCCCTATTACTTTTTCCATTTTTTCTCCTTATATTTCAACTTTTATTCTTTCTATATTTGCTCCAAGAGCTTTTAATTTTGTTTCTAAATTTTCATAACCTCTATCTACATGATATATTCTATCTACTATAGTTTCTCCATCTGCCAATAATCCTGCTAGTATTAATGATGCTCCAGCTCTTAAATCACTCGCCATAACTTTTGCTGATGAGAAATTTTCTATACCATCTATTCTTGCTATATTTGAATCTGTAGATATATTAGCTCCCATTCTATTAAGTTCAGGTACATGCATAAATCTATTTTCAAATATTGTTTCTTTTATTTCACTTGTTCCCTTTACTAAGCACATTAAAGTCATCATCGGTGACTGTAAATCTGTTGGGAATCCTGGATGTGGCATAGTTGTAGCTTTTACTGGTTTAAGATCTTTTAATTTTGTCTTAGTTCTTAAAACATCATTTTCTATTTCAAATTCAGCTCCCATTTCTTCTAACTTTGATATAAAGCTTTCTATATGATTTCTAACTACACCTTTTACTGTTATCGCTCCATCAAACATTAAAGATGCTACTATAAATGTTCCTGCAACTATTCTATCTGGAATGATTGAATACTCACATGGATATAACTTTTCTACACCTTCTATTTCAAGTCTTCCTGTCCCTATTCCAGAAATTTTTGCTCCCATTTTATTTAAAAAATTACAAAGGTCATCTATTTCAGGCTCTCTAGCTGCATTTTCTATTATTGACTTACCTTTTGCTTTAACTGCTGCCATGATTACATTCTCAGTTGCTCCTACACTTGGAAAATCAAATATAATTTTTCCCCCAACCAGCTCTTCCGTTTCTCCTTCAACATAACCATGATCTATATTTATTTTAACTCCCAAAGCTTCAAACCCTTTTAAGTGTAAATCTACAGGTCTTGATCCTATAGCGCACCCTCCTGGTAAAGAAACTCTAGCTTTTTTTTCATGTGCTAACATAGGTCCCATAACTAAAAATGAAGCTCTCATTTTTTTTACTAAATCATAAGATGCGACTAAAGACTTTAATCCATTATTAATAATTTTATATGAATGTTCCCCTATTTTTTCAATCTCTAACCCTAAACTTTCTAAAAGTTGAACTAATGTTGATATATCTCTTAAGTTAGGAACATTATTTAAAATATAAGTACCTTTTTCTATTAAAGTTGCTACGAATATTGGTAATGCAGCATTTTTTGCTCCTTCTACCGATAACTCACCAGCTATTTTATTTCCACCTATTATTCTGAACGCCTCTATACTCACCTTATCTCTCCTTTTTATCAAATCTATCTATTGGACAAACTTTCCCAAATAACCTATCAAAAAAATTCATCTCTTGAAATCTATCCAAGTATTCTGGAAGTTTTTCTTTCAATTCTTTATAATGTTCCGGACAAATCTTTTGCCCTTCGGCATATATAAACCCTTCACTCAGTCCTGCATCTGTGAAAACTTTTGTTGCACTTTCTACAACAACATTTTTATCTTCATTATCTAAGGCTTCCTGTGAAACTACAACAAGACCTATTTTTCCTCTAAACGTTATATCATCAACTAGGGTATATCTTAATCCTATTTTTTCTGCTTCGTCTATATAAGGTTTTATAGAGTCAAATTCTATATCTCTTCTAATTTTTAGAAGTACTGCTCTGGAGTCATTCATAGCTTCTTTTATCTCATTATGAATAATATTTCTTTCTATCTCTTGTTTCTCCAATGCCGCAATTATATTTTCTTTAAATTCACCTAAATAATCTAATTTTTGACTTTGAATCTTTATGAAGTGTATCTTTGCTTTTTCTCTCTCGTTTATTATATCATCAACCAAAACAATCACCTCTATAAAAATATATTTTTATTAATAATTATAGCATATAAAAACAAAAAAGTGATATAATTAAAATTATAACATTGATGTATTGGAGGTTTTATGAGAGTTAAATTTTCTATACTTTTTTTTCTTTTTATCTCACTAGTTATCCTTGGAAAAACTAACTTTATAACCGCTCATGGATTTGTTGCAGATAAAGAATTTCGTTTAGGAAACGCAACAGTTTCTTTTTACGATAGTACTAATCAAGTTAAAACTGTTAAAACTGATATTAATGGTAACTTTAAAATTCAACTTAAAAAAAATAAATATAGAATTTCTGTTAAAAAAAATGGATATACATCGCTTCTAGGGAATGAATATTTTGTTGATTATATATTTAACGAACCTGAACCTTTAATTTTAAACATGACAAATAATAAAATATCTATTTATGGAAAAGTTTTTTCTGAAAATGGTGATTTTATAGCGGATGCTGATGTTAAAGTTAAAATCGATGAAAGACTTGAAAATTTAAAAACAAATTCAAACGGTGTTTTTGAATTTAAAGGTGAAGTTGGTCTTATCTCAATTTTTGTTGATAAAACTGGATATTATGGGAATGGAACATCTCTATTAATACAAGACGAAAAATTTATAAATGATATCTCTATAATTCTTCAAGAGAAAACTTTTTATATCTCTGGAGCTTTGGTTGATGGAAATAATTTCCTAAAAAATTTAGAAATTCAACTTATTAATGCTTCTAATAATAAACTTATTAGTCGAGTAACTACAAATAATGACGGTCTTTTTGAATTTAGAAACATACATCTTTATGATGAGGCGTATTTTAAAATTTCAAGTATTAACTTTAGGAGTCAAAACTTCCCAGTAAATAAAGATTTACGACAATTTAATATCTTTATAAATTAAAAAAGAGCTGAAAAATTTCAGCTCTTTTTACTATTTATTTAATCTTTTATTTAATTCTTCAGCCTGTTTTTCAAAACCTTTTTTTCCTAATAATGCAAACATATTAGCTTTATAAGCTTCTACTCCTGGTTGATCAAAAGGATTTACCCCTAATAAGTATCCACTTATTCCACAAGCTTTTTCAAAGAAGTAGAACATGTATCCTAAATGATAAGGTGTTGCTTCAGGTAAATTAACAATTAAATTTGGAACTCCACCATCCACATGAGCTAAAACTGTTCCTTGAGCAGCTTTTTTATTTACAAAATCCATACCTTTTCCTGCTAAATAATTTAAACCATCTAAGTCTAACTTATCCTCTTCAATCAGTATGTCACACTCTGGAGTTTCTATATTTACAAGAGTTTCAATCAGTACTCTTTTTCCATCTTGAATATATTGTCCCATTGAGTGTAGATCCGTAGAAAAATCTGCTGCTGCTGGGAATAATCCTTTTCCATCCTTACCTTCTGATTCTCCAAACAGTTGTTTCCACCACTCCCCAATGTAATGAAGTCTTGGCTCATAGTTGATTAACATCTCTATCTCTTTCCCTTTTCTATTTAAAATATTTCTAATAGTTGCATATTTTAAACAGTCATTTTCTGCGTAAGGTGCTTTGTAATCATTTTGTGCATCTCTTGCTCCTGCCATTAATTCATCTATATCAATTCCTGAAGCTGCTATTGGTAATAATCCTACCGCTGTTAAAACAGAAAATCTTCCACCTACGCTATCTGGCACTACAAATGTTTCATATTTCTCATCTGTTGCTAATTTTTTTAGCGCACCTTTTTGTGCATCTGTTGTAGCATAGATTCTTCTTCTAGCTTCTTCTACTCCATATTTTTCTTCTAAATGTTTTTTGAAAATTCTAAAAGCAATTGCTGGTTCTGTTGTTGTTCCTGATTTAGAAATAACATTTATCGAATAGTCTCTATCTCCAACTATATCTAATAGATCTTTTATATATTTTCCAGATATATTTTGTCCTGCAAAATAGATTTCTGGTCCTTTTCTTAATTCTTTTGATTGGTTATTATAAAATGTATGTGATAAAAATTCAATAGCGGCTCTAGCTCCTAAGTATGATCCACCAATACCTATTACTATAAGAACTTCTGAATCACTTTTTATTTTTGTTGCTGCATTCTTTATTCTAGCAAACTCATCTTTGTCATAGTTTGTTGGTAAATCTATCCATCCTAAAAAATCTTTTCCTGCTCCACTTCCATTCATTAAAGTTTCTGTCGCTGTTTTACACTGAGCTTCCATTAAAACTAATTCATTTTCATTGAAAAATCCAAGAGCATTTGAGTAATCAAATGATAATTTTTTCATATTTATACCTCCAACTTTAAATTAAATACCTGCATTTTTTTCTAAAGCCTCCACTCTTTTTTTCAGTTCATTTACCTGATTTAGAGTTTCTTCATTTTTTTTCCTTATGAACTCAATGTCAATTTTAATATTTTCAATTTTTCCACTAAAAGTCTCTGAATCAAAACCAATTCTAGTCAACTCTCTTGAAAATTCATATACTAAACTTTCTAATATAATCAAATCTCCTCTATTTGCTTTTTTTTCATTTAAGGTTTCAAAAGCTCTATTTAATCCTTCTGCAAAACTATACCTTGATACAGGAAATTCTCCTTTAAATAAAAAACTATTTTCTGATATTATTCCTTCATCTACAAGATTCTCTATAGCTTTATATGCCCAATGATTTTTGGGTACATCTTCAAATATTAATTGTTTTTCTTGTCCATAAACCAATGCTATTAGTATAAAGTATATCATAATTATTTTTTTCATACACTACCTCTTTATGGTTAATTTTTTTTCAATTATAGCACAAAGAATAAAAAAAAACAGCCCTAAAGCTGTTATAATCTTAAAATTGGAGGCGACGACCAGATTTGAACTGGTGAATAGAGATTTTGCAGACCTCTGCCTTACCACTTGGCGACGTCGCCTTCTATTAAATTAAATGGTGCCCAGAGGCGGAATCGAACCACCGACACGGGGATTTTCAGTCCCCTGCTCTACCGACTGAGCTATCTGGGCATGGCGGGAGTGACGAGGGTCGAACTCGCGACCTCATGCGTGACAGGCATGCGCTCTAACCAACTGAGCTACACCCCCAAATATGGTGGAAACAACTGGACTTGAACCAGTGACCCCCTGCTTGTAAGGCAGGTGCTCTCCCAACTGAGCTATGCTTCCTTGAAGACAACACTAGTATAGCACAATCTATTCACTAATGCAACTGTTTTTTACTTTTTTTATTTTATATATTTTTTTTTAATAAAAGTACTGTACAGTAAGATTTAATACCTTCTTCTGTTCCTGTAAACCCAAGTTTTTCTTCTGTTGTTGCTTTTATACTAACATTTTTTGTTTCTGTTTCTAAAATTTTAGCAACCCTTTCTCTCATCAAATCTAGATACGGTTTCAATTTTGGATTTTGTGCCACAATAACTGAATCCAAATTCCCTATAATATACCCTTCTTCTTTTATAAGTTGAAAAACTCTTTCTAATAAAATCATACTATCTATATTCTTAAATTCATTTGAAGTATCCGGAAAATGTTGTCCTATATCTCCTAGAGCCAATGCTCCTAAAAGACCATCCATTATAGCATGAATCAGAACATCTCCATCCGAATGTCCTAAAACACCTTTATGGTGAGGTATTTCTACCCCACCTAAAATTAATTTTCTTCCTTCTACAAGTCTATGAACATCATATCCATTACCTATTCTCATCATAATAAAACTCCTATTTCCACTCGTTATAAATTCTATTATAAAAATCTAGAATCTCTTCTTTTGTAACCGTTGATGTTCCCATTTTTCCAACAACAACTCCTGCTGCAGTATTGGCTATTTTTGCTGCCTCATGTAGAGTTACTCCAGCTGCACATGCCAATGTAAATACTGATATTACAGTATCTCCAGCTCCAGTCACATCAAAAACTTCCTTTGCATAAGTTGGTATATTTATAACTCCATCCTCTTGGAATAAACTCATTCCTTCTTCACTTCTTGTTAGAAGTAGATTATTTAATTGTAACTTTTCTTTTAATTCTCTTCCAATTTCTAGTACATCTTCAAATGATTTTTTTCCTAAACACTCCATAGCTTCTTTTCTATTTGGTGTCATAGAAGTTGCTCCCACATAGTTCATTGCATTCTTAGGCTTTGGATCAACTGTTACTATTATTCCTTTTTCTCTACATAGTTCAATTATTCTTTTTACAACTTTTGGAGTTAAAACGCCTTTATCATAATCAGATAATATCACCGCATTTAAATTATCTAATTTAGCCTCAATCTGTTTTATTAAAGAAGCTTCTAAATCAACTGAAATTGGTCTTGCATCCTCCCAATCCAATCTCAGAAGTTGTTGATTTCCACCAATTATTCTTCTCTTAACTATTGTTGGTCTTGTTGAACTTCTTACTACCCCTGATGTTTCTATTGATTTTTTTTCTAGTTCATTTATCAATCTATCCCCATCAAAGTCTTCTCCTATAACACCAAAACATACCGCTTTTGCTCCCAATGTTGAAAGGTTATTAACTACGTTTGCTGCCCCACCAAGTACAAATCTTTCCTCTTTTACAGATACTACAGGAACTGGCGCTTCAGGAGATATTCTTTCAACTGTTCCGATTAAATAATCATCTAACATCATATCCCCTACTACTGCCACTTTTAAATTTTCAAAACTATTAAGTATCTCTTCTAACCTACTTTTTTTCATCTCAAATTCTCCTCTATTATTTCCGCTTTTAATTTTATATATAAATCCGTATTTTCTAATCTGCTTGTTTTACTTTTAAAAAGATTTCCTACAATGGGAACATCTCCAATAAAAGGGACTTTACTATTTAATTTTTGATCTATTTTTCTTTTTAGTCCACCTATCAAAATAGTATCTTTATTCCTTAACCTAACTTTAGTTTTTAAATTTCTAGATACCTTTGATCCGCCATCTGAATTAAAAGTACCTGAGTTTTCATTATCAGGTTTTAGAGATTTTTTTAGTTTAAAATCACTTGCTTCTAAATCAATTTCTAAATAAATACTATCATCTTCTTTTATCAATGGTAGTACTTTTAAAATAATTCCCGCTTCTTTAAATATTGGCTCATAATTTACAATATCGTTGTTATTATTTTCCTGCTTCTCTTCTCCTACTATAACTTCTTCAATCATTTTCAACAAACCACTTTCACCATTCAATAGTATTATTGACGGTAGTGCATTTGTTTTTAAATCTTGAGTTGTTTCAAGTAAATTAAGAGTCATACTTAAAACATCACTTCCACTATTAAATTTCCCTACAAAATTTAATGTACTTCCTAAAACTTCTCCTAATCCATCAATTGATAATCCGTTTAAAGTACCTATTGACAATCCGGAATTTATTTCTGATAAGTCATTTTGACTATTATAAGCCCATGTAAATCCAAGACTTTCAAAAAGATTTTCTTTTACATCTATAATTTCTGCACTGACTCTTACTTGCTTTTTTCTTCTATCTAATTTTTTTATAAGATTTTTAGCAGAATAAACATATTCTACTTTCCCAAACAAAATTATTGAATTATTTCCAGGACTTGCTGATATTTTTAATTTTTCTTCAAACGTCTCTTTTAATATCTTTTCAATTTCAGTATGATCCAAATTTTCAAGTGAAATATTTTCTATTATATCATCTTTTTTGTTTTTTTGGTGCCTTTCTTCCGCTATATTTTTTGATTTTTTTATATTTTTTTTACTTACATAGATATCAAATCTATTTACTCCATCTTTTATTTCTATAAAATCCCCACCATAGTAATAATTTGATGAGAGTACTGAAATGAAATATGATCCTTTAACTATGTTATCTACAATATATTCACCTTGCTCTCCACTATAGTATTCTAAATTTTCACCTCTCTTTAAAACAACCTTTACTCCTTCTAACTCTTGATTTGTATTTATATCAATAACTTTACCAATTAACATATCTTTATTTTCTGATTTTCTTCCTCTAAATATAATTGTATTTTTACTTTTGGATCTATTTAGTCCATATGTTTTTTCTAAAATTTCTAAAATCTCTTCTATACTTGTTCCTTTTTTAAAAAAACAATCTACATTTAAATTGCTAATCTGTGAATCTCCTATTATTGTATATTTTGAGTATTTTGCCAAATGAGCAAAAACATCCGAAAGAGGAGTTTCTTTTATATCCAATTCTTTGGGATAATATTCGGTAGCTATTGTAGTTATTTGAATTAAAAATAATAAAAGTAAAATTTTTATTTTCATTACAATACTCTCCTCTTTTTTCCGAATTCTCTTTTGTTTTTCTTTTTAAAAATTTCATAATTATAATCATAATATTTTATTTCTGTTTTTTTATTTTTACTTATATACATAACATTCGCTTTTAATTCTAGATAATTTTCTTTTTTTTCTAAAAGAACTCCCTCTTTAATAAATGTTATGTTTTTATTTGAATCATCAATAGTCTTAATAAACCGATAGATTGATTCTTCTTCTCCTAAAATATTAAAAAATATTTTATTTTGAATGTCCATACTATTCAACTGTAAAAAATCTTCTCGCCCTACTACTAGAAGTTCTATATTATAATGTATAAGTAGTTGACTTAGAAAAGTTAACCCTTCACTTTGGGATTCAAATATCTTTTTTTCATAATCTTTTATAGTCTCTTTTTCTTTATCTTTTTTTATTTGAATTTTTGATTTTTCAATTTCAATTGAATCTATTAATTTTCTTTTGCTATTTGATAGAGATACCTTTTCTTTCTCAAGTTTTAATTTAGTTATTTTAAGATTATCATATTTTAAAAATGGTAAAAAAATAAAAATATAAATCCCTATAAAATTAATTATTATTGCTAATATAACTATTTTATTTTTATCATTTATTCTATCTCTAACTCTATCAAATAAAATAGGTATTCCCCCTCTTTTTTTATAAAATCTAGCTTTGAATTTTTTATATCTTTATGATTTATAATCTCTTCTTTTATTTGAATAATTTCTTTAAAATTTTTAGAGTAGGCTTTTATAACAATCTTTTTCTCCAATATTTCTAACATCTCTATATGGGATATATTAAAAAAAACCTTAGAAAAAAATTGTAACAAATCACTTATATTATTTTTTATAAAGACTTCTTTTTGTGGTTCTTCAATTCTTATATCTCTTAAAATTTGATCATTTTTGAATATTTCATCTTTCAAAATATTATTAGCAGCTTTTAATCCCACTATATCTCTTTCAAGTATTGATGATTTAAAATAAACAAATATAGCTATAGATATCTCAATAAATATAATTAAAATAAATACTATATACTTTTTGTTATTTATTTTTTGATGTTTCTCTTCTAAGATGCCTTTTTTACTTTTTATCAACTCTTTTAAAGAAATTAAAGTTTCATCATCTAAAGTAATTTTTATATCTAAACTTATTTTTCCCAACTCATCAAATATCGAAACTATTTCATAAACTTCATATGGAATATCTTTTATTTCATTGTATATCCCTTGATTTATAATTTCGTTATTTTCCCATAAGATTATTCCTCTCTCATTGATTTCTAATTTTTTCATTATAAGCATTCAACTCCAAAGTCTATAATTTCTCTAACAGCACTTTTCTCAAAAGATAATTCTCCAATTGGATATTCATAAAGAATATTTATTTTAAAAACTATCTCTTGATTATCTATTATTATTTTTTTGATCAGTTGAATAGTTAATATATTTTTTTGATTTGGTGTTAACTTTAAATCACCCTCAACCAAGATATTATTTTTTCTTATCCAGTTTACGCTATATCCACTTTTAGAAATTTGATTTTTCTTTATCCAAACTTTTTCAATTCCTTCAAAATACTCCAATACATCCCTAAATTTATCCATATTTACTTCTTTATCAGCTTTAAAAATCTCATATTCAGCTAAATCAGATAAATTTTCAAGTCTCCAATATGTATCATTATATTTTGTTAATCCCTTTATACTCTCAACTTCATTTTTATAAAAAATTAAAAGAATTGAAAAAAACCAAACCATGGTTGTTAGAACAAAAAGTGTTAATGGTAAAGCAATTCCATTATTTTTTAATCTCTTTTTTGAATTCTTCATTTAAAAAATTTCCCCTTATTGAAATTCCATATTCTTCTGAAAATATTTTACAATTAATTTTATTTAAAACACTTTCTATGCTATCTACCTCTACTAAAAGTATGTCTTTTGAAAATATTTTTCCTTTGGCACTTTTAATAAATCCTTCATTAAAATGGTATATTTCTGCTTCTCTATAATTTTCTAGTCCAACTAAAGAATATTTTTCAATAATTAATATGTTTCCACTCTCTTTACTCTCAAAGGAATAATCAATTTGAGATGGAAGTCTAAAGTTTTCATAAATTTTATAATTTAAAGACCCATATATTGAATTTTGAATTTTCATAAAAATTGGATCACTTTTTGTTTTTATAATCATTTTTTTTGAATATATAATTTTTTCTTTATTTAAAATATTTAAATATAAATATAGATTTTGTAAAAGAATTGAAAAAATAGCTACCATTAGAATTATTTCTATAAGAGAAAAACCTTTATTTTTGTTTATATACATATATCACACTCTTTCTTTCTAAATTATTTCCTTCTATAGATATCTCAACCTTATATAAATTATCCTCTAATAACTCCTTTCTTAATAAAATTTTAAAGTTTTTTTCTAATGTCTCCATCTTTTTTTCAGTACTATTTTTCTTGTAAAAAGCTCTCGCTTTTTCCATTTCATTTTCTAGTTTATGATAGTTTTCAACTCTATTCATATTTTTTTTTAAAACAATCATTCCGCTATATATTGGATTTATCAAAATTAGAATTATTCCAAACGAAATGATTGTCTCTATAAAAGTTATCCCTTGATTCTTATACATAAAAACCATCTACTGATTGATATATATATGCAAAAATTAAGAATGGCCCCAATGCAATCTCTTTTATTTTCTCTTTTTTTAAAACATAATAGATAATATAAAATATTGTCGCCCCTATAAATGTTAAATTTAAATATACCAATACTTGATATAATCCTTGAAAACCTATCAAACTACCTATAGAAAAAGCTAATTTAACATCTCCAAATCCAAGGCACTCTTTTCCAAGAAAGTCACTTCCATAACCGTAAATCAACATAAATGGGGCAGCATATACACAAGCTCCTAATATTTTCTTTGTTATATTTGAATCTATTTCTCCTAAAACAAGCCCTAAAATCAATAGAAAAATACAATGTTTATTAGGAATTATTTTTTCTTTAATATCTTTTTTTACTATTGATAAGAAACATAGACAAACTATCAAATAGACTACATTTTGGACCATTCTTCTCCCCTCATATTAAAATCTCCAACTCCATCAATAGGTTTTAACACTATCTCTTTATTACTGTCTATATACACTTCTACTTTCCCTCCATAGACTACACTTTCTTCTGTTTCTTTTCCTGATTTGCTACCTCCAATCTCCAATAATATTTTATCGCTCTCAACTTTTAAATTATCCCTCATATATTTTGATAAATTTGGTAAAGCATCTGCCAATGTTTTATTTTCACCATCAAAAGCATATTCACCATTTTCTAAATAATAACTTTCTGAAGCCATTCTTATACTATTTAAAGTATTTATAACTTTTGAATCTTTTGCCATAGCTAAATAATCTCTTGTTTTAGGAACTATAAAACTACTTAAAATTCCAATTACACCAAGCACTAAAACTATTTCGATAATACTAAATCCTCTTTCTTTTTTCATTTTTCCTCCTTAAATCTGAATTATTTCTGACATATTTAAAATTGGTAAATACAATCCAACTACAAAACAACTAATAATTAATCCTACTATCAATAATAAAATTGGCTCTGCTAAGCTCAGATATATTTTTATTTTAATATTTAAATTATCTTGTCTAAATTTTGCTATTTCTTCTAACATAGATGAAACCTTACCACTTTCTTCTCCAACTTTTATCATATTTATTTCCAGTTGAGAAAACTCCTTGATATTACTCAATATTAAAGAAAGACTCTTTCCATTTTTTATATTTTTTAATGATATAAATTTTTGATTGATATATCTATTTTCAATACTACTTAAAACTATATCTATACTTTTATCTATACTTAATCCTGAATTTAATAGTAATGAAAGATTTTCTAAAATATTTATAATATATTTTTCCAAAAAGAAATATTTTAAAATTGGGAGTCTTAATAATAGACTATTTTTTTTAAAATATTTATAAATCAAAAATAACAAAATAACAAAAGTCGTTATTATTAAATGATAATATCTTGATGCTATATTATAAAAAGATATAATTATTTTAGTTAAATAGGGTAATTCCTCTTGAGTTGAATTGTATATTGATATAAAATTTGGAACTATTAAATAGAATATAAAAATTATTATTACTGTCGATATGAATAAAATAAATAATGGATATGATAGAGCTGTTTGAATTTCTTTTTTTAAATTTTGTTTTTTTTCTTTTAAATGGGATATTTTTAAAAATCCTTCACTTATTTTTCCTACATTATTAGCTACATATGCTATTAATAACTCCGCATCTGTAATCATTTCTTCATCTTTTAATATTTTAAAAATTTCCTCTCCTAAATTTAATCTTTCATAAATTCTTTTATATTTTACTTTTAAGTTTATATCTGTCACAAAGTCATTTTGAAACTCTATAGCTTTTTTTATAGATATTCCGGCATTTAAAAGTCGACCTATATTTAAATAAAAGTTTTTTAAATCATTTTCCTTTAGTTTTTTAAATTTTTTTACTTTTATCAATTTCATTAATTTTTTGTCTGATATTTTTAAATAATTTTCAAACTCATTTTTATCTTTAACAAGTATAGATTCTTGAAATACCTGCTTTTCAGAATTAAATCCGCTATAGGTATATATATTCATATTGAACACTCTTTTATAATCTCTTTTTCTGTTGTTATTTCATTTTTTATCTTTTCTTTTCCGTTTTCTAAGAGAGTTTTAAAATTATTCTTCTTTAAATACTCTTTTAAATTTTTATTGCTGTTATCGTCCGTCAAAATTTTTCTAATATCTTCATTGAACAATATAACTTCTTCTATTGCTTCCCTGCCTTTAAAACCATCATTACACTCTTTACATTTTGGATTTTTGCCAAAACAAACTTTACAAATTTTTCTTACCAATCTTTGACTTTGAACTAAAGAAATTCCTGAAGCAATATTATATTTATCAATTCCAAAACCAATTAATCTATCTATTGCTGAGATTGAATCTTTAGTGTGTAAAGTAGTTAAAACTAGATGTCCAGTTAATGAAGCCATTAAAGCTATCTCTGCAGTTTCAAAATCTCTTATTTCTCCTATTAAAATTATATCGGGATCTTGTCTCAAAACACTTCTTAAAATTGTAGAAAAATTTAAACCAATTTCAGATTTACATTGAATTTGATTTATACCTAAAAGCTGATACTCTATTGGATCTTCTATCGTTACTATATTCACTCCTTCTCTATTTAAATAATTTATTATTGAGTAAAGAGTTGTTGTTTTTCCACTTCCCGTAGGGCCACAAAATAACAGTAGTCCACTTCTTTTTTCTATTGCTTTGTAAAGTTTTTCTAAATTTTCGCTATTAAATCCTAAAGTATTTAAATTTAACTTAGATATATTGTTTATTAAAATTCTAATTACACATTTCTCTCCAAAAATAGTTGGTATAAAAGATACCCTAAAATCTATCTCTTCCATTTTATATCTTCCTTTAAATCTTCCATCTTGTGGGAGTCTTTTTTCCCCTATATCCAATTCTGTTAAAATTTTAATTTTAGATAATAATTTTATTCCAAAAGATTTATTAAAAACCTGAAACTCTTTTAAGACCCCATCTATTCTAACTCTAACTCTTAAATCTTTTTCTCTAGATTCAAAATGAATATCTGAAACTCCTTGTTTTATAGAATAAAAAATTAAATCATTTATAAATTTTAAGATCTGCTCTTGATATAAATTATCCTCTTCTGTTTCTTTTATCTCTAAAACTTCTCTTTTAAAATATATATTTTCCTCCATATTTATAACCTTTCTGTTTTCAAAATATGAAACTGATTTTTATATTTTTCAGTTGAAACTTTTATATACTTTCTAATCTCAAAATTTCCATAATTTACAACCCTAATTAAAACAACACTCAATAAAAATAATTTTAAAACCTTGTTTTTTTTCATTTAATCCTCCTCAATCCATCCAATTCTATTTTGCCCCTCTGTTGAATAATGATAGTTTAAAATGTTTTCATAAGTTATATTTTTCACATTCTGATTTAAATAAGTGTTTATCTTTAAAATTTTCTCTTTTTGAAAAGTGTAATAAGCTATTCTATTTTGGACATCTCCTTTATACCCAAAGTTGTATATGGTGAAAGCTTTGCTTAAATTACCATCTTTTGTTGTATCTAGATTGAAAATTCTATGTCTCATATTCGCGTAAATTATTTCATACTTTAATCTGTTGGGTAAATTTGTTTCCTCCAATATCTCTTTTGAAAAATTTTTTATAATAATTTTTTTATCCACTAAATGAATCTCTATTTTAAAGACTTTTTTCTCATAAAAAGATTTTCTTGAATATCTAAAAAATATTTCTTGAAAAATTCTTCTAGATTTTTCTAAATCTTTTCGTTCACTATCATTAGAAATTTTTACAAATAAAAAAAGACTAACTCCTGATATAATTGCCAATGTTGCAATTGTTTCCAGAAAAGTTAGCCCTTTTGTTTTTTTTATTTTGTTCATTATCACCTTCTTTAAAGAAAACTATTTAATTTTTTTAAAAGACACTTCCATATTTTCAAAAGAGGATATATATTTAACTCCTATACTTTGTAAAAAATCATAAGCCTTTTCAAAATCTTTTCCTATATCTGAAGCCTTGTGTGAATCTGAACCTATTGTTATAATCTCTCCTCCTAGTTCAAAATATCTTTTAACAATATTATCTGAAGGATAAAATCTATTTTCCATATATCTAATACCAGAAGTATTAATTTCAATCCCTTTACTCTTAGATATTAATCTTTTTAATATTTCATCTATGACATCACTATACTTTATATAATCTATAAAACCCTTTTTGTCAAGAGTCCCATATCTCGTAATAAAATCTAAATGTCCTTGAACACAGAAACTATCATAACTCTCTATACTTTTTAATATTTCAAAAAAATATTTTTCATGTGCTTGATCTCTTGTTTTATCTTTCCAAAATGTATTTTGATCTAATAATAATTTATCTACACTATGAACAGATGATATCACAAAATCAAATGGATATTTTTCTATTAATTCTTTTGCTTTTTTACCCAGGTGTTTTTGAATTCCAAATTCCATTCCTATTTTTATATCCAATTCTTTTTTATTTTTATCTTTTAACTCCTGTAAAACTGGAATATAACTATCTAAATCCAATATAAAATTTGAATCCCCACTGCCATCAAGTATATCTAAATCCATATGATCTGTAATTGCAATTTCTTTTAACCCCAACTCTTTTGCCCTATTAACTATATTTTCTAAATTTTCATTACTATCTCCTGAAAATTTACTATGTATATGATAATCGCTAATAATCATAACTCTCCTCCATTTAAAATTATAATCATATAATAACAAAAAAAACTATAAATATAAATGTTTAAACATCATATTTATAGTTTTTATTTTTGTTAGTAGTACTATTATTTTTTTAGAGTTGCTAACAGTAGTGCAATGTCATTTCCTGTAACTCCACTTATTCTAGAAGCTTCTCCTATTGATAAAGGTTTTACTTCATTTAAACCAGCTCTTGCAATATTTGAGATTCCTGTTACTAAATCAAAATTGAAGTCTTCTGGAATTGATAAAGCTTCAAGCTTTTTAAATCTTTCAATCTGCTCTTTTTCTCTCTCTATAAAAATCTCATATTTTATCATTGTTTCTATTTGATTTTTTACAAATTCAGGATATTCAGGGATATGAAGCAACTCTGCTAAGTCATCATAAGAAACCTCTTTAAATTTTAATAGCTCGTTTGCTTGAACACCTTTTGTCAATCTCTGACTTGCACCTTTTTTTTCAAGAATATCATTAGCATCTTTCATAGTTACTTTTGTTTCTTTTATTTTTTCAATTTCATTATATACATTTTCTCTACATTGTTTTAAAAATTCTATCTTGTCTTTTGAAACAATTCCTATCTCTTCAGCTTTATCTAGTAACCTCATAAAGCCATTATCAAATCTAAGAGTCAATCTATATTCAGATCTTGATGGAAGAACTCTATACGGTTCTGGTGTTTTTTTATGTATAATATCATCAACTAAAACTCCAATATATCCTTCACTTCTATCAAATATAACCGGATCTTTGTGAAGAGTTTTTCTAGCTGCATTTATCCCTGCTATAAATCCTTGAGTTGCTGCCTCTTCATAACCTGAAGTTCCATTTATCTGCCCTCCAAAATAAAGTCCTTTTATTTTTTTACTCTCTAAACTTGGATATAGTTGAGATGCTGGAGCATAGTCATATTCTACTGCATATCCATATCTCATTATTTTTGCATTTTCTAGACCTTTTATAGTTTTTAGCATCGCATCTTGAGCAAATGGAGGCATAGCTGTTGTCAATCCATTTACATATAATTCATTTGATTCATTCGATTCTAACTCTAAGAATATTTGATGATCATATTTATCTGGGAAATTTAAAACTTTTCTATCTAGTGATGGACAATGTCTTGGACCGTGTGTTTCAATAATTCCAGAAACTATCGGAGAAAATTTTAACATCTCTTTTGTTACTTCTAGTGTTTTTTCAGAAGTATGTGTTAGCCATGTTGGAACAATATTATTTTTTTCTTTCTCTGTATAGATTGAAAAATATCTAGGGTGTTCCTCACCATATAATGCTTTCATAACTGAAAAATCAACAGTTCTTTTATCCACTCTTGGTGGTGTTGCTGTTTGATATCTTTCTAAATGAATTCCATTAGCTTTTAAACTTTCAGATAACTTTTCTGCAGAATTTTCTCCCATTCTTCCTGCTGGATATTTTACATCTCCAATAACTATTCTTCCCTGTAAAAAAGTTCCTGTAGCCAAGACTACTGTTTGTGATAAATACTCAATTCCTAGTGCTGTCTTTACTCCTTTAATCTCTCCATTTTCAACTAAAATTTCATCAACGCTATCTTGCATTATCTCTAAATTTTCAGTATTTTCTAATAAAGCTTTCATTTTAGTTCTATATAAAAATTTATCTGCTTGTCCTCTCGTTATTCTTGCTGCAGGACCTTTACTTGTATTTAGATGTTTTAACTGAAGATTATACTGATCTGTATGTCTTCCCATTTCTCCGCCCAATACATCTATTTCTGCTACTAAATTACTTTTACCTGGTCCACCTATTGAAGGATTACAAGACATCATTCCAATATTATCTAAACACAAAGTAAAAAGTAAAGTTTTTCTATTTAATCTAGCACTAGCTAATGCTGCTTCCACTCCAGCATGTCCTCCACCAACTACAATTACATCATACTTAAAACTCATTTGTTCTCTCCTTTTATTTTTGTCCATATACATAAAAATAAATGTCAAAAAAATATTAGCCACAGACAATAATCCGTGGCTAACATATCTTTATTTCCCTACACAGAAATTACTAAAGATGTGATCTAATAAATCTTCATTACTAATTTCTCCTGTTACTTCCGACAATGAATCTAACGCTTCTTTTAAATCCACAGCAATCAAGTCCATAGGTAATCCCATGTCTATTGTTTCAAATATATTTTCAACAGCTTGTTTTGTCTTTTCTAATGCTGATTTATGTCTCACATTTGTTATCACTAACTTTTCTGAACTATCCTCAACATGTCCTGATACAATGTATTTATATATTTCATCTTCCATTGCATCTATTCCAATTTTTTCTAATGCTGATATTTTTATCCATTTTTTTATTTTTGTTAATGGTGTTATATCTAACTTAGATTCAACATCTGTTTTATTTATAAGTCCAATAACTTTATCTGAATTTATTCTTTCGTGAATCTTCAAATCTTCGTCGTCTAATTCTCTTGAATTATCAACAACAAATAAAACTAAATCAGCTTTATCTATTAACTCTTTTGATTTTTCTACTCCAATATTTTCAACTAAGTCATCTGTATTTCTTATTCCTGCTGTATCAACTAAAACTAAAGGAATTCCATTTAAATTGATAACTTCTTCGATAATATCTCTTGTTGTCCCAGCAACATGAGTTACAATAGCTCTTTCTTCTCTAAGAACAGAGTTTAGTAAACTAGATTTACCAACATTTGGTTTTCCTACTATAGCAGTTTTTACACCCTCTTTAATCATTTTACCTTTGTTATAAGATTTGATTAAAGTATCTGTTGTATTGATTACATTATGTAAATTATCAACTAAATCATCAGGTAAAGGATCATCGATCCCTTCTTCAGGATAATCTAATACCACATTTACATGGGCAGAAACATCTAATAGTTGCTTTTTTAAAATCTCTATTTGTTCTCTTAAATCTCCTCTTAATTGATTTAGAGATAAAGAGATGCTTTTGTCTGTCTTTCCGTGAATTAGGTCTATTACCGCTTCTGCCTGAGTAAGGTCTAATCTACCATTCATGAATGCTCTTCTAGTAAATTCACCTATCTCAGCGATTCTAGCACCACTTTTCAATACTAATTCTAATACCTTTTCTGTAATTAAGAATCCACCGTGACAATTTATTTCAACTATATCTTCTTTTGTATAAGTATTAGGGCCTTTCATTATTGAAACTAAAACTTCATCAATTAAAGTTTCATCATCATATAAATGACCATAGTTTATACTGAAGTTTCTCAATTCATTTACTTTTTTATTTGATATAGGTCTAAATATTTTTGTTAGTATACATAAGGCATCGCTACCTGACATTCTAACAATTCCTATTCCACCTTCTCCTCTAGGAGTAGAAATGGCAGCAATAGTATCAAACATATAACTCACCCCTATTTCTTTTTTCTAATAACAATATATCTTTTAGGGTCTTTACCTTCGCTATAAGTATCTAATTCTGAATATTTATTAACAACTTCATGAATTATTTTTCTTTCTCTTGGTGGCATTGGATTTAATCTGATTGGCTTTGTTGTTTTCATTGCTTTTTCAGCCATTTTTCTAGCTAAATCTCTTAAAGTTACATTTCTTTTTTCTTTAAATCCTTCAACATCAACATCTATTCTTACATCTTTGATCAATGTATTCAATAGATATTCATAGCTATTCAATGTTTTCCCTTTTTTTCCAATAATAATTCCATTATCTTCTCCAAAAAGATTGATAACACAATTTTTTCCATCTAATCTTAAAATTTCAACTTGTAAGTCTAATCCCATTTTAAGTAAAAGTTCTTGAGCTAAAGAGATAATCTCTTTTTCTCTTGTTTCTTTTTTCTCTTCTTTTGGCGTTGTTGTTGCTTGGATTGTTTCTTCTTTTTCGTTTGGAATTTCAACCTCTTCTTTTTTTACATCTCTGCTAACTTCAATTTTATATAATCCATCTTTAGCAAAGAAACCAAAAAATGATTTAGGTTTTTCTAACTCAATAATTTGAACAATCTGATCAGGAGCAACTTCCAATATTTTAATAGCTCTATTTTTAGCTACTTCTCTGCTACTTGCTTTGATTTCGATTATATTTTCCATAACTTTAATTTAGTCTCCTTTTTTCATTATGAAATATTGTTGCAATACTCCCGCTAAACTTGATGTTAACCAATAAATTTGTAGTCCTGCTGGCATTTTATAAGATATAAATACCATCATAACTGGGAATATATACATCATTTGTTTCATTTGAGGATTATTATCTGTTCCAGTTAATTTTTGTTGAACAAACGCTATTATACCATTTAAAACTGGTAAAATATAATAAGGATCCGGTTGTAATAAATTCATCCATAAGAATCCTTCGGCAGGAACAATTCCTCTTTCCACTCTTAAAACTCCAAATAAAGCCCACAAAATAGGTAATTGAAATAATAATGGTAAACATCCTCCTGCAGGGTTTACACTCTTTTCTTTATATAATTCCATTGTCTTTTGATTTAATAAGTTTTTATCATGTCCATATTTCTCTTTATATTGATCTAGTATAGGTTGTAGTTGTTTCATTTTTTTCATTGATTTATCTTGTTTTAATGTTAGTGGTAATAAAGCTAATTTTATTAAAATAGTTAAACCAATTATTGCTAATCCAAAATTCCCCGTAATTCCATTTAAAAAAATCAATATTTGTTCGAATATTTTGTATAAAAATTCCATATTATTTTTTCCCTCCGCATTTTTTAGCTGGTGGCACTGGGTCGTATCCTCCTTGAGAATATGGGTGACACCTTAAAATTCTTTTTATTCCTAAATAACTTCCCTTTAAAATTCCATGAATTTCAATTGCATCGTATGTGTACTTTGAGCAAGTTGGTTGGAATATACAATTTTTCCCCAAAAATATTGAAATATATTTTTGATAAAATCTTATTATAACTAAGATAATTTTTTTCAAGATATGTACAAAACTATTTTTTAAATAGTTTAGAATTTTTAAGAACACGATCAAGATCTTTTTTCATCTCCTCGAAACCTAAAGTTTTAAACTTTTCTCCGGCTGTTCTTTTAGCTACAAAAATTAAGTCATAGCCTTCTTTTAAATTTTCTTCATTCAAACGATAATATTCTCTAAATAATCTTTTAAGTCTGTTTCTACAAACTGCATTTCCGGTTTTTTTACTAACGACAAAACCACATCTGTTAATTTTCTCATTATTTTCTTTAAAAAAAATAAGAGAGTAATAACCAAATGATTTTTGTCCTGAGTTATAAATTATTTGAAACTCCCTATTTTTTTTTAAATTTATCATAATGTTTAACTCCCTAAAATAGTCCTTAAATCTTTAAAAACCCGGTGTAATAGATCACCGGGTTTTATGCTGATAATACTTTTCTTCCTCTTGCTCTTCTTCTCTTTAATACTTTTCTTCCGTTTTTAGTTGCCATTCTAGCTCTAAATCCGTGATCCTTCTTGTATTTTCTGTTGTTTGGCTGGTAAGTTCTTTTCATTTTTTCACCTCCTAAAAATATCTATATTTCAGATAAATATTTTAGAAGAAAATTTGGGTTTTGTCAAGTAAATTCTATTAATAAAAAATTTCTATGTGAAATTAAAATCAAAATTAATGATCTCCCTGTTGTTTTTTGTTTTTTGTATAATGTTATATGTACAGACAGAGATGAAAAAAAAACATATTATAACACCTTGGTTTTAAAGGATTTATTAAAATAAAAATATTATTGACAGTATACATTAACTAAAACTCAATATTTTCAAAGGATGCTATAAATAAATAAATGAATAAAGCTAATAAAATCAAAGGTATTTACTAAAATTAAGATATTATTGATTATATACATTACAACAACGTTAGTATTTAAAAGGGATCAGTCAGAAAAAATATAAAAAAAATGAGTAAAACCCTTTGAAAAATAAGGGAAGTTATTTTTAAAAAAATATTATTGATGATGTACATAACTAAAAAGTGTTGTTTAATCTACTGGTTTGAAAAATAAACAAATAAATTCCTAATGAAATCAACGATATAAAAAACCTAAAATTATTATTGTTAATATACAGAAAAAATGGTATATTATATCGTGTATAAATTAAATATTATTGATAGTATACATTAAAAATAAATTATAAGGAGTTTACATGGAAAAGAAGGTGAAAAAGGAAGAAATAGAAAATTTTAATATATCTTCGACAGGTTCATTATTAACAGATATAACTAAAATTGATATAAAATTAAATCAACTACCAGATATCGAAGTTAGAGAAGTAATCATAAAAGAAACAGGAAATTTTTTAAATTTAAAAGATAATGTTATAAATATACCAGTTGAAATGATTGTCTTTCCATTTTTTACTCCTCAAAAACAAAATAAAAGAGTTAATTTTCAATATTCATTTGAAGATCTTGGGGTAACAATGTTTTGTACATTAGTTGCAAAAGATTCTAAAGATAAAGTTTTTCAACCATCGATTTTTGAAGAAAAAATTTACACCTATCTAATTTCTACTTATGAGGCTAAAAAAGATTTAGAGGATGAGGATGAATATATAGAGTTTGAAATTTCAGATTTTATTGTAAATTTTTTAGGAAATAAAATGAATAGAACCTATTATACAAAAGTTGAACAAGCTTTAAAAAATTTAAAAAATACAGAGTATCAATTCATAGTTTCAAATCATACAAAATTAGGTAAATATAAATTCGAAGATGAAGAGTTCAAATTATTGACTTATCAAAAATTAAAAAAAGGTAAAAAAATTTATTATAGAGTAACTTTAAATAAAAATATTAGAAAAAAAATAAGTGATAAAAGATATATAAAATACAATTCAAAAGCTTTGATGGAAATATTAGCAAAAGACCCAATAGCAGGAAGAATATATAAATATATAAGTAAAATAAGATATGAAAAAAGAGAAGATAGAATCAATCTAAGAACCATTGCTGCAATAGTTCCTTTAAAAACAGAACAAACAACAGAAAGAGTCAATAAAAATGGAGATACCAAGACATATGTATTATGTAGAATGAAACAGGTTTTAAAAAGAGTTGAAAAAGCATATGATGTTTTAGTAGAATTGGGATATGTTGAGTTTTATGAATCTTATCAAGATAAAGAAGAAGATACATATTATATAGTATACAAATTTAATAGAGAAAAAGATGGTGAGTGTCATGTTTCATCTTTTATAGAATCTAATAAAATTAATAAACCAAAAGAAATAACTTATTCTAGAGATAAAGAAAAATTTGTAGAAAAAATAGATTTTAATAATACAGAGATAGAAGACGCTGAAATTATTGAGGTTGTTGAAGTTGAAAAGACTGAAAAAAAAGTAATAAAAGAGAAAATAGATGTGGTAAAAAAAGAAAATAAAAAAGATGTAGAATATAACTATCCAGAAGAGGTAATAAAAAATATTCAAAAATCTAAGAAAAATATATATGTTTCAAGAGCTTGGGATAAAAGAACTGATACAAAAATTAAGAAAATTTTTATAGAAGAAGGCGAAATCGTACTGATAGAAGTTTTAAAAATTTTATATAAAAATTTAAATTCAAATATAAAAACAACTTTAGTTCAATACATAAATGGTGTACTGAAAAATCTATTAACTCAAGAAGAAAATGTATCAAAACAAAACTTAACATTGTTCAATAATATTGTTAAGGAAAAAGGATTAATTAGCAAAAAGAAGATTAATCAGGCAAGAAAAACTGTTAAAAAGCCAGTTATAAACAGTATAAAAGAGTTGATAGATGACAATGAGATATCAATAGATATATTAAAGGTTTTCGATGAATATGATGAATATGAAAAATTAAAAATAGAAGAAAGAGCTATAAAGATATGTTCTTTGGAAGAAAATATAGATGTTAATTTTTTATTGACGATGAAAAGAAAATCTAAAAAGATCTATTTTAATACAATAAAGAAATATATTGAAAGAGTTATAAATGAGTAAATTTAACAAAAGTGCCAATATGTTAAATCAGAGTACATAAAAATCCAATTTTAATATAAAAAACAAAATTAAAGACTCAAAAATGAACATTTTTTGACAAAAAAACAATTCAAAATAAAAATTGACAAAATTTTGAAAATTAAGTATTCTATATTAGAATTATAGAATTATTTATTGATTTTTTTATTAATAGATTAAATCAAACTAAAGTATAGAAAGGTGAGTTGGAATATGGCAAGTAAAATAGTTGAAATTAAAAATGAAACAGGATTACACACAAGACCAGGAAATGAGTTTGTAAGCTTAGCAAAAACATTTACATCTCAAATTGAGTTAGAAAATGAAGAAGGAAAAAAGGTAAAGGGAACATCTTTATTAAAACTACTTTCTTTAGGAATCAAAAAAGGTGCAAAAATAACAGTTCACGCTACTGGAGAAGATGAAAACGAAGCGGTAGAAAAGTTAGCTCACCTGCTTGAAAATCTAAAGGACTAATGCTTTTATATTAATAATTTAGAATGTGAGAAGGATGGGGGTAACTCTATCCTTTTTTTTGTTAAAAAATAAAATTTTAGGAGAGATAAATTATGAGAAAATTTATAAAAGGGATTGATGCATCTCCAGGAGTAGCAGTAGGAAAAGTATTTTTATACAAAGAAACAGAACTTTTTATTGATAAAGGAGAATATTCAAACACAGAAGTTCAAAAAGAGAAGTTAATTGAAGGTAGAGAAAAAACAAAAGAACAATTAATGAAAATAAGAGAAAAAACAGCAAAACAACTCGGAGAAGATAAAGCGGCTATATTTGATGGTCATATAACTTTATTAGAAGATGAAGACCTTTTTGATGAAGTTGTAGAACTTATAGAAGAAGAGCAAATTACAGCAGAAAATGCCTTAGAGCAAGGAATTAGTGGATATTGTGATATGCTTGCTAATTTAGAAGATGAATATTTAAGAGAAAGAGCAGCAGATTTAAAAGATATCGCAAAGAGATGGCTATACAATATTGTTGGAATTGAAATAGTTGATCTATCATCTCTTCCTGAAAATTCAGTTGTTGTAGCTAGAGACTTAACTCCATCTGACACAGCACAATTAGATTTAAAAAATGTAGTGGCTTTTGTAACTGATATTGGTGGAAAGACAGCTCACTCTTCAATAATGGCTAGATCATTAGAGATTCCAGCTGTTGTTGGAACTGGAAATATTACTGAATTAGTTGAAAATGAAGCACCTATAATAGTTGATGCTTTAACAGGAGACATAATTTTAAATCCTACAGAAGAGGATATAGAAAAATATTCGAAAAAAAGAGAATTATATCTTGCAGACAAAGAGCTTTTAAAACAGCTAAAAGATAAAACAGCAACTTCAAAAGATGGAATTACTGTTGGAGCTTGGTCAAATATTGGTTCTCCAAAAGATGTTCCAGGAGTTTTAAGAAACGGAGCTAATGGAATAGGTCTTTACAGAACAGAATTCTTATTTATGGCAAATGATAGATTCCCAACTGAAGATGAGCAATTTGAAGCTTATAAAATAGTTGCGGAATCAATGAAAGATGAAAACGGAAATTCATATCCAGTGACAATAAGAACAATGGATATTGGTGGAGATAAATCATTACCTTATATGGAGCTTCCACATGAGGAAAATCCGTTCTTAGGATGGAGAGCTTTAAGAATATGCTTAGATAGACCTGAAATCCTAAAAACACAATTTAGAGCGCTTTTAAGAGCTTCTGCATTTGGATATGTAAAAATAATGTTACCTATGGTAATTTCAATAGAAGAATGTAGAAAATCAAAAGAATTATTAGAAGAGTGTAAAGCAGAACTAAGAGCAGAAGGAATCAAGTTTGATGAGAATATTCAATTAGGAATTATGATTGAAACTCCTGCAACAGCTTTTAGAGCAAAATGGTTTGCGCAAGAGGTTGATTTCTTCTCTATCGGGACAAACGATTTAACTCAATACACTTTAGCAGTAGACAGAGGAAATGAGAGAATTTCTCATTTATATGATACATATAACCCAGGAGTTTTAGCAGCAATAAAAGCAGCTATTGATGGAGCACACGAAGGTGGAATCTCTATATCAATGTGTGGTGAGTTTGCAGGAGAAGCTAGAGCAACAGCATTATTGTTTGGAATGGGATTAGATGCATTTTCAATGTCAGCTATTTCTGTAGCAAGAGTAAAGAAAAATATAATGGCAATAGATAAAGTATCTGCTGAAAAGCTTGTCGAAAGAGTAATGTCGATGAGTACAACAGAAGAAGTTTTAGCAGAAATAGATAAATATAACCAAGAGCATTTTGGATTATAAAATTAAGAAAAAGGTGAAACTTTGTTTCACCTTTTTCTATTTTTGAAGTATACTGTAGTAAATAAATTATAGAAGGAGAGGTGTTATGGGAGTAAATGATTTTAAAGTAGTAGTAAAAAAAGAAAATATTTTACATAACTATCACTATCTAAAAAAATTAAAAAATAAAAATATAATCGCTGTAGTAAAAGCTAATGCATATGGTCATGGAATAGAAAATATTGTGAAACTTTTAACAGAAGAGGGATGTGAATATTTTGCTGTATCAAGAGAATATGAAGCAAAAAAAATATTAAATTTTCAATTAAAAAATATTAAAATTCTTATTTTAGAAACAATTGAAAATTTAGAATTATTGAAGCAAAATAAAAATTTAGAAATGATGGTTAATAGTTTAAGCGATTTAAAAAATATTTTATCTAAAGGAATTTCAACAAAGCAGTTACACTTAAAAGTTGATTTTGGTTTTGGAAGAAATGGAATTTTAGAAAAAGAGATAAATAAATTAGAAAAAATAATAAAAGAAAAAGACTTAAAGTTTAAAGGAATATCAACTCATTTATTTGCAGCTGATTATAAAGATATGTTAGAAATTGAAAAAAAATTTGAAGCCATAGTTAATATATTAGGGAGAGAAAGATTTGAAATAATACATACACAAAATAGTGCAGGAATAATTTCAGTAGAAGGAAAAAATTCAACTCATATAAGATGTGGAACAATTCTTTTTGGACTTCAAGAGATAGGATATCATGATCCTAAAATAAAAAGAGCTTTTAAATTATGTGGAAAAATTTCAGGAATCAAAGATTTAAAAGATTTAAAATATATAGGGTATGAAAAAAAAGAATCTATTAGTTTGGGAAAAAATAATAAAATAGCTAAAATAAGAATTGGATATGGAGATGGATTTTCTAAAAGAAGTGAGAACATCATGTCTATAATCAATAATAAAAAATTCAAAATAGTTCATATAAGCATGGATAGCTCATTTGTAGCGGTAGATGAGTCAGTAACGGTAGGAGATGAAATTGAAATTTTTCATGATCTCCAAGAAGCAATAAATCATTTAGAAGTTCCACATTATGAATTTTTGTCAGTTATAAATGAGAGAATTGAAAGAGAATTGATATAATAAAAAAATAGGGGCTATACGTCCCTATTTTATATTCAGTTTACAAACTTTTTTACATTTAATTTTTGTTTTTGTACAGAAAATATCTTCAGAATTACAATTAGGACAACACTCTAAATCTTTTTTAAGTGTTGGAATAAAAACTTGTCCACAAGACTGACATAAAAATTGACAATGTGGAGTTTTAAAATCGCCACCACCAAGAGAAATTCCGTGCCCATTTATTAAAGCATCTACAACTTTACTTCTTGCTGAATTCAATATATTTTGGAAAGTTTGTCTAGAAACATTCATTTTTTCCGCACACTCTTCTTGAGAAAAGTTTTCTAAATCTTTTAGTCTAAGAGATTCAAGTTCTTCTATTTTTAAATTATTAAAATTGATATCACACTCTCTTTTATCAAGAGGAACAAATTTTGTTTCAGTAGGGATAAATTCAACACTTCTAATTTTTGTAGGTCTGGCCATTTTTATTTTCCACACTTACAATTGCAAGAATGATGAGAGTGATGTGAGTGATCATGAGAATTACATCCACTATTACCTGTAACTAAAATTTGTT
>JAVWUC010000014.1:35450-37160 GCA_036667395.1 Cetobacterium sp. | reverse complement strand
AAATGATTTTAATGTCTCTTAAACAAGCTAGATATGGTGTTGAAAACTTAGGACACTTTGGTCTTTCTTCTAGCTACTATACACATTTTACATCTCCAATTAGAAGATATGCAGATCTTTTAATACATAGAATTTTAGATATTGCTAATCATGGATATCCTACAAAGAAACAATATGGAACACTTATTAACTATCTTCCTGAAGTGACTGCTCATATCTCTCAGACAGAGAGAAAGGCTATGAAAATAGAGGATGAAAGTATAAAAATTAAAGTTGTTGAATATATGTTAGATAAAATTGGAGACGAATTTAAAGCAACAATCGTTGGTTTTAATAATAAAAAAATCTTCTTCGAAACAGAAGAACATGTTGAGTGTTTCTGGGATGTTACTACTGCACAGAACTTCTATGAATTTGATGACAATGAATATGTTATGAAAGACATGGATACTGGTAGAGAGTTCCATCTAGGTGATAAAATGGATATTTTAATTGCCAGAGCAGATTTACAAATGCTAGAAGTTGAAGCTGTTCCTACAGAATTTCATCATGAGTATACTGGTGGAAGAAAAGAAAGGAGATATTAAAAATGATATTAGCAAATAATAAAAAAGCCTTTTTTGATTATTTTATAGAGGACAGATTTGAAGCTGGTATAGAACTTGTTGGAAGTGAGGTTAAATCTTTAAAAGCCGGAAAAACAAGTATCAAAGAAGCCTTTATAAGAATTATTAACAATGAAATTTTTATAATGGGAATGTCAGTTGTTCCTTGGTCTTTTGGAAGTGTTTATAATCCTGATGAAAGAAGAGTTAGAAAACTTTTACTACATAAAAAAGAAATTCAAAAACTTCATGAAAAGGTTACTCAAAAAGGATATACAATTGTCCCTTTAAATATACATCTTTCTAAAGGTTATGTTAAAGTTGAAATTGCTCTTGCCCGTGGTAAGAAAAACTATGACAAACGTGAATCTTTAGCTAAAAAAGATCAACAAAGAACTATTGATAGAGCAGTGAAAGAAAACTATTAAAATATAAAAGGTTTGTAAATTTAAAATTTACAAACCTTTTTTTATTAAAACTTATATATTGCTGCTAATCCAAACGCATCTACTTTTTTATTATATGTTATTTTTGTATTTACATTTGTTCCTGACTTATAGTCTACAAGAGAATATGTTGCCATCAAATCTAACTGCTCATCATATTTATACTTAACTCCCATAGAATACATATTAGCATCTAAAGCATAATCAGTATCTGTATAAGTATTTTCATTAGCTCCTGTATCAGTGTACTGGTAACCTGTCATAAGAGTCCATTTAGGATTTAGCTTATAATCTAAACCTACTGCTACTTCATATCCGTTGTCATGGTTATCATAATTTCCAACATCATCTCCAGCTTCTTTTATAAAGTAGTAATTTCCAGATGCTAGAAGTGTTAATTTTTCTGTAGCCTGATATGAAGCTCCTAAAGCTGCCATAGCAGGAAGATTTCTCTCTCCACTTCCTTCTTTCATCCACTGCTTTATAGCTGGATTTTTTAATATATAGTTATAGAAGACATTTCCCATTACAGGTCCTGCAGAATTTACAAATCCAGATTTCAATTTAGATTCATTATTATCAAAATCTAATTTTGTTTCTGTTTCATATCTCATACCTAAATTAAATCTATCATTTGGGTGATAGTTAAGTCCTAATAT
>JAVWUC010000014.1:34172-35350 GCA_036667395.1 Cetobacterium sp. | reverse complement strand
ATCAGTTATCTTTCTAGCTACTCCACCTTGGATAGCAACATAATATGACTGTCCATGAATAGTTGACCCTCCTGTATATTTTGCACCTATCATTGATAATTGTTGCTCAATTGTCTTAAATGTTCCTATTCCACCGCTATATGCCACACTTCCTCCGCCGGCTATAGCACCTGCATGGAAGAAATATGCTGTATTCCCCTCTTTTTTTACAATTTGTAAACTTGGAACTACTGGTGATGGTTTATCACTTTTAAACTTTGCACCATCTATTTCCATACTATAATTCTTTATATGCGTTTGATTATTTATCTGCATGTATGTTCCATCTTCTAGCCAAACAGTTCCAGCCGGATTATAGTAAGCTCCAGACACACCAATTTTTCCAACCATAGCTGGATGAGCTAGATATTCCGCATCCTGTTGTGAAAGATAGTCGATACTTCCTCCCATCGCTCTAACTGATAATAACGCTCCCAGTAAAATTAAATTTTGCTTAAATCTCATTCTCTCTCTCCTCTGTCATCTCTAAAGCTTTTTGTATTAAAACATTTCCCATATCTACAACCTCTTTTTTAAAAGTTTCAAACTCTATATCTATATAGAATCCTGTGCAGATTAAAGTTGCATAGCCATGGGAAAAATACCATCCTTTTTTTATTACCCATTCAATAATATCTTCTGGAAATTGACTATAAACTTCATTATTATTAAATCCACTATGAATGAGATTTCTAAAATCATTCATAATTTCATCCATAAACTCTCTTGGCATTCCCTCTCTTAAAAAAATTGTTCTAAAAAGTGCTTTCTCCTCTTTAGCAAACAAACAAATACCTATACCTATATTCAATATTGATAGGTTTGCATAATTTATTTTTGTATATTCAAATAGTTTTGTTTTAGCTTTTTTTGCAAGTTCATTTTTTAGCTCATCCATTGATTTAAATGTAGAATATATTGCTATGGTTGAAACTCCCAATTTTTTTGCTATATTTCTTGCAGTTACCTCTTTTAAGCTTTCACTATTCAAAATTTCAAAAGCACATTCTAAAATCTCTTCTCTAGTAAAATTAGGCCTTCTTCCCATTGATCCTCCCATACATTTTGTTATGTTATTTTTTGAGCATGTTTTATATTATACGTTAATATGCACATAATTTCAAGATTTTTATTACATA
>JAVWUC010000014.1:3490-34072 GCA_036667395.1 Cetobacterium sp. | reverse complement strand
AGCTCAACAACTGTTAGTGCCATTGCTTTTGCAGGCATTAAGATTGCAATCTCTTCGTCTACTGTAGTGAACTCTCTTGTATGTAAAGCTCCTTTAATTCCACCAAACATTGGGTGAAGTGTTGGCATTATATGAGATACATCTCCAAAATCAAATGATCCTGTGAAATCTCCACCTTTTATCATATCATCTTTTAATCCCAAGTACTCTAAGTTATTTGCTAAAACATCTTCCATAGAATCATGTCTTAATATTGGTAGATATCCTGGTATCTCAGTTAGTTCAATCTCTGCGCCTACTGCGTGTGCTCCAGCAATTAAACCTCTGTTTACTTTTTTATTAGCATCTATCATTCCTTCGATAGTTCTAGCTCTTACATAAGCTTCCATTCTTACATCTGCTGGAACTGAGTTTACAATGTCTCCACCTTTTGTAATGATAGGATGGAATCTAACTCTGTCACTATCTTTGAATGTTTCTCTCTGTGCATGAACATTATTTATACCTAACATTGCAGCATTTAATGCATTTATTCCCTCGTGAGGAGCTGATCCTGCATGTGCCTCTTTACCAATAAATTTAACTGTTTTTCCTATAAATCCATTACTTACAGGTCCTGTTAAAACTTTTTTATCTCCTAAATCAAGAGCATGGAACATTAGCGACATATCAACGTCATCAAAAGCTCCGTTATATATCATCTCTTGTTTTCCACCAAAATATTTTATTTTACCTTCTTCTCTTAATTTTGTTCTATATCCTAACTCAACAAACTCTTCAGCAGGTGTTGCCATAAAGTCTACTTTTCCACCTAACTCTTCCAAAATTCCTGATTTTATTAGTCCTGTTGCTGCTCCTAACATTCCTGCTATTTGAATATGGTGCCCACAAGCATGAACTGCTCCTAATTCATTTGAATCTGCATGATCCCCACAAGAGATTGCATCTAATTCTCCTAGTATTGCTACTTTTGGACCTGTTGCATTCTTATTAGCTCTCGCTCTACACCCTGTGTAAGCTATTCCTTCTTCAACTTCTAATCCCAATTCATTTTGGAAATAATTCGAGACTATTTTTGTTCCCTCGAACTCTTTATATCCAAACTCAGGATTATCATACATGGCTTTTCCAGCCTTTAATATCACTTCTCTATTTTCATCAATAGCTTTAATTACTCTGTCTTTAATTTCATTTATATTCATATTGATTCTCCTGTAAAATTTAAATTATTTATTAGATTACTCCTTGTAATTTTAAAACTGTTTGAGCTATAAGTGCACAAGCAAAGAATATTGTTGTAAATACTACAACTGCAATTATAACAATTTTCCATGACATAGCTTTTAATTGCTCTATTTTATCTCCAACCGATATTCCTGCAAAAGCTAGAAGCGGTGTACATAATGGCATAAATTCCACTGTCCCTATTTGTGGTGCAAATAATTTTGCAAAAGGTAATGCTTGAATACTTACTACCATTCCAACTATTGTTGAAAGTGCATATGCTGGTAAAGGAAATTTAGGAAACATCTCTTTTACTGCAAAACAAAGAAGTGCTAGTACTATTATTAAAAACATTCCTGGAATTGCTCCTATAAATTGTTTGTTCATTCCTATCGCTTGACCTGTTAATACCATAACTCCTGTCATTGACATTAATAAAAAGTATATTAAATATTTTTTTAAATCTAAACTACGCATGTTGCTTCACGTCCTTTTTTGAAAATTTTGGTTCTAACTTTTTATAATACCACTCTGTGAAAGGAAGTGATATAAACACTAAAATGTTTACTCCTGTCAATCCTGAAAGCATATTACTTGTTGATGCATAAGCAAATACTTGTTCTGCATATTGAGGTCCTACAACTTCTGCTAATGATGAAGCTGCTGCTGTCATCATACTTCCGCTTCCTACTCCACAGGCCATTCCCAATGCTAATGGATGAAGTCCACTGTATATAGCTAGCGATCCTAAAACTCCGAAGTATATTGTTCCTACTATTGTCCCTGCAAGATACACTCCTAGTACTCCACTTCCTTCAGGAGAAGATATTCCGTACTTTTCTCCAATTACTCCTAGTGAAGCTTCTCTACTTATACTTGATCCTGCTCCAATCGATTCTCTTTTAAGTCCTAATTTTAAGGCTAATGGTACCGCTACAAGTGGTGCTAGTACATGCCCTAACTCTTGTGCTAAGAATGCTGGTCCTGCTTGAATTATTTTTTCTATATTAGGTCCTACGAAAGTTCCTAATTTTATCCCTAACATCAGAAGAATAAGCATAACCATATCTCCTGCTATTTTCATCTCTTTTTCTCCGATAATTTCTCTTAATTTCTGAATTTTTTTTCCTAATAAATCAGGTGTTAATGCCATTCCAATAATAACTGCAAATAGCATTGGAAATAATGCTACTTTTCCTAATTGTACTTTACCAATTTTTTCACAAACTAATGAAATAATTGTCACAACTAGAAATACATTAAATGTACTTTTTTTCATAATAAATCCCTCTTCCTTTGTGTTGTCTTATATTTACCTAATTAAACAAAACTTCTCAATTAAAGTTTATGTCCTTAATAGGTCTTTAATTATCTTTCTAAAGAATACTATTTTTCGAGTAATTTGTCAAGCTAATTTACGTATTTTTTATTTATTTTTAAATTTAATTGTTCTTTTTCAGAACTGTTAAATTGAAATTAACATATAATAAAAAAAGTTGGAAATAGCTTTACTATTTCCAACTTTTTTAAAAATTAAATCTGATAACTCTTCTTGGTCTACCAACTTTAGAGCAAACTTCATATTCAATTGTTATTGCAAATCCATTATCTAAAATAGGCTTTATTACCCTATTTACACTTCTCTCACTAATTTCTAGCATTTCTGAAAGTTCTTTACTCGTAAACTCTCGTTTCCCTAAACTCTCTTGAATTGCTTTAATTTTTGAAAGGTATTTTGGACTAACCCCAATCTCTTTAGCTTCTTTCTTTAGGTTATCTGATACTTTAGCCATATAATCTAATCTGTTTTTCTTATAAAGAGGCCCTCTTATCTTGTTGTCTGAAAAAAGATATGCTTCCCCTTTTCCATTAATTAAACTTATTTCTAAAGCTTTTCTAGCATTTTTAGAAGCTTCTTGAATATTCTCAGCATATCCAATTCCTATAGCTAATTTATCACTTGGAATAACAATTTGATTAAGAATTTTATAGAAAAAATCATGATTATCATTTTTTTCTAGAATTCTTTGAGTTGTAAAAAATGCGTATTCATCATCACCTAATTCTTGATAACTGCCATGAATAATTTTAGAATATTTTAAAAATAGTTGATTCAATTTAACTTTAAACATCCCTTTATCATAAAAATTTTCATCTTTTTTAGTTCTTTTAATTATTTTAATTATCTTAATCCCTATTCTATTCTTATTACTCTCATTAATTTGAATATCTTTTAAAAGATTTTCCATCTGATTGACTATTTCACTTCTAGAAGCTTGTAATCTATACACCGGAATATTTCTCGCCTTAAAATAATCATATACATAGCCAAAAGATGTCAATATACAATTCACTTTATTTTGAGCTAAATTTTTTATATGCTCATCTAAAAAATCAGATTCTTTTTTATTTTCTAAATATTCTTGAACAGTAACACTTTCTAGTTTTATTCCAAACTCTTCTAATACTTGATTTAATGTTCTTTCTTTTACAATATCTGCACCTATTTTCAAAATTGACAAATCTGAATAATCATCTCTAACTTTCCACAAAGCCTTTAATATCCCACCAACTTCTCTATTTGAATAAACAATTGGAATATCTAACTCTAATTGATTTATAATCTCTGAGTAAACTCCAATTCCTGTCGAATAAATCCCATCTACTTTCCCTCTTAATTCATTTAAATGATCTAAAGATTCACCTAATTGATTAATTTCATAAGATAAAAAAGTTACTCCAGAATACTGAGATGACAAAGTTCTTAGTATTTTTTCTACTGAATCTGGGTATCCCACAATAGCTATTTTCATCCGTTACTCTCCCACCATTAATTTAAATTATTTTCCACAACATTTTTTGTATTTTTTTCCTGATCCACATATGCAAGGATCATTTCTTCCTATTTTATCATCCTTAACAATTGTTCCTTGAAGAGGTAACCATCCATGATAAAACCATTTTCCATCTTTTTTTACAAACTTACTTTTTTCATGGTGAACTGTTAATTTTCCATTCTCTTTATAAGAAGCTTTAAACTCTACAATTCCTTCTTCATCTTTTTCTTGTCCAGCTTCAGTTGATAAAATTTCTAAACCTAGCCATTCTGATTCTAATGCCCAGTTCTTAGTTTCTTCAACATCTAACTCTTTTTTTGTTTCTGGATCGTGAGTTTCAACTAAAAACTCAACTTCACCTTTTTCAAAAGCATTGTATCTTGCTCTCATTAATTCTTCCGCTGTTTTAAAATTATTTATCATTCTTTTGCTCCTTAGTTTTTTTTAATAATTCCAAGTCTTTTTCAAGCTTTTTTGTTTTTTTATAAATTTCATTTATTCTAAACTCTAAAGAGTTTAAAATCCAAAACTGAAAATGACTTGCTCTTTGAGATTCATAGAACATCCAAATTAGCTTTATAACACCAAAAAGTATTGCTACCTGAACAGCTAAAGAAGGAGTAATTCTGTTGAATACACCACCTAAAACTAAAAGAGCCACAATAATTACTATTAATAATGTGTTCACTATTTTATTTTGTCTATTGTTAGTTCCTCCGATTTGACCTACAATATTCCTAATTCTTTCTTTTTCTTTTTGGAATTCTTGTAATTCTTCTCTTAGTTGTTCTTCCCCTCTCAAAATACCCTCCTTTTAAACTCCCCAATCTCTAGGATATCTGAACTCTCTTCCGATAGTTCTTGTAGATATCTTTGCTATCAATGGTAATTTTCTTTTATATTGTGACATCTTTATTTTTGAAATCACTTTATTTACTATCTCTTCAGGATACCCCTCAGCGATGATATCCTCTTTTTTTTCTCTTTCATCTACTAAACGATATAAAATTTCATCTGCTAATTTATAAGAGAATCCTAATTCGCTTTCATCTGTTTGACCCTCCCACAGGTCAGCACTTGGTTTTTTCTCTATTAATGGAGCTGGTACTCCCATATGTTTTGATAACTCCCATATTTGAGTCTTATATAGATCTCCAATTGCATTTATTGCTGATGCTGCATCTCCAAATTGAGTACTATATCCCAATAACATCTCTGTTTTGTTTGATGTTCCTAGAACTAAAGCTTTTTCTTTAGCCGAATAATCAAATAGAATACACATTCTTTCTCTTGCCATTCTATTTCCTTTTCTAAGTCCATCCATATCAGGATTCATCTCAAAATAAGGTTCAACCATAGGTGTTATCTCTATAAGTTTAGAGTTTATTCCCAAGTTATCAACAACTAACTTGGCGTGTTCAATACTCTCTTTACTTGATAATTTATAAGGCATAAGTATACCTAAAACATTCTCAGGTCCAAAAGCTTTTGCAGCTAAATAAGCAACTATTGCAGAATCAATTCCTCCAGAAAGTCCTAAAACTACCTTAGAAAACCCTACTTTTTCTGCCTCTTCTTTTAAAAAATTAACTAATATATTTTCAACTAAATTTAAATCTAAATCTAATTTACAATCCATTCTAATTTCTCCTATTTGTACAAATCTTTTAGTTGATCAGCTAAATCCATATCCAAACCAAATTTACCCAATTTACAAGCTCTATAATCTCTAAGTAATGTATATGTTGCTTGTTGAACATTTAAGTGCCCACCTTTTTGTAACATATTCATTCTCAGTGCTATCGATTCCAATAACCCTCCAGCTACCTGATCAAAATCTTCATCTTGAAGTTTATATTTGTCTTTCAACACATTTTTCATTCCCATAGCTAGCATTTTCTCTATTAGAACACAAGCCACTTCATCAATCGGTAGTATTTCATCTCTAATTGCACCTGTTATAGCTAAGTTATATCCTACTTCTTGACTCTCAAATTTTGGCCATAAAATTCCTGGAGTATCTAAAAGCTCTAATCCCTCTTTTATTCTAATCCATTGTTTTCCTCTTGTAAATCCTGGTTTATTTCCTACTCCAGCACTATTTTTCCCTACTATTCTATTTATAAGTCTAGATTTTCCTACGTTAGGTATTCCAGCGATCATAAGTCTTGTATTTATTTTTCTTAATCCTTTTTTTAATAATTTTTCTTTTTTTTCTTTAGAAACTTTTTCTATTATTGTGTATAAAGCTTTTATATTAAAACCTGTTTCTGCAGAAAGCTCCAAAACTTCATCAGCAAAATTATTTTCTTTAAAGAATTTTTTCCAAAAATTTATCTCATTTTTTGTAACTAAATCTGCCTTATTTATAACTATAACTCTTTTTTTATTTTTAGCAAAACCTGCTATATCAGGATTTTTACTTGATAGAGGAATTCTAGCATCCACAACTTCAAGAACTATGTCTATTAAAGGCATATTCTCCTTTATCAAATCTTTTGTTTTCTTCATATGACCTGGATACCAGTTTATTTTTGTCATTGCCATGTTACTTCACCTCTATTTTTCGTTCCCTTTTATTAGAAGAACAATCTCTCCTTTTATAGGATTTTTAGCTAACTTCTCTATTAACTCTGTTGTTGTTCCTCTTAAAATCTCTTCATATATTTTTGTTATTTCTCTCACTATAACAACTTCTCTAACACCTATAAATGTCTCAATATCTCCAAGCGTTTTTTCTATTCTATGAGGTGATTCAAAAATTATTATTGTTCTTTCCTCTGTTGCCAAAGATTTTAGAAGTGTTTGTCTTCCTTTTTTCTTAGGTAAAAATCCCTCGAAACAGAATCTTCTTGTTGATATCCCAGCTACTGAAGCTGCTGCTGTCATTGCACTAACTCCTGGAATTGGAACTACTTTTATTCCTCTTTTTAACGCTTCATCTACCATTTCAAACCCTGGGTCTGAAATACATGGAGTTCCAGCATCTGTTACTAGAGCAATTTTATTTCCATTTTCTAGCATATTTGCTATATTTGCTATTTGATGCATTTTTGTATGTTCATCATATCTATATACAATTTTTTCTATTCCTAAATGATTTAAAAGCTTTTTTGTTACTCTTGTATCCTCTGCAAAAACAAAGTCAACCTCTTCAAAAGTTTTTATAGCTCTTAATGTTATATCATCTAAATTTCCTATTGGTGTTGCTACTATATAAAGCATTTTTTACCTCTTTCTACTTATTTTTTCTCTAGAAGTTTATTCATCTCTAAAATAGCTCTATCTAGTTGAATATCTCCTTTAGATATCATCTTTTTAGCTTCTTCTTCACCCTTAACTTCTTTTATGATTTCGTTTCTATTCTCTTTAGTTTCATTTTCATTTATATTAGTTACAAACCCATTAAAGAATAAAAAATCATCTTTCTCTTCAACCAAAATATCAGGCTCTATCCCTGTTCCATGAATAGATACTCCACTAGGCGTATAGTATTTAGCTATTGTTATCTTTATTCCATCTCCATCTGGTAAAGGTAATAGTGTTTGAACACTTCCTTTTCCAAAACTTTTTTCTCCGATTAAAATTCCTCTTTTATAATCCTTAATTGCACCTGATACTATTTCAGAAGCTGAAGCACTCCCTTCATTTATTAAAATAATTAACGGAAAATCTCCAAAATATTTTCCTTCTCTGTATGCAATCTCTTCATCTCCAGTTTTTCCTTTTGTACTAACTATTTTTCCTTCCGGAATAAACATAGAAGATATTTTTACTGCTTGCCCCAAAGATCCTCCTGGATTACTTCTTAAGTCCAAGATAATACCTTTAGCCCCTTTTTTCAAAAGACTTTCTAAATCTTTTTTCACATCTTTATAGACATCTTCTCCAAATTGAGTTAATCTCAGATAACCAATATCTTTTCCTATAATTCTACTCTTAACATATTTTAGTTCTATTATTGATCTCTTCAATTCTACGTCTTTTGTTTCTTTGGCTTCCTCTCTAAAAACTGTAAGTTTCACTGAAGTTCCTGGTTCACCTTTTAATTTTTTAACACACTGCTCACTTGTTAATTTATAAGTACTTTCGCCATCTATTGCAACTATTTTATCTTTAGCTCTAATTCCTGCTAAATATGCAGGTGTGTCTTCTATTGGAGAAACAACAATTAGTGGTTCATCTGATTTTTTTTGTATAACCATACCTACTCCGGCATACTTTCCTTCAATATCCTCTTTAAAGCTCTCTAACTCCTCTTTTGTAAAATAAGTTGAGTGTGGATCGTCTAAAGATTCCATCATTCCTTTTAAAGCTCCTTGCATTAGAGTGGTATTTGTTGGATCTTTTTCTCCACCTACATGATTTTCTTTTATAATATTCATAATATCAGACATCTCTTTTAACTCTTTTATATTTGTGATAAATCCATTATCTACAGAGTAAGATTTCACTGCATTTACAAACATCATTCCAGATAAAAATAGTGCTACTCCAGTATTTCTTAACAGTTTTGTCATATAGCTCCTCCCAAGTTTTTTCCTAACTTTACAACAGCTTCAATATTAATCTGAGAGTTATCTTCTCCTAATTCAAATAGGGAGATATACTCCACATTCCCCTTAGTTCCTGTTATCGGCGAAAAATCTAACCCTTTTAATCTCAGTCCAGATTTTTTTGCCTCTTCTACAACCATTTCTATTGCCATCAAATGTTTTTTACTATCTTTAACTATTCCACCCTTTTCAATATTTTCCTTTCCAACTTCAAATTGTGGTTTTATTAAAGCCATCAACTTTGTTTCTTTGTCAAAATATTTGATCAGGTGCTCTATAACTTTAGTTATAGATATAAATGAAACGTCCATTACAATATAGTCCACTTTTCTATCGTCTAAATCACTTAAAGCTAAATCCTTTATATGCATATTTTCTAACGACTTAACTCTTTCGTCATTTCTTAATTTCCAATCTAGTTGATTCGTTCCAACATCTACAGCATAGACAAATTTAGCTCCATTTTGTAGAGAGCAATCTGTAAATCCTCCTGTTGAAGATCCTACATCTAGAACAATCTTGTCTTGAAAATCCATATTAAAAACTGATATAGCTTTTTCTAGTTTCAATCCACCACGACTTACATATTTACATGCGTCACCTTTAACTCTTATTAAAGGCTCTTCATCTATTTTTATAGATGTTCCTGGCTTATCTATTTTTTTATCATTTATTATGACTAATCCAGCCATAATAGCTCTTTTTGCTTTTTCTCTAGTTTCATAAAATCCTTTTTCTACTAGAAGAACATCCACTCTTTCTTTCATTAATTGCCTTCCTTTTCAAAAATCTTAACATCTTCTAGATAGTTAAGTAATGGATTTTCTAATATTAGATTTTCAAATCCTTCTCTATCTACAGCTTTTATTAATTTTTCCGTCTCTCTTACTCTCTTAGTAAAGAAATCATCTCCAATAGGGATTTTCTTTTTACTTTTGTAATATCCTAGTAATTGTTTTGTATTTTTTAATCTCAATTCATGTTTTGCTCTTTTTAATCTATCTTTGATTACACCTGTAGTACAATTAAACTTTTTAGCTACCTCATCGATATTTAATCCTTCACTCATCATTTTTAATATCTTATCTGCTCCAATAGGATTTATTCTATGATACTTTGCTGAATACATATCAGCTCTATGAACAATATGAGCTTCCTTAGTATTTGGTTGGATTTTTCCCCATTTACCATGATGTGATATAACTATATGTGTTATATTCTTCTTTATCTTGTCTATTATTCTTAGATTTAAAGCCTCTTCAATTTCAGTTAAAACCTTTTCTGCTTCTTTTATAATATATTCTGGTTTTTTTATCATCATTTGAGAGTGTGATAACTTTTCATCCGCTTTTCTAATACTCCCCTTGCTTAAATCATGGATAATTACTCCGACTATTATAGAGAAAAATTCAACTCTTTCTCTTGCTTCTTTTAAATCTCTAAAATCTCTTCTTATCTCTTCAAAAGATATTTTTAATACATCATATGTATGCGTAGTTATCTTTACCCCTTGATCATCATGATGATCTAAATCTAAAACCATCTCATGTTCTAAAAGTAATTTAATAAACTTTAGTGCATTACTATTTTTCGCCATTAATGCTACCCTCAATTCTATCTATTAGTTTTTTGCCTCTTAGGCCATAATCTTCTAAAAGTATATTCCTAGATCCATGTGGAATTGATACACTATCTAGAGCGATTATATTTATTTTAATTTTAATTTTTTTCTCATTTAAAAATGCTAAAATCTCAGAACCAAATCCACCTCTTTCATATGCATCTTCAAACGTAAATATATTCTCATACTTTGAAAATTCATCTAAAATAAAGTCTTCATCTAAAGGTCTTATTGACGAACAACTAACAATTGTTCCATCCATCCCTTTTTCTCTAAGTTTTTCCTCTATCTCTATTACCTCTTTTAACATAGCACCTGTTGCCAAATAAAGGTTTTTTGTACCTTTTTTTATTTCAGTCCATTTTCCTAATTCAAACTCTAACTCATCTTTCAATTCAAAAGTTTTTCCTCTAGGAAATCTTATAGCTAATGGTGCCTCATTAAAGTTCTTTGAAAACTCCAATATTTTCTCTAATTCTTTTCCAGTTGTAGGTGCTAAAACTCTATAATTAGGCATACTTAAAAACATATTTAAATCATGTATCCCTTGATGAGTTTTTCCATCTTCTCCAACTATTCCTGCTCTATCAATAATAAATCTGACTGGCAAATTTTGTAATCCCACATCATGAATTAGTTGATCAAAAGCCCTTTGGAAAAAAGTTGAATAAATAGCTACATAAGGTTTTTTTCCAGATATTGCTAGTCCTGCAGCAAATGTAACTCCATGTCCTTCAGCTATTCCTACATCTATACATCTATTTTCAAATTTATTTTGAAACTCTCCTAACCCTGTTCCTTTTATCATTGCTGCTGAGATTGCATAAACACTCTCATCTTTTTGTGCAATTTCTACTAATTTTTTACCAAAAATACTTGAGTAGCTCTTTTCGCCTGACTCAACTTCTCCTGTTTCAGGGTTAAATGGTGATATCCCATGAAACTTCTCTTTGTTTTCTTCTGCTAAATGATATCCTTTTCCTTTTTCTGTTTTTACATGCACAAAAATAGGCCCTTCCATTTCTTTTGCTATAGATAAAGTTTTTATTAATGATTCTAAATTATGGCCATCTATGACACCTAAAAATTGATATCCTAAAACTTCCGATATGCTTGAAGGTAAAAAGAATTGTTTAACAGAACACTCTATTCTTTCTAGTAAGTTCTTTACTTGTATACCTACTTTTCCTTTACTTACTATATCTCTAATATCTTTTCTGATATTCATATAAGTATTACTTACCATTAATCTACCAAAAAAGTTTGATAATGACCCCACATTTTTTCCAATAGACATCTCATTATCGTTAAGTATAACTATTAAATTTTTTATATTTTCTCCAATATTGTTTAAAGCTTCTAAAGAATGTCCATTCGCTATTGAAGCATCTCCTACTACTACTATCACTTTGTTATCTGGATTAGCTGTAGCTATTCCTGCACCCGCTGATAGTGCACTTCCTGCATGTCCTGCAATAAAAGAATCATAGCAACTCTCTTTGGGGTCTGAAAATGGTCCTAGGCCATTTTTTTTTCTTAATGTACAAAATTTTTCTTTTCTTCCTGTTAGTAATTTATAGACATATGATTGATGCCCTACATCGAAGAGTACTTTGTCATTCGGTAGATCAAAAACTTCATTTATCGCTTGAGTTAACTCCACAACACCTAAATTTGGTGCCAAATGTCCACCGTTTTTACTTGTTATTTCTATTAATGTGTTTCTAATCTCTTCACTTTCTTTTTTTAATTTTTCAATGTATTCTTTATCTACCTTCATATTTTCCATCCTTAAGCTTGAATATAACCTTTGAATAAAAAGGCTACAACCACTCCTAATATAGCCCCCACTAAAACTTCCATAGGACTGTGTCCCAAAAGTTCTTTTAATTTACCGTCGTGTAACCTTTCCCCCACTTTAGCTGCAAATCTATCCAATATAGTATTTAATAACCCTGCATGCTTTCCAGCCGCTCTTCTTATTCCAGCGGCATCATACATAACAACTCCTGCTAAAACTAAAGAGATCGCAAAAACAGTACTCTGCGTCCCATGAGCAATACCAATTGCTGTACTTAGTGCTGACATTGTTGAAGAGTGGGAGCTTGGCATCCCTCCAGTTTCAAAGATTCTCTTAATATTTAATTTTTTATCTATAAATATTGTTACTATCACTTTATAAAACTGAGCTATAAACCAAGCTATAAACACTACATCTAGAATTCTATTTCCTAAAATTATTCCTTTTTCCATAGTTTCCCCACTCTCTATTTTTTTACTTTATTCCTTTTAACTCTAAAGATACTGAAGGTTTTTCTTCACTTTCTTTATAGAAAGTTATAGTTCTTCCTATTATTGAAACAACCTCTGCTCCAATTGCATCAGCAATTTGGTAAGCAACTTCTTTCTTCTCCACTTCTGAATTTTGAAGAATCTTTACTTTTATTAACTCTCTTGGACCTATAGCATCAGCTACTCCTTGAGCTAAAGCTTCTGAAAATCCTTCTTTCCCTATTCTAAATATTGGATCTAAATTGTGAGCTCTCTTTTTTAAAAATGCTCTTTTTTTACTTGTTAAATTCATGTTCTCTCCTCTTTACTTCTTAAATTCTTTTTTATATATCCATAATAATTGGTAATATCACTGGTGTTCTTTTTATTCTGTTATAGAAAAACTTACTAGCGATATCTCTAACACTATTTTTTATAGTTGCCCAATCTTTTATACCATTTTCTTCAAACTCTTTTAATTTTACTTTTATGTGATCATTTGCCTCATTTAGTATTACTTCAGAGTCTCTAGAATACACGAAACCTCTTGTAACAATATCAGGTCCGCTTACAATTTTTCCTGTTTCTTTATTCATAGTAAATACAATTATTACAACTCCGTCCTGTGATAGTTGTTGTCTATCTTTTAGAACTATATGTCCTATATCTCCAACTCCTAAACCGTCAACTAATGTTGCACCTGCATTTACTTTTCCTTTTACTTTTGCACTTGTTTTAGTTACTTCTACTTTACTTCCATTCGTCGCAATAACTATATTACTTTTTGGAATTCCTGTTTCAATAGCTGTTTCTTTATGTGCTTTTAACATTTTAAACTCTCCATGTACCGGCATAAAGTTTTTTGGCTTGATTAAGTTTAACATTAATTTTTGCTCTTCTTTACTTGCATGTCCAGATACATGTATTCCAGCGATCTTTTTAAATACAACTTCTGCTTCATATTTTAAAAGACTGTTTATATTGTTAGAAACAGCTCTTTCATTTCCTGGAATTGGTGTCGCAGAGATGATTACTGTATCTCCCTCTTTTACTTTTGTATGCTTATGCATATTTTTGGCAATTCTTGAAAGTGCAGCCATTGGTTCTCCTTGAGTTCCAGTGCACAGAATCACAACTTTGTTATCTTTCATTTTATCAACATCTGATAAATTTATCATTATGTTTTCTGGAAGTTTTAAATATCCTAGTGATGAAGCTATATCAAATACTTTTACCAAACTTCTACCATCTATTGCTATCTTTCTTCCATGTTCATGAGCTATATTTACAATTTGTTGTAATCTATGTATATGTGATGCAAATGCTGCAACAATTATTCTTCCTTTAGCTTTAGTAAATTCAACTTTAAAAGCTTCACCTACTGTTTTTTCAGATGGTGTAAATCCATCTATTTCAGAGTTAGTTGAATCTGATAGTAGTAAATCTACTCCTTCTTCACCTATTTGAGCAAGTCTTAAAAAATCTACTCCATCTCCATCTACTGGAGTTAAATCAATTTTAAAGTCTCCTGTATACATTACTCTTCCTGCTGGTGTTGTTACCACTATAGCATAAGCATCCGCTATCGAGTGTGTAACTCCAACAAACTCAACTTCAAAGTATTTTCCTATTTTAATCTTGTCTCTACCTTTTACTTCCTTCATTTTCGGAAGAACTTTTGAAACATCACCGTTTTCAAACTTAGATTTGATTAAAGCTAATGTTAATTTTCCACCGTGGACAGGTATATTTTTATCTATCTTTTGATAAAGATAAGGAACTGATCCTATATGATCTTCATGTCCATGAGTTATAAATAAACCTTTTACCTTATCTCTGTTACTCTCTATATAGCTAAAATCAGGAATAACTAAATCTATTCCTAAAAGTCCATCATCTGGGAATGTAACTCCTGAATCAATAATAATTATCTCATCTCTATATTGAACTAGAGTCATATTTTTTCCTACTTCATCTAATCCACCTAATGGAATAACATACATTTTTTCTTCTTTTTCAGATTTTATAGCAATCTTTTTATCCTCTTCTAATTTTTCGAGGTTTTCAGGTTTCTCTATTTTTTTATGAACCTTCTTTTTAGGTGCCTGTTCATCTTTTTGTGTCACTACTTTTTTTACTTCTTGTGTTTTTACTTCTTGTACTTTTGTCTCATCTACTTTTTTTTCTGTAGATTTAGGTTTATTATAATACTTTTTTCGTTTCGGTTTTTTCTTTACTGTGTCTTTCTCCTTTTCAGCAATATTTTCTAAATTCATTTCATCTCCTCATTGTAATATTCCAAATATTTGTCCACAAATTTCTTAGCTACTCCTCCTGCTACGCTTCCTCCCCCTCCTGCCCCTTCTAAAAGAACAGTGAATATAATCTTAGGTTGTTTATCTGCAGGAAAGTATCCCGCTACTAATGCGTGCGTCTCATCAAACCTTGAGTTCTGAGCTGATCCACTTTTTGCTGCAATTCTAAGTCCTGGGGTTCTTAAAGACTTTGTAGTTCCATTATTTTTTTCTACGGTGTTTATTAATGCTTTATTTAAAGCATCATAATACCATCCCGGTAAATTATTTTCATATAAAACTTCTGGTTTTATATCTACACGCTCTTTCCCATTCTCCATATAATCAACAACATGCGGAACATACGCTTTTCCTCTATTTGCAAGTCCCATATAAGAGACAGCTACTTGAAGAGGAGTTGCTAATAAATACCCTTGGCCTATCGAGAGAATTATTGTATCTCCCTTAAACCATCCTTGTTTAAATCTTTTCTTTTTCCATTTTTCGTTAGGTAAAATCCCTGATCTTTCACCGAAAACATCTATATTTGTCAATTTTCCATAACCAAATTTTCCTGCCACATCCACTATTGATTCGTGACCAAACTCATCTGCGAATCTATAATAGTATGGATTAACTGATTCAATTATAGATTTTTCAAAATCTACAGTTCCATGCCCACCTTTTTTCCAAGCTTTCCAACTCCATTTTCCGATACTATAGACTCCATTATCATAAATTTTAGTTTTAGGGTCCAGTCCATTATTAAAAAATGAAAATGCTGAAAACGGTTTAAAAACTGATCCTGGTGGATATTCCCCTGCTAAACTTTTATTTGTTAGCGGCTTTCTTGGATCATTTGTTATTTCTGCCCATTCCTCTTGAGAAATTCTAGAACTAAAAGTCGTCAAGGAATAAGTAGGATAACTTACCATCGTTAAAACTTTTCCTGTTTGAGCATCAAGCGCTATTAGAGATCCTGTTAACTTTTCTTCTTCAAAAATTTTTTCCATATATTTTTGAAGCCTCATATCCAATGTAAGATGTAAATTATATCCTTGAATTGGATCTTTACTTTTCTCTATTTTTTGTGCTTTATTTAAGGCATTTACCTCTATATAATCATATCCAGGTTTCCCTTTCATTTGAAAATCATAAATTCTTTCAACTCCGGTTTTTCCCACTATGTCTCTAGGAGAATACCCTTCATCTTTCAAATTTTCATATTCTTTTTCAGTTATTTTTTTTACATAACCTACTGTATGAGCTGCTAAAGTATCGTATATATATTTTCTTTTTGAATAACTTTGAACCTCTAAATATGGATAATCACTTATTTTTTCCATCAATTTATGTGCTAATCCCAAATCTAAATCTTCTATAAGTATATTCTCTTTAGTATAAGGTACAATTTCACCGTATTTAATCCTCTTTTGTAAATAGTCCTCTGTATAGCCAGTAACTTCACTCATCTCTTTTAGTTGGTTTTCATCAATATGTCTTTGATTTAAATAAACCAATCTATATCCTAAAGTATTTGTTACAATCAATTCACCATTAGAATCGTAAATATTTCCTCTTTCAGCTTCAATCTTTCTTAATTTTACACGATTTTTTTGTGCTAAATAGTTATATTTATCCTTTTTTATGATTTGTAAATAAGCCATCCTAAATCCTAACAATAAAAAAACAATAAATATAAATACCTTATATATATCTCCTCTAAATTCAAAACTTTTTCCCAGTTTTATTCCAAGATCTTTTTTCACTTAGTTGCTCTCCTCATATATAATAAATTCATTACAAAATAAAATATTGAAAGAAACAATATATTTACTATGATTAAAGGATCCCCAACATATTTTTTCCAAACTATAATCTGTAAAATAGATAAAATATAACCATTTCCAATATTATAATCAAAATTTATAAAATAAAGATAATAAAAAATTATATTTAACCCTATAAATATAAAACCATAAGCTGGTTCACTAGAATGTAAAGCTAGAATAATCGCTAATATAGGAAATAAAAACACTATTTTTTTCTCTTTTTTATAAGATAAATAAGCCAGATATGGCATTATTAAAAATCCTTTCGATGATGTTTGAGGAATACTATCTAATATAAATATAAATAATATTGAGATAAAATCTAGCATTTTCACTCCTTATAATTTTAGTTCATTAAGATATTTAATCTATTGTCTAGGCTATTATTTTCAATCATACTTATAATATTAAGTTTCTTAGCAACTTTTAAAGCTGTGTAATAATCCTCTTTATTATATTCTATAACTGGTTTTTCTAATTTTTTAGATTCATTTTTTAGATAAACATTTTTATAACCTAAACCTTCAAGTTCCTTTAAAGCACTTTTTGCATTATCTGAAGTTCCTTTTATATCAATTTTAAAATCAATATCTTTCTCTCTTCCTAAAATCAATACAACACTGGCCAAAGTTGGGATATCATTATCCTCTTTTATTTTAAAATATTTTTCATTTACATTTGTCAGTATATCTTCTAGATTTTCTTTTGTAACTTCATTTATCTTTATTAAACTATAATTTGTATTTTTTTCATAATTTGCTGCTGTATATGTTAGTGATAACTTGTTTTTTAACTTTTCACCTGTTTGTCTAGCATATCCACCTACACCATTTGCATTTAATATATCTACAACTATATTTCCTGAGCTCTTTAACTCTCCACCATATAAGTCAGAAAATAATGCCTGTGTACCTGATGTCAAAATATATTTTTTATCTTCTATAACCATCTCTGGTATATTTCTTGCATTTTTAACATTTAATGATATCTCACTATATTTAACAACTTTATAATTATTAACTTTTTCGGGTAAAAAATTATTTATCGAATCGATTACCATCTCGTAATTTTTTGAATCCACTAAGTTTTTAATTGTTGTTTCTTTATCAAGCTGTACATCAAAAGGAATTTTTACCGCAAGTTTATCTTCATATACAACTATAATGTTATTTTTACCTATAATTGCATATCTTTCCCATTTTTCTAAGTTTTTATTATTTTTATTTAAATTATATGTTAGAAATACACCCAAAAAAACTATGGCAATAAGTGCTAGAAATACACTTCCTAACAATTTTGTTCCTGTTTTATTTTTTTTTCTAATCCCTTTGTCCTTTCTCATTTGCAATTAGTAGCTCCTTTTCTAATTTTGAAATTTCAACTTTCACTAATTCATTTACATCTGCAACAGCATCTAACGTTTTTACTCTAAGGTAGTTTTCACTATATCCATATGAGCACCCGTCCTCTTTTATCTCTTCCACTAAAACTTCTAACTCTTTACCTATATATTGTTTTCTTCTCTCTTCTGCCATTTCTTTTCTAAGAGCTTCAAGTTTTTCAGCTCTTTGTTTTTTTACGTTTCCATCAACTTTATCCGTAAATGTACTAGCTAATGTTTTCTCTCTATCTGAGTATTGGAAAACATGTAAATCAGAGAAACCTATTTTCTTTATAAGGTTATGTGTATTTTCAAACATCTCGTCTGTTTCTCCTGGGAAACCAACTATAACGTCTGCTGTATACTCCATATTTTCTACATTATCTCTTAATTTTAATAATCTTTCTTGAATTAGAGATGCTCCGTAATGTCTTCTCATTCTTTTTAGAACTGTATCATCACAAGATTGTAAAGAAATATGTAAGTGAGGCATCAATTTTGAATTATTTTTCATAATCTCTATAAATCCATCTGAAATTTTATCCGGATACATAGATCCTATTCTTACTCTTTCAACTCCATCTATTTTCACAACTGTCTCTAATAACTTTTCTAAATCTACATCCGCTTCTAAATCTTCTCCATAAGCTCCTAGATTTATACCAATAATTATAAACTCTTTAAACTCTTCTTTTGTAAGTATTTCAATCTCTTTGCAGATACTCTCTAAAGAACGAGATCTACTTTTTCCTCTTCCAAACGGAATCTTACAGTAAGAACAGAAATTATTACATCCATCTTGTATTTTTATGTATGCTCTTGACATCTCTCTTAAAGTTGCAAACTCATACTCTTCATAAGCTTTCTCTTGAAATATATCTTCTGATAAAATTTTTGTTTTTTTAGTTTCAATATCTTTTATAAAATTAACTAATTCACTCTTATTACTATTCCCAACTACAAAATCTATCTCTTCTATTTCTAAAAGTTCTTTCGAGTTCGTTTGAGCATAACATCCTGTAACTATTACAATTGAATCAGGATTTAATTTTTTAGCTCTTCTTAAAACATTTCTTGTTTTCTTATCTGCAATACTAGTTACAGTACAAGAATTAACTATATATATATCCGCTTTATTTTCAAAATTTTCTTCATCATAACCCAACTTTATGAGTTGATTTTTTAAACTTTCACTTTCATACTGATTAACTTTACACCCTAAAGTGTAAAAGGCAACTTTTTTATTAAAATTCATTTGCTAGTATTCCTCCTACAATAATTGAAGCAGTTTCAGCTCTTAAAATTCTTTTCCCTAAAGATACTGGAATCACCCCTTTATCTTCTAAGAACTCTATCTCCTCTTTGTCAAATCCCCCTTCAGGACCGATTATGTACAACACTTTTGTTGGTTTTTTTTCTAACTTATTCAATACATTTCTTAAAGATTTATCCTCTTCACATTCATAAGGAACTATTGCTAAGTCATACTCTTCAAACTTTAACTCGGATAACTTTTTAGGTTCCTCAATCTCCATTAACTTAACAGCTTGACACTGTTTTATTGCTTCTTTTGCAGTTAAATCCCACTTATCTTTTTTTTCTGTTATTTTTGCAACCCCTCTTTTTGTAAGTAATGGGATTATTTTAGTTATTCCAACTTCTGTTAACTTTTGAATAGATAGATCCATTTTATCATTTTTTAAAATTCCTATTGCTGCATCTATTTGAACTTTTGTTGAATACTTATCTTCATTTTTTTCTAAGACTTTAGCTTCTAAGATTTTTTTATCTATTGATAAAATCTCACATATATACTCATATTCTCCATCAACAGCTCTAATAATCTCACCAACTTTTACTCTAAAGGCATTTTTAAGATGATTTATATCATTTTTATCTGTTATTTCTATTATATTATTTGCTATATTTTCTTTAGATATTATAACACTTATCACTACATTCTCCTATATCATATCCTTATTTTTTATTAACTCCGCTAAAGTAGTATCCTCTAATATTTTTGTCATCGCTATATCCAATTTACTCCAAATACATGTGCTTGAACACTCATCATCCACACAAGAGCAATTTTTAGTTTTATTATTTTCATTACAATCTATCACTTTCACATCTTCATCCAAGATTTTGTACAACTCATGTAACGTTATATCTTCAGGTTCTATTGATAGTTTATATCCACCATTAGGACCTCTTTTCCCTTGAATTATATTTTCATTTTTCAATTTAAATAATATCTGCTCCAAATATTGAACTGAGATATCTTCTGCTTCTGATATCTCCTTTATTCTGGCAAGATTTCCTTTTTGACTAGCTTCCGCTATATATACTAAAGCTTTTACTCCATATCTAACTTTTGTACTTATTTTCATCCTCTTACTCCTTTGCTTTAAAATGACTATAAGCCTTATCTGTAACCATTCTACCACGACTAGTTCTTTTTATATAACCTATTTTAACCAAATACGGTTCATAAACCTCTTCTATCGTTCGTCTATCTTCTCCTAACATCAAAGCTAGAGTTTCAACACCTACTGGTCCACCACCATAATTTTCTATTATTGCTGTTATTATATCTCTATCCAATTCATCAAGCCCTTGTTCATCGACTCCAAGAATATTTAAAGCTTTAACTGCATTTTCTAAATCCACTATTCCATTTCCTTTTATTTCGCAATAATCCCTTACTCTTTTTAAAAGTCTATTTGCTATTCTTGGTGTTCCTCTACTTCTAAGAGCAATCTCTCTTGCTCCACTATCCTCTACTTTTACTCCTAAAAGGGATCCACCTCTTTTAACTATTCCTTCTAGTTCATCCTCTTTGTAATAATCCATTCTATGGACAACTCCAAATCTATCTCTCAAAGGAGAACTTAAAAGTCCAGCTCTAGTTGTTGCACCTATCAATGTAAATGGTGGGAGCTCTATTCTTATTGATCTTGCCGAAGGGCCTTTTCCAATTATAATATCTAGCTCTCCATCTTCCATAGCAGGATATAAAATTTCTTCTACCGATGTATTAAGTCTGTGAATTTCATCTATGAATAAAATATCATTTTCCTCTAAAGATGTCAAAATAGCAGCTAAATCTCCTGCTTTATCTAGTATAGGACCTGATGTCACTTTAAAATTAACTCCCATTTCAGTAGCAATTACTCCTGCTAAAGTAGTTTTCCCCAGCCCTGGCGGTCCATACAATAGCACATGATCAATACATCCACCTCTTCTTTTGGCAGCCTCTATAAAAATTTCCATTTTTTCTTTTAAAGACTCCTGCCCTATATATTCAGATAATCTTTTTGGTCTTAAACTTTTTTGAATCTCTCCTTCAAACTCAAACTCCTCATTAGAAACTACTCTATCCATTCCATCTCCTTAAAATAAAACTGTTATTAAGAATTGAGCTATTCCTATCAATCCACCTAAAACTGCTCCTACAATCTCTATATGCTTTAACTCTTTTTTAGCTAAAGAAAATACTATTTTTTCAAGTTCTTCTAAAGAAAAACCATCTATTTTTTCTATTATTATTTCTTGAAAATCTACATTTTTTTCCAAAGTTTTGAATAACATCCCTGTTATTTGATCTTTATTTTCCATTATTGAATCTCTTATAGATTCCTTTATTTTTCTCAGTGTTGATTCATTTAAAAACATAGCTAACATTGGAAATTTAGAAGAAATTTCTGTCGCTAATTTTTTTTCTAAAATTTCATCTATTACTCTTCTCATCTCGTTTTCTATGTTTGCATTTTCTAATTTTCTCATAATATCATCTAAAGAAATCAATTCACTTTGAATTGTGTGTGCTAGAGATAATCCAATTTCATGCCTTCTTTTTGGTATCAACCCTTGAATTTTGAAAAAAAATAAATTTATTTCCTTATACGGTCTAAACAACATTTTAATTGCAATATAATTTGTAATCCATCCAATCATAGACCCAATCATAACTAAAAGTATGGCTTTTATAAACATTTTCTCACCTTTTCCAATTCTTTATCAAATTTATAAATTATTATTTATTATACCATTTTATATTTATATATCCAATATATTTTTGTTGCTAATTCCTCATAAAATAATGAGCTTCTCTCTTATATCCTTGGACCCTTTCTGGAACAGCCACCATATCTTAATTTTTGAAAAAAAATAAATTCCTTGTATTTTTTTTTCTTTGTGTTATAATACATGAAATAAATTTTGGGAGGAAAATATGGAACAAAAAATAATTTTTAATATAAATTCATATTACTATTATTATCTAACTTAGGGTTGGTATTTTTGTTTCACTCAAAAAATACGAATCCATTTTGTGTTACCGGTAATAACTAGTAAGATGGATTTGTTACATAGAACTGTTAGTTTGCAGCCTGTGGTCAATCCACAGGCTTTTTTTATTTTATTTAATCTTAGGAGGTCTTTTATGCATTTTTTAGAAACTATTGTTAACTTTTTAAACTCTATCCTTTGGGGTAAAAATTTACTTGTAGTATTACTTATTTTTTCAGGAATTTTCTTTACTTTTAAAACAAATTTTGTTCAGATTCGTTTTTTCAAACATATGATAGCTCTTTTATGTGAAAAATCTGATAACGATGACCAAAATCTTTCACCGTTCCAAGCCTTTTGTGTGAGTACCGCAACCAGAGTTGGCGCCGGAAATCTCGCAGGAGTAGTTAGTGCTATCTCCATCGGTGGAGCTGGTTCTATCTTCTGGATGTGGATTGTTGCATTTTTAGGTTCCGCTACTGCTTTTATAGAGACTACACTAGCTATACTTTTTAGAGAACGTGATAAAAATGGAAACTTTTTTGGAGGTCCTTGCTTTTTTTTAAAAAATGGCTTGGGGAAAAAAAGTTGGGGTATCGCCTTTGTTGTCACTGGAATAATTTGCTGGGCAGGTGTCTTGCAAGTTGTCTCTAACTCTGTTACAGAATCTTTCAATGTAGCTTTCAAATTAAATCCTTTTATTATGTCTGGAATTCTTACCTCAATGGCTGGAATTATAATTTTTGGAAAAACAGATAAAACAGCTAAAATTTTAGATAAAATAGTTCCTTTAATGGCCTTTTTATACCTAACTATTGTTTTTTTTATAATCGTAAAGAATTTCAACCTAATTCCCGATGTTTTATCTCGTATATTTTCTGAAGCATTTGGATTAAGACAAGGAATTGGTGGTGCTGTTGGAAGCATCATAATGCAAGGTGTTAAAAGAGGACTATTCTCAAACGAAGCAGGAACAGGAAGTGCTCCTTGTGCAGCAGCTAGTGCTAACGTTGCCCACCCAGTTCAACAAGGTCTTATTCAAAGTCTCGGTGTATTTGTAGATACATTTGTTATATGTACCGCTACTGCTTTTGTTATGCTTTTAACGAAAGAATCGGTTATAGCAAACTTAAATGGAATGGAACTTTTACAAAAATCTTTTAACTACCATTTAGGGTCAAGTTTTGGTGAAATCTTTGTAGCTATTATTTTATTCCTTTTCTGTTTCTCTACTTTATTAGGAATTTGTTTTTACGGAAAAGTTAATGTTAAATTTTTAACTGACAAAGAGATTGGTCAAACTATTTTTAAGATCTTTGCACTATCTATGATTTTTATTGGTGGAATTCAACAAAATATATTTATGTGGAACTTAGCTGATTTAGGGCTTGCACTTATGACGATAATTAATCTATCTGGTGTTTTCCCGCTTTCTAAATTTGCTTTTGATTCGCTAAAAGATTATGAATCTAAATTTATAAAATTAAAAATTTAAAAAAAAGATAGAGATTTTTCTCTATCTTTTTACTTTTGTTACTGTCCCTCTACCTTTTTTCTTTGATTCATACAATGCGGTGTCAGCATAGTTAAAATTTGCTAAAATACTTTCGTTGTACTTTAAATTCACTACACCTATACTCGTTGAAATTTTCTTGTTATCTATCAATGATTCTTTTATTTTATCATTTATTTTTTTACAAATTTCTAAAGAATCTTTATCATCCTCTATAAGAATAGCAAACTCATCTCCACCTATTCTATAAACTTTTGATATCCCCTCTTTTTTTATCGTTTTGGCGACGTATCTTAAAACCTTATCTCCTAAAGAATGTCCATAATTATTGTTTAAATCTCTCAAATAATCTAAATCTAAAAGAGCCAAATCGTAATCTTTATCTTTTTTTTGAAAAAGTTTTCGAATCTCTTCATCATATCCGTATCTATTTCCGACTCCAGTCAACTTATCAACATAAGCTTTTTTCATTTCATTTTTTTCATCTGTTATATCTTTTACCACACATGCCAATATATCCTCTTTATCTATTCTTATTTTCTCTTTACTTACTTTATAGTATCTATCATTTATTTTTTCTTCTTCTATATAACTACCTTTTTCCAAAACATATCTATCTGTTTTTTCCCACTCTTTGCTCATGTGTTCCGGAAAAAAGTCACTATCTTTTTTACCTATGAGGTTTATTTTTTTTATTCCTATAAAATCACAGAAAGATTTATTTGCATATACATATCTCAATTCGCTATCTTTATAAAAAATAAAATCTCCCATATTATCTAACATATCATGCATAACCCTTTTATCTGAAATTACCATCTCTTCATTTACTTTAACTTTTAAAAATTCTATAGTAACAAATATATTGTTTGCTTCTATCAATCTTTTTATCTCCATACTCAAATAGACTTCTTTTTTTTCTTTCAAGAGTAAAGCTTCATACATTACATTTTCAATATAAATCTGCTCTAATTCTCCATCTAAAATTTTTCTTATATTTCTTCTGATATCACATCCATTACATCTAGAAGTTTCTAAGCATCTTTTTTTTTCAGTACTTTGGTAAAAACACTCTAAAAACTCCCCACACCTTTCTTGAGAATCTTTTTTAAAAATTTTCCGAAGTGCTTTATTGCTGTAATGAACTCTAAAATCTTTATCTAAAATTAAAATCCCATTTCGATGATTATCTAAGAAATTTTTATACATTTCTCCCCCCTTCTACTACCCCTTCACTAATAAAGAAGGAGAAAAACAAAAGTTTTTCTCCTTTAAAATTACTTCGCGTACTCTACAGCTCTTGTTTCTCTCATAATAGTTACCTTTATTTGTCCTGGATATTGCATCGTTTCTTCGATTCTCTTTGCGATGTCTCTAGCCATTTTAGTAGCTGCATCATCTGAAACTACCTCTGGATTTATTATGATTCTAATCTCTCTACCTGCTTGTATTGCGTATGAAGATTCTACCCCTTCAAATGAAGTTGCAATCTCTTCTAAACCTTCAAGTCTTTTTAAATATGTAGATAGAGTTTCTCTTCTAGCTCCTGGTCTTGACGCTGATATAGCATCTGATGCCTGTACTAATATTGCCTCAACGCTTTCAAATTCTACTTCGTTATGGTGAGCCATAACAGCATTAATTACTGCTGGTTTCTCTCCAAATTTCTTTAAGAACTCTCCACCGATAATAGCATGTGAAGCTTCAATATCATGCTCTAAAACTTTTCCTACATCATGTAATAGTCCTGCTCTTTTAGCTAACTTTGTATCCGCTCCTAATTCTGCAGCTAAGTTTGCAGCTAATTTAGCTACTTCTATCGAATGTGTCAATACATTTTGACCATAGCTTGTTCTGTACTTTAATTTTCCTAAAGTTTTGATAATTTCCATATGCATTCCAGGTATTCCCAATTCAAGTAAAGCTTGCTCTCCAGCTTCTACGATATCTTTTTCTATCTCTTTTCTAGACTTATTTACAACCTCTTCAATTTTACCAGGATGAATTCTTCCATCATTTATTAATTTCTCTATTGCTCTTCTTGCAACTTCTCTTTTTACACCATCAAAACTTGATAAAACTACTGCTTCTGGAGTATCATCTATTATTATATCTACACCAGTTAAAGCTTCTATAGTTCTGATATTTCTTCCTTCTCTACCTATAATTCTACCCTTCATTTCATCATTTGGTAGATTTACAACTGATACAGTTGCATCTGCAACAAATTCAGATGATGCTTTTCCTATAGCTGTTGATAGAATTCTTTTCGAAATCCTTTCTTTTTCATCTTCCATTTTGTTTTCATACTCTCTTATAGCTAAAGCTGTTTCATGCACTAAATCATCTTTCAGTTTAGAGATCAGCATATCTTTAGCTTCATTTTTTGTCATTTCTGAGATTTTTTCTAAAGCTTCTTCTTGAGATTTTTTAATCTCCTCTATTTCAAGTTTTTTGTTTTCTAAATTTGCATTTACCTCTTCTAATTCAACCGCTCTATTTTCAACTTTTTCTAGCTTAACCTCTAATGTTTCCTCTTTTTTAGCTAATCTAGATTCTTTTTGTAAAAGTTCATTCTTTGCAATCTTAATCTCTTTTTCTGCTTCTTCCTTCATATGGTAAACAGTTTCTTTAGCCTTTAATTCTATCTCTTTTCCTTTAGCTGCAGCTTCTTTTTCTGCTCTTTCTAAAATGTCTTTAGCTTTTATTTTAGCTTTTAATCTATCGTCTTCTAAATTATTTAATTCCTCTATTTTTTTATCTATCGTTGATTTTTTATACATAGCACTAAATACTATTGCAATAGCAACTATAGCTAATCCAACTCCTATTATTAAGTTCATATTCTCTCCTTTTTATATCTATTATCTAAAACTAGCAATTGCCTCTTCTTCTGTTCCATAGATATCAAATAGCTCATCTAAACCAATCATCTCAAATATTGTTCTTATATGATCATTTAGTCCAACTAATTTTATATCTCCCCCTAATTCTCTAACAACTCTTAATTTTCCTCTTAAAATTCCCATTGCTAAACTATTTATATGCACTAATTCTTCAAAATCTATAATAAATTTTGTAATATCTAATTCAATTTGCTTCGCTATTTTCTCTTTTAATTTTGGTGCCACTAAAGCATCTAATTCCCCGTATACCTTTATCACTCTTATATCATCTACATTTTTTTCAACTATTTCAAAGTTTGTAGTCATTTTTAAATCTCCTCCTTAATTCTCTTCTCAACTTTTATCTTTGTACCATTCACTTTTTTTTCTATTTTAAAATTATCTGCCATTGCTTTTGCTAAAAAAAGTCCCATTCCGCCTTCATCTTTACTCATCTTACCCTCATCAAAACCAATACCATTATCTTCAACTACAAGGTGTATGATATCTTCGTTTTTTTGAAGTTCTATTATTATATCCCCAGATTTATACTCATATCCATGTTCTATAACATTTGTTGCTAGCTCATCAACAATTGAAAGTATCTTCATTATATCCTTCTGATCAACTTTTTGATGTTCTAAATACGTTTTTGTCATAGCCCTAATAATAGAAAGATTTTTTAAAGAGGATGGAACATACAGTTTTATCTCATTCTGCATCCCTTCACCTTCTTTCTGTAAATTTTATTATTTTCCAATCACCATTTGAATATTTATACTCTAAATTAAAATAAATAATCTCTTCACCACTCCTAATTCCTACAGTATTTTTAGCCATAGTTTTTGTAATTTCTGGTTTGGTAAAGTAAAATTTAATTTTTGATAAGTTATACTCAGATAGTTTATTTATCATGTATCTCTCTTTTAACGACACATCCAAACTATTTTTCAAACTTATCAAATTGTTCTCTTGTAAATCTCTTTGAATAAGCTCTAGCTTAGAATTTAATTTACTATCAATATTTGTTAAATTTTCTCTAGTTTTATTTTCTAAACTTGAACAAGAAGCAGTCAAAATAACTAAAAATACAACACAAATCTTCTTTATCATCCAACACTTCCTTTTAAAGCTTTTCTGTACAATGATACCACACGAATACCTTTTTATCAAGACTATTATTTTGCTCTATTTTTCATAAACTCAGACTAATAAAGGGTTTATAGTCTATTAAATCTTTCTAAAATATCTAAAAAAATTTCTTTTTCTGTCATTTTATCCAAATCATACCAAATATACTCTTGATCATTTTTAAACCATGTAAATTGTCTCTTTGCATAATTCCTTGAATTTTTCTGAATTAATTCTTTTGCTGTATCTAAACTTATTTTACCTTCAATATAATCTATTATCTCTGTATATCCTATTATATTTATTTTTTTTAGTGTTTCCCCATACTTTTCATATAGTGATTTCACCTCTTCTAAAAGACCATTTTCCATCATTATTTCTACTCTTTTATTTATTCTTTCATAAAGATAGTCCCTATCTCTTTCAAGAGCAACTTTTAAGAATTTGAAATTGTTACCTTTTATATTTTTTTTAGATAGTACTGAAAATTTTTCACCTGTTTGATAGAATACCTCTAAAGCTCTTTCAACTCTTCTTTTATTATTTGGATGAATTGATTCTGCACTTTCTGGATCTACCTCACATAAAATTTTGAAAAGTTCCTCTCCATCCTCTGCCATTAATTTTTCTCTTATTTCCAAATCACTTTCAGGTAATGCTGATAACCCTCTCACTACAGAATCTATGTATAGACCTGTTCCTCCTACTAATAAAATGTTTTTATCTTCAGATTCTTTCAATATATCATCTACTGCTCTTTGATAATCTCCAACACTGTACTTTTTTATAGGTTCTACTATATCTATCATGTGATGAATAACTCCATCCATCTCCTGCTGTCCTATTTTTGCTGTACCTATATCCATTCCAACATATACTTGAGCTGAATCTGCTGAAACGATCTCAGCATTTAATGCTTTTGCTAATTTTATAGACAAATCTGTTTTCCCAACTCCTGTAGGACCAGCTATAACTATTCCTTTCATTTTTTCACCTCTCTTAAATTTTAACAAAAAAAGCTGAACCAAGTGGTTCAGCTTTCACAACTTACTCAACAAAATCAAATTCTGTATCCGCAATTCTTACAGTGTCTCCATCTTCCACTCCTGCATCTCTTAAAGCTTCTTCTAATCCTAAAGTTCTAAGCATATGTAAGAATGTAACTACTGACTCATCATCATGAGTTATTATATACTTAGCTAATACTCCATCAACCATTGATCCATCTACAACGAATACTCCATCCTCATCTTGAGTAACTGTAAATGGTTCTTTTGTTGTTTTGTTAGCTTTTAGTACTTGAACAAGATCAGCTTCCTCTTCTAACTCTTCTCTTTCTGTTTCTTGTAAAACATGCCAAGTTCTATTTAAAACTTCTTTTATTCCATCTCCTAATATAACTGATACTGGGAACACTTCATGTCCTTTTGATTCTACATATGTTTTAAACTGTTCATATTTTTCCATATCCCAAATCAAATCCATTTTATTTGCTAAAACAATTTGATTTTTCTTAGCTAGTTTCTCACTAAACTTTGTTAACTCATTGTTTATTCTATCGAAATCTTCTATCGGATCTCTTCCTTCAATTCCAGCTACGTCCACAATATGATATATCATTTTACATCTCTCAATGTGCTTTAAGAATTTATCTCCTAAACCTACACCCTCATGTGCTCCTTCAATTAACCCTGGAATATCTGCAACAACAAAAGATCTTCCCTCTCCAAGTCTTACAACTCCTAATTTAGGCTCTAATGTCGTAAAGTGATAGTTTCCTACCTTAGATTTTGCTGCTGATATTTTATTTATTAAACTTGATTTTCCAACAGATGGATATCCAACTAAAGCAACGTCAGCTAAAAGTTTTAATTCTAATTTTACTCTTAACTCCACTCCTTCTTTTCCTTTTCCAGCCATTGTTGGTGTTCTTCTGATAGAGTTTTTAAAGTTAGTATTACCTAATCCTCCTCTTCCTCCTCTTAAAAGAACCCTTTTTGCTCCTGAAACACTCATATCAAGCAATAATTTTCCTGTCTCCATATCTCTTACTTGTGTTCCAACAGGAACTTTAATAACTAAATCTTCTCCTGTTTTTCCAAACATATTTTTTTTGGCACCATTCTCACCGTTTTCAGCTTGGAACAACTTCTTATATTTGAAATCTATAAGTGTATTGATATTTGGGTCAGCTAGAAATACTAAATCTCCACCTTTTCCTCCATCTCCACCATCTGGACCTCCAAACTGTATAAATTTTTCTCTTCTAAAAGTGGCAGCTCCGTCTCCACCATTACCTGCTTTAACCGTTAATATAACCTCATCTATAAACACAACTAATCTCCTCCGAATAACTTTTTATCCTATATATAAATTCTTTTTTATCAAAATGTATTAATTCTTATATTCTACACTTTTTTCTAAAATTTTGCAATTAATTTTACTCGCTTTTTATTATGTATTTTTTTGTTTTTTAATTAATATTTATAAGCTTTTATGGTAAAATAAGGTTATACATATTAAAAAGTTTGGAGGAATTTTATGAATAGTTTCGGTTCTCTTTTCAGAGTTCAAATATATGGCGAATCTCATGGTCCTGGAGTTGGAATTATCATTGATGGTATTCCTGCTGGAATTCCTTTAAGACTTGAAGACTTTAAAGAAGATTTATCTAAAAGAAAACCTGGTAAAATTGGGACTACAAAAAGAATTGAAGAGGATTCTCCTATTTTTCTTTCTGGAATTTT
>JAVWUC010000014.1:0-3390 GCA_036667395.1 Cetobacterium sp. | reverse complement strand
TCTAAGATATCTTCTATGGTTTTTTCTATCCCCGGAGTTAAAGGTATTGAATTTGGAGCTGGATTTGAAGGTACAAAGTTATTAGGAAGTGAATTTAATGATCTTTTCATTGATAAAAATGGAAGGACTGCAACTAATAATAATGGCGGTATAAACGGTGGTATAACAAATGGAAATGATATCTATTTAAAGGTTGCTGTTAAGCCTACTTCAAGTATTTTTAAATCTCAAGATACTTATAATTTTAAAGAGAATAAAATCTCAACTTTGAATATAACTGGAAGACATGATGTCGCATTTATTTTAAGAGTTCCTATTGTTTTGGAAAACTCTGTGGCAATTGCCCTGGCAGATCTATATTTACAAAGTAAAAAAATACAATTTTAATTGGAGGCCTTTAATGTCAAAAAGAACTAATTACATCGATTGGGATGAATATTTTATGGGTGTTGCGATTCTTTCTGCTAAACGTAGTAAAGATCCTGGTACACAAGTTGGAGCTTGTATTGTAACTCCAGACAAAAGAATTGTTGGGGTTGGTTATAATGGACTTCCTGCTGGTTGCTCTGATGATGAGTTTCCATGGAGTAGAGAAGGAGATTTTTTAGATAATAAATACGCTTATGTTTGTCATGCTGAACTTAACGCTATTTTAAATAGTACTAAAAGTTTAAAAGGATGTACTATATATGTAGACTTATTCCCTTGTAATGAATGTGCTAAAAGTATAATTCAAAGTGGCATATCAGAAGTTGTATATCTTTCTGATAAATATAGCAATACTGACTCAAATATAGCTTCTAAAAAACTTTTTAACGCCGCTAATATTAAGCTTAGACAATTAGAACCTAAGTTTGATGAACTTGTTTTAAACTTTAGAAAAAATGGTTAGGAGGTTAAAAATGAGTGAATCTCTATCTAGAATTGAAGAATGGGTTAATTCAATGACTCATTATTTTGGAGCAATCTTGGCTCTTGTAGGAACCGGTGCACTTTTAGTTCACTCTTTAAAAACAAACAACTTAGGATATGTCGTAGGTTCTATGGTGTTTTGTTTTTCTTTAATTTTACTTTATACGATGTCTGGAACTTACCATATTTTATATGTAGGTAAATTTAAACATCTTTTTAAAATTTTAGATCATTCGGCCATTTATATCCTTATATCTGGTTCTTATACTCCATATCTTTTAGGAGTTTTTGATGGTAATGTTAAGTGGATTTTATTTTTTATCCAATGGGGAATGACTGTTATTGGTATTTTATTTAAATTATTCTTTATTGGAAGATTTAATTTTCTTTCAACCCTTATATATCTTTTAATGGGATGGATGATTGTATTTGTTTTTGATGATTTGAAAACACTTATATCTCCAATATCATTAAAATTATTAATTTGGGGTGGCGTTAGTTATTCTGTTGGAACTGTATTTTATATGATGAAAAATAGAAAATTTTCTCATGGAATATGGCACATTTTTGTTTTAGCCGGAAGTATCTTAAACTATTTTTCAATATACTTCTTAATTTAATCGGCACAACTTGGGGGAAATATTTTGAATGATTTGAGTATAAAATTTGAAAAACAAGGAACACTATCCACTATTTTAAAATTTAGTGTTCCTTCATCTTTTGGGGCTATTATAGGCATGCTTTGTGTTTTAACAGACAGATTTTTTATCGGACAAGTTGCTGGAAGAGCTGGCATGGCCGCTGTTGCACTAGTTTTTCCATATGCCATGATTATCAATAGTTTTAATTTTGCATTTTCTGGTATTGCAATTATCATAGGAGTTAAACTGGGTAGTAACGACCGAGATGGAGCTGAAAAAATCTTATGTACAGGATTTATGTGGATTATAATCGTTGGATTTTTATTATCAATTTTTCTATGGTCTTTCAATGTTCCAATACTTAGATATCTCGGAGCTTCTGATTCGATTATTCCATTTGCTAAAAAATACACAAGCTTTTTGATTCCTGTGGCAATTTTTCAAATGATTCTAGGGCAAAGCACCTTAATTAGAGGAATTGGAGATTCTGTAACAGCCATGGGTGTTAATATTTTTACTGGAGTTTTAAATGTTATTTTAGATTATATTTTTATTTTAAAATTTGGGATGGGAATTCAAGGGGCTTCTTTGGCGACATTTATTGCAACCCTTTTAAGTGCTCTTTATGTCCTATATTATTTTACAAAATCAGACATTATTAACTTTTCTAAAAAAAACTGCTCTTTGAACCTTAAAATTTTAAAAGAGATATTTAGAATTGGAAGTCCTAGATTCTATAATCAACTTCTTCAATCTTCAGTTATAACAGTCACTAACAAACAAGCTGGAATTTATGGAGGAGATATTGCTACTGCTGCTATCGGTATCATTTCTATCTGTAGAAGTGTTATGAACACAAGTCTTCAAGGATTTAATCAAGGTACTGCTGCAATAATATCTTATAACTTTGGTTCGAATAACTTTAAAAGAGTTAAAGATGTACTAAAAATACAGCTTTATACAGTCGTTAGTGTGTCTTTTGTGCTTGTTGTCTTGATGCTTACAAACACAGAAACAATTGTTTCATTTTTTATAAAAAATGATCCTACTCTTGTTGATTTCACTGTTTCTAGCATGAGAATCAATCTATTTTTAATGCCATTCACAGCTATTTTCTTAGCTTGTAATAATTTTTTTCAATCTATAAAAGAGAACGTTATCGCAACTAGATTTTTTGTAGCTAGAATCATTGTTTTGAATATTCCTTTAGTTTATATTTTAGGACATTTTTTCCAAGAAACTGGGGTTTGGTTAGCTTTTCCAATAGCTGATACCACTGTAGCAATTGTTCTTTTCTTTTTAACATTAAAAAAGATTAAAAGTCTAAAAAGTTAATATAAAGTTTCATTGAGTTTCAAAAAAATATATGTTATAATAAAGTACAATTTAATAATGGGGATGCAAAGGTTTCGACAGGGTTGTGAGGTTATAGGTAGCAGGCCAGGTTGATCGCTGTGAGAGGTCAACTCATCGTTTAGATGGAAACAATAATTACGCTTTAGCTGCATAATGTCAGCTCACCTTTGAACTTTCTATTCTGTAGGAGCGTTCAGTAAAGGTGTCACTTAAATACAGATTACCCTAAACTGATTTCTCTAAGTTCTAGGGGACATTCTAGAGGATAGCATTAGTTAGCCCTGTTTGCGGGAGTAACTATTGCGAAATTTAATAGCAAACTAAGCTTGTAGAAGCTTATGGCGCTTGCAATTTTGGACACGGGTTCGATTCCCGTCATCTCCACCAATGAATCCACCAACTAATGATTTACTATAACAAATCTAATAGTTGTTAAATATAAACCATACAAGCAACACAAATTGCCTGTATGGTTTTTTTT
>JAVWUC010000013.1:0-37446 GCA_036667395.1 Cetobacterium sp. | reverse complement strand
GTGTTGTCGCTGGTTCGAGTCCAGCAAGAAGCGCCATTTTTTTATTTTTTGTAAAGTTTATTCAATGGGGTGATTGATTGTGAAGATAGAAAATACAACAGGAAAATATTTTCAAGAAAATTTGGAGAAACAACAAAAAAAATTAAATCAAAAGTCTTTGAGATTTAGGCAAAGAAGGATGTCAATATTGTTTATAACAGTGATTTTAATGGTTTTAAGTTCTATAAATATGGTTAGTGCAGCTTTTTATATGAAACCAGAAAATATAAAGAAACACTTTGTATATATATTAGCCTTCTTTTTTTTATACTTTCTTATAGGAAATTTAGGAAAAATAAAAAAGCCACCATTAAATTATAAAATATTAAGTAATAGGAAAGTCAACATAGGTATATTTTTTATGAGTATTTTCATTTTATTGGGAATGTTCTTAGGTGGAAAGATAGGATTGCCATTTATCCCTAAAATAAATGGAGCATATGGGTGGATTTCACTTGGAAGTATTTCTATTCAACCGGCAGAAATATTAAAATGTGCATTTGTTATAAATTTAGCAAATTGTTTAGCAAAAGCTGAGGATAGAGATTTTAAAGAGGGAGCGATATTAATAAATGCTTCAATTTATCTACTTGTTTATGGAGTTTTAATTTTGGCTCAAAAAGACATGGGAACAGCAATTCACTATTTAGCTATCTGGTTATTTATGATGTTTATGACTAAATTTAAAACTAAATGGATTATTTGGGCAATCTCTTCAGCAATGGTTATAGGTGGAGTAGCTATGGCATATATATATAAATATGCCTCTATAGAGGGTGCCTCTTATAAAATAATGAGAATAAAAAGCTATATTGATGGACTATTTTTTGGAAATTATTCAGACGAGTTTGGATATCAAGTAAAACAATCTGTATATGCTTTTGGGAGCGGTGGTTTCTTTGGAAAAGGCTATGCTAACGGAGTTCAAAAGTACAGTTATTTACCAGAGATTCACACGGATTTTATTATGGCAACTTTTGGAGAAGAGTTTGGAATTTTAGGAATGTTTTTTGTTATTGGATTATTTTTTACACTTTATCATTTAATAATTACAACAGGTAGAGAAAGTAAAAATTATTTTGGAAAATACCTAGCTATAGGAATGGGAGCTCAGATAATAACACAAGTAATTATAAATATTTTTGTAGCTGTAGGTCTATTGCCAGTTTTTGGTTTGCCAATGCCATTTTTTAGTTATGGAGGAAGTGCAATGGTGACTATGGGTATAGCTTTAGGGATAATTCATAATATTAATGCAGAGTAAATATATTTTGATTTTTAGTACTAAAAATGATATACTTTAATATGAAAATAAAGAGGATAAATATAAGGTAAGTAGTAAGAGATTAAGGCTAAATGATTTTTAGTTTTAGTTCCTTATTATTTGCTATATTTATCCTCTATGAATTTAAAAGGAGGATGTTAAATGTTCAATGAAGTAAGTTTAAGCTTAGAAATTGGTGGAAGACAATTAACTCTAAAAACTGGAAAAATAGCTAGACAATCAAATGGTGCAGTTATGATTCAGTATGGAGATACAATATTACTAAGTACAGTAAATAGAAGTAAGGCTCCTAGAGCAGGAATTGATTTTTTCCCATTAACAGTTGATTATGTAGAAAAATATTATGCAGCGGGGAAATTCCCAGGAGGGTTTAATAAAAGAGAATCTAGACCATCTACAAACGCTACATTAATAGCGAGATTAATAGATAGACCTATTAGACCAATGTTCCCAGAAGGATTTAAGTATGATGTTCAAGTTGTAAATACAACTCTTTCATATGATGGAGTGTGTACTCCAGACTTTATGGGTATTGTAGGATCATCAGCTGCTTTAACAATATCTGATATTCCATTTATGGGACCAGTAGCAGGAGTAGTTGTAGGATTAATAGATGGAGAATTTATTTTAAATCCAACACCTGAGCAATTAGATGTGAGTGATTTAGATTTAACAGTAGCAGGAACTATGGATGCTATAAACATGGTTGAAGCTGGATCAAGAGAAATAGATGAGGAAACAATGCTAAAAGCAATCATGTTTGCTCACGATAACATAAAAAAATTATGTCAATTCCAAAAAGAGTTCCAAGAGTTAGTTGGAAAAGAGAAAATAGAATTTGATGCACCAGAGGTTATGCCTTTAGTTAAAAACTTTATCGACGAAAGAGGAAAAGAAAAGTTAAAAGAGGCTGTTTTAACAACAGGAAAGCATGCTAGACAAGAAGCAATAGATATTTTAGAAGAGACTTTATTCGAAGCTTTTGTAAATGAAAACTTTGGTGAAGATGAAGTGCCTGCAGATGTTGTAGCTGAATTTGCAAAATATTATCATGATTTAATGAAGCAATTAGTAAGAGATGCTATTTTATATAATAAGCACAGAGTTGACGGAAGAGCAACTACAGAGATCAGACAATTAAATGCTGAAGTAAATGTATTACCAATTGTTCATGGATCGGCACTATTTACAAGAGGAGAAACTCAAGCTTTAGTAGTTGCTACTTTAGGAACTAAAGAAGATGAGCAATTAATAGATGGATTAGATGAAGAATACTTCAAAAAATTCTATTTACATTATAACTTCCCTCCATATTCAGTAGGAGAGTGTGGAAGAATGGGAGCTCCAGGAAGAAGAGAGTTAGGACATGGATCACTAGCAGAGAGAGCTCTTAGCTATGTAATGCCTTCAACTGATGATTTCCCTTACACAGTAAGACTTGTATCTGAAATAACAGAATCTAATGGATCATCATCTCAAGCATCTGTATGTGGAGGATCATTGGCATTAATGCACGCTGGAGTACCTATTAAAGAGCATGTTGCAGGAATTGCAATGGGTCTTATAAAAGAGGGAGACGACTTTGTTGTATTAACAGATATAATGGGTCTAGAAGATCACTTAGGAGATATGGACTTTAAAGTAGCTGGAACTAAGAGTGGAATCACAGCGTTACAAATGGATATGAAGATAGCCGGAATTGATGAAAATGTTATGAGAATAGCTCTTAAACAAGCATTAGTTGCTAGACTTCAAATATTAGATGTAATGAATGGAGCAATATCACAAACAAATGAATTAGGACCAACAGTTCCAAGAATTCATCAAATGACAATACCAAAAGATAAGATTGCAGCTTTAATTGGACCAGGTGGAAAAAACATCAAGGGAATTATTGAAGCAACAGGAGCAACTATAGATATCGAAGATGATGGTAAAGTAGCTATATTCTGTCAAGGGTTAGATATACTTGAAAAAACTATCCAATTAGTAAATGGATATGTTAAAGATGTTGAAGTTGGTGAAGTTTATACAGGAAGAGTTGTAAACATAGCTAAGTTTGGAGCATTTATGGAAATTTTACCAGGAAAAGAGGGTCTTTTACATGTTTCTGAAATCTCATTAGAGAGAGTAGCAAATGTAGAGGATGTATTAAAAGTTGGAGATACTTTTGAAGTAAAAGTTATTTCAACTGAAAATGGAAAAATTAGTTTAAGTAGAAAAAAATTATTACAGGAAATGGCAGCTGAATAATTTTAATTAAGGGGGATAACACAGAGGACTTCAACCTCTGTGTTATTTTCCATTGGTAACATAGAAAAAGGATGGTAAAAATGAAATTAGGTTTAATAAGTTTAGGATGCAGTAAAAATTTAGTTGATAGTGAGCATTTAATAGGATTGATGGTAGCAAGAAAAGGTTTTGAAATTACTAATAACCTTGAGGAAGCAGATGTAGTTCTTGTAAATACATGTGGATTTATAGGAGATGCAAAAGAAGAGTCTATTCAAGCTATATTGGAAGTTGCTGAAAAGAAAAATACAGGAAATGTGAAAAAGATAATAGTGGCAGGATGTTTAGCTCAAAGATATGCAGAAGAATTGATATCTGAAATTCCAGAGATAGATGCAGTTATAGGAACAGGAGAAATCCATAAAATAGAAGAGGTTGTTGATACTATTTTAGAAGATCAAAAAACTGTTAAATGTGAGAGTTTTGAGTTCTTAGCTAATGCAGGAACAGAAAGAATACTAACAACTAATCCACATACAGCATATTTAAAAATAGCTGAAGGGTGTAACAGAAGATGTACTTACTGTATAATACCACAACTTAGAGGAAATTTAAGAAGTAGAACTATAGAGGATATCGTTGAAGAAGCTAAAGCTTTAGCTGCGAATGGCGTTAGAGAGATAAATCTTTTAGCTCAAGAAACAACAGAGTATGGAATAGACCTTTATAATAAAAAGGCTTTGCCAGATCTATTAAAAGAGTTAGCAAAAGTTGACGGAATAGAGTGGATAAGAGCGTACTACATGTTCCCTAACTCACTGACAGACGAATTGGTTGAAGTTATAAAAAATGAACCAAAAGTATGTAAATATTTTGATATTCCAATTCAACATATTTCAGGAAATATTCTACAAAATATGGCAAGAGCAAAATCAGGAGATCATATAAAATCAATTTTAGATAAAATTAGAACAGAGATTCCGGAAGCATCAATCAGAACAACAGTGATTGTTGGATTCCCAGGAGAAACTGAAGAGAATTTTGAAGAGTTAAAAGAGTTCGTAGAAGAATTTAAATTTGATTATGTTGGTGTATTCAAATACTCAAGAGAGGAAGGAACTGTAGCTCATGATTTAGAAAATCAAGTTCCGGAAGAAATCAAAGAAAAAAGATGGGCAGAATTAACAAATTTACAAGCAAGTATAGCTGAAGTTAAAAATAAAGCAATGATAGGAAAAGTTGTTGAAGTTATGATTGACGGAATCTCTTCTGAGAGTGAGTTCATGTTAGAAGGAAGAACAAGAGGACAAGCTTTAGATATAGACGGAAAAGTTTTAACAAATGACGGGACAGCTAAACAAGGTGAAATAGTAAAAGTAAAAATAGAACAAAATTTTGAATATGACTATATAGGAGCAATTGTAGAAAACGAAGCTAAATAGTGTAAAAATAAGGAGGAGACAATCTTGAATTTGCCAAATAAACTTACAGCAACTAGATTAATATTAGCAGTACCTTTTATATATTTTTTACAGGAATCAGCCACTGCAACAAGCAGTAATCTATATAGATTAATCGCCTTTGGAATATTTATTTTTGCGTCACTGACAGATTGGTTAGATGGTTATATAGCTAGAAAATATAACTTAATAACAGATTTGGGAAAAATAATGGATCCTTTGGCGGATAAGATACTTGTAATATCGGCGTTGGTAATTTTTGTTAAATTAGATTATATTCCTTCATGGATGTCAATAGTTGTTATTGCAAGAGAGTTCTTAATAAGTGGTATCAGAACAATAGCTGCAGCTAAAGGAGAGGTTATTCCTGCAGGCGTTTTAGGGAAATATAAAACGACAACACAGATGATAGTTATTTTAATAATGCTATTTTTAGGATTAGGAAAAACTCCGGAGCAAGCAATATTGTATAAAGAAATCTATTTTTATATGACTTTAATACCGGTAATTTTAACTATTTGGTCTGGTTGGGAATATTCAGTAAAAGCAAAACATTATTTCCTAGGGGAAGATTAAGGAGCGTACAATGGGGTTATTTTATAGAGCTATAAATTTAACATTTGAGATTATAAATATATTAATATTAATAAGGATAGTAATATCTTGGTTAGCACCATATTCAAGAAATGATTTTACAAATTTTGTTTATAGTGTGACAGAACCAATTCTAAAGCCGTTTAGAACTTTAATACCTATGGGAAATACGAGAATAGATTTGTCACCGTTACTGGCTTATTTTGCTTTAAAAATTGTAAGATATATTATTTTTTATTTATTATAATAGAATAGAGAAGCCAGTGGCTTCTCTATTTTTTGTAGGAGGAACAAAATGCACGAATTAGAGAGTGAATATCATATCCCGGTTTTATATTATGAAACTTTGGAGAATTTAATAACAGATAAAAATGGAGTTTATGTAGATTGTACACTAGGAGGTGGAGGTCATTCAGAAGGAATCTTGAAAGAGATAGGAGATAATGGAAGACTGATATCAATAGACCAAGATGAACAAGCTATAGAGTTTGCTAAAAATAGATTAGGAAAGTATGGATCAAAATGGTCTGTATTTAAAAATAATTTTGAAAATATAGATACCGTTCTTTATATGGCTGGAGCTGATAAAGTAACAGGTATTTTAATGGATATAGGAGTATCTTCAACTCAGTTAGATGACCCTGAAAGAGGATTTTCATATAGATACGATACTAAACTAGATATGAGAATGAATAGAAGTTCAGAATTATCAGCATATGAAGTAGTTAATAACTATGAAGAAGGAGAATTAGTTAGAATTTTCTTTGAATATGGAGAGGATAGATTCTCGAGAAAAGTAGCGAGATTAATTTGTCAAAGAAGAGAGGAAAAACCTATTGAAACTACAGGAGAGTTAGTTGATGTAATCAGAAAGGCATACCCTCCTAGAAGTGAAAAGCATCCAGCAAAAAAGGTCTTTCAAGCTATTAGAATAGAAGTAAATAGAGAGTTAGATGTTTTAAAAAATGCAATAACTAAATCTTTCAACTCTTTAGAAAAAGGTGGACGTTTAGCTATAATAACATTCCACTCGTTAGAGGATAGAATAGTTAAAAATATGTTTAGAGATCTGTGCACAGGATGTAAATGTCCAAAAGAGTTGCCAATATGTGTATGCAACGAATTACCAAAAGGTAAATTGGTAACTAGAAAACCAATAACATCTTCAAAGCAAGAGTTAGAATTTAATAACAGAGCCCATTCGGCAAAATTAAGAGTTATAGAAAAGTTATAAGAGGGAGGCCTATGAACAGGAAAAATATTTTATCAGGAGTAGTTGGAATAATTTTAGTCTGGTCATTTTACGGTTACCTTATAAGAGAGATTTCTTATTTAGAAAAAAATAATCTAAAATTAGAAAGAGAGTTAAAAGAGTTAGAAAAAGAAAAGAGTAAAAGAATTTATGAGTATGATCTACTTATGGATTTGAGAAAAATAGAAAAAGAGATGAATAAAAATAAAAATATGATTATATCAGAAAAGATTAATTTCTTTAAAATAGATGAGAACTCTTTTTAAAAGTATAGGAGAGTAATATGAAATTACAAAAAGGACAAGTTGTTGAGGTTAAAATAGAAAAAATTGTTTACGGTGGAGAAGGTTTAGGATATTATAATAATGAATTTGCTATGTTCGTTCCAATGTCTGTACCAGGAGATGTTTTAAAAGTAGAAATAATATCACTGAAAAAGTCATATGGTAGAGCTTTAATAAAAGAGATTTTAATTCCTGGACCAGAAAGAATAAAAGAGTTATCTTATGTAACATTTGAAGATTTTCAAGGGTGTGATTTTGGAATGTTAAACTACGAATCTCAATTGAAATATAAAAAAGAGATGGTAGAGGATGTAGTTAGAAGAATTGGGAAAAATTCAAAAGTTTTAATCGAAGACACTTTGGAATCACCAGTTGAAAAAAACTATAGAAATAAGGTAATAGAGCCTTTTTCATTAAATGGAAAAGAAATTATAACTGGATTCTTTAAAAGAAAAAGTCACGATGTATTTCAAGTGGAAGACAACATGTTAAATTCGGTCTTAGGAAATAAGCTTATAACTGAGTTAAAAGAACTATTGAATAAAAATAAGATAAGTGTATATGATGAAAAAAACCACAGAGGATTATTGAGACATGTAATGGTTAGAACAAATTCTTTTGGGGAAGCTATGGTTGTTTTGATAGTTAATGATACCAAGGTGAATGAAGAATTAAAAAGTATTTTAACAGATTTAAAGAATAAATTTAAGGAGATTACATCAACATATATCTCACTAAATAATAGAAAAACCAATGTAGCTATAGGAGATGAAAATATACTTCTTTTAGGAGATAAAACTATAAAAGAGGATATTTCTGATATTCATTTTAATATTTCTCCTACATCATTTTTCCAAATTAATCTTCTTCAAACAAGAAGATTATATGATTTAGCTATAAGTATGTTTGAAAATATTGAAAATAAGACTATAGTAGATGCTTACGCAGGAACAGGAACTATAGGAATGATACTTAGTAAAAAAGCTAAACAAGTTTATTCAATAGAAATAATTGAGTCTGCAGTTAAAGATGGAATTAAAACAGCAAAAGAAAATAATATATCAAATGTTGAGTTTATATGTGGTGATGTAAACAAAGAGTTAGCAAAGTTAATTAAAGTCAAAAAAGTAGACTCTATAATATTAGACCCGCCTAGAAAAGGTATTGATGAAGAGAGTTTATTGAATATATCTAAGGTAGGAATAAAAGAGATTGTCTATATTTCGTGTAATCCATCAACGTTTGCAAGGGATATAGAAATTTTAGAAAAAGAGGGATATGAGTTAACAAGAGTTAAGCCTGTGGACATGTTTCCACAAACAAGCCATATAGAAGTTGTAGGAAGATTGATTAAAAAATAGGAGGGGGTTATGATAAAGTTTTTATCTTTTGTTGTTATAGCATATTTGTTTGGTTCATTACCTTGTGGAGTTTGGTTAGGTAAAGGGACAAAAAATATAGATATTAGGGAACATGGAAGTAAAAATTCTGGTGCGACAAATGCGTATAGAATTTTAGGTCCAAAGTATGGTATAATGGTTCTGGTAATGGATGCTTTAAAAGGGTATATTCCACTGTACTTAGCAAATGAATTTGGACTGGGTGGAGTAGAAATAATTTTACTAGGATTAGTTGCAATTTTAGGACATACCTTCTCTTTTTTTCTTCAATTTAAAGGTGGAAAAGGAGTTGCAACAAGTTTAGGTGTTTTTCTTTTTTTAATGCCAAAAGTAATCGGTGTATTAGTTTTAGTTTTCATATTAGTTGTTGGAATAACAAGATATATCTCTCTAGGATCAGTAATATGTTCAGCATTACTACCTATACTTGCATTTTTTATGCCAGTTAGAGATTCGGCAACAAGAACTCCTTTAGTGATGATATCACTTGTAGTGGGTATATTTGTAATATATAAACATAAAGCCAATATAGTTAGACTTATGGAGGGAAAGGAAAACAAATTTAATTTAAAGTAAGGAGATAAATTAAATGGAAAAAGTAGTTATAATAGGAGCAGGAAGCTGGGGGACAGCTTTAGGATTAGTTTTAGCTAAAAAAGGTCATGAAGTTATTATGTGGGAACATAATAATGTAATTGCGGAAAAGCTAAATACAGAAAAAGAGAATAGTAGATTGCTTCCAGGAATAAAGTTTCCAGAGGGATTAACTGTGACATCTGAAATAGATGGATTATTAAAGGGCGTTAAATACGTAGTATTTTCTGTTCCATCTCAAGTTTTAAGAGGAGTTATAACTAAACTATCTTCTCAAATAGCAGATGGAATGATACTTATAAATACTGCTAAAGGATTAGAGGTTTCAACGGGAGAAACATTATCTAACGTAATGAAAGATGAGATAAAAGGAAAATATCATAAAAATATAATTGTACTTTCAGGTCCAACTCATGCTGAAGAAGTAGCACTTGAACTACCTACAACAATAGTTGCAGCAGGAGAGGTTGAAAATGCAAAGAAAGTTCAAGAATTGTTTAATACAGAAAACTTTAGAGTTTATGTTAGTAAAGATATCGCTGGAGTAGAGCTTGGTGGAGCAGTTAAAAACTGTTTAGCTATAGGTGCAGGAATAGCAGATGGATTAGGTTACGGAGACAATGCAAAAGCTGCCTTAATAACAAGAGGAATAGCTGAGATGATAAGATTTGGAAAAGTTATGGGAGCAAATGAACTAACTTTTTCAGGTTTAACTGGGATTGGGGACCTAGTTGTAACTTGTGCAAGTAAACATAGTAGAAATAGATATGTTGGAGAGAGACTTGGAAAAGGCGATAATATTCAAGATATTTTAGATAGTATGGTAATGGTTGCAGAAGGAGTTGCAACAGTGAAAGCTGTTTATAATAAAAAATTAGAGTTTGGTATAAGTATGCCAATAGTTGAGGCTATATATCAGATAATATACGAGGGAGCAGATACAAAAGAAAAAGTAAAAGAGTTAATGACAAGAGAATTGAAAGAAGAGTTTTATTAAAAAGTACAGTTACAGAAAATTTATACAAAAGGTTATAGAACAATTGAATATTATATCTAACAACATGAATCAAATTAAAAAATCAACACATTAGCAACACACAGATTCAGAACTTAGTAAAAAGATAACTAATGAAGGTATGGGGTGTATATGACGGAAAGAGATTTAGTTTCATTTTATTTAGAAGACATAAAAGAGTATGAAGTGTTAGGAAAAGATGAAGAAGTTGAACTTTTAACAAAGGCTAAAAATGGGGATGTTGAAGCAAGAGAAAGATTGATTGTATGTAATTTAAGATTGGTAGTTAATGTAGCCAAAAAGTATGGAAATAAAGGAATGAGTTTTATTGACTTGATTAGTGAAGGAAATTTTGGCCTGATATACGCAATAGAGAAATTTGACGTAGAAAAAGGATATAGATTTTCAACATATGCGGTTTGGTGGATAAAGCAAGCTATTAGTAAAGCTATTATCAGTAAGGGGAGAGAGATTAGAATCCCATCGTATAAGCATGATTTACTGAATAAAACAAATAAATTTATAATGGATTGTGTAATGGCAAGGGGAGAATATCCAAGTATTTCTGAAATATCAGAAGGACTTGGATACCCTCTAGAAAAAGTTCAAGAGTTAATGCTGGAATTTCAAGAAACTATATCTTTAAATTCTCCAATCGGAGAGGATATTTGCTTAGAAGACGTAATTGCAAGTGATGTGCATAATGACTTAGAAAATAAATTGATAAGAGATATGAGTACTGAACAGATAAATGAAATTTTAAATAAGCTAAATGAGAGAGAGAAACAAATTTTAAAAATGAGATTTGGATTTGATGGAAATCAAATACATACACTTGAAGATATAGGACAAAGTTTTAGCATAACACGAGAGAGAGTTAGACAAATCGAACAGAAAACTTTAGAAAAATTAAGAATGCGTTATAGTGACTTACTGAAAGGAAACTATTACTATTAAAACAAGGAGGAAAAATTGATTTTAAAAGTTGATAGGTTAGAATTTTTAAAGAAAATAAAAATTGTTGAAAAAGCAATAAATGAAAATAAAATAAGACCAATTATTTCTTATGTTTTCATAGAAACAAGAAATGGAAAATTATGGTTTTGTGGAACAAACTTAGAATTAACAATTTCTACAGAGATGGAATGCGAAATTATAAAAGAAGGAAAAGCAGTTTTTCAACATAATTTGGTTGAGGAATATTTAAAAGAAATAAAGGATGAGAAGATAGTTTTAAATATTGAAGATGATATTCTAACTATCGAAACTCCTGATTCTTCTTCAGAATTTACTCTTATGAATGCTGAAGAATTTCCAAGAATTCAAGATGAAGAAATAAAAGATGATGAATTTGAATTTAAACTAAAAAAGTTAGATTTAGCTGATAATTTTGATAAAGTAAAATTTTCAGCCTCTATGTCAAGTGACAATCTATCAATAAATTGTATTAGAGTTGAAATAGAAGAGGAAAAAATAAAATTTATCTCAACAGATACATATAGATTGACTTATTTAGAAAATGAATATATGGGAAATAAAGGTGTGTTTAAGGTAAGTATTCCAATTAATACAATAGATGCAATGTCTAAATTATTAAGAAACGGGAATGAAGAAGAGATTGCATTTACTCAAAAAAACAAACAACTTTATTTTAAATTAGGAAATATATCAATAGTTAGTAGAGTTATTGATTTACCCTTCCCAAATTATAAAACAATATTAGATGCAAGTGGTTATAATAAAAGGCTTGAAATCAATAGAGTTGAATTTGAAAAGATGTTAAAAAGAATACAAATATTTGTAAAAAATAATGCAGAATCTAAATTTGGTGCTATATTTGCATTAGAAGGAGATACCTTAGATATTGAAGGTGTCGGAGAGATTGCAAAAGCTAAAGAAATATCTAAAGTAAATTATAGTGGTGAAGACTTAAAAATATCTTTAAATGTAAAGTTTTTATTAGAGTTTATTCAGTCGAGTGCTAAAGATACAATTTGCTTAGAGTTTACAACATCAAATAGCGCTGTAAGGACAAGAAACATGTACGAAGATAACTATACTTACATAGTGATGCCTTTAGCTTTGAAAGATTAGATTCTTAAAAACTAGCTCACTTTGCAGCTAGTTTTTATTTTGCAAACACAATTATTTATGGTATAATTTGGATAATATTTTTTCATTTAAGGAGAAATAATGAGCAATTTTTATATACAAAAAGCTATCTATGAACTCCAATATTTCTGGTATTTATTGAGAGAACGGATATGTAAAAATCCCAATGATAATAATAGTGCAAAAAAATTTGTAGATTTTAATAACAAAAGAGTATTAAAAAAATTGAAAAATAAAAAATTAAATAGAATTTCGATATTATTGCCACATTGCATTCAAAATTACGATTGTAATCTAAAAATTACAACGAATATTAATAATTGTAGACAGTGTGGCCTTTGTGATATTTCAGAGATTTTAAATCTAAAACAAGAGTTTAAAAATATAGATATAAAAATAGCTACAGGAGGGACTTTGGCTAGATTGTATCTAAAAGAATATAGACCTGAATTAGTTATCGCAGTAGCTTGTAAAAGAGATTTAACGGCAGGTATTAGAGACTGTTTTCCAATCCCAGTATATGGAGTTTTTAATACGATTGTAGATAGTCCTTGTAAGAATACAAGAATTTTTGTAGATAAATTAAGAGAGGTTTTAAAAGAGGTGGGGAGATAGTGAAAAAATTTAAATTGTTAATAGCAGGATTCCTAATATGTTCAGGACTATTTGCTTCGGATAAAGAGGATATAAAGTTTTTGGATGAGTTATTTATACAAAAAAAATATTCAATGGCTCTTCAAGAATCAAATACTTTTATTAATAAGTATCCTCGTTCAAAATATATTAAGAATATAAAAATTAGAATGGGACAGGTTTACTATGTGGAAGGAAGATACCAAGAAGCTATCAACACTTTTAACAATTGCCTTAAAGAGCTGAAGTTAAAGAAAGAAGAAAGTAATGATATTTACCTTTATTTAGCAAAATCATATGTGGGATTAAAGGATTTTGCTACGGCTAGTAAAGCTGCAAATCTTATAGATAAAACAGCTCCTGAAGGAAAAAATGCTTATGAAGAAGCATTGTTATCTATTGGAAAAGGATATATGGAAAATAAAGATTATATCCAAGCTCAAAGGGAACTGACATCAGCACTATCTTTACAAGGGAAAAATTATGAAGATGTGGTATTAAATTTAGCTTTAGCAGCGTATAACAATTCGCAATATATAAAAACTATTGTATATTTAGATGAATATTATAGAGGTTCTAAAGTTGGTGTAAATAAAAATTTAGTAAATTATCTATACGGATCATCATACTATAAAACAAATGAAAATGTTAAAGCATTAGACTATTTTGCAAAGGTAAAAAATAGTGATGATAATTCAGAATATAAAACTCTATCTGTTTTAACAATGATAGAAATTTATTTAAAGCAAGGAAACTCTAGAGAAGCGGAATCTATTTTATCTAGTTTATCTTCGAATCCAAATTTAAATGATGTAGCTCTAAAAAGTTTTGGAGACTTTTATTTGGTAAGAGGTTCTAATGATGTAGCACTAAGTTATTATAATAGAATTCAAAATAAGAATGTAGATGTCTTATATGGAATAGCATTATCTCAATATAGATTAAAAGATTATAAATTGTCATTAGAAAACTTTAGAAGACTATATACTACAAAGTATAAAAATGAAAGTATTTATTATCAAATGTCTATAGAGTACCTAAATAAAAATTATAAATGGGTATTAGGAAATAAAAATTTGGCAGCAGGATTAAATCTTTCAAAAGAAGAGGAGTTAGCAATTAATAATTTGATAGGAACTTCAGCTTTTGAAGAGGGGGATTTTAAAGTTGCAGAGTCATATTATGAAAAAAATTATAATTTAAATAGCAATAAAGAGACTCTATATAAACTTATAGTTGTTTCAAGTAAACTTAAAAATAAAGATAGATTATCTTCATTAATAAATGAGTTCAATGCTAAATATCCAACAGATCAAGAATATAAAAAAAATATAACAATACTTACAGCAGACAACTATATAAATGATTCTAGAGGAGCAGATGCAGTAGCTATTTATAAAAATTATTTATTAACAAATAGAGATTCGGATATTGTTTCGAATCTAATAGATGTAATGATTGCTCAAAAACAATATAATGAGGTTATGCAATACTTAAATATGCAGGATATGTCTCCAGAAAATACCTATCTAAAAGGAATTGCAACTATGGGGATGGGAAGATATGATGAGGCTGAAGCATACTTTAATCAAGTTGTATCTGTAGACGGACAAGTGCCAAAAGCACTTCAGGAAAAAGCAAAATATAATATTATTAAAAATTATTTCTTATGGGAGAGATATACAGATGCAATTACTTCAGGAGAAGAATATATTGCTGGAGAGAATTTATATGCTCTTGAAGATGTTGTTGATAAAGTAGCAATAAGTTACTTTAGAATAGATAATCCTGAAAAGGCTAGAGAGTACTTTGAAAAATTAAAATTAGTTTCAAATATGGGAGATTATGCTCAGTTCCAAATAGGAGAGACATATTATAGTGAAAAAAGATATCCTCAAGCAATAGAAGCATATAAGGTGAGTGCAGAGGAATCTAAAAATCCAGAGTATAAAGAAAAAGGTTTATATTGGGAGATTTCATCTCTTTATTTAATGAAAAATTTAAATGAGTTTGAATTAAAAAGCAAAGAGTTTATAAAAAAGTATCCAAATTCAAAATTAAAAGATAATATAATTTTGATGGAGGGAGAACTTTATGGGCTTGAAGGGAAAACAGGTAATAGTTTAAGTAGTTATGAAAAGCTTTATAATGAGACAAAGGACGAAGCTTTAAAAGAGAAATCTCTTATGAAAATTCTTGATATAGCACAAAATAGTAAAAACATTGAGAATGAATTGGAGTGGATCAATAAAATAACAAACGATGACAAGAAAACATACTATCTAGCAAAGCATCTCAATAGACAGAATAAAATTGAAGAGTCAAAAGTACAATTAGAAAAGTTAGTAAATAGTTCTGATTATAAAGATTTTGCAGCAGTTGGATTAGGGGATTATTATTTTAAGAAAAAAGATTTTACTAATGCAAATGTAAATTATAATTTAGTCTTAGGACTAGAAAATAGTGTCTATAAGGATAGAGCACTATACCAAGTTGCTAATATTGAAAAGGAAACAGGAGCAACAAAAGAAGCTATTAGAAATTATACAAAATTATATATACTGTATCCTACAAGTGAATATGCATTAGAGTCAAAAATAAGATCAGCAGAAGGGTATGAAGCTTTAGGTGAATATAAAGAAGCTATAGTCCAGTATGATGAGCTTTTAAAAACTGAAAGCAAAAACAAAACATATTTCTTAGAGAAGTTAGTATTTTTAAATCTGAAAATTGAAAAGAAAAATATAGCTAAAAATTATTATGAGCAATTAAAGAAAGAAAATGCAAATCTTTCTGAAAAATATAAAGATTTTTTTAATGGAGGAGAGAACTTATGAAAAAATTAGTGGTTATGGGATTAATGGTTTTATCTTTAGGGGTGTTTGCTAACGAAGAAGTTATTATTGACAAACAAGTAACTGGTGTTAACAAAGAGCAATTGGAAGTTTATCCAAAAGAAAGCAATGTAAATATTGAGAAAAAAGTTATAAAATTGGATGATAAGAACATATCTGCTGATAAATTTAAAGATCAAAAGCAAATAATTCAATTAAATGAATCAAATGATTCAATGAATAAAAGTTTGGCAGAAACTGATAGTGGGACGCCTATATGGAAATATATCATTGGTGTGGTAGCTTTAGTAACACTTGGAATAGCATTATAAAAATAACAAAAGATAATATAGGAGGTCTATAATGTACTGGTTAGTAAATGGTGGAATACTTATGTATTTTATAGTTTTAATGTCAATATTAGGGGTTTATGTAATAATAGAGAGAGCAATATATTTTAAAACAAATGAAAATGTAGATATGTCGAAAATAAGACCTATTTTACGTCAAGCAATCGAAAAAAATGATATTAAAGGAGCTATAACAAGCTTAGGAATTCAAAAGAGTTCAACATCAAAAGTATTAAAAGAAGTTCTTATTTATTGGTATAAAACTAGAAGTTCAAATGTTGAAACTTTAGAAGAGAAAGCAAGAGAAGTTGCATTAGCTCAAATACCTAGATTAGAAAGAAATATGTGGTTATTGTCTGTTGTAGCACATACAACACCATTAATAGGACTTTTAGGAACTGTAACAGGAATGATAAAAGCATTCCAAGCTGTTTCTCTTCATGGGACAGGAGATCCATCTGTTCTAGCAAGCGGGATATCTCAAGCTCTATTAACGACAGCTGGAGGTCTATTTGTAGCTATTCCATCAATTATTTTTTATAACTATTTTAATAAGAAAATAGACGATCAAATAAATGATATGGAGAAAGGTAGTGCAGAGTTAATAAACTACTTTAGAAAGTAAAGGAGGGGGAGAATGAAGCTTAATAGAATTAAAAGAAGAAATGGTAGCTCTTTAATCCTTGAATTAACTCCCTTAATTGACGTAGTATTTTTATTATTAATTTTCTTCTTAGTTGCTACAACATTTGAGGATGTAGATAGTAGTATAAAAATAGATCTACCAACTTCAACTGTAAAAAGTACAAAAGCTGTGGATGAAATCCAAGTAATAGTAACAAAAGAAAGAGATTATTTTATAAGCTACAAAGAAAAGGGTAAAAATAAAAGAGAAAAAACAAGTGCTAAAGAATTAAAGAATGCACTAGCACAAAAGCTTATGGAATCACAAGATAAGAATGTAATCATAAGTGCGGATAAAAGTGTTAGTCATGGAGTGATTGTAGATGTCATGACTGCATCAAAAGAGGCAGGAGCTAATTCTTTAGATATAGATACAGCTTCTCCTGGAAAGTAGGTGCATATCTATGAAAAGAGAAAATAACGATTTTAAAATTTTAGTTGCATCAATTATTATAAATATGGTAATTCTTTTTTCTATTCCTGGGTTTAGAATAGATAAAATTGTTGATAAAAAATTAAAAATAGGATTGGTAACTCTTGAAAAAGATAGTAAAAAAACAACTACAAAAGCCGAGCCTAAGAAAAAACCCACTCAGTTAAAAGAGGAGAAAAAAGAGGTAAAAAAAGTAGCTAAAGTAGAAGAAATAAAAAAAGAAACTAAACCTGAAGTAAAAGAAACAAAAAAAATAACTTTAGAAGATTTAGCTAAAGATTTTTCAAAAAGAGAAACTGAATTATTGGCGATAAATCAAAGTTCAGAAAGAGAAGTAAACAGTGATTTAAAAAAAGAGTTGTTGGATAAAAAGAGCTTAGAAGAAATAAAAAAAGCATCCACACTTAACGCCGAGAAAGAGATATCTATTCAAGAGGAAAATAGTGTACTTGATAAGACATTAGAGTTTGAAATGGATAACAATAAGAATATATCTTTTGAAGGGGATGGCGATGAAGAGCTAGGCTTTAAATCTATGGTAGAAAAAAATGGTGCTGATGGACTTCCAAGTGGTTATAGATTAGGTGTTGAAGACGGAGATGTAGTAGCAAAGTGGGATCAAGATAATAGAGAGCCAAAGTATCCTGAATCAGCTCAGCTTAAAGGTATGCAAGGAAAGGTACTATTAAAAATACAAATTGATGAAATGGGAAGAGTTTCATCTGTATTCATAGAAAAAGGAAGTGGAGTTCCAGAAATAAACGAGGCTATTGAAGAGATTGCAAGAACTTGGAAAATATATTTGAGTAAAAATGGGTTAAATATAAAAGGGAACGTGACATTGGAATATAGCTTTAAATTATTGGGAGCTTCTAGTTAGAAGTAAAAATTAGAGGATGGTGAAAAGATTTGACTCTTTTAGGATTTAGATTAGAAAATGAATTAAAGGATGAGTTAGAAAGTAATTTTGAAAACGAATTGAGATTTGCTGAAAACATAACATCTTTTATGGAGCTATTAAAAGAAAGAAAATATGAGGCGATAGTTATTGACGAAACAAATTTACAACAGGATGCACTTGTAAATTTAGTTAGAAAAATTATTGAAACTCATAAAAGGTCAGTTATTGTTATATTAGGGGAAACTTCAAATTTAAAATTAGTTGCAGGAGCTATAAAGGCAGGAGCATATGACTATATATTAAAGCCAATTAGCCCAAAAGAAATTAATAAAATTTTAGAAAAAGCAGTAAAAGACCATAAACTTTTGGCTGAAAGAGTAGATAAAAATAAAAATACTGGTGACAAACTTATAGGACAAACAAAAGAGATTGTAGAAGTTTATAAAATGATCGGAAGAGTTTCTAATAGTAGAGTTCCAGTATTGGTAGTTGGAGAAAAAGGAACTGGGAAAAGTAGTGTTGCAATGGCAATACATCAATTCAGTGACTGGAGTAACAAAGCTTTTTTAAGTTTAAATTGTACGTCATTTCAAAATGACTTATTAGAAAGAAAACTATTTGGTTATGAAAAAGGAGCTTTTGAAGGAGCAGCTTTTTCACAGATAGGGGATTTAGAGAAAGCTAATGGTGGTACACTACATCTAGGAAATATTGAATCTTTAAGTCTAGATATGCAATCAAAAATTTTATACCTTCTTCAAGAGGGAGAGTTTTTTAGAATGGGTGGATCTGAACCTGTAAAGATTGATGTTAGAATTGTAGCAACAACAAGTGAAAATCTGGAAGAACTTATTAATAAAAAATTATTTATTGATGAACTATACAATAAATTGAAAATTTTAGAAATTAATATCCCGCCACTAAGAGATAGAAAAGATGATATTCCATTTATAATAGATCATTATCTGGTTGGATGTAATGATGAGCTACACAAATCAGTAAAAGGTGTAAGTAAACCAGCAATGAAAAAAATCATGAGATATGACTGGCCTGGAAATGTTAATGAGTTAAAAAATGCAATTAAATCTGCAGTTGCTCTTTGTAGAGGAAGTTCAATATTAGTGGAAGAGTTACCTGGAAATGTTACAGGAAATAAGATTTCAAAAAGAAAAGGGGATAATCAAACTTGGATACTAAGTGATTGGATTGAAGGAGAACTATTAGGTTTAAAAAATAATAAACAGAATAATTATTATGGAATTGTAATATCTAAAGTAGAAAAAGAACTGATTCGTCAAGTGCTAGAAATTACAAGTGGTAAAAAGGTAGAAACGGCTGAATTACTTGGAATTACTAGAAATACATTAAGAACGAAGATGAATAACTATGGCTTAGAGTAACCCTCTAAGCCTTAGGAGGAAAAATGCATATAACATTATATAGAAAATATAGACCTAAAGGGTTTGATGAAATAGCTGGAGAGCAAGAGATTGTTCAAACGTTAAAGAACTCTTTAAAAACAAATAGATTGGCACATGCCTATCTATTTACAGGACCTCGTGGGGTTGGAAAAACCTCTATAGCTAGACTTATGGCTAAAGGGTTAAATTGCTTAAAAAATGGAATTACAGATACTCCTTGCAATGAGTGTGAAAATTGTTTAGAGATTGCTGCAGGGAACTTTTTAGATTTAATAGAGATAGATGCTGCCTCAAACAGAGGAATAGATGAAATAAGACAATTAAAAGAGAAAATAAACTATAGTCCTACTAAAGGAAGAAAAAAAGTTTATATAATAGATGAGGTTCACATGTTAACGAAAGAGGCTTTCAATGCTCTTTTAAAAACATTAGAAGAACCACCTGAGCATGTTCTTTTTATATTAGCTACCACTGAGCCAGATAAAATATTGCCAACAATAATCTCAAGATGTCAGAGATATGACTTTAAAACAGTTAATTATAAAGATATGCGAGAGCATCTAGTTTTCATAATTGACAATGAAGGGTACTCAATAGATGAGGAAAGTTTAATGGCTATTTATGAAAGTTCTGGTGGAAGTATGAGAGATTCTATATCAATCTTGGAAAGATTGATTATAAATACAGAGAACAAAGAGATAACCATAGAGAAAACAGAAGATGTCTTGGGAATAACGCCAGTAAAAATTATAGATAAGTTTATTGAAATTATAGAGAATAAAAATCAAAGTGAAGGAATAGAGTTATTAGAAGATATATGGAAAAACTCTATAGATATAGAATTGTTTTTTAAAGATTTAGCAAAAAGATCTAAAGATCGTATGCTAAAAGGTGATTTGAAGGTTGGAGAAGGTCTTAAAATAATAGATACAGTATATGAAGTTTTATCTAAATTTCGTTATGAAGAGGACAAAAAATTAGTTGGATATGTTATTTTAAATAAATTAACTGAAATCAACATTCAAAAAGAAATTGTTATAGAAAAAGTAATTGAAAAAATTCAAGAGCCCTCTATAAAAGATTTTACAGATACAGAAGATATTTTTGTAGGAGAAATACAAGAAACTATTACTTTAAATTTTGATGATATAAGAAAATCTTGGGATACAATAATAAACGAAGCTAAAAAAGTAAAATTAACTTTTGGCGCATTTTTAGTTAAGGCATATCCTAAAGATTTTAGAGAAAATACAATGATAGTTGGATTTCAAAATGACCAAAGCTTTGCTAAGAGTATGATGGAGTCTGAGCCATATAGGAGCTTATTCTTAGATGTTGTTAGAAAAGTTTTAAATGCAAAAGTGATGGTAAAATATGAACTACAAGAAGTGAAAAATAAGGAAAAAGTGACAGGAGATGATTTTTCTAAAAAAATAATAGATTTTTTTGGAGGAGAGATAATTTAATATAGTATTAACAAATCTCTACCTTTATGGTATAATTATCCTGGACGAGTTTAGGAGGGTAAATGTTTTTTATAACTGGAATTATTATAGCAGCACTATTTTTAGTTTCAACATCAATACCGCTTTTAAGTTGGGTTTTACCTTTTTATAAGATAAAAAAGCTTGAAAACGCTGATTTGAAAACAAAAGTTATAGCTAATGTTGTGGCAGTTGCTATTATAGGATGGGTTGATTATAAATTTTTAATAACATATATAGGGGTATTTGTGTCAATAGAGGTTTTATATTTGTTATTTAAAAAATATGGAAATAAGATAGAGTATTTTGATAGAATATTTATAACAAGCCTAATCGTAGGTGGACTAGTTTGTGGATATATGTATTTTAATAGAGTTGGATTAAATATTAGTTTAGAAAATTTAAAAACGCTATATATCCAAAAGACAGAGTTTTCTAAGCCAGAAATTGATATGGCTTTTAAATATATTAAAGAAAATTTTTCATATTTAGTATTTTTGTATATGAATGTAACGGTATTTTTAATGTATTATTTTTTAAATAAAGAGGATTTTATTAACTGGGAGGTATCATATCTTTGGTTAGTTCCTTATATTGCTTTATTTTTCTTAGAAAGATATTTAGCATTAAATAATACATTGATTTTAAATGGAATGAATATATTGAAAATAGTGTACTCGTTATATTTTGTTAGAATAGTTACTAAAGCATTAAATGAAAAAATAAAACAACAACAATTAAGTTTTATTGTAGGAGTGTTTTTAGCATTGATGTCTCCAGAATTTGCATTTATTTTTGGAGCCTTAGCAAGTGGAATAAAAATACAAGTAATAAAACAAAAATAGTTAATCAGGAGGATTTTTTATGTCAAAATTACAAGTAATATTAACGGCTGATGTGGCAGGACAAGGAAGAAAAGGAGAAATCGTAAGCGTTTCAGAAGGGTATGCAAGAAACTTCCTATTAAAAAATAACAAGGGTATTATTGCAACAGCAGAAGAGTTAAAGAGAATTGAGAATAAAAAAATCAAAGATGCTAAGAAAGCTGAAGAGGATAAGAAAAAATCTATCGAAATTAAATCTTTATTAGAATCTAAAAAATTAGTTATAAATGGAAAAACAGGAGATAATGGAAAATTATTTGGAGCAATTACAAATAAAGAGGTTTCTGCTGAAATAAAAAAAGAATTTGGTTTAGATATTGATAGAAAAAAAATAGAGTGCACTATTAAAAGCTTAGGAGAGCATAAAGCAATCGTAAAATTACATACAGAAGTAAAAGCTGAGGTTTTAGTAGTAGTAAAAGGATAGTGAAAGATGGAAGATATAGAAAAACTGAGAAAAATTCCAAGTAGCCTAGAAGCTGAAAGATCAGTTCTAGGAGGTATATTTTTAAAGCCAGATATATTTAGTGAAGTTATAGAGATTGTTCACTCAGGTGATTTTTATAAAATGGCTCATAAAATAATTTTTGAAGTGATGCAGGAAGTTTATGGTTCTGGAGAGACAATTGATCCAATCATTGTCATGGATCGTTTGAAAAGAAGAGATAAGTTTGATGATATTGGTGGAGAAGCTATTTTTTATGAAATAATAGAAGAGGTTCCTACTGCTGCAAATATTTTAACTTATGCAAGAATTATAAAAGAGAAGGCAACTCTGAGAAAATTAGGAGATATTGGAACTAAGATAGTTGAAATGACTTATGAAGGTTATGAAGATGTTGATACAATTTTAGATAAAGCTGAAGGAATGATTTTTAAAGTTGCTGAAAGTAAAGAATCAAAAGATATAGTTAGTTTAAAAGAAGTTGTGACAAATGAATTTGAAAGGTTAGAACAACTTTTACAAAATAAAGGAGTTACTACTGGAATTTCAACAGGATTTAAACATTTTGATGAGATGACAAGTGGATTCCACCCATCAGACTTGGTAATACTAGCAGCTAGACCATCTATGGGAAAGACTGCCTTTGCTCTTAATCTGGCTTTGAATGCAGCTATGAAAAGTGGTAAAGGGGTTTTAGTTTTCAGTTTGGAGATGTCTAGTTCTCAATTACTACAAAGACTATTAGCTATAGAAGCTGGAATAGGGCTTCAAAAAATAAGAAATGGATTTTTAGGTGAAGATGACTGGGGTAAATTAGGAATCGCCAGTGGAAAATTAGCAAATGCTGAAATCAATATAGCAGATGTTCCAAATGTTAATGTCTTAGAGATAAGGTCAATAGCTAGAAGACTTAAAGCTGCTGGAAAGTTAGATATTATTGTAATAGACTATCTTCAATTAATAAAAGGTAGTAGTGGTAAATCAGACAATAGACAACAAGAGATCTCAGATATATCTAGATCATTAAAAGGGATAGCAAGAGAGTTAGATATACCAATAATTGCCCTATCTCAGTTATCACGTGCCCCAGAGCAAAGAGCGGATAGAAGACCAATGCTATCTGACTTAAGAGAATCTGGAGCAATTGAGCAAGATGCTGACATGGTTGTATTTTTATATAGAGATGATTATTATAATGATGAAAGTGAACAAAAAGGTATAACGGAAGTTATTATTGGAAAACAAAGAAATGGACCAGTTGGAACTGTAAGTTTAAGATTCTTCCATGAGATTACAAAATTTGCAGATTATACAACTAAAGTAGAGTAGAAAGGTGAAAAAAAGATGAAAAGAGCAGAATTATTAGCTCCAGCAGGAAATATGGAAAAGTTAAAAATGGCTTTCCACTACGGAGCAGATGCAGTATTTTTAGGTGGAAAAATGTTTAACCTAAGAGCTGGAAGTCATAACTTTAACGATGAAGAATTAAAAGAGGCAGTTGAATATGCACATTCAATGGATAAGAGAGTTTATGTTGCATTGAATATAATACCTCACAACAATGAGTTAGAGTTATTACCAGATTATGTAAAGTATTTAGAAGAGATTGGCGTTAATGGAGTTATTGTTGCTGATTTAGGAGTATTCCAAGTAGTAAAAGAAAATACTAATTTAAATATAAGTGTAAGTACACAAGCAAGTAACACAAACTGGCGTTCAGTAAAAATGTGGAAAGATTTAGGTGCAAAAAGAGTTGTATTAGCAAGAGAGATATCATTAGATAATATTGCAGAAATAAGAGCTAAAGTACCTGATATTGAGTTAGAAGTATTTGTACACGGAGCTATGTGTATGTCAATATCTGGAAGATGTCTATTAAGTAACTATATGACTGGAAGAGATGCTAATAGAGGAGATTGTGCTCAATCTTGTAGATGGAAGTATAACCTAGTTGAAGAAACAAGACCAAATGAATATATGCCTGTTTATGAAGATGAGAGAGGGACATATATATTCAACTCAAAGGATCTTTGTACAATAGAAATCATTGATAAAATTCTTGATTTAGGGGTAGATTCATTAAAAATTGAGGGAAGAATGAAAGGTATTTATTATGTATCAAATGCTGTTAAAGTATATAAAGAAGCATTAAATAAATATTATTCAGGAAACTATGAATATGATCCAACTTGGATGGAAGAGATTCAATCTACATCTAATAGATCTTATACTCAAGGATTCTATCATGGACAGCCAGGAGAAGATGCAAATAATTATAATGACAGAAATTCTTATAGTCAAACACACCAATTAGTAGCAAAAATTGAAGAAAAAATTGGTGAGAATGAATATGTTCTAGGAATTAGAAATAGAGTTCTTTCAGGAGAAAGCTTAGAGGTTATAACAACTTCAGGAAAACCTAGAGAGATTATAATGCCTAAGATGACTTTGATCACAAAATCAGGTGAAGAAGAGGTTGAAGCAGCAAACCCTAACTCGGTAGTAAAAATAACTATTGAAGGTGGATTTGAAGAGATGGATATGATTAGAAGAGTTAAAAAAGCATAGCAATAAAAAAAGAGGCATTGCCTCTTTTTTTATTAGTCATTAATTTCTTTTAATTTTTTTTCAGTAGCTCTTATAAATCTAGGAATAGCCCATTCTTTCTCTTCAGTATTTTTGTTATCTTTTTTTGCATAGATAGCTTTTAATTCATCATAGTAAGCTTGAACTTCCCCACTAAATTCACTTTTATCTTTAATAGGATATTTTTTTAAGTTAGGGAAATTTTTATCTAGAGTCTGATTCCACTCTTCAACTTGATCTTTATGAAGAGAAAGGAAAAGATCAACATCTCCTGTAAATTTAATCTCTTTAATAACATCTCCAACTTCTAATTTCTTAATATTATTAAAGTCTTTTTCTTCAATGAACTCTCCAAAAATTGTATGTTTATTATTTAGCCAATCAGCAGGATACAGTGTAAAGAAAAACTGCGATCCACCTGTTTCAGGACCAGTATTTGCCATAGCTAATATTCCTGGTTGATAGAAGTCTAACCATTTAGAGAATTCGTCAGGGATAGCATATCCTGGACCTCCATCTCCTTTTCCAGTAGGGTCTCCACCTTGAACTACGAAGTTTTCAACAGCTCTATGAATTTTAGTATTATCATAGAATCCTCTTTTAGCAAGGTTTATAAAATTTGCCACCGTAATTGGAGCAGCTTCTGGATAAAGATAGAAACTAATATCTCCTTGAGATGTTACAAAAGTAGCTCTAATATCGTTATATTTTACTGCCTGCGTTCTAGTGGTTGATGAACAACCCCCAACAACTCCTATAAATACTAAAAGGAATAGTAATTTAATGAATTTTTTCATATTTTGCCCTCCTGTTTTTGCTGATTGTATTATACTATATAAAAACCTATTTTACAAAGTACTTTTGTAAACTTTTTGTAGAAAGTGTAAGCGCAATTGACAGAACTATAAGTAAAACTGATAGTGCATTTACCACAGGGGAAACACCAAGTCTAATCATAGAATAGATTCTAAGTGGTAAAGTCGATGATCCAGGTCCTGCAACAAAGAAAGTTGTTACAAAGTCATCAAATGAAAGTGTTAAAGACATTAGAAATCCTGAAATTATAGCTGGAGTTAGCATAGGAAGAATAACTTTTTTTAACGTTTGCATTTCATTTGCTCCTAAATCATAAGCAGCTTCAACAATTGAGTAATCAAATTCTCCCAATCTTGATAAAACAATAAATAGCACAAAAGGTATATTAAATGTTGTATGAGCTATAAAAATGCTAGTAAGACCTAATTCAAGCTTTACAGTAGCAAACATAATTAAAAGAGAAACACCAAGAATTATATCAGGAATAACTAGAGGTAAAAAAGTTATCACTTTTAAATATTTCTTATGTTTGAAGTTATACCAATGAAGTCCAATAGCTCCTAGAGTTCCTATAAGCGTTGACGTTGTACTAGAGATAATACCAATGATTAAACTATATTTAAATGCTTTCCAAATGTTATCTGAATATAAAAATAGTTCTTTATACCACTTTAAAGAAAATCCTTGCCAAGTACTAGATCTTCCCTCATTAAATGAATAAGCTACAAGTATTAGTAGCGGTAAATAAAAGAATATCATAGACAGAGTAAAGAAAAATAGAGATGTTTTTCTTTTATTCATCACTAACCTCCTTAGATTTTTTTTCACTTCTCATAAAAATAAGAAGGGCAACAGATGTAACTAAGATTAACATAGCTGATATAGCAGAAGCTAAAGGCCAGTTTCTTGTTACAGTTAGATGTTGAGCTATTATATTACCTAACATAGTAGCTTGTGTTCCACCCACAAGTCTTGGCACTGCATAAGATCCCATAGCAGGGATAAATGTAAATAGAACAGCGGTAACAATACCTGATTTTATATTGGGTAAAAATACTTTGAAAAAAGCCTGTCTATTAGTAGCACCTAAATCTCTAGCAGCTTCAACCAATGCAAAATCAAATTTCTCGATGATTGCATATAGAGGAAGAATAGCAAAAGGTAAGCTTGTATAAACTGTTATTAAAACAACTGAACCAGTATTGTAAAGAAGTTTTAAAGGAGTTTCAATAATTCCTAACTTTATAAGAATTGTATTTAAAAAACCATTAGAACCTAGGATTGAAATCCAAGCATAAATTCTGATTAGGAAATTAGTCCAAAATGGAATAATCACTAGAATTAATAGTTCTTGTTTGTATCTTGACCTAGCTATAAAATAAGCTGTAGGTATAGCTAAAGCTACAGTAAAAAATGTAACTATAACCGAGATATAAATAGTTCTAAATAAAACTTTTAAAAATATAGGATCAAAAAACACATTGAAGTTTTTTAAAGTAAAAATCATTTGAACTCCACCATAAGTTCCTTTAGTCAGAAATGCATATGTTAAAACAATCAGCATAGGAATAACAAAGAAAATAGACATCCAAAGAGTAAGTGGAATACTATATAAACTTCCAGAAGTTTTGCTTTTCAATTACATCACCTCTACTAAGAAACTATCATCGGCATGCCAAGAGATATAAGCATCCTCATCCCAGTGTATTGTATCATTATCCTCTTCATCAAAATAAACAGCATGCTGCTTAAAAGCTTTGAATAAAAGGTTCTTATCTCCATTGATCCAAACAAAGTATTTACTTTGGAATCCTGAATAGATAAGTTCATCAACATAAACTTTTAGAACATTATATTTTTCTGAAAGTCCTGTTGGTATATGTTTAGAAACTCTTATTTTTTCTGGTCTAATAGAAACTTGAACTTTATCTCCTACTTTAGCAGGCTTATCCAGTTCAAATACCAATTCACCTAATTTTTCAGTTTTTAATTTTGCGTATGTTTCGTCAAAAATTTCTATGATTTCTCCATTGAAAAAGTTATTTTCTCCGATAAAGTCGGCAACAAAAGAATCAGCAGGGGCTTCGTAAACTTCAGCAGGAGTTCCAACTTGAAGAACTTCCCCTTTGTTCATAACTGCGATTCTATCTGAAATTGATAGTGCTTCCTGTTGATCATGAGTAATAAAGATAAATGTTATTCCAACTTCATCGTGGATATTATCTAACTCAATAAGAAGATTCTGTCTTAATTTAGCATCAAGAGCTGATAAAGGTTCATCTAGCAGCAGAACTCCAGGTTTATTTATAAGTGCTCTAGCAATTGAAACCCTCTGCTGTTGACCACCAGAAAGTTGATTAGGTTTTTTATAGATATGGTCTTTTAAATCAACTAAATCCACAAATTTTTTAACCTCTGCATCAATAGTAGCTTCATCTATTTTTTTTAATCTAAGCGGAAAAGCTACATTTTCATAAACCGTTAGATGTGGAAATAATGCATACTTTTGAAATATTGTATTAACGTTTCTTTTATTTGGGGCCAGATTAACTATATCTTTATCTCCAAGATAGATCGCACCACTATCAGGAGAAATAAATCCTGCTATCATTCTTAAAAGTGTAGTTTTACCACAACCAGATGGTCCTAAAATAGAAAAAAACTCTCCGTCCTTTATTTCTAAGTTAATATTTTTTAAAACATCAACACCGTCAAAACTTTTCTTGATGTCGACAATCTTAATATCTGTTTTTTTCAATTTTCCCTCCTATATATATAATAAATTTATTCACAATAATAATATTTTAACATATTTAACGAATAAAATAAACCTGTTTATTTTTAGTGAACAAAAAAAAGAACCCTAGAACTACTAGGGTTCTGAGAGATTAAAAATGTGCGGGTTCTACGTGCCCATAATCTCCATTTCTTTTTTTGTAAACAATATTCATATCTCCACTTTCTGAATTTGTGAAAACATAAAAATCTTTATTTAAAGCTTCTAATTGCAAGATAGCTTCTTCTACATCCATAGGTCTAGGGTTTACTGTTATACTAGCAATCCTTTTAGTAGACTCAACTGTAATGAAGTTATCAGATGATTCAAAAGTAATTTTTTTAGTATCAGAAAAAGTAGGGACAGCATGATTATTATCTCTTAATTTTTCTTTGTGTTTTTTGATTTGTTTAGACAAAATATCTGTAACACGATCTATCGCATTATAAAGATCATCGTCTGTATAAACTCCTTTTATAACATTCCCATTAAGGTGAACTCTAGCATCAACTCTTTGTAGAGGTCCAGTTTTAGATTTAGTAGCAGATAAAGTTACGTTAACAGTTAAAATGTTATCAAAGAATTTCTTTAATTTAGAAAAGTTTTTTTCACAATGAGCTTTGATGGCATCGGTGATAACAAGGTCTCCGTTAGTGTTATAGTTTATTTTCATACAAACCACCCCTTTATTATGGATTATAGGTATTCATGTTAACTCTCTATACTTCTTTTAAAGAATAATTCCTTTTTTCAGAAATAATTTTTTATGGGAAATCTCAGAAAGCTCTCTTGAATGTGTTACTGTTATAATAGTTTGACGTTTTTTGTCGTTAATTTGTTTGAAAATATTAAAAATTTTTTCACTGGTTTCATTATCTAAATTTCCTGTTGGCTCATCAAGTAATAAAATCTTTGGATTATTAATTAAAGCACGAGCTATTGCAACCCTTTGTTTTTCTCCACCAGAAAGTTCATTTGGTTTGTGGTTCGCTCTATGAGAAAGTCCAACATCATTTAAAAGCTCAAGTGCTTTTATTTCGATTTCCTTTTTTTTACTAAAATCCTGTGTTAATGCAGGAATCATAACATTTTCTAGAGCCGTAAATTCAGGTAGAAGATAATGGAATTGGAAAACAAATCCAATCATTTTATTTCTAATTAAGTCTACAGATGAACTATTTACTGAAATCTTTTCTCCATTTATAAATATATCTCCAGAAGTTGGAGAATCTAAAAGTCCAATTAAATTTAAAAGTGTAGTTTTACCAGAACCTGATTGTCCAAGAATAGAGATAAAATCTCCCTCTTCAACTTGAAGATCTAAGTTTTTGATAATTTCAAGGGTTTCATTTTTTGTAGAGTAATTTTTACAAATATTTTTTAGTTCAAGTATAATTTTTTTAGTCATGTCTTAAAGCCTCCACTATTTTAAGTTTACCAGCTCTATATGCTGGGAAAATACTAGATAAAAATATTAAAACGATATTTGCACCTATTATAGTAAAAAGTTCTTTAGCTGATAGCTCAACAGGAACTTTAGCTAGATAGTATATAGATGATATTTCAGGAAGTGAGTAGGTTTTTATATACCACAGTAAAAATAGAGATATAAAAACGCCTAAAATAATTCCAATACAACCTAAAATAATTCCCTGTATTAAAAATATTTTTATGATACTATTGTGTGAAATACCCATAGATCTCATTATTCCAATATAACGAATTTTTTCTCTAACCATAGTATTTAAAATAACCCAAACTACGAATCCAGCAATTAAAACAATCAATGAAAATCCAATAATCATTACAGTTTTTTCAAGATTAAGAGCTTTTAAAAGGTTTTTATTTAAACTTCCCCAAGTTCTATTATAAAGACCTGTTTCTTCATAAATTTTATTGGAAATCAACTCGGCATCATATGGATTTTTTAAAATTAAATCTAATGAACTAACAGTATTATCTCTTTCTGTTATATATTGGGCAGTTTTTAATGGAAGAATAACCATAGATAAATCATAATCATAGTATCCACTTTGAAAAGTTCCCATGATATCTAATTTTAATTCCTTATTATTAGCAGAAATAACACTTATCGGATCACCAATACGAGCTCCTAATTGATTAAAGAGTTCATCCCCAATCAAAACCCCTTTTTTATTGTTTAAATCAACACTCCCACGTTTTATCTTATTTTCGAGATTAAGAGCAGGAAGAGCTTGTTTTAAGTCCATTCCCTCTAGTTTAACTCCAGAAATATGAGTTCCAAAAATACCATTATATTTAATTATTCCTTGTGTAGAAACTTTTGGAATAACGCCTTTAACTTGAGGATATTTTAAAAATTGATCTTCCAATTCTGAAAAATTTTCAATGTTGTCATTTCCAATAACTGTAATGTGACTAGATAGAGAAAGAATGCTATCTATCATATTTTTATTTAATCCATTAGAGATTCCAATAGAAACAGTTAAGACAATGATTCCGATTGCAATACCAAGAACACCAATAAAGCTTTGTTTTTTGTGTTCAAAGATATGTTTTTTAGCTATAAAAAATTCAAATAACATTTATTCACCTCGTATTAGTTAGTAAAAAGAGTTTTTATTAAAATCTCTTTTAGTTGTTCAGTTGTGATATTTAAATTTAAAGATTTTTTTAGATCTTCTAACTGTCGTTCACCTAAATATTTTTCGTCAATAATACTTTCAACATGAAGAAGCTCTAAATCTTGTGGAGATAATTCGTTTATCGTTTTTAAAAAAAGATTACCGTAGTTTTTAAATTTTTGGTTACCAACTCCTCTTATTTTTAACATTTCCCAACGATTTTTAGGTTTTTTTTCAGCCATTTCCATAAGAGTTAAGTCAGAGAAAATTATGTATGGAGGAACATTTTCCTTTTCAGCAATATCTTTTCTCAGAGTGTTTAATGTTTCAAAAAGAGGGTCTTCAAAATAGTCAAAAGAAACAGATTCATTAACTCTTCTAAAGATAGCTTTAATATTTTTTAAAACATCAAAAGCTTTTGGTGTAAGTTTTAAAGTGGGAAAACTACCAGCACTTTGTTGTAGATATCCCTCTGAAATTAAGTAGTAGATAAATTCTTCTAACCAATTTCGGTCATAGTTAGACATAATTCCAAAAGTAGATAGTTTAAAATATTCTTTTCTTTCCACTTTAGTATCCACTTTTCCCATCAAAATATTTGTTAAAGTTGAGATACCTATAGACTCCTTTGTTCTTCCAATACATGAAAAAATTTTTTGACCTTCCAATGTAAAAGATTTAACATCTTTAAAGTTTTTACAGTTACCACAGTTACCACAGTAATTTTTTATTCTTTTATCTCCAAAATATTTTAATATATATTCTCTATAACAACTTTCTAAATATGCGTAGTCAAGCATTTGGTCGAGTTTTTTTATTTTTTTTATTTTTAAATCTTTGCTGCTGTCTTCATTTTGTTCAATTAAAAATTCTTGAGTTGACACATCCTCTTCTAGAAAAAGAAGGATTGCCTCTGAGGGCGCTCCATCTCTTCCAGCTCTTCCAGCTTCTTGATAATAGCTCTCCAAATCCTTAGGGATATTCCGATGTATAACATATCTAACATTTGATTTATCAATACCCATCCCAAAGGCATTTGTAGCAATCATAATTTTAATATTATCTTTTAAAAATTCATCTTGAAATATAGAACGTTCTGCTTCTTCTAAACCGGCATGATATTTTCCAACATTGAATCCTTTAAGCTGTAGATAACTATAAAGGCTATCAACTTCTTTTCGAGTAGCCGCATATATTATTCCAGATTTTTTTTCATTTCTTTTTAAATATTCTACAATAAAGGCTTCAGGAACAATATTTTTTTCAACTTTGAAAGTAATATTGTCCCTATCAAAACCATCAACATGAATTTTAGGAGTGTGAAGTCCTAATTTTTCAATAATATCTTCTCTAACTTTAGCAGTGGCTGTTGCTGTAAGAGCAAGAAGTTGAGGACGCTGCTCTATTTTTTTCAAAAAGTCAGGTATTTCAAGATAACTTTTTCTAAAATCATGTCCCCATTGCGAAATACAATGTGCTTCATCAACTGCAATTAAAGATATTGGGATACCTTTTATAAAAGATATAAATTTTTCATTCATAAGTCTTTCTGGAGCGATGTATAAAAGTTTAATTTTTTTTGATTTTATCCCATGTATTAATCTAACATATTCATCTTTAGAGAGAGTTGAATTTAAAAATCCAGCATGTACACCAAGATATTTTAATGAATCAACTTGATCTTTCATAAGAGAAATAAGAGGAGATATAACAAGGGTTAGATGAGGGTATAAAAGAGCAGGGATTTGATAACAAATAGATTTTCCACCACCTGTAGACATAACACCCAGAGTATCTTTTTTTGAAAGAACAGAATTGATAATAGCTCCCTGTCCTTTTCTAAAATTATCATAACCATATATTGTTTTTAATAGTTGTTTAGCTTTTAATTTCATAACTCCCTTTCTAAATAAAGTTGATTTTTATTAGATTTTATCACAATAAAGATAATTTTTATATAAATAATATTCAAATTTTTTAAAATTCATAGTAAAATATAATGAATATATAATAAACGGAGGAAAAGATGACTTTAGTATCATACGAACAATTGTTAAAAGAAAGAAATTATACACTTATTGATGTTAGAACGCCAAAGGAGTTTGAAGAAGAACCAATTCCTGGAGCTATAAATATACCATTATTAATGGATGATGAAAGAATAGATGTAGGGACAGCATACAAACAAGTTTCACCTGAAAAAGCTAAAGAGCTTGGAGTTGAAGCTATCGCTAAAAGATTACCTGATATTTTTAGAGAGGTTCAAAAGCATGCAAAAGGAAGATTAGCATTTTATTGTGCACGTGGAGGGATGAGAAGTGGATCAATGGCCGCTCTTTTTTCTGCTCTAGGATATACAACTTGGAAGCTAGAAGGAGGATATAGAGCCTATAGACAGTATATACTTGAAGAGATTCCTAAGTTAAACGAAGGGATAAAGTATTATGTTTTACATGGTAAAACAGGGATAGGAAAGACAAAAGTTTTACAAAAATTGGACGAACTGGGTTATTCAGTTTTAGATTTAGAGAAAATGGCAGATCACAAAGGTTCTTTTTTTGGAGGAGTTTGTGAGAAAAGACCTCAAAGTCAAAAGAGATTTGAATCGTTAATTTTTGACTATCTATATAAAAATAAACCTGAATATGTTCTAGCAGAAAGTGAAAGTAAAAGAATAGGAAATGTATATGTCCCTGAATCTGTTTTTACATCGCTTGCTGAAGCAACACATCTATCTTTAGATACAACAATAGAACAAAGGGTAAGTATAATTAGAGAAGACTATGCAGGAGCAACAATAGAAGAGTTACAAAGCTGTTTGAACAGAGTTAAAAGATATATAGATACAAAGATGTATGACGAGTTTTCAAAACTGTTAAATGAGTCAAAAATAGATGAATTATCAGAAGTTTTAATGACTGATTATTATGATCCTCTTTATCAAAAAAGTATTGATAAATATGAATATGATGCGGAAATATTTTATGAAACTCTTGAAGAAGGAGTGGAGGAAGTGGTGAGATATCTAAATGAAAAAGGTATTTATGGAAAAGAGGCTGATAAATAAAATATTTTTGGTATTATTTTCATTTCTATTAGGGGTGATAATATATCTTTTATTTAGAAGTAGAAAATTATTTTATTATAAATTTATCGAGATTGCACATTTAAATTACATAGTAGAAGATATAAGGAAAATTGTTTGGGTTTATAGAAAATACATTCCAAATTGGGTAATTTATTCTTTACCGGACGGATTGTGGATTTTTTCATTAGGAGTAGCGATGCTCCATAATCGAGTTTTTTATAAGACAGCTCAAGTGACGTATAATATAATATTTATTTTTATACTTGGAGTAGAATTTTTTCAGAATAGGTATGGAGGACACGGGACTTTTATAGGTACGTATGATTTTGTGGATTTAGTATGTTTTACTGTAGGATTTTTATTGGCTTCATTAATTGGGTATATAAATTGGAAGAATGATTATAAAGATAAAAAAATTTTAGATAAATCTAGAATTTATAAAAAAGAAATAAAAAAAAACCTAATAATTGTAATTATATTTACAATATTAGGTCTTTTACCAGCTTTAGCTAACTAAAATTATCTAAGAGTAATTTGGTTATTTTCTAAAGAATCTATTATGGCAAGGGACTCAAGATGAATTCCTTGCTTTTTTAATACTTCTCCACCTGGTTGGAATCCTTTTTCAATAGCAATACCTACACCGGCTATACTAGCTCCAGCTTCATCAATGATTTGTTTAAGACCAATGATAGCATTTCCCATAGCTAAAAAATCATCAACAATCAAGATATTATCTTCAGAAGATAAAAACTCTTTAGAAACAGTGATATTATAATCAGTTTTCTTTGTAAAAGAGTTAACAGTTGCATTGTAAGAGTCTCCCATAGTTGAAGGCTTTTTCTTTTTAGCAAAAACCATAGGAACTTTTAAAGCGTAAGCAACAGCGATAGCAATAGCAATACCAGAGGCCTCAATAGTTAAAACTTTGTTGATTTTTTTATCCTTAAAACGATTTTTAAACTCTTCTCCAATAGCCATCATAAGAGTAGGGTCGATTTGGTGGTTAATAAAGCTATCAACTTTAAGTATAGAACCGTCAGTAACAGATCCATAGTTTGTAATGTATTCTTTTAATAATTTCATAAATTTTCCTCCGACATTTCTAATAATTTTAAATCTTCTTTTGTATCTATATCAAAAAACTCCATAGAGTTTTTAAACGTACATTTAATAAAAATATTTTTGCTTATTATTTCTTTTCCTCCAGCATCTCCTTTAAGTTCTAATAATATTTTAGAATATTTTTTAGGAAATAAAACGGGAGCACATTTTTGGTCATTTATAAATGGAACAATAATTTCATTATGTATTTGAAATTTCCAAATAAGTGTAAGAAGAGAATTCTTACTTAAAAAAGGCATATCCCCAGGAATAAATATAAATCCATCAAGATTAGCAGATTTAGTCCCCAGAATTACAGATTGACTTTGACCCAAATGTGAATGCTCATTTTCAATATATTTAAAACTATAATTATTAGCAAGTTTTAAATAATAGTGCTCTTTTCCAACCAGAATTTTTTCTTTAAAATTTAATTTTGTAATATTGAAAAGAACTTGTTCTAAAAGTGTCATGCTATTTTTTAATCTGATATCCAACTTATTTGCTCCAAATCGTCTTGAAAATCCAGATGCTAAAACGATAGGTGTAACATTTTTAAATTTATGGATAAGACCATCAAAAATTGAACCGAAATAGACATCTTTATTTTTGATAGAGTTTGCAATATCAAAAAAATATTCAAAAAATTCAAGGGATTCTATTTTATTAAAAAAAAGAATATTTCTTCCATAAGAATTTTTAAAGAATAGGTTACTATCAATATAGTTTATAAAATCTTCTTTAGTGATTATTTCAGAAGTTTGTGGAAACTGCTGTGTATATAAATTGAATCTATGTATAGAAGATTCAGATTTTAAAGTTTTTAAAGCAGTTATATCAATCACAGCAATAGTTTTTTTGGATGTAGTAGGAATGGAAGGTTCATTCTCCTTCCAACCTTTTAAAGGCTTACCACAGCTTCCATCAGCTTCTATTAAAATATAATCGAATTTTTTTTCTAATTTTGCAACGTCTTCAAAGGAAGCACTTTGGATTTTATTATCTATAATATTTGGACAATATATGTATATAGAACTATCCTGAGGAGATATATAATCAATCTCCTCAGGACTTATAAAAATTAAATTTAGTTTTTTTATACATTCTGGTTTAAAAATTTTTGTGGTTGTTGTGATAAGAACAGTTCCTTTTTTAGAAAGAGAATCTGCTAAGAAAAACATTAAAGATGTTTTTCCGCCAGCTCCTGTAATAGAAACAACATCTCCTTTATTAATATCAAAAAGTTCTATCATATTCACCCCTATATGTTTAGAATTCCCATAAGAATTTTTTCAGAAGTTGCAGGTAAAGTTCTAACTCTAACTTTTGTAGCTCTGTATATAGCATCAACAATAGCAGGAGCAGGAGTATTAATAACTACTTCTCCAACTGATTTAGCTCCAAAAGGACCTGTTTGTTCATATGAATTTGAGAATTCAACTCTAATATTTTTACATTCAATTCTAGAAGGTATCTTATATTGCATAAGAGAATCTGAGATAACTCTTCCTTTCTTATCATACTTTATATCTTCTAAAAGTGCAAGTCCTATTCCTTGAGCAGTTCCACCCTCAACTTGTACTTTAACAAGATTAGGATTGATAGGAGTTCCACAATCAACAACAGAGAGATAGTCAACTACTTCAACTTCTCCAGTTAAAGTATCCACTTCAACTTCAGCGAAACCAGCAATAAAAGGTGGTGGTGAAGTCTCTCCCCCCCAAGTTCCTGTAGTTGTTATTTGGTTCATTCCTTCAAAAGAGATTGAACGCTGAGCAAAATCTTCTAAAGAGATAGTTTTATCTTCGAATCTGATTGAATCTCCTAGGTATTCAATAGAATTTATATCAATATTAAACATTTTAGAAGCACCTTTTAAAATCTCTTCTCTCATTTTATTAGCCGCAATAATAACAGCATTTCCAGTAACATATGTCCCACTCGAAGCATAAGCTCCAGGATCATACGGAGAAATATCAGTATCAGCTGTATGAATAGCAATTTTACTCATAGGAACCTCTAAAACTTCGGCAGCAATTTGAGTTAATACAGTATCACAACCTTGCCCCATTTCAGTAACTCCGACCATAAGAGTGAAGTCTCCTCTGTCTCCTAGCTTGATTGTAGCAGCAGC
>JAVWUC010000012.1:0-42773 GCA_036667395.1 Cetobacterium sp. | reverse complement strand
AACAATAGTTCCAAAATTCATATCAGAACTGTTAACAACTAATGGCTTAATAATTTCTGCTGTAATGTTCATATCAGGATTGGAAGTGTTGATATCTTTAGAAAATGATATTAAAGACGAAAGTATAGTTAAAATAAGAATTTTATTTCTCATAAATTTCCCCCCCTTTTGATTTATTTTAAAAAATTTAAAAAAAAGCTGAGAACACAATTCTCAGCTTTTGGTATCAATATTTAGTAAGAATTAGTTGTATCTAACTGTAGCTGTTAAAGTTCCTTCGTACGTTCCAGTAGTAGTAGAGCTACTTGTTACAATTGAACCATTTACAGGAACTGTAATTGTACCTGTAGTTCCTAAGTTTGTAGGAATATTTCTTGCAATTGCAACGTTTAATGTATTTTCATCACTTTCTAAAGTTACTATTTCAGGAATAGTAACAGTTATATTTTCGCCCTTTTCACCAGTAATAGTAAAGTTAGCGTTAGCCGTAGCTTTAGTTCCTTGGATAACTTTTCCAAATACCATAGGTTCAGCATTAACTCTTAAAGGTGTAATAACTGTAGCTGTGATATTCATATCACCAGATTTTTCAGTATTTCCTTGAGGTGGTGTTGTTGTTGCTCCAAAAGCTGTCATAGCCATAGTTAAAGATAAAAGTGTAATTAGTTTTTTCATAATTTTTTCCTCCCCTGATTTTTAAGAAATTTTATATATAATCAAATTTTTTGAATACAAGTAAAAAGCCAGTTGCAACTACTTCACAAAAAAGTAAGTGCAGCTGGCTGTCATTTTAAAGACCCTATAGCTTTGCGTCATAGAGTTTCCTCTACTTTGCCATATGCGATTTATACAATAATAATATACTAAAAAGAAAAGAATGTCAATAAAAAAATATGATATAATAAATAAAAAAATGAAAGGTGGAATGGGATGTATAAAGATATTTATAAGGATATAGAAATTTTTAATATTAAAGGTGTTGCAGCATCGACATACACTAAGTTAAGAAAATTAGGAATAACTAGTTTACATGATTTAATCTATTACTTCCCGAGAGCCTATGACGATAGAACAAATTTAAAAAAGATAGGAGAGTTAAGAGGTGATGAATACGTTGTATTGAAAGCAAATATAATGAGTGTCACAGCCCCTCCAACAAGAACGGGATTAAAAATGGTTAAAGCAACAGTCAATGATGGAACAGGGATGCTTGAAGTTATTTGGTTTCAAAGGCCGTATTTAAGAAAGAGTTTAGAAATAGGTGAAGAGTATATATTTATAGGAAATGTAAAAAGAGGTTATACATTTCAGATGGTAAATCCAGAATTTAAACTCTATAAAGGTCAACAAAATAGTGGGGAGATATTACCAATATATAGCTCTATTAAAGAGATGAATCAAAATACTTTGAGAAGGGTAATAAAATCTGCTATGCAGGAGTATGGTGGTTCATTCCAGGAAAATATCCCTAGAGAGATAATAGAGAAATATAAAATTATTGGAAGAGAGGAAGCTTTGAAAGAGATACATTTTCCAAGTAATCCTAGAATGTTAGAAGAGGCTAAAAGAAGATTCGCTATAGAGGAGCTCCTTGTTTTAGAGATGGGGATTTTGCAGAAAAGGTTTGAGATAGATCTATCAAATAGAGGAGCGTACTCTCTACAAGGGCATAAAAAACTTGTATCAAAATTTGTGGAGTCACTATCTTTTGAATTGACCACAGCACAAAAAAAAGTTATAACAGAGATATATAAGGGATTAAATGATGGAAAGCTTATAAATTACTTGATTCAAGGAGATGTTGGAAGTGGAAAAACTATAGTGGCTGTACTTCTTCTTTTATATATGGTAGAGAATGGATATCAAGGTGTTATGATGGCTCCTACGGAGATACTTGCAACTCAACATTATCTTTCAATATATGAAACTTTAGAAAAATTAGGTGTGAGAGTAGAACTTTTAACGGGAAGTGTAAAAGGGAAGAAAAGAACAGAGCTTCTGAGAGATTTAGCTTCAGGTGAAATTAAAATAGTTATAGGAACACACGCTATTATAGAGGATAGTGTCGAATTTAATAAGTTGGGATTGATTGTTATTGATGAACAGCACCGTTTTGGTGTGCTTCAAAGAAAAAGACTTAGGGATAAAGGGGTTTTAGCAAATTTGATTGTAATGAGTGCAACCCCTATTCCAAGATCTTTAGCACTTAGTATCTATGGAGATTTAGATGTGGCTATAATAGATGAGCTTCCTCCGGGACGAAAACCTATAAAAACAAAGTGGATATCTTCAAACGAGGATGAAGATAAAATGTATAATTTTATAGATAAAAAATTAAAAGAGGGAAGACAAGCATATTTTGTGGCATCCCTTATAGATGAGAGCGAAAAGTTATCAGCAAAATCTACAGAGGAATTATATAGTGAAGTTATGAGTAGATTGCCAAATTATAGAGTGGGAATCTTGCATGGAAGAATGAAAAATAAAGAAAAAGATGAGGTTATGCATCTTTTTAAAGCTCATCAATTGGATATACTGGTTTCAACCCTTGTAATAGAGGTGGGAGTGAACGTTCCAAACTCAAGTGTCATGGTGATAACAAACTCTGAACGTTTTGGGCTTTCAACTCTTCATCAATTGAGAGGAAGGGTAGGAAGAGGAGAGCATCAATCATATTGTTTTTTACTTTCGACAACTGAAAACGATAGTTCTGGTGCAAGGCTTAAAGTTTTGGAAAGTACCGAGGACGGTTTTAAAATTGCAGAAGAGGATTTAAAACTTCGTAAGGCAGGAGAGATTTTTGGTGTAAAACAGAGCGGATTGAGTGACCTCAAATTCGTTGATATAGTTCATGACGTAAAAACGATTCGTTTAGTTAAAGATATTTGTGTAGAATACTTAAAAACTCATGATGGAAAAATAAAAAATAATATTTTAGAATGGGACATAGAGGAAAAGTTTAACAAAAGTTTGACCTCTTAAAAGAAGTTATGATAAAATATGAGGTAAAATTAAATTGAAGTGGAGGAAAAAATGAGATTAAGTAAATATTATGTTAAAACTCTTAAGGAAACTCCTAAAGAGGCAGAAGTAATAAGTCACAAATTATTACTTAGATCTGGTATGATCAAAAGATTGGCAAGTGGAGTATATACTTATCTTCCTTTAGGTCTTAAAGCTTTAAAAAAGGTTGAAGGAATTGTTAGAGAAGAGATGGACAGAGCAGGATCGCAAGAGATCTTCATGCCTGTTCTACAACCGGCTGAGCTTTGGAAAGAGAGTGGAAGATGGGATGTAATGGGTGCTGAAATGATGAGGATTCAAGACAGACACTCAAGAGAGTTCGCACTAGGACCAACTCATGAAGAGGTTATAACAGATATTATAAGAAATGATATTTCATCTTATAAATCATTACCTTTAAGCTTATATCAAATTCAAACTAAATTTAGAGATGAAAGAAGACCAAGATTTGGACTTATGAGAGGAAGAGAGTTTCTTATGAAAGATGCTTACTCATTCCATGCAAATAGAGAATCTTTAGATGATGAGTTTGAAAATATGAAAGCAGCTTATACAAGAGTTTTTGAAAGATGTGGACTTAAGTTTAGAGCTGTTGAAGCTGACTCTGGAGCTATCGGAGGAAGCGGATCTCAAGAGTTCCATGTGTTAGCAGAGTCTGGAGAGGACGAAATCATATACTGTACAACATGTGATTACGCCGCAAACGTGGAGACTGCAACAAGTGTAATAACAGATTTACCAAAAGCTGAGATGTTAGAAAAAGAATTAGTAGATACTCCAAATGTTTCTAAAATAGTTGATGTAGTTGAGTTCTTAAATGTACCAGTTGAACAAACAGTTAAAGCTATGATGTACAAAGATGTTGTAACTGATGAGGTTTACATGGTTCTTATAAGAGGAGACTTTGAAGTAAATGAAGTTAAATTAAAAAATATAATAGATACGATAGATGTAGTTATGTTAACTGATAATGAGTTAGAAGATTTAGGACTTGTTAAAGGATTCATAGGACCAGTGGGAACAGATTTATCAAAAGTTAAGATTATAGCAGATAAGAGTATTGTAGGAATTTCTAACCATACTGCTGGTGGAAACAAATTAGATACACACTTTGTTAATGTAAACTATGGTAGAGATTATGAAGCTTCAGTTATAGCTGATGTAAGAACTGTTGTAGTAGGAGAGAAATGTCCTAAGTGTGGAGGAGAATTAGCTAGTGCTAGAGGAATTGAAAGTGGACACATTTTCAAATTAGGAGATAAGTATTCAAAGGCTTTAAATGCAACTTTCTTAGATGTTAATGGAAAAAGCCAAGTTATGGAAATGGGATGTTATGGAATAGGAGTTTCTAGAACTATGGCAGCTGCAATAGAGCAAAATAATGATGAGAATGGTATCATTTGGCCGTCTGCAATAGCTCCATTTGTAGTAGAAGTTATTCCTGCTAATATGAAAGCAGAAGATCAAGTAGAGTTAGCTGAAGAGCTATATAAAGCTTTCCAAGAATCAAATATTGATGTGGCTCTAGATGACAGAGATGAAAGAATTGGATTTAAATTTAAAGATGGAGATCTAATTGGTTACCCGTTCAAAGTTGTTTGTGGGAAAAAAGCTGCTGAAGGAATAGTAGAGTTAAAAATAAGAAGAACTAATGAAACTTTAGAAGTTTCAAAAGAGGATGTTGTTTCTAAAGTTAAAGAGTTAATGAAGCAATATTAGTTTTAAAATAAAAAAAGGAGAGATTGTTTTATTCAATCTCTCTTTTTTTTATTTTAGTGTGTATAAGAACTTAGGTACAATAAGATTTTTTTCTTAATTCTTTGAATAGTGTTGTCTATTTTTTTTGGTGGTTCATTTAAAAGTTCAGCTATTTCAATGTAAGAGTATTCTTGACAAAGGTATTTGAAAACTTTCTTTTCAAGTTCACTTAAATTTTCACTAAGAAAATCTGTTAAAAGATTAACTAACTCTTTTCCTAAAAAAATATCTTCAGGAGAGTAAAATCCTAGTGATGGAGAGTTATACCTTACACTTTCTTCGTGGTTTGAATAACCGTCTCCTTGCATAGCTAAATTCAGATTTTTATACTTATCTGAATTATAATTCTTTACGGCAGTAATCATTTGTCGTCTAATACATAAGTTAGCAAAAGTACTAAAACAAGCATTTCTTGTTTCATCGTAGGATTTAATAGCTTTTATAAGCCCTATAAATCCCTCTTGCATTAAATCATCGCTGTCACCACCTTTTAAGAAAAAGGATCTATTGTTTCTATAAATAGTTCCTTGATACTCTCTGATGATTTTTTCGATAGATTCTTCATTTCCATTTTGTGCTAAAATAATATCTTCTTTTTCAATCATAGTTCAGTCCCCCGACTTCTCAGAAATTAAAATAAAATAGTTATAAATTAGCTGAAATTTTAAACACCACATACCTAAAAAATAAATATATACACACTTTTAATAAAATAATAATATCACTTAAAGAAGGAATTATCTATATTCCAAATTTTCTTATAACTCAATATTATTTGATATATATTTTATATAGTAAAAAAAAGAAGGAATAAAAAAAAGGAAAATCTTGCTTTTACTGATATAAACGTTAATAGATAAGTTTAAAAGTGGAGGTGCTTTATATGTTGGATGGAATTAGTAAAAAAGCAGCAGATTTAGATTTTGCAATACAAAGTTTAAAAGAGGAGTTACAAGCTGTAGATGACTATAATCAAAGAGCTGAAATGGCTGTTGACCCAGAGTTAAAAGAGATTATGCTACACAACAGAAATGAAGAGATGGAACATGCGGCTATGATAGTTGAATGGATTCGTAGAAACCAACTTGAATTTGGAGGAGAGATAGAGGACTACCTATTCACTCAAGGGAAAATAATAGGTGTAGAAAGCCAAATTATGGGAAGAGATTCAGGAACACAGAATCAAGGGGTATCTAAAAGTTCTAATTCGTCTTTAAATGTAGGTTCATTAAAGTAGATAAATATACAGGAGGTATATATATGGATTTTTTAAAAAAGGAGCTAGCTCCAATAAGTGGGAAAGTTTGGGAAGAAATAGAAGAGAGAGCTAAAGCGGTTTTAGGAACACAGCTTTCAGCCAGAAGATTCGTAAGAGTGACAGGACCTATTGGTAAAGAAAAAGGTGGAGTTAATTCAGGAAGACTATCAATTCAGACTCAAGATGGATTATCTTATGGAATCCACCAGATCCAACCTTTTGTGGAGAATAGAATAACCTTTACTCTCAATAGATGGGAATTAGATAACATCGAAAGGGGAGCTAAAGACATAGATTATAAAAACCTGGATGAAGCTATGAAAAAAGCAGCTAAGTTTGAAGAGAGAGCTATTTTTAATGGTCTGGATGAAGCTTGTATCGTAGGTCTTTTAAAAGATGAAAAAGAGAGATTAGATTTTGGGAAAACTGAAGCGGAGACCATAAAAAATTTGATGTATGGAGTTTCAAAGCTAAGAAATACAGGTTTTAGTAAGGGACCTTATGCTTTAGTTGTAAGTCTTGAAAAATTTATATATTTAAATATGATTAATTTAAATGATTCTCTGGCAAAGAGATTAGAGAAGATATTGGGTATGCCAATAATAATTTCAAACAACATTACAGAAGCTATCTTAGTACCTTTTGATAATGAGGATATTGAATTGATTTTAGGTGAGGATTTTTCTCTTGGATATCAAGGACATGATAAAAAAGAGGTAGAACTATTTGTAACAGAAACATTTACATTTAGAATTACAGATGAGACAAAAGTTATAGCATATAAATAAAAAATAGGCTAACTTCATAAGAAGTTAGCCCTTTTATTTTTATAAATCGAATTTATAACCTACAGAAAGAGTTACTCTTTGGTAGTTGTTATCGATTTTTTCATTGTTAGTTTTTAATTTAGCATAGTTAGTTCCATAAAGAACATCTACGTTAAGGTTTTGGTATTCTGCTCCTAAACCAGCTGCCCAGTAAGCACCGTCATCGATAGATGCAGAACCTTTATGTATACCTGTGTTGATATCCTTTTGATCAAAGTTGAAAGAATATCCAGCATTAGCTTTTAAATAAGGTGTGAATGGAAGATTTAAATAATCCATATTGTGTCTAGCTGTTAAATAAACTGGTACAGATTTGTATTCTCCACCATCAGCACTTCCGTCTCTCTTAGCGTGATCTTGGTAAGCTACTCCTAATCCTAAATCAGCATAATCGTAAGGTTTGTATGCTTCAACAGCAATTTCGTATCCTAAATCTTTTGTATCTTTGTCTAAAAATTCATGTTTGCTATATCTAGACCAAACATCTCCTCCAACTCTTAAGTTGATGTATGCAGGATCTTGCTCAACGATAACAGGAGCAGGAGTTTCAGTAACAACAGTTACCTCTTCCACAACAGCAATAGGCTCAGTTACAACTTCTTTAGAGCTAGTAATAACAGGTTGTTGAATAATTTCTTTAGCTTGAGCGATGCTTCCGATAGAAAGTAATGCACAAGTAAGTAGTGCTAATTTTTTCATTTTAATTCCCTCCTAAAAATGAACATCCTATCGTTTGAAAAAAGGATGTTGAAACAAAGTGGTGGTTTTTTTTCGAACCACGAGCGTATAATACAACGTAATACGTATGAAAGTCAATAAAAGTTTGAATAAACTGTTTTATAACGGTTTTTTTTAAAAAAAGAAGGAAAACGAAAAAAGTATAGTACAGAAATCTTATGAAAAAAAAGTCGAGAGTAAAGAACTCTCGACAAAATTGATTTTATATTGCTTTCTACCAGATATTAAATCTATAACCTACAGAAAGAGTAACTCTCTCGTAGTCGTTATCAAATTTCTCGCTTCCACCTGTAGGGATGTCAACTTTAGTTTTAGCATAGTTAGCTCCATAAAGAACATCTACGTTAAAGTCTTCATATTGAACACCAAATCCAGCTGCCCAGTATAAACCGTCATCAACACTAGTTCCAGTAGAGTGTGGACCGTAGTCTAAATCTTGTGAATCAAAGTTGAAAGAGTATCCAATGTTAGCTTTTAAATAAGGAGTAGCTGCCCAATCCCAATAGTTTATATTATATCTACCAGTTACATAGATAGGTACAGATTTGTATTCAGCACCAGATACGTCACCATCTGCAATAGTAAGATTTCCAACATTTGGAAGACCAGTATGATCAAAACTGTCATTAGAAGATTTTCTCTTCATATGATGTTGATATGCAACTCCAAGACCTAAATCGAAATAATCCCAGTGCTTATAAGCTTCAACTGCTAATTCTCCACCAAAATCTTTAGTCTTTTTAGATAGACCTACAGGATAATCGTCTCCGTTTCCAGTAAAGTTTCCATACTCACTCCAAAAATCCCATCCAGCTCTTAAGTTGATATATCCCCAAGGATCTTCAACAACAGGAGCAACAATAACTTCTTCTACAACTACAGGTTCAGTGATAACTTCTTTAGAACTAACAGGTTCTGACATAACCTCTTTAGAACTAGTTACAGGAGCTACCATCTCTTTAGCTTGTGCTACTGCAGCAAAAGCGAATAAAGAACATGCTAATAATGTTAATTTTTTCATAAAATAAACCTCCTCGTTATAAATGCTTATTTAGAAAATCTTAATATAGAATAGCAAAATGACCATTCTGAATATGATATACGAGAAAAAAATAAATTTCTTTTTTTTTGAGTGAATATTTTTGTAAAGCAAAATAAGTTGTGATATAATTTTTAGTAAGAAAAAAGTTTTAAATGTTAGGAAGTGAATGAATGGAAGGGTTTAAAGATATAATAGAGGTAAAAGTTTCCCAAGATGATAGAGGAAAAAGATTGGATGCTTTTTTGAGTGAATTTTTTGAAAATACTACAAGAAACTATATTCAAAAATTAATAGATAATCAAAATGTGACAGTGGATGGAAAAGAAAAAGTTAAAAATGGAAGTAAATTGAAGGGGAATGAATTCATAGTTATTAGAATCCCAGAGGATGAAATTTTAGAAGTTTTACCTGAAGATTTACCGATAGATATCGTTTATGAAGATAAAGATATGGTTATAATAAACAAAGATCCTGGAGTGATTGTACATCCAGCTCAAGGTTTTTATACAGGTACATTAGTCAATGCAGTTTTATATCATATAAAAGATTTATCTACAATAAATGGAGTTATAAGACCAGGAATTGTTCACAGATTAGATAAAGATACAAGTGGACTTATAGTGGTTGCTAAAAATGATGTAGCACACGTTAAATTAACTGAAATGTTTAAAGATAAAACCATAGAAAAACGTTATTTATGTATATGTAAAGGAAATTTTAAAAATATTAAAGGAAGAATAGAAACTTTAATAGGAAGAGATCCAAAAGACAGAAAAAAAATGGCTGTTGTAACAGAAAATGGTAAAGTTGCTATAACTAATTATGAGGTTGTGGATAGTGTTGATAACTTCTCTTTGGTAGAGGTTGGAATAGAAACTGGAAGAACTCATCAAATAAGAGTTCATATGAAAAGTTTAAATCATCCAATATTGGGTGATTCAACTTATGGAAATTCAGACAATATAGCAAAAAGACAGATGCTGCACTCATATTATTTGAAATTTAATCACCCGATAACAAACGAAGAGCTAATCATAGTTGGGGATTTAAAAGAAGATTTTAAAAGTGTAGCTAAAAGATTAAAATTAGATATAAAAAAAGTTTCAAGATTAAATAAATAAAAAGGAAACAATCTTTTTTATAGGTAAAATCTGTAGAATATGGAGTTGAAAATTTATATGGAAATAAAAAATGAATTATATTTATTTGATTTAGAAAAAGGCGATATAATAGGTGTAGATGAAGCTGGAAGAGGACCATTAGCAGGGCCGGTAGTTGCAGCCGCCGCTAAGTTGAAAAAATATGACAAAAAATTGGAAAAAATTAATGACTCTAAAAAGTTATCTGAAAAAGTAAGAGAAGAACTGTTTGATGTGATTCTTGCAAATTTTGAGATAGGTGTTGGAATAGCAACTGTAGAAGAGATAGATGAAGTAAATATTTTAAATGCGACTTTTTTAGCTATGAGAAGGGCGATAGCTGAGATTTCAGATGAGACTCATTTTGAAAAAGTTTTGGTTGATGGAAACCATAAAATAAGAGAGTTTTCATTAGAGCAAGAGCCAGTGATAAAAGGAGATTCTAAAAGTTTATCGATAGCAGCAGCTTCGATAATAGCTAAAGTGACAAGAGATAGGATTATGGTCGAATGTGATAAAGAATATCCAGGATACGGGTTAGCAAAGCATAAAGGTTATGGAACAAAAGCTCATAGAGAAGCAATTTTAGAAAAAGGTGTAAAAAAGATTCATAGGAAAAGTTTCTTAAAAAAGATTTTAGGAGAGTAGTTATGAATAATAGAAACAAGGGACATATATATGAAGTTAAAGCAAGAGAATATTTAGAAAGAAATGGAGTGAAAATCTTGGATATGAATTATCAAGGAGCTCTAGGAGAAATAGATATTATTGGATACGAAAATACTACCCTTGTTTTTTTTGAAGTTAAATATAGAAAAAACAATTTTTTTGGAATGCCACAAGAAGCTATAGACAAAAGAAAACAGCTGAAAATATATAAAACTGCAAGAGAGTTTTTAAAGAAAAATAGATTAGAGAATGAAAAGGTTAGATTTGATGCAGTTGTATTTTTAGGTGAAGAGTTTCAATGGCTAAAAAATATTTTTTGGGGTGATGATCTTGGAATATAAATGTTTGAAGTGTGGAGGAGATAGATATACAGTAAAAACTGCAATAATACCAGAAAAAAGCCCTGGTCTAAAGATTGAAATTGGAACTTACTATATAAAAACTTGTGTGGAGTGTGGATATACAGAGTTCTATTCAGCTAAAGTGGTGGATAGAGAGTTCGAAAAAAATAAAAAAGTGAGAAAATATGCTAAGGCAACTACTTAAAAGAGTAGTGTTTGACAATAAGTGCTCGATGTGTGGAGTAAATAGAGTAGATAAGGGCTATATTTGTAAAAAGTGTGATTTGAAATTAAAAGAGATGAGTTTTTTAAAAAAAAGAGAGGGATTGTACTATCTTTACTTATACTCAGATTTGAAAACTGTTATTTGGGATTTTAAATTTAAAAATCGTAAATTGTTGTCCGAGAATATAAAGCTATATATGAAAAAGCCGATTGAAGATCTTATAAAAGAAGAAAAAATAGATGTGATAATACCTGTTCCAGTAAGCGATCAAAGAAGATTAGAAAGAGGTTACAATCAAGTTGAAGAGATACTTGAAGCTTGTGAAATAAAATTCGAAAATATTGAAAGAATCAAAAATACAGAACATATGTATCATTTAAATAATATAGAGAAAAGATGTGAAAATATAAAGGGAGCTTTTTCAATAAAAGAGGATTATTCAGGGAAAAAAATATTGATAGTAGATGATATAGTTACAAGTGGTGCCACTATGATGGAGTTAAAAAAGGAATTAGAGTCAACTCAAAAAGTTGCAGGAGTAATTCTATTTACACTAACAGTAGTCAGAAAGTACTTTAAAAAATAAAAGGGATGAGTGAAAATGGACATTTTTATAAATGGAGAAAAGGTAGATATAGGAATAAAGAGTGGGAAACTTGTAACTGTTTTAGAAAGAATAGAGTCACGTATTATGAAACATGGTGAAGTTATAGTTGAGTTGAAATTAGATGGTGAAAGTGTAGACGGAAGAGAGTTACCATTAAATAAAAAAGTTAAAGTTCTAGAGTTGAAAACTCGTTCACATAGAGAAATTTTGATAGAATCGTTATACTTACTGGAGATTTATACAGAAAAATTTCATAAATCTTTTGAAGAGTTAGAAGAAAATCCAGAAGATATAACTAAGATCTTTGAATTAGTAAGCTTTGTTGAATGGGCTCTAGGAATAGTTTTATCAATTAAAGAGGCTACAAAGATAGATATGATCTATTCTGATTTTGACGAGTATGTAGTGGAGTTTAAAAAGTATGCTCAAGAGATGATAGAAGCGTTTAAAAAAGAGGATTATACTGAAGTAGTTGAAATATTAGATGGAGCAATATTTGATTTAGTAGAAGATTTAAGAGTGAACTGTAAGGATTACTTAAAAGAAATTATAAAAGAAGAGGGTAGAAAAAATCTTTTAAATTAGAGAAAAAAATACTCAAATTAGGATGAAAATATAGACACAATGCATCTTGTTAAAAAATAAAAAACTGTGTTATTATTAAAATAAAAAAATATTTTGGGAGGAAACAATAATGAGAAAGACAATAATTGCAGGAAACTGGAAAATGAATAAAACTGTATCTGAAACAAAAGCTATGTTATCTGAATTAAAAGAGTTAACAAAAGGAGTAGAGGGAGTGGAAGTTGTAATCGGAGCTCCATTTACAGCGTTAGAATCAGCAGTTAAAACAGTGGAAGGATCAAATATTGCAATCGCAGCTCAAAATATGTATCCTAAAGATTCGGGAGCTTATACTGGAGAAATTTCACCAGTTATGCTAAAAGAGTTAGGAGTTAAGTATGTAATTTTAGGACATTCAGAGAGAAGAGAATACTTCCATGAATCAAATTTATTTATAAACGAAAAAGTAAAATCAGCTTTAGCTCATGGAATTACACCAATTCTATGTATTGGAGAGAAGTTAGAAGAGAGAGAGTCTGGAAAGACAATGGAAGTAAATGAAAAGCAAGTTAGAGAAGGAATGGCAGGATTAACAGCTGAAGAAGCAGTTAAAGTTGTAGTTGCTTATGAGCCGGTATGGGCTATAGGAACAGGTAAAACAGCTACTCCAGAAATGGCAGAAGAGACTCATAAAGAGATCAGAGATGTTTTAGTATCAATGTTTGGTGCAGAATCAGCTGCAGAAATTACAATTCAATATGGTGGATCTATGAATGCAAAAAACGCTGCTGAGTTATTAGCTATGGAAAATATAGATGGTGGACTTGTTGGAGGAGCTTCATTAGAAGCAGAAACATTCATTCAAGTAATTAAAGCGGGAGCAAGATAAATTTTAAAAAATAGGAGGCTTTAAAATGGCTAAAAAACCTTTGATGTTAATGATATTAGATGGTTGGGGATGTAACCCTCATTCGGATGAAAAAAATGCTATAGCAGCAGCACATCCTGAAAATTTTAAAAGATTGTATGAAAAATATCCACATACAGCAATAAAAGCTTCTGGAGAGGCTGTAGGATTACCAGAAGGGCAGATGGGAAACTCTGAAGTTGGACATCTAAACCTAGGAGCTGGTAGAGTTGTGTATCAACCTCTTGTAGAAATTTCAAAAGAGATCAGAGATGGAGAATTTTTTGAAAAATCTAAAGTTGTAGAAGCGTTTAACTTTGCTAAACAAAATGATAAGGCTATCCACTTTATTGGTCTTCTTTCTGATGGAGGAGTTCACTCTCATATAAATCACCTATTCGGACTTTTAGAGATGGCTAAAAGAACAGGGTTAACAAAAGTTTATATCCATGCATTCATGGATGGAAGAGATACTGCACCAAATTCAGGTCTTGGATTTATGAAGCAACTTGAAGCTAAAATAGCTGAATTGGGAGTAGGGCAAATTGCAACTATTTCTGGAAGATATTATGCTATGGATAGAGATACTAACTGGGAAAGAACAAAAAAAGCATATGATGCTATGGTTGGAAATGTGGAAGCAGTTTCAAAAACTGTAGATGAAATTATAGAGGATTCATATGCTGAGAAGATAACAGATGAATTTATTGCTCCAACTTTACTATTAAAAGATGGTGTTATTGGTGAAGGGGATGTAGTTATCAACTTTAACTTTAGACCGGATAGAGCAAGACAGATAACTAGAGCCTTAAATGATAAAGATTTTAAAGGATTCGAAAGAAAATATTTAGCTCCAAAATATTACTGTATGAGACAGTATGACTCAACTATAGCTGCTGAAGTTATATATGAGGATAAAGATATCAACAATACATTTGGAGAAGTTGTTTCGGCTCATGGGTTAACTCAATTAAGAACAGCTGAAACTGAGAAGTACGCTCACGTTACATTCTTCTTTAACGGAGGAAAAGAAGCTGAATTTACAGGAGAGGGAAGAAAATTAGTAGCATCGCCAAAAGTTGCAACTTATGATCTTCAACCAGAAATGTCAGCTCCAGAATTAACTAAAGCTGTATTAGAAGCATTGAATGAGGATAAGTATGATGTTATCGTGATGAACTTTGCAAATGCAGATATGGTTGGGCATACAGGAGTATTTGATGCAGCTGTTAAAGCAATTAAAGCTGTAGACAGTGGAATGGCACAAATTGTTGATAAAGTTTTAGAGTTAGATGGAACAGTTCTTATAACTGCAGATCATGGAAATGCTGAGAAAATGGAAGATCCTGAAACTCACGGAGCATTTACAGCTCATACAACTTATGATGTACCATTAATCTATGTATCTAATAATTTCCATGGAGAATTAAATAAAGGGAAATTAGCTGATATAGCTCCAACAATGTTAGAAATTCTAAATATAGACAAACCTGCTGAAATGAACGGGGTTTCTCTTATAAAAAAATAATTGACATTTGAAAATAATAGTGTTATCATAACACAAGTTTCGAAAAAATAATATTTAGGTAGAGGTTGCAAACAACAAAAGTAATTTAAGTGAGTTAGACAAAACGTTGAACTTAAATGAAAGGGGAGTTTGCCGAAATAAGAATTGGGTCAAGATTCTTGTTGGGCATATAGAAAATATCTATATGACTGTCATTGGAAAGAGGTTTCTGATGTTGTGCTATCCAAAATTTGTAATATAATTGCAGATTAACTACCGTATTTTTATACGGTAGTTTTTTTTACCTAAAATTTCGATGAAGCTAAAAATATAAAAATTTGGAGGTTTTAGGAATGAACAGAATTTCAGAATTATTAAAATTAAGTCCAGTAGCAGTATTGGCAGTGCTGATGTTTATGGGTTATGATGCTCTAATAGCTGCACCACTGGCAACAATATATGCAGCTTTAGTAGCAGTTGTTGTAGAAAAAAAGAGAATAAATGATATTATGGATGCAGTTATAAATAATGCAAAAGAGATGCAGATTGCTTTCTTTATTCTTATGGTAGCCTATGCTATGGCTGAGGTATTTATGGCAACAGGTGTGGGAGCTTCGATAATTAACTTAGCGTTGAATGTTGGATTGACAGGAAGAACTGTAGCTGTAGTAGGAATAGTTGTAACATCAGTTTTATCTATTGCAACAGGAACTAGTTGGGGAACATTTGCAGCATGTGCACCGATATTTTTATGGTTAAATCATATCGTAGGTGGAAATATTGATCTAACAGTTGGAGCAATAGCTGGAGGAGCATGTTTTGGAGATAATATTGGACTTATTTCAGATACGACAATAGTGAGTTCTGGAATTCAAAAGGTAGAGGTTTTAAAAAGAATAAGACACCAAGGTTTTTGGTCTCTATTGGTATTGGTACTAGGAATTGTAGCTTTTTATGTAGCTGGTGTAGTTATGGATTTACCTACTACAACTGGGGATGCGGCAACAGCAATAACACAGATACCAGAGGGAGTTTGGGCAGTTTTAGCAGAAAAGAGAGAGTCTGCAGTAACTCTATTGAATCAAGTGAAAAATGGAGTTCCAACATATATGATTGTGCCTTTAATTCTTGTTTTAATAGCAGCATTTAGAGGACTAACAACACTACTTTGTCTGTTTATAGGAATTTTCTCAGCATATGGATTAGGTCTTGTAGCAGGAACTGTAACAGATACATCAGAATTTTTAAATATGGTTATGTCTGGATTTGCAGGTGCGGGTTCATGGGTTATTGTTATGATGATGTGGGTAGCAGCCTTTGGTGGAATTATGAAGCTGATGGATGCATTTAGACCACTGTCAAATATAGTTGTTAGAATTTCTAGAAATGTAAGACAACTTATGTTTTGTAATGGAATGTTATCAATATTAGGAAATGCAGGATTAGCTGATGAGATGGCTCAAATAGTAACTATAGGACCTATCATAAGAGAGATTGTAGAGAAAAATGTAGAGGGATCACCAGAAGATATAGAAGTGCTAAGACTTAGAAATGCAACGTTTAGTGATGCATTAGGAGTTTTTGGATCACAACTTATTCCATGGCACGTTTATATAGGTTTCTATTTAGGGATTATACAAGCGGTATATCCACTGTATACATTTAGAGCTGTAGATATAATAAGATATAACTTCTTAGCTATGATAGCTGTATCAACAATTTTAATTGCTACATTGACTGGATTAGATAGATTTATTCCAAGATTTGGATTACCAAGAGAACCAAAGGTAAGATTAAAAAAGACTGTAAAAAGCTCAGTAGCTAAAGAAACAGTATAAAATATAAAATCCTCACTTTCTAAAGTGAGGGTTTTTTTATTTACAAAAGTTTTTATATATGATAAAATCTAAAGTAAAATAAAATTTCAGGAGGAATCTCTAATGATAGGTATAGGAATTGTAGGACTTCCAAATGTTGGAAAGTCAACACTTTTTAATGCAATAACAAAAGCAGGAGCAGCAGAAGCGGCAAACTATCCATTTTGTACGATAGAACCTAACGTAGGAATGGTTACTGTTCCAGATCCAAGACTAGATGAGTTGTCAAAAATAATCAATCCTCAAAGAGTTCAAAATGCAACAGTAGAATTCGTAGATATAGCTGGACTTGTAGAAGGAGCGGCTAAAGGTGAAGGATTAGGAAATAAATTTCTTTCAAATATTAGAACAACAGCCGCAATTTGTCAAGTTGTAAGATGTTTTGAAGATGAGAACATTATTCACGTGAGTGGAAGTGTTGATCCAATAAGAGATATCGAAATAATCAACGGAGAGTTAATCTTAGCAGATATGGAAACAGTGGAGAAAGCTATAGAGAAACAATCTAAGCTATTTAAAGCTAAAAACAAAGAAGCTATGGCTATAATGCCTGCTTTAGAGAAGTGCAAGGCTCATTTAGATGAGTATAAAATGTTAAGAACATTATCATTGACAGCAGAAGAGCAAGAGCTAATGAGAACATACCAACTTTTAACTCAAAAGCCAATGATGTTTGCAGCTAACGTTTCGGAAGATGATTTAGCAACAGGAAATGAATTTGTAGAAAAAGTAAAAGAATATGCAGCTACTTTAGGAGCTGAAGTTGTTGTTGTTTCAGCAAGAGTTGAGTCAGAACTTCAAGAGATGGAAGATGAAGACAAAAAAGAGTTTTTAGAAGCTTTAGGTGTAGAAGAGCCAGGATTAAATAGATTAATAAGAGCAGGATTTAAGCTTTTAGGACTTCAAACATACTTCACTGCTGGAGTTAAAGAAGTTAGAGCTTGGACTATAAAAATAGGGGATACAGCTCCAAAAGCTGCAGGAGAAATCCATACAGATTTTGAAAGAGGATTTATCAGAGCAAAAGTTGTAGCATATGATGATTTTATAAAGTATTCTGGTTGGAAAGGAGCACAAGAAGCTGGTGTGCTAAGACTAGAAGGAAAAGAATATATTGTTAAAGATGGCGACCTAATGGAGTTTTTATTTAACGTGTAAAATATAAAACTGGTTGTTAAGAAAAATTACTTGACAACCTTTAAAAAAACTAGTAAAATATTAAGGTATTGTAATTATAAGGAGGATAACTTTGATAATAAAGCTTAATGAAATAATTAACGAGTCAGAGATTGTCTTTGATTATGTTGAACAAACTATGGATTCTTTAGATATTCCTGAAGGAATAGCAATAAAAGGAAGAGCCTACAAAGAGGGAGATCAATATATAGTTGAAGGTTCTTATAGAGCAGTACTGAGGTTAGAGTGTGTTAGATGTTTAACGGAGATAGAACCATTAATCCAAGAGGATTTTAAAGGGTTTTATTTAGATCCAAAAGAGTATTCTAAATATATATCGAGCCTAAAACCGGAGGAAGAGTTTGGTGATAACCATTTTGAAGAGGCTGTTGACAGCGAAATCAATATATCTAATCTGGTAAGAGAATATATAATACTTGATTTGTCACAATATGAGACATGTCTTCCTGAATGTGCGGACGCTTCTGAAGTTGAGAAGTACCTGAAGGATGATGTCGACCCTAGGTGGCAGCAATTATTAGACATAAAATTTTAAATTTTAAAATATGAATGTATTAGGAGGGAAACTAAGATGGCAGTACCTAAGAAGAAAACTTCGAAAGCTAAGAAAAATATGAGAAGATCTCACCACGCATTAAAAGGTTCTACATTAGCAACTTGTGATAAGTGTGGAGCTCCAAGAAGACCTCACAGAATTTGTCTTGCATGTGGAGATTACAACGGAAAGCAAGTTCTAGCTACAGAAGCAGAGTAATAGCTTATAAAAAAAAGCGGGATAGTTAAATCTTGCTTTTTTTTATTTTCAAAAATATGATATAATAGTTAATAACAATAAAAATTAATTAATGATAGTTATATTGAGGAGAAGTTATGAAAATTGCATTAGATGCCATGGGTGGAGATTATGCTCCTTTAGAAACGGTAAAAGGCGCAGTTGATGCCCTACAAGAGTTGACCAATATTACAATAATATTAGTAGGAAAAAAAGAAGAGATTGAAAAAGAATTAAAAAAATATACTTATAATAAAGAAAAAATAGAGATAGTTGATGCCAGAGAGGTTGTTGAAATGACAGATGACCCAATAACCGCTATCAAAACAAAAAAAGATTCTTCTATGAATAGAACCTTAGAGCTTGTGAAAAATGGTGCGGCAGATGCCTCTGTTTCAGCAGGAAACACAGGAGCACTTATAAGTGGTAGTCAGCTTAAATTAAGAAGAATAAAAGGGGTTTTAAGACCTGCAATAACTACCATATTTCCAGCTAAAAAAAGAGATATTGTTCTGATGGATGTGGGAGCAAATTCAGATTCTAGACCTGAGTTTATAAATCAATTTGCAATAATGGGCTCACTTTATTTTGAAGAGCTATTCGGAGTTAAAAATCCCAAAGTTGGACTTTTAAATATAGGAACAGAAGAGGGAAAAGGAAATGAATTAACAAGAGAATCCTTTGAGCTTTTAAAGGCAAATGATAAGATTAATTTTATAGGAAATATTGAAAGTAGAGATATAATGGATGTAGACGTAGATGTAGTTGTAACGGACGGTTTTACAGGAAATATGGTGCTAAAGACTGCAGAAGGGGTATCTAAATATATATTTACACTTTTAAAAGAAGAAATTATGAAAAGTATTTTAGGAAAAATAGGAGCTTTATTTTTAAAGCCTGTTTTTAAAAGTTTGAAAAATAAATTAGATTCTTCAGAATATGGAGGAGCTTTATTTTTAGGAATAAATGGTATATCAATAAAAGCACATGGAAATTCAACAGCTAACGGCATTAAAAATGCAATAAAAGTTGCAAATAAATTTGCTGAAGATAAATTTATTGAAAAATTAACTGAGGTTATGAAACAAGATCAAGGAGGAAGTAATGAAGCTTAAAAATGTAGGAATAATTGGATTAGGAACTTATGTTCCGGAAAGAATAATGACAAATTTTGATTTTGAAAAAATTATAGATACATCGGATGAGTGGATTAGAACTAGAACTGGAATAGAGGAAAGAAGATTCGCTGATGAGACTCAAGCAACATCTGATTTAGGAGCAGCAGCTTCGGTAAAGGCTCTTGAAAAAGCAGGATTAAAAGCAGAAGATATAGATATGATAATTTTAGCGACAACAACACCAGATTATCCTATTCAAAGTACAGCTTGTGTTGTACAAGAACTAATAGGTGCTGTGAACGCAGCAGCAGTAGATGTAAATGCAGCATGTAGTGGTTTTGTATACGCTTTAACTATGGCTAAAGCATTAATTTCATCTGGAATGAATAAAAATATCTTAGTTATAGGAGCAGAGGTTCTATCTAAGTGTGTAGATATGCAAGATAGAAATACTTGTGTTTTATTCGGGGATGGAGCAGCAGCAGCAGTAGTATCTGAAGTTGAAGCTGGAGAGGGAATACTATCTCAATTCTTAGGAGCGGAAGCAGACGTTAAAGGATCTCTTAGAACTCCTGCAGGAGGAACAAGACTTCCACTGAGCCAAGAGGTTTTAGATGAAAGATTAAACTTCTTACAAATGAAGGGGCAAGATGTATTTAAATTTGCTGTAAAAGCTTTACCAAAAGCTACTTTAGAGGCTTTAAATGGAGCTAATTTAACAGCTGATGATATAGATATGGTATTCCCTCATCAAGCAAATGTTAGAATAATAGAAGCGGCATCAAAAAGATTAGGGATTCCAATGGAAAAGTTTTATTTAAACTTAAATAGATATGGAAATACATCTTCTGCATCGATAGGAATTGCTCTTGGAGAGGCTCTTGAAAAAGGTTTAGTTAAAAAAGGTGACACAATAGCATTAACTGGATTTGGAGCAGGTCTTACTTATGCTTCAATGATTATTAAATGGAGTTACTAAATAAAAAAAATTGACAGCTAAAAAATATTATGTTATATTAAAAAACACATGTTATTTATAGAAGGAGTTAATATGAGTAAAATAGCTTTTGTTTTTCCAGGCCAAGGAACTCAATATGTTGGAATGGGAAAAGAACTTTATGAAAATAATGAAATTGCTAGAAAAGAGTTTGATAAAATTTTTTCTAATCTAGATATGGATCTTAAAGCTGTAATGTTTGAAGGGTCTGAAGAGGAACTTAAAGATACTAAAAATACTCAACCTGCAATAGTTGCAATGAGCTTAGTTTTAGAAAAACTTTTAAGAGAAAAAGGAATAGTTCCAAATTATGTGGCAGGACATTCTGTTGGAGAATATGCAGCAGTAGGGTCAGCAGGTTTTTTAACTGTAGAAGATGCAGTTAAATTAACATCTTTAAGAGGAAAAGCTATGAGTGAAGTTTCAGCTCAAGTTGAAGGTTCGATGGCTGCAATAATAGGGTTAGAATCTGATAAGATAGAAGAGGTTTTAAAAGGTATAGATGGGATTGTGGAGGCAGTTAATTTCAACGAGCCAAAACAAACTGTTATAGCAGGAGAAAAGGAAGCGATAGGAAAAGCTTGTATAGTTCTTAAAGAGGCTGGAGCAAGAAGAGCTATGGAATTAGCAGTATCGGGACCATTCCACTCATCACTAATGAAGCCAGCAGGAGAGATATTAAAAGCTGCCTTAGAAGAGTTTGATTTCAAATCAGCAACAACGCCTCTAATAGGAAATACAACTGCAAAAGAAATAACAGATGTAGATTCATTAAAAGAAGAGCTATATAGACAAAGTTTTGGACCAGTTAAGTGGGTAGATACAATAAATGCTTTAAAAGAAGCTGGTGTAACTAAAATTTATGAAATTGGACCAGGAAAAGTTTTAAATGGTTTAATCAAAAAGATAGACAAAGAGTTAGAGGTTATAAATATAGAAAAACTTACAGATTTAGATTAATCTGAGTGATAAAACTTGAAAAAATATATTAAATTTGCTAATATATTTATATAAATTATTAAAATATTTAGGAGGAAAACAAATGTTAGATAAAATAAGAGAAATAGTTGTAGAGCAATTAGGAGTAGACGCTGATCAAGTAACTTTAGAGTCAAACTTCGTAGAGGATTTAGGAGCAGATTCATTAGATACAGTTGAGTTAATAATGGCTTTTGAAGAAGAGTTCGATATCGAAATACCTGATACAGATGCAGAAAAAATCAAAACTGTAAAAGATGTTGTAAACTACATTGAGGCAAATAAGTAAGATAAAATCAAAGGGGTATGAAAGTACCCCTTTAGTTATATTTTTTGGAAAAATAAAAGAGGTGAATATATAATGAGAAGAGTAGTTGTAACGGGAGTAGGGTTAATAACTTCACTAGGAACTGGGACAAAAAAATCTTGGGAAGCTATAAAAGCTGGAGAGTGTGGAATAAAAGAAATAAAATCTTTTGACACAACAGATAGTGCTGTAAAAATAGCGGGAGAAGTTACTGATTTTGATCCTACAGAGTTTGGAATAGAGAAAAAAGAGGTTAAAAAATTAGCTAGAAATACACAGTTTGCAATAGCAGCTACAAAAATGGCATTAGAGGATTCAGGTCTTGTTATTGACGAAACAAATGCTACAAAAGTTGGAACAATAGTTTCTTCAGGAATAGGTGGAATTGAGGTATTTGAAGAGCAGTATCAAAACATGTTAGAAAAGGGAGCTAGAAGAATATCTCCATTTACTATACCGGCTATGATAAACAATATGGCATCTGGAAACGTAGGGATATATTTTGGAGCGAAAGGGCCGAATAAAGCCGTTGTAACAGCATGTGCTGCAGGAACACACTCAATAGGAGATTCTTATGAGATGATCAAATCAGGTAGAACAGATGCTATGATAGCAGGTGGAACAGAAGCTTGTATAACAAAGTTCGCTATAAATGCTTTTGCTAATATGAAAGCTTTATCTACAAGAAATGATGATCCGCAGAAGGCATCAAGACCTTTTACTGCTGATAGAGACGGTTTTGTAATGGGAGAAGGAGCAGGAATTTTAATATTAGAAGAGCTTGAGTCTGCTAAAGCAAGAGGAGCTAAAATATATGCTGAAGTTGTAGGATATGGTGAAACTTGTGATGCATATCATATAACATCTCCAGTAGAAGGTGGAGAAGGAGCAGTAAGAGCATTTGAGATGGCTATGGAAGAGGGAAATATAAAACCTGAAGAAGTAGGGTATATAAATGCACACGGAACTTCAACACCTGCAAATGATAGAAATGAGACAGCAGCTATAAAAGTAGCTTTTGGTGATTCTGCTTATAAAATGAATGTCTCTTCAACAAAAGGAGCGACAGGACATGGTCTTGGAGCAGCTGGAGGAATTGAAGGAGTTTTACTAGCACTTTCAATAGCTGAAGGAGTAGTACCACCAACAATAAATCAAGATAATCCAGATGAGAGCTTAGATTTAAACTATACTCCAAATGTTGCAGTTAAAAGAGATATAGAGGTAGGAATGTCAAGTTCATTAGGATTTGGTGGACACAACGCTGTTATAGCAATGAGAAAATATAAATAAGATTTAAGGGAGAGATAAGTGAAAAAGTCATATCTAGAATTAGAAAAAAAAATAGGTTATGTATTTAGAAATAAAGACTTATTAAAAAATGCACTTATCCATAGATCTTTTGGTAATGAACATATAAGATATAAAAAGTTAAACAATGAAAGACTAGAACTGCTAGGTGATGCAGTTCTAGATCTTATCGTTACTGAATATCTTTATAAAAGTTATCCCAACGCATTAGAAGGGGATTTAGCAAAACTAAAAGCTATGGTAGTTAGTGAACCTGTACTTGCAAAGATATCAAAAGGTTTAGGCTTTGGACAATATTTAATGTTAAGTAAAGGTGAAGAGTTAACTGGTGGAAGAGAAAGAAACTCAATACTAGGAGACGTTTTTGAAGCGATATTAGGAGCTATATATTTAGATTCAGATTTCATGACTGTAAAAAATATTGCAATGGAGTACTTAAAACATCCAATAGAACATATAAATGAAAATGAGGATATTTTAGACTTCAAAACAATTTTACAAGAGTATAGTCAAAAAGAATATAAAATAATTCCAACTTATCAAGTTGTAAGTGAAAATGGTCCAGACCATTTAAAAGTATTTGAAGTTGTTGCAGTAATAAAAGATGATTTAAAAGGTTATGGAAAAGGTAAAAATAAAAAAGGTGCCGAACAGTCAGCAGCTAAAGATATTTGTAAAAAACTAGGAGTTAAACTCTATGAAACACTATAATATTCCAATATTTATAAGTCATTTTGGATGTCCAAATGATTGTGTGTTTTGTAATCAAAAAAAAATAAATGGTAGAGAAACAGATGTAAGTTTAGAAGATGTTAAAAACATTATAGAAACGTACTTAAAAACTCTTCCAAAAAAATCCAAGAAAGAGGTGGCTTTTTTTGGTGGAACTTTTACAGGAATTTCTTTTGACTTACAAAAACAATATTTATCAACAGTCCATGAATATATAAAAAAGGGATTAATTGATGGAATAAGACTTTCAACAAGACCTGATTATATAGATAAAAAAATAGTCGATATGCTTGTAAGTTATGGAGTGACAACGGTAGAGTTAGGGGTACAATCTCTAGATGAAGATGTTTTGAAAAAAACGCATAGATTTTATCCTTTAGAAAAAGTATATAGTGCTTCAAAATTAATAAAAGATGCAAAAATAGAGCTGGGAATACAGTTGATGCTAGGTCTTCCTGGTGCAACTGAAGAAAGCGACTATATGAGTGCATTAAAAACAGTAGAAATAAAGCCAGATATAGCAAGAATCTATCCAACTCTTGTTATAAAAGAGACTGAGATGGCAGAGATGTTTAAAAAAGGTAGCTATATACCACTTTCTATAGAAGAAGCCGTTCAAAGATGTAAAAAAATATATTCGTTACTAGAATATCATGATATAAATATTGTAAGAGTTGGACTTCAACCAACAGAAGAATTAAATGATAATGAAAATGTACTTGGGGGACCTTTCCATCCAGCTTTTAGAGAGCTAGTTGTAGGAGAGATATATTATGATTTTCTTAAAAAGTTTGATTCTTTAGATGGTGAAATTAGTATAGAAATCAACGAAAAGAATGTTTCCAAAGTTGTAGGAAATAAAAAAATTAATAGAGTGAGGTTTGGAAAGAAGTTAATTATAAAGATAAACAACTCGTTAAATTTAGACGCAATTATGGTAAATGGAAAAAACTATTTATGGAAACAGGTTCTTAGGGGAGAGATAGATGAACCAGATAATAATAAATACGAATAAATTTAAAACTAGAGCAGCAATATTAGAGAACGGAAAAGTTATGGAAGTCCATATTGAAAGAGAAGGAGAGGGAACTTTAAACGGAAATATTTATAAGGGGAAAGTTGCTAATGTCCTACCTGGTATGGAATCGGCTTTTGTAAAAATAGGATTAGAAAAAAATGGATTTTTATATGTGAAAGATTTAAGAGATTTCGAGGAGAAGTATCTAACAGGAATAGCAAATAGTGTAAAGCCAATTGAGGAGCTATTGACTGTTGGGGATGATGTTGTAGTTCAAGTTCTAAGTGACCCAAGAGGAAGCAAAGGAGCAAGAGTGACAACCCACTACACAATACCTGGAAAATTCTTAGTACTCATGCCAAATAATACACATATAGCAATATCAAAAAAAATAAAAGACGATACTGAAAGAGAAAGATTAGAAAAAATCTTTTCTGAGATAGTACCTGAGGGTATGGGAGTTATTATTAGGACTGCTGCTGAAGGTAAGAGTATATATCATTTTGAAAAAGAATTACAATATCTTATTAAAAAATGGGAAGAGATCGAAGTAAAGATAAAAAAAGCTAAAGTAGGCGAGCTTTTATATAAAGACAATGGAATTGTCAGTAAAGTTTTGAGAGATATTATAAATAATGAAATAGATGAAATAATTGTTGATGATGAAAATGTTTATTGGGAAATAATAGATTATACTATGGCTTTTAGCGATGGCAAATTAAAAACAAAAATAAAGTTATATAATGATAGAAAAGATATATTTGATAATTATGGAATACAGCAGGAGATAGAAAACTCATTAGAGGAAACTGTCTGGTTAGATTGTGGAGGATCGATAGTTATTCAAAAGACCGAAGCATTGGTTAGTATAGATGTGAATACAGGTAAAAATATAGGTAGTATGAATTTGGAAGAAACAGTTGTGAAAACTAACATGGAAGCTGCCGAGGAAATAGCAAGACAACTTCGTATAAGAAATTTAAGTGGAATAATAATAATTGATTTTATAGATATGAAAGTTGAAGAGGATAAAGAGAAAGTATTGAAAGTTCTTGATGAAAATTTAGCTAAAGATAGAGTAAAAACAAATATTATTCATTTCACAGACTTAGGATTAGTTGAAATGACGAGAAAAAGAATAGGTAAACCACTGAGCTATTACTTTCAAGATGATTGTCCTATGTGTAAAGGGACGGGTAAAGTTAAAGGCAGCAGAGCTATTGTAGAAAATATTATAAAAGAATTAAGAGAAATAGTTGAAGAGAAAGATATTAGAAAGATAAAAATAGTCACAAAAAATTCTGTAAAAGAAAAAATAGAAAAGATATATTTAGATTTCATAAAATCTTTATTAGCTCAACATGGAAAAACAATAGAAATTTTAGCTCAAGGAAAAGAGATAGTAAAAGATTACGAAATATTGATGGAAAGATAGGAGGAAAGGTGAAATTAGCCTTATATTCTGGAACGTTTGACCCGATAACTAAAGGGCATAAAGATATTATAAAGAGAGCTAGTAAAATGTGCGATAAATTAATTGTTGCAGTTTTAAATAATGCTTCTAAAAAAACTTTATTCACTCTTGATGAAAGAAAAGATATGGTGGAGAAAAGTTTAGAGGATATTCCAAATGTGGAAGTTATCGAATATAGCGGATTATTAGTTGATTACATGAAACAAAGAGAGTGTAAATATATAATAAGAGGACTTAGAGCTGTAGTGGATTATGAGTATGAATTGTCACTAGCTTATGGGAATTTTGATATTTCCAACAAAGAGATAGAAACAGTTTTTATTCCAGCTTCAAAAGAATTTTTATATGTTAGTTCTACTATAGTAAGAGAGTTAGCAATTTATAATGGCAAGTTAGATAACTATTTAGATGATTATATAATTGAAAAAGTTAGACATAAAGTTAAGGAGTAACTAAATGGCGAAGGCAAAGAGTTTTTACGTTTGTGGAGAATGTGGATATAAGACAATAAAGTGGATGGGAAAGTGTGATAATTGTGGTGAGTGGGGAACTTTTGAAGAAGAGATAGAGATTCCTGCAAGTTCAGCAAAATCAATAAAATCATCATCGACTTCAATGGTAAATCTTCAGGAAAAGGTTGTCTCTTTTGCTAATGTTCAATTAGAAAAAAACTTTAGATATAAAACTACGATATCTGAATTTGATAGGCTTTTAGGTGGAGGGTTAGTAAAAGGTGAGGTCGTTTTAATAACAGGAAGTCCTGGGATTGGAAAATCGACACTTCTTTTACAGACAGCTAAAGAGTACACTGTTTATGGGGATGTTTTATATGTCTCTGGAGAGGAATCTCCAGCTCAAATAAAGTCTAGAGGTGAAAGGTTAGGAATAGATTCAAAAGACCTTTATCTGATGTCAGAAACCGATATCCAAGGGATATATGAATATGTGATAACAAGAAAACCTAAAATAGTTATTGTAGATTCTATTCAAACACTTTATAATTCAGAAGTGGATTCAATTCCAGGAACTCCAACTCAAATAAGAGAGTGCACTTTAAAAATTATTGAATTGGCTAAAAAAAATGAAGTTTCATTTTTCATAGTTGGTCACATTACAAAAGATGGGAAAGTTGCAGGACCAAAACTTTTAGAGCATATGGTTGATGCTGTTTTTCATTTTGAAGGTGAAGAGGGGTTATTTTATAGGATTTTGAGAAGTTTAAAAAATAGATTTGGTTCAACAAATGAATTGGCTGTGTTTAGCATGGAGGATACAGGGATTCACGAAGTTAAAAATTCATCTGAGTTTTTTTTAAGTGAAAGAGATGAGAAAAATATAGGAAGTATGGTTGTACCTGTTTTAGAAGGAACGAAAGTTTTTCTATTAGAGATACAAACACTTTTGACAGATTGTACAATAGGGATACCGAAAAGGATTGTTCAAGGATTTGATAGAAATAGAATGCAAATACTAACTGCTATTGCTGAAAAAAGAATGGGACTTCATTTAGGAATGAAAGATTTATTTATAAATATTCCAGGTGGACTATCAATCAATGATCCAGCAGCAGATTTAGGAGCACTCATATCAATAGTTTCCTTATATAAGAATGTTGCTATAAGTCAAAAGATAGCGGCTATCGGTGAACTTGGATTGAGGGGAGAAATAAGAAAGGCCTTTTTTGTAGATAGAAGATTAAGAGAGCTAGAAAAGCTTGGATTTAAAGGTGTTTATGTTCCTGAAGCCAACAGAAAAGAGATTGAAAAAAACAGTTATAAACTGAAAATAATATATTTAAAAAATTTAGAAGAATTTTTAGAAAGGATGAGTAAAGATGAATAATACACAATTCTTAGATATCCTTTCTCTTTTGGCTCCAGGGACAAAGTTGAGAGAGGGGATATACAATGTTTTAGATGGAGAGATGGGAGCTTTAATAGTTGTCGGACTAGATTCAGAAGTTCAAAAGATAATGGATGGGGGATTTGAAATAAATTGTGAATACACTCCTGAAAAATTATTTGAATTATGTAAGATGGATGGAGCAATAATAATTGATTCAGATATAACTAGAATCCATTCAGCGAATGTACATCTTCAACCGAGTATGAGATTTTCAACAAATGAGAGTGGAACAAGACACAGAACAGCTCAAAGAGTTGCTAAGCAAACAGATAAACTGGTTATAGCAATATCTGAAAGAAAAAAAGTAGTGACGATATATAAAGGTGAGATGAAACACAGATTGAGAAGTACACCTGATCTTATGGGAGAAGCTTCTCAAGGATTAAACACTTTAGAACGTTATCGTTTTGTACTAGATAGAGCTCTAGGTAATTTAACGATACTAGAATTAGATGATTTGGTCACTTTATATGAGGTAACAGTGGTTTTACAGAGGTTTGAAAAAGTCACTAGAATATTCCAAGAGATGAGTACTTATATGACTGAATTAGGGGTTGATGGAAGATTAGTAAAACTTCACTTAAACGATTTGATTCAAGATATTGAAAATGAAAAAGAGGACTTCTTAAAAGATTACTGGAATGATGTGAACTCTAGCTTTGATATGGATGAGATAACTGATAGATTATCAAAGTTAACAGATGATGAATTGAAGGAGTTAGAAAAGTTATCATCTATTTTAGATTATGGAAAAACATATTCTGCTTTAGGAAATAGAGTGACACCTAAAGGGTACAGAATTTTAGATAAAATTACAAAGCTTACGAAAAGGGATATAGATAAAATAGTTAACACCTATGGAAATCTTTCGAAAATTCAAGAGGCTTCAACAGAAGAACTTTTAGAAATAAAAGGGATCAGTAAATTCAAAATAAAAGCTATTCAAACAGGCTTAAAAAGGCTCAAAGTTACTGTTGAATTGGAGAAATAAAAAATCTACTTTTTTTAAGTAGATTTTTTTATTTATTTGTGATATATTATGGCATAGGGGTGTACCCTATAAAGTTGGAGGTGTGAGAATGAATAAGAAGTATAAATTAGGAAATGTAACTTGTCAAAGTTGTGTAGCACTTATTGAAAAAATACTGAATTCTGCTGAAGGGATTAAAGAAGCTAGAGTGAATTTAGCTACAGAAGAGCTATTTGTAGATTTTGATGAAAAAATTATATCTGAAGATAGTTTTAAAAATAAAATAACTGTTTTAGGTTATAGTATAGACGAGATTAAAGATTTAAAAACTGTAACATTTTTAATTAAAGGTTTAAATTGCCAAAGTTGTGTTGCTAAGGTTGAGAAAGTTGTTTCTGAAATGAAAGGTGTTGATTCGATTAACGTAAATTTAGCTACAGAAAAAGCAACAGTAACTTATGATTCAGCTTTAATTAAATTATCTGAAATTTTTCATAATATTAAGAAATTTGGATATACAGCTGAAAGAATAACAGAAGAAACAATAGATAAAAAAGAGCAAGAAAACCAAAAGCAATTAAAAAGAGAGTTCAATGAGTTTTTAGTTGCAATATGTTTTGGGGCAATAATTTTTTATATATCAATGGGAAGTATGATAGGATTACCAATCCCAAGTTTTATTCACTATGATACAGATCCATTTCTATTTGCAATGATTCAACTGGTACTATCAATTCCAGTAGTATATGTAGGAAGACATTTTTATACATCTGGATTCCAGAAAATAAAAGCTGGAGCACCGAGTATGGATTCTTTAATTGCTTTAGGAACAGGGGCAGCATTTGGATATAGTTTATACAGTACTATGAAAATTTATGAGGGAAATATTCAATATGTTCACAACCTTTATTATGAATCTGGAGTAGTTATCATTGCTTTGATCTCTTTAGGAAAATATTTAGAGAAATTAAGCAAAGGGAAAACATCTGAAGCTATTAAAAAGTTGATGAATTTACAAAGTAAAAGAGCAAATCTATACAGAGGTGGAAAAGTTGTAACAGTTGATATTGAAGAGGTTGAAGTAGGAGATGTGCTACTGATAAAACCTGGAGAGTCAATACCGACAGATGGAGTTGTAGTAGAAGGGATTTCAAGTGTAGATGAAGCTATGCTAACAGGAGAAAGCATACCAGTAAAAAAAATAGTAAAATCAAAGCTTTATGGGGCAACAATAAATGGAACTGGTAGCTTAAAAATGAAAGTTACGGAAACAGGAGAGAACACTACTCTTTATAAAATAATTAAACTTGTTGAAAACGCACAGGGGTCAAAAGCTCCAATAGCAAAAATGGCTGATTTAATATCGGGATATTTTGTTCCAACAGTTATTATAATAGCTATACTATCAAGTTTAATATGGTATTTTATAGGTATTATGGGTTGGGTTACTTTAGACTCTAGACCGAGTGTATTTGCTTTAAAAATATTAATTTCAGTATTGGTTATAGCTTGTCCATGCTCACTAGGTCTTGCAACTCCAACAGCAATAATGGTAGGGACTGGTAGAGGAGCAGAGTTAGGAATACTGATAAAATCAGGTGAAGCACTTGAAAAAGCTTGTAAAGTAGATACTGTTGTGTTTGATAAGACAGGGACAATAACTGTGGGAAAACCAACTGTAACAGATATAGTGACAACTCAGCTAGAACAAAATGTACTTCTTAAAGTTGTTGGAAGTTTAGAGCAAAACTCAGAACATCCTCTAGCAGATGCAATTTTGAGAGAAGTTAATATAAGAAATTTACCTCTATATGAAGTGAGAAACTTTAATTCTAAAACTGGAAAAGGTATTGTTGGAACTTTAGAAAATACTCCAGTAGGAGATGTAGAGGTTATTATTGGAAATAAAAAAATGATGGATAAATACTCAATAAATATAGATGAACACTTAAAAGAGAGTGAAAAGTTATTTGATGAGGGGAAAACAGTTGTTTATGTTGCAACTCAAAAGAGATATCTAGGTTTAATTGCAATAGCAGATAAGGTTAGAGAAAATTCAAAAGAAGTTATAGAAGAGTTGAAAAGTATAGGAATAAATGTAATAATGTTAACTGGTGATAATGAAAGAACAGCTAAAGCTATAGCTAAAGAGGTAGGAGTAGATAGAGTAATAGCAGAGGTATCGCCAGAACAAAAGTATTCTCAAATAAAGAAACTTCAAATATCAGGTAAGAAAGTTGCTATGGTAGGAGATGGAATAAATGATTCGCCAGCCCTAACACAAGCTGATATAGGTATTGCCGTAGGTGGAGGAGCAGACATAGCTCTAGAAAGTGCTGATATTGTATTGATGAGTAAAAATATAAAAGATGTTCCAAAAGCTATAGAGCTAAGTAGAGCAACTATGAAAAATATAAAGCAAAATCTATTTTGGGCATTTATTTATAACGGTTTAGGGATACCAGTTGCAGCAGGATTGTTATATCCATTCACAGGGCACCTTTTAAATCCGATGATAGCTGGAGCTGCAATGGCAATGAGTTCAGTTTCAGTAGTTTCAAATGCATTGAGATTAAAATGGTTTAAATAGTAGGAGGAAAAATGGAAGATAATTGTTCTAGTAAAATTTGCGGGGATAAAAAGAAGTTAATAACTAGAGTTAATAGAGTTGAAGGTCAGATTAGGGGAATAAAAAGAATGATTGAAGAAGATTCATACTGCGATGATGTTTTAAATCAAATTTCATCAGCAAAAGCTGCATTAAATGGTGTAGCAAAAGTGATATTAGAAAATCATTTGAGAAAGTGTGTTGTATCAGGTATAAAAAATAATGAAGAGAACAAAGTAATCGATGAGCTTATATACACATTGGGAAAAATGATGAAATAACTCTAAATTTTTCTTTAAATTAAACTAATAATATGTTAAAATTCTAGTAGTATAAAGTTTTTAGGGAGGGTGTTAAATGAGAAAGATAGTTACTTTTGTAATGTCTATGATGTTAGCTGTTGGATTATTTGCGGCAAAGCAACTTAAAGTTGGAATAGTTCTTTCAACTGGAGGATTAGGAGATAAGTCTTTTAATGATGCAGCTTATAGAGGATTAGAGCAGGCTAAAAAAGATTTAGGAATTGAATTTAAGTATGTTGAACCAGCATCACCAGCTGAGGATGAGGAATTTTTAAGAGAGTACGCAGAAGCTGGATATGACTTAATTATTGCAACAGGGTTCCAAATGACAGAATCGGCTAGAACTGTAGCAGCAGATTATTCGGATGTTAAATTTTTAATGATCGATGACGTTGTTGATTTACCTAACGTAAAGTCAGTTATATTTAAAGAGGAAGAGGGGTCTTTCTTAGTTGGAGTAATTGCAGGATTAATGACAAAAAATAACGCTGTTGGATTTGTTGGAGGAATGGAAAATCCTTTAATAAAGAAATTTGAAGTAGGATTTAAGCAAGGTGCAGAATATGTAAACCCTAAAGTTAAATTCTTCTCAGTTTATACAACAGGACCAAATCCATTTAACGATCCAGTTAGAGGAAAAGAAAATGCAATATCTGAAATTAACCAAGGTGCGGATGTAATATACCATGCAGCTGGTGGAACAGGAATGGGAGTTATTGCAGCAGCAAAAGAAAAAGGAGTTTTCGCTATAGGTGTTGACTCAAATCAAGATGGTGTTGAACCAGGAACTGTTTTAACATCTATGTTAAAAAATGTAGACGTTGCAGTTTATGATGTTGTTAAAAACCTAACTAAAGGAGAGTTTGTTCCTGGATTAGCAGTTTATGGAGCACAAGAAAACGGAGTTGGGGTAACTGAGTTTGAGTTCACAAAAGATATAATAGGTGCAGAAAAACTTAAAAAGTTTGAAGAAATAAAAGCAAAACTTATGTCAGGTGAAATAAAAGTTAGCGATAAATAAAAATAAATGGGGGCTGATCAATTAGTTGATCAGCCTTTTATTACCTTATGAAAGGAGAGAGAAATGGAAAAAATAGAGAGAGTCACACTTATAGTTTTAGATAGTGCTGGTGTTGGTGCACTTCCAGATGCTAAAGAGTTTGGAGATGAAGGAACAAATACAATGGCTAATATAGCTTTATCAACAGGAGGTCTAAACTTAAAAAATATGGAGAGTTTAGGGCTTGGAAATATAACAGAGATTTTAGGTGTGGATAGAAATGAAGAAGCTAAGGGAGCATTTGGAAAGGCTTTAGAACTATCTAAAGGGAAAGATACAACAACAGGCCATTGGGAAATAGCTGGAATAGTTCAAGAGAAAGCTTTTCCAACTTATCCTAATGGATTTCCTGAAAAAACAATAAAAGCAATTGAAGAAGCTACAGGAAGAAAAGTAATCTGTAATTTGCCATATTCTGGAACAGATGTTTTAGATGTTTATGGAGAAGAACAATTAGCAACAGGAGCATGGATAATCTATACATCGGCAGATCCTGTTTTACAGATAGCTGCTAATGAAGAGTTAATACCATTAGAAGAGCTGTATTCAGCTTGTAAAAAAGCTTTAGAAATATGCAATGAACTATCACCAGTAGCAAGAGTAATAGCAAGGCCTTATATAGGAAAAAAAGCTGGAGAATTTACAAGAACATCAAATAGACATGATTATTCAGTAGAGCCTCCTGTTGAAAGCATGCTTGATAGAATTAAAAACTCTGGTCTAGATGTAATCGGGATAGGAAAGACTAGCGATATATTCGCAGGAGTTGGATTAACTGAGAGTAGAGGAACTAATAAAGATAATTTAGATGGAATATTAAAAACAATTGAGGAATTAAAAAAAGATAGTAAAGGAATAATTTTTACAAATCTTGTTGATTTTGATATGAAATTTGGTCATAGAAGAGATCCGAAGGGATATAAGTTAGCATTGGAGGAGTTCGATAATTATCTTCCTGAAATAATATCTAATTTAAAAGAAAATGAAGTTTTAATACTGACTGCAGATCATGGATGTGACCCAACATATAGAGGTAGTGACCATACAAGAGAATACATACCAATTCTTGTATATGGTAAAAATTTAAAAGAAAATGTAGATTTAGGAATTCAAACAGGATTTTCTACAATAGCAGCAACAATAGAAGAACTTCTTTTAGATAAAACTAATTTAAACGGAAGTTTTGCTGATAAAATAACAAAATAATAGAATAATTAGGAGGAGATTATGAGCGTACATATAGGGGCAAAAAAAGGTGAAATAGCAGAGACGGTATTACTACCAGGAGATCCATTGAGAGCAAAATGGATAGCAGAAACTTTTTTAGAAGATGTAGTTTGTTACAATGAAGTTAGAGGAATGTACGGATATACAGGTACTTATAAAGGGAAAAAAGTATCAGTTCAAGGAACAGGAATGGGAGTACCTTCAATTTCTATATATGTGAATGAATTAATAAGAGAGTATGGAGTGAAAAATTTAATAAGAGTTGGAACAGCTGGATCTTATAGAGAAGATATAAAAGTTAGAGATGTAATTTTAGCAATGTCTTCTTCAACAACTTCAGGAATGAATAAATTGAGATTTGGAGGAGCAGATTATGCACCAACAGCAGATTTTGGATTATTTATGAAAGCTGCAGAGACTGCAAAAGCGAAAGGAATATCTGTAAAAGGTGGAAATGTTCTGACAGCTGATGAGTTTTATGGAGATAATTTTGAGTCATATAAAAAGTGGGCAGAGTTTGGAGTTCTGTGTGTAGAGATGGAAACGGCAGCTCTTTACACAATAGCAGCAAAATATAATGCAAAAGCTTTAACAATACTTACAATTTCAGATTCTCTTGTAACTGGAGAAGAAACTACATCAGAAGAGAGACAGACAACATTAAAAGAGATGATAGAAATTGCTTTAGAAAGTGCAGTTGGTTAATATATGAAACTAGAAGAAAAAGTAATATTAGAATATTTAGAAAAAGCTATTGAAGCTAGAGAGGGAGCTTATGCACCTTACTCGAATTTTAAAGTAGGTGCAGTTTTAGTAGACGAAAATGGAGTTGAAACTTCAGGAGCAAATATAGAAAATGCTTCTTATGGACTATCTAATTGTGCTGAAAGAAGTGCAATATTTGCGGCAGCAAGTAAGGGTATGAGAAAGATTAAAATAATAGCTGTAGTTGCAGATACATCAAAACCTGTAAGTCCATGTGGAGCTTGCAGACAAGTTATAAAAGAATTTGCAGCAGATGATATAGTAATAATTTTAGGGAATTTGAAAAAAGACTATAAGATTATGACAATGGAAGAGCTATTACCTTATGGGTTTGAGTTATAAAAATTTTATTGAAGAGATAGTTGTTTATTATCTCTTCTTTTTTTTATAAAATATTATATTTGACAAAGTGACTAGTATATTTTACTATAAAGTATACTTACAATTTTAAAGGAGGATTTATGTCTAGAGAAAATAGCAACTCAGCATATGCGTATAAAATTTTAAAAAGAAATATATTTGAATTGAATTTAAAACCTGGCAGCGAATTGAGTGAAAAGGTTATAGGTGATAAACTTGGAATGAGTAGAACTCCAATAAGAGAGGCTTTAATTTTATTAAAGCATGACCAGTTGATAGAGAGTATCCCACAAAAAGGAACGTTTGTGACAAAGATAAGTGCTCAAAAAGTATTGGAGGCAAAAGTTTTGAGAGTTGCTCTTGAAACAGCAGCTTTTGAAAGGGTTGTAGAAAACTTAGACGAGGAGTTTATTGAAGATTTAAGAACCAATATAAAGATGCAAAGAGTTTATTGTGAGGGGAATCGTAACTATTTAGAGTTTCATAAAATGGATAATGATTTTCATAAAATGATATTTGAAAAAGCAGGGATACCTGGATTATGGGAGCTGGCGATAAATGGAACTGGACACTATCAGCGTGTAAGAGTTTTAAATGCCAAAAATAAGACAAGTGATATTTCTGTTGTTAAAGAACATGAAGAGATATTAGAATATTTAGAAAAAAGAGATATAGATAAACTGAGAGGAATGCTAGAGCATCATCTAGGAAGAACTCTTTTAAAACTGAAAAAATTAGAGGCAGAAAATCCAGAATATTTTGAGAATAAAGAGGATATCTCTAAAGACGATAACTTTATTTTGTTAAAGTAAAAAAGATTTCAAAAAAGCTTGACTTTTAAAAAAAATACAGTATACTTTAAAACATAAACGAAGATAGTGATCTATTAAAGAACGAAATGTTTATTTTCAAAAAAAACAAAAATGAAAATAAAGTTTTAAAGTTCTGGGGGATAAATTTAAAAGGACGGTGTTAATTTTGGAAAAGTTTAGATTAGAGAGTGATTCAATAGGAACAATTCAAGTGCCTGCAAAAGCGTATTACGGGGTTCAATCATTGAGAGGAAAGAACAACTTCTTTATCACTGGTTACAGATTAGGAAATGATTTTATAAAAGCTTTAGCATATGTAAAAAAAGCATCTGCAATTGCAAACTTACAAGCTGATATGTTGCCAGAAGACGTAGTTAAAGCGATAGTAACAGCTTCAGAAGAGATAATAGATGGAAAATTTATGGATCAATTTATAACTGATGTTATTCAAGGTGGAGCTGGAACATCTATGAATATGAATATAAATGAAGTTATAGCAAATAGAGGTGGAGAGTTATTAGGAGGAGAATTAGGAAAATATGATAAAGTTCATCCTAATGATCATGTGAACTATGGACAATCTACAAATGATGTTATACCAACAGCTGGGAAATTAGCTATTCAAATGATGTCAGAAGAGCTTTTAAACACTTTACAGAGATTATATGATACATTAATTCAAAAAAGTGTAGAGTTTGATGGTGTTATCAAAATGGGAAGAACTCATTTACAAGATGCAGTACCTATTAGATTAGGGCAAGAGTTTAAAGCATATGCTCAACCAATAGCAAGAGATATAAAGAGAATTAAATTAGCTCTTGAGGATTTAAAAACTGTAAATATGGGAGCAACAGCAGTTGGAACTGGAATAAATGCTGATACAAAGTATGTTGAAGATGTAGTTAGAGTATTATCAGAAGTATCTGGTGTAGATTTCGTTCAAGCTGACGATTTAGTTGATGGAACAAGAAACTTAGATGGATTTGTATGGTTATCTTCAGCTCTAAAAGTAGCAGCAGTTAACTTATCAAAGATGGCTAATGATTTAAGACTTATGGCGTCAGGACCGAAAACAGGACTAGCAGAAATTAACCTACCACAACAACAGCCTGGATCTTCAATTATGCCAGGAAAAGTTAACCCTGTTATCCCTGAGGTTATGAACCAAGTTTGTTTCCAAATGTTTGGAAATGACCAGACAATAACTAAAGCTGCAGAAGCAGGACAACTTGAGTTAAACGTATTTGAACCAGTATTATTCTTTAACTTATTCCAATCTATTGAAATATTAAAAAATGGAGTAAATACATTAATTGATAACTGTTTAGTAGGAATAACTGCAAATAAAGAAAGATGCCAAGAGTTAGTGGACATGAGTGTTGGAACAATAACAGCTTTAAATCCTCATATTGGATATAAAAATGCTGCTGATATTGCTAAGACATCTATAAAAACAGGAGTTTCAGTTGTAGATTTAATTTTAGAGAGAAAGTTATTAACTAAAGCTGAATTAGATATAATACTAAATCCGTTTGAGATGACTAAACCAGGAATTCCAGGAAAAAGCTTATTAAAAAATAGATAAAACAATAAAAAAGGTTAATCAGTTTAAATTGATTAACCTTTCTTTTATATAGTTAAAAATTGTAAAAGTTTTTCTTGAGGAATAATAGAATCATTCCTATTTATTATTAAAAAATTATTTATTTTACTGCATTCAAGAACTACTTTAATATTGTCTTTTTCATAGAATTCATCTGTATAATTATTAAAAATAATACCCTGTATATGAATGTTTTTAGACTTTAGAAAATCAATGGTTAACATAGTATGGTTTATAGCTCCAACTTTAGAAGAACAAACTAAAATAACAGGTAAGTTTAAATCTTTTACAAAATCATACATGTAGTATTTGTTTCTAATTATCGGGACATATATTCCACCAGCAGCTTCTACAATACATGTCTGGTAGTTGTTTTTCATAGTTTTCCAATGATTTAAAAGAGTCTTGATATCAATTTCTTTATTTTCCATCTCAGAAGCAAGGTGTGGTGAAACAGGATTTTCAAAAAGGTATGTAGTCATATCTTCTTTTAGAGAAATTCCACTAAAATCACATAAAAATTGAGGATCTAGCGGAACAAAGACGTCATTTTTTTTGTAACATCCTGTCTGTAAAGGTTTGTAATAACCAACATTTAGAGGAGATAGTGACTTGAAAATAAGGGAAGACACATATGTCTTCCCTATATCAGTATCTGTCCCTATAATAAAATATCCTTCGTTAAGTTTATTTATCAAGAACAAATCCCTCCTTTAATAACATCTCTTTATCTGATGAGATTGTGCTACCAGTTGTCGTCAGGAAGTTTCCTGTAAGAGCTGAGTTAATTCCACCTCTAATGCCTTGAATCTCTAAATCACCTAACTGTAATCTTCCACCAGCATATCTAATAGATGCATCAGGATTTATAAAACGATACACTGCGATAGTTTTTATAAGTTCTAATGGTTCAACAGTTTGATAGTTTTCCATAGGTGTTCCCTCTATTGGAGTTAAAAAGTTAAGAGGAATAGATTTTATATTTAATGACTTTAATTCAAAAGCCATATCTAAACGATCTTTTCTACTTTCTCCTAGACCAAAAATTCCTCCACTACAAACTTCCATTCCAGCTTCTTGAGCTAGAATTACAGTGTCAACTCTATCTTGATATGTATGTGTTGTACAAATTTCGTGATAGAAGTTTCTTGAAGTTTCTAAATTGTGGTGATAAGTTTTAACTCCAGCTTCTTTTAGTGCTTTAGCCGACTCTTCATTTAAAAGTCCATGAGAAGCACAAAGATGTATATCACAGTTAGCTTTTAAATGTTCATATAAAGCCGCTACTTCCAACGTTTCTTTAGTTGTTAAAAGACCTCTTCCACTAGTAACTAAAGAAAAACGGTTAGCCCCTTCCTCTTTAACAGCTTGTGCTAAATTTAAAGCTTCAGCTTTACCTGTTAAAGGATATACAGGTGAAGGAGTTGTAAAATGAGCTGACTGAGCACAGTATCTGCAGTTTTCTGGGCATTTTCCAGATTTAGCATTCATTATTGTACAAAGATTAAATTTATCTCCACAAAAATGTTTTCTGATTTCATTTGCACATTCTGATAGGTAAAAAATATCTTCAGATTGTGTCGTTAAATCTAAATTTATAAGAATTTCAGCATCTTTAAAAGAGATACCTTGCCCTTTCTGTATTTGGTTTTTTAATTCAAATATAAAGTTTTTCAAAAGATGCACACTCCTTGTCTATTATTATTTTTGGTAAACGTCGATTTTGTTATATGGTATTTCAATTCCCTCTTGGTCGAATCTCTTCTTAACAGTCTCTTGAAGGTCGAAGAAAACATCCCAGTAGTGGTCTTTTTTAGTCCAAACTCTCATTGTGAAATCAAGCGAACTAGAGTTGTGTTTGCTAAGTCTAACAAAGATGTCCTTATCTTTTAAAATAAGAGGATGGTTCTCAGCGATTTCTCTTAAAATTTCCTTAACTTGATCAATAGATGTGTCATAAGAAACAGAGAAAACTGAGTCAACTCTTCTTTCCGTATTAGCTCCAGCATTTATGATAACCTCGCCTGAAAGTTTTCCGTTAGGAACAACTACAAATTTATTATCAACTGTATGTAAAACAGTGTAAAGGAAAGTAATTCTTTGAACGATTCCTTCTACACCACATGTGACAATGTAATCACCTTTTGTAAAATATCTTGATGCAAGTATTTGCATTCCACCAGCTAAATCAGATAAACTTCCTTTTAGGGCAAGTCCCACACCGATACCGATAGATCCAAGAAGTGCTAATACAGATGTCATTTCAATACCAATGATCTGTATAACATCTAGAATATAAAACATGATGATTGCAATGTTAAGTAACGACTCTAAAAAGTGAACTAAAAGTTCATCTAATTTTTTTAAAGATAAAAACTTTCTAAACGCTCTAAAACAGAAGTTCTTGAAAGGTTTATAAGTTGCCCATAAAATTCCTAATAAAACTAATTTTTTTAAAATAACAGGTGCTGCTTTAGCTAATGCGCTAAGTAATTCATTTAAAAATGTGGAAATAGCGTGTTCCATAAAAAAATCCTCCTAAATTTGAATATAATTTACCACCATTTTTTTCTTTTGAAAAAATAGATAGTACCTAAAAAAAGTGATCCCATAAAAGCTAAAAGGAAAAAATATGCATATTTATACTTTAGTTCAGGCATGTATTCAAAATTCATTCCATAGAGTCCAACTAGAAAACTAAGAGGAATAAATATTGTAGAAATCATAGTCAAAACTTTCATTATTTCATTCATACCATTACTTATTGTAGAGTGATAGAGTTGTAAAAGCTCATTACCTCTATTAAAAAGTGCATCAGTAGCTTCAGTGACAATAATGATATGATCTTGTAAATCTCTAAGAAAGATATCAATATTTTCACCTAAATATTCTTCTATGTCTGAATCTCTAAGCTTTGATGAAAGTTCTCTAAGTGGAAAAGCGGATTTTTTAAATTTTAAAAGCTCTTTTTTTAACTCTAAAATTTCATCAAAGTCAGCTTTTTTAGAGTTGGTTGCAATTCGCTCCTCTAAATTGTCAATTCTCTCTTCTAAATCATCTATTATAATGAAATAGTTATCTATGATTCTGTCAATTAAAGAATAAGTTAAATAACCCTCTTTTCTATTTTTTAATCTTCCAATACCTTTTTCGATTCGACATCTAATACTGTCAAAAACATCAAAAGGATTTTCTTGAAAAGAGATTAAAAGGTTTGAAAATAAAATAAATGAGACCTGTTCATACTCGTATACATTTTTCTTACTAGAGTGAGAAATCATTTTTAGAGTTATAAAAATAAAATCTTCTCTTACTTCTAATTTGGGCCTTTGAGAACTATTTAATAAGTCCTCTAAAATAAGTGAATCGATATTAAAAAAATCTCCAACTTTTTTAATTAGCTCGGTGTTATGAATTCCACCAATATTAAGCCAATTTACATGAGATGGATGGAGTTCAATCAAAAGATTATCTTTAAAAATAAAACTATTTTTTTTAAAAGATTCACTATTATAAATATAGTGAGTAATAGGAATCTCCTCGGCTGGATGTCTGTTTCCTGTATATAATAGAGTACCGGGTTGTAAGCCAATTTTTTTATTCAAAATAAATCCCTCCCATACACTTTAAAATTATATTTATAACTATAGATATATTACTATAATTATAATATAAAAACAATACCATAGAATAAGTTCTAAGGAAAGTGTGTAAAAATTGTAAAAAATAATTTAATTGTGTTAAAATATGAACAAGTACAAATATTGATTAGAAAAGGTGATGTAAATTTATGAAATACTTTTTATTTTTAAACCATCCAAAAGGGGAGAGTGTTTATAAAGTAAGTGAAAAAAGGGAACAACTATTGAGAGAACACTTTAAAAGAGTGGATGTTCTGAGAACAGAGGTAGAGGTTAGAGGAGAAAAATATGAGGCTGTAGTTGATTATTCAGCTTTTTCAAATCTTGGAAATTTTGATTGTTTTAATTGTCAAGATCCTTGTTGTGCTGATAATCCTATTATTTATGAAAAGCATACTAGGGAATTTGTTTTAGATAATTTAAAAGAATACAATGAATTGACAAAAAATGTGGATATTTTATTAGAGTTGGGTTATGAATTTGAAGATGTTATTACAAGCATAGAAAGTGATTTTGCGATGGTGCCAGATGAAAATGTAGAAGAAGAGGTTTCATTATGCACATGCTCTTATAAGCCTAATAATAAATCAACACTTTGCTCTCTACATTCAATCTGTTTAAATAGAGGTTTAGAAGGAAAAGAAATCGTAGAGATAAAACCATTAGTTTGTAGCTTGTGGCCGATAGATATAGTAATAGATGAAGAAGAAAAACTTTTATATATAACTGTTCCAGATGATTTTACTACAGGATTTACAATTGAAGATTATTATAACACTGTTTGTGTAAATAGAGATCTTTCACAAAGTGCTTCTTTTAGAAGAAAAAACCCAGAAGGATTTAAATTTGAAGATTATAAACCCATAATTATAAGTTACGGTGAAACTTTAAAATATAGTTTAGGAGAAAAATTTTACAATGATGTAAAAAAAGTTTTATTGGATGAAGAACTTGTTTTTGCTGAAGAGTTCGAAGAGAAAGAAGAACAAATATTTAAAAAAATAAAAAAATAAAAATAAAAAAGTTGACGTCCTTTATAATTTGTGATATTATTATTTTTGTCAGTGAGAAACATCACAGACGAAAAACAGAAGGACATTAACAACCGAATAGAGAAAATAGTCAGAAAGTT
>JAVWUC010000011.1:0-44332 GCA_036667395.1 Cetobacterium sp. | reverse complement strand
GGAGTTGTTGCAGAAATTACTAAGTAATCTTACTTATTAAAAATATAAAGAGTTAGTGAAAATTAACTCAAGTATAGGAGGGGAATTGTTCCCCTTCTATATCTTTGTTATTAAGCTCAAAAAAACTTTTGTATATAAACAAAAAACATTTGCTTTTTGTAAAAAATGTGGTATAATTACCAGAGTGTACAAAAGAATTATTTAATTCTTTTAATCGAAACTTTTAAGGAGGTGCGAAAGGTAAAATGGCTTCTAACAAGTTAAGAATTTACTTAAAAGCTTATGATCACACTTTATTAGATCAGTCAGCTAAAAAAATAGTAGAAGTAGCAAAGAAATCTGGAGCAGAGATTGCAGGACCAATGCCACTACCTACAAAGATTAAAAAATATACTGTACTAAGATCAGTACACGTAAACAAAGACTCGAGAGAACAATTCGAGATGAGAGTACACAGAAGAATGGTTGAGATTAAAAACTCTAACCCTAAGACAATTGCTTCTTTAACAGCAGTTAACTTACCAGCTGGTGTTGGAATCGAAATAAAACAAGCTTAATTGTTTGAAAAGAGGTTCTGAAAAAAAGGCAAACAGCTGATTTTCGGGTAATTTGATGCTAATTGAAGAATTAAATTATCCTTACAGAATAATACAAGTTGGCGTTTTTTTTAAAGAAAAGTGGTGGAACCACGAGGGCAAGTTGTCAACCAATATATTATTTGATGGAGGTAAAACACATGTCAGGAATTTTAGCTAAAAAAATTGGAATGACTCAAATTTTCGAAAACGGAAAGTTTATTCCAGTTACAGTAGTTGAAGCAGGACCTAACTTCGTTCTTCAGAAGAAGACTGTAGAGAATGATGGTTACTCAGCTTTACAACTAGGTTTTGACGAAAAAAGAGAAAAAAATACTACAAAGCCATTAATGGGAATCTTTAACAAAGCTGGGGTTAAACCTTTAAGATTTGTTAAGGAGCTAAAAGTAGATTCAGTAGAAGGAATCGAACTTGGACAAGAAATTAAAGTTGACACTTTAGCAGAGGTTGCTTTCGTAGACATTACTGGAACTTCAAAAGGTAAAGGAACATCAGGTGTTATGAAGAGACATAACTTCTCTGGAAACAGAGCAACTCATGGTGTATCTAGAAACCATAGACTTGGAGGATCAATAGGAATGTCGTCTTGGCCTGGAAAAGTTCTTAAGAACAAGAAAATGGCTGGACAATATGGAAATGCAACTGTAACAGTTCAAAATTTAAAGATTGTTAAAGTTGACGCAGAAAACAACTTACTACTAATTAAAGGTGCAGTACCTGGTCCTAAAAACGGATATATCGTTGTTAAGCCAGCTGTAAAAAAATAATTAGTTAGTAGATGAGGAAGGAGGAAAATAATGGCAGTTTTAAACATATATGACTTAGCAGGAAACCAAACTGGTACTGTAGAAGTTAAAGATTCTGTATTTGGAATCGAGCCTAATAAAGCAGTTTTACACGAAGTATTAACTGCAGAGTTAGCAGCTGCTAGACAAGGAACTGCAGCTACTAAAACTAGAGCTATGGTTAAAGGTGGAGGAAGAAAGCCTTTTAAACAAAAAGGAACTGGAAGAGCTAGACAAGGTTCTATCAGAGCACCTCACATGGTAGGTGGAGGAGTTACTTTCGGACCACACCCAAGATCATATGAGAAAAAAGTAAACAAAAAAGTAAGAAACCTTGCTTTAAGATCAGCACTTTCTGCGAAAGTTGCTGCAGGAGAGATCTTAGTTCTTGATGGAACTATCGAAACTCCAAAAACAAAAACAATAATCGCTTTAACAAATGCTTTAACAGCAAACACTAAGCAATTATTTGTTGTAAACGACCTTGCTACAGAAGCTGATTACAACTTATACTTATCAGCTAGAAACTTAGAGAACGCAGTAGTTCTTCAACCAAATGAGATTGGAGTTTACTGGTTATTAAAGCAAGAGAAAGTTATCGTTACTAAGGAAGCGTTAACGACAATCGAGGAGGTGCTTGCATAATGACTGCTTACGATATCGTAAAGAAGCCTGTAATCACTGAAAAGACTGAAATCTTAAGAAGAGATTACAACAAGTACACATTTGAAGTAAGTCCTAAAGCAAACAAGATTGAGATCAGAAAAGCTATCGAAACAATATTCAACGTAACTGTTGAGTCTGTAGCTACTATGAACGTAAAGCCTGTGACTAAGAGACACGGAATGAAGCTTTACAAAACTCAAGCTAAAAAGAAAGCTATTGTAAAATTAGCTGCTGGAAACACAATAACTTACTTCGCAGAAGTTTAATTTGAATAATAATTAGAAGTTTAATTCTTTATATAAGGATGAAAGCTAAAGATAATTATAGGTCAGGAAAAATTTTGGAGGTTAACAGAAATGGCAATTAGAAAGTTAAATGCTATAACTAATGGAACTAGACATATGTCTAGATTAGTTAACGAAGATTTAGATAAAGTTAGACCTGAAAAGTCTTTAACTACACCATTAAAATCTGCTTATGGTAGAGATAACTATGGACACAGAACTTGTAGAAACAGAGACAAGGGACACAAAAGACTTTACAGAATCATCGACTTTAAGAGAAATAAATTAGATGTACCTGCAAAGGTAGTATCACTTGAGTACGATCCAAATAGAACTGCAAACATTGCATTACTATCGTACGCAGATGGAGAGAAGAGATATATTCTTGCTCCAAAGGGACTTAAGAAAGGTGATATCGTAATGGCTGGTTCAAATGCTGAAATAAAGCCAGGAAATGCTCTTAAATTAAAAGAGATGCCTGTTGGATCACAGATACACAACGTTGAGTTACAAAGAGGAAAGGGTGGACAATTAGTTAGATCTGCAGGAACTGCAGCAAGACTAGTTGCAAAAGAGGGAACTTACTGTCACGTTCAGTTACCATCAGGTGAGTTAAGATTAGTTCACGGAGAATGTATGGCGACAATTGGTGAAGTAGGAAACTCTGAACACAGCCTAGTTTCACTAGGAAAAGCTGGAAGAAATAGACACAAAGGAAGAAGACCTCATGTAAGAGGATCTGTAATGAACCCTTGTGATCACCCACATGGTGGAGGAGAAGGTAAAGCTCCTGTTGGAAGAAAATCTCCAATGACTCCTTGGGGTAAACCAGCTCATGGTGTTAAAACAAGAGGAAGAAAAACTTCAGACAAGTTTATCGTAAGAAGAAGAAACGAAAAGTAATTTTCGAGAGGAGGCTAATAGGTAATGGCTAGATCATTAAAAAAAGGACCTTTTTGTGACCACCACTTAATGAAAAAAGTTGAGGAAGCAGTAGCTACTGAGAATATAAAAGCGGTAATAAAGACTTGGTCTAGAAGATCAACAATATTCCCTAACTTTATAGGATTAACATTTGGTGTTTACAACGGTAAAAAGCACATACCAGTTCATGTAACTGAGCAAATGGTTGGACATAAACTAGGAGAGTTTGCACCGACAAGAACATATTATGGTCACGGTGTTGACAAAAAGAAAAAGAAAAAATAAATCGATTTAATATAAATTGATAGTATGAAAAGGAGGTTGGACTAGTGGAAGCTAGAGCAATAACTAGATTCGTAAGATTATCTCCAAGAAAAGCTAGACTTGTAGCAGACTTAGTGAGAGGAAAATCAGCATTAGAAGCTTTAGATACGTTAGAATTTACTAACAAGAAAGCGGCTAGATTTATAAAGAAAACACTAGCATCAGCAATTGCTAATGCAACTAACAACTTCAATATGGATGAGGAGAAGTTAGTAGTATCAACTATAATGATAAACGACGGACCAGCGCTTAAGAGAATAATGCCAAGAGCGATGGGAAGAGCGGATATAATAAGAAAACCAACAGCACACATTGTTGTGGCAGTGTCTGAAAAGTAGTAAGGAGGTAAGACTGTGGGACAAAAAGTAGACCCTAGAGGACTAAGACTTGGAATAACAAGAACTTGGGAATCTATCTGGTATGCAGATAAAAAAGAATACGCAAAGTTCTTCCATGAGGATATAAAGATCAGAGAAATGATCAAGAAGAGCTACTTCCACGCGGGAATTTCGAAGGTAAAAATCGAGAGAACTTCTCCATCACACGTTGTAGTTTTAATATACACAGCTAAAGCTGGTATAGTAATTGGAAGAAAAGGTTCTGAAATTGAATCTTTAAGAGCAAAGCTTGAAACATTAACTGGAAGAAAAGTAACAGTTAAAGTTCAAGAAGTAAAAGAATTTAACAAAGACGCAACTTTAGTTGCTGAAAATATAGCTACATCTATCGAAAAGAGAGTAGCGTACAAGAGAGCAGTAAGCCAAGCTGTAATGAGAGCTATGAAATCTGGAGCAAAAGGAATCAAAGTTATGGTTTCTGGAAGATTAAATGGTGCTGAGATCGCAAGATCTGAGTGGGTAGTAGAAGGAAAAGTACCTCTACACACATTAAGAGCAGACATTGACTATGCTACAGCAACAGCTCACACTACGTATGGAGCTCTTGGAATCAAAGTTTGGATCTTCCACGGTGAAGTACTTCCAACTAAGAAGGAAGGAGGGGAAGCGTAATCATGTTAATGCCTAAAAGAACAAAACATAGAAAAATGTTTAGAGGAAGAATGAAGGGTACAGCTCAAAGAGGTAACACTGTTGCTTTCGGAGATTACGGATTACAAGCCCTTGAGCCAGCTTGGATAACTAACAGACAAATAGAGTCTTGTAGAGTTGGAATCAATAGAACATTCAAAAGAGAAGGAAAAACTTTCATCAGAATATTCCCTGATAAGCCAATAACTGCTAGACCAGCTGGAGTTAGAATGGGTAAAGGTAAAGGAAACGTAGAAGGTTGGGTAGCAGTAGTTAAACCTGGAAGAATGTTATTCGAGGTATCTGGTGTTACTGAGGATAAAGCATTAGCAGCTTTAAGAAAAGCTTCTATGAAACTTCCTATTAGATGTAAGATTGTAAAAAGAGAGAATGGTGGTGAGAACTAATGAGAGCTAAGGAAATAAGAGAAATATCTACTGAAGACTTAGTAGTAAAGTGTAAAGAGCTTAAGGAAGAACTATTCAACCTAAAGTTTCAACTATCATTAGGACAAGTAACTAACACTGCTAAGATAAGAGAAGTAAGAAGAGAGATCGCAAGAATAAATACTATATTAAACGAAAGATAATACTTTAACGTTATTATAGATTCTTAAGAAGAGGAGGTCAAAATCTTGAGAAACGAAAGAAAAGTAAGAGAAGGTATCGTTGTTTCTGATAAGATGGACAAGACGATAGTTGTTGCTATCGAAACAACAACATTACACCCAATCTACAAAAAAAGAGTTAAGAAGACTACAAAGTTCAAAGCACATGACGAGAACAACGTAGCTCAAACTGGAGATAAAGTAAGAATCATGGAAACTAGACCATTATCTAGAGATAAGAGATGGAGACTAGTTGATATTATAGAGAAAGCTAGATAATAATTCAAATTATTGTTGAGAGGAGGATATTTTAATGGTACAACAACAAACTATCCTTAATGTTGCTGATAACTCGGGAGCTAAAAAACTTATGGTTATAAGAGTTCTTGGAGGATCTAGAAGAAGATTCGGTAGAATCGGTGACATTGTTGTGGCATCAGTTAAGGAAGCAATACCTGGTGGAAACGTTAAAAAGGGAGACGTAGTTAAAGCAGTTATTGTTAGAACTAGAAAAGAATTAAGAAGAGAAGATGGATCATATATCAAATTTGATGATAACGCAGGAGTTATCTTAAATAACAATAATGAACCAAAAGCAACAAGAATCTTTGGACCTGTTGCAAGAGAATTAAGAGCTAAAGACTTCATGAAGATAGTTTCACTAGCTCCAGAAGTAATATAATTGAGAGAGGAGGCTAATTGTCGTGGCTAAACCTAAGATTAAATTCGTACCAGAGTCATTACATGTAAAAACTGGAGATACAGTTTTCGTAATATCTGGAAAAGATAAAGGTAAAACAGGGAAAGTTGTAAAAGTATTCCCTAAAAAAGGTAAAATCGTTGTTGAAAATATCAACATGGTTACTAAGCACATGAAACCTTCACAAATAAACCCACAAGGTGGAGTTGTAACTAAACCAGCTCCAATGTTCTCTTCAAAAGTAATGTTATTTGATGAGAAAGCTGGGAAACCAACAAGAGTTGGTTACAAGTTTGTGGACGGTAAAAAAGTAAGATACTCTAAAGTATCTGGAGAGACTTTATAAGAGAGGAGGAGAACGTAAGTGTCTAAATACGTTTCTAGATATCACAAATTATATAACGAAACAATAGTTGCTAACTTAGTAAAAGAGTTAGGATTATCAAACGTTATGGAATGTCCTAAACTAGACAGAATCGTTATCAACATGGGTGTTGGAGAGGCAACTCAAAACGCTAAGTTAATCGATGCTGCTATGGGAGATTTAGCAATAATTTCAGGACAAAAACCAGTTGTAAGAAAAGCAAAAAAATCAGAAGCTGGATTTAAGTTAAGAGAAGGAATGCCAATCGGTGCAAAAGTTACTTTAAGAAAAGAGAGAATGTACGATTTTCTAGATAGATTAGTAAATGTAGTTCTTCCAAGAGTAAGAGACTTCGAAGGAGTTCCAGCTGATTCATTCGACGGAAGAGGAAACTATTCTCTAGGATTAAGAGATCAATTAGTTTTCCCTGAGATCGAATTTGATAAAGTTGACAAGCTTTTAGGAATGTCTATCACTATAGTATCTTCAGCTAAAACAGATGAAGAAGGAAGAGCTTTACTTAAGGCATTTGGAATGCCTTTTAAAAAGTAATAGTGAGGAGGTTAAAGTTAAATGGCTAAAAAGTCAATGATCGCTAGAGAAGTTAAGAGAACTACTTTATGTGATAAATACGCTGAAAAAAGAGCTGAACTGAAGAAGAGAATCAATGAGGGAGACATGGAAGCTATGTTCGAGCTAAACAAGTTACCAAAGAACTCTTCAGAAGTTAGAAAGAAAAATAGATGTCAATTAGATGGAAGACCAAGAGGATTCATGAGAGAATTCGGAATTTCGAGAGTTAAGTTCAGACAATTAGCAGGTGCTGGACTTATCCCAGGTGTAACGAAGTCATCTTGGTAATTGATGAAAGGAGGATTTAATAGATGTTTTTAACAGATCCAATTGCAGATATGTTAACAAGAGTTAGAAATGCAAATGCTGTAATGCATGAGAAAACAGATGTTCCTCACTCTAACATAAAAGAGAGAATCGCTGAGATTTTAAAAGAAGAGGGATATATTTCTAACTACAAGGTAGTAACAGATGGAAATAAAAAGAATATAAGAGTATACTTAAAGTATGACGGAAGAGAAAGAGTAATCAAAGGAATCAAGAGAATCTCTAAACCAGGAAGAAGAGTTTATTCTTCTGTAGAAGATATGCCTAGAGTATTATCAGGTTTAGGAATCGCTATCGTTTCAACTTCTAAAGGAATCGTAACTGACAGAGTTGCTAGAAGAGATAACGTTGGTGGAGAAATTCTTGCATTCGTTTGGTAAAAACTAGGAGGTAGCCATATGTCAAGAGTAGGTAAAAAGATCATAGTGGTACCTGCTGGGGTAGAAGTTACAATAGCTGCTGGAAATGTAGTTACTGTAAAAGGTCCTAAAGGTACTTTAACTAAAAAGTTTAACGAAGAGTTAACAATAAATATGGAAAACAACGAATTAAACGTTGTAAGACCAAATGATTTACCAGCAGTAAGAGCTATACACGGAACAACAAGAGCTCTTATAAACAACATGATTTTAGGAGTTTCTGAAGGATTCAAGAAATCTCTTACATTAGTTGGAGTTGGATACAGAGCAGCAGAGAAGAACAACGGATTAGAGATGGCTTTAGGTTACTCTCACCCAGTTATTATCGAAGCTGTAGATGGAATCAAAATGACAGTTGAGAAGAACACAACTGTTCACATAGAAGGAATCGAGAAAGATGTAGTAGGTCAAGTAGCTGCTGACATCAGATCGAAGAGAGCTCCAGAGCCTTATAAAGGAAAAGGAGTTAAGTATTCTGACGAAGTAATCAGAAGAAAAGAAGGTAAGAAATCATAATACTAGTTTAAGGTAACTAGTGTGCTGAATAAGGAGGTTAAAAAGTTGTTTAAGAAAGTTAATAGAGACGCTATTAGAAGAAGAAAGCACTTATCTATCAGAAATAAAATTTCTGGTACAGCTGAGAGACCAAGACTTTCTATATATAGATCAAACAACAACATCTTTGCTCAACTAGTTGATGACGTAAATGGAGTTACTTTAGTTTCTGCATCTACAATCGATAAAGAGATCAAAGGAAATGTAAAGCATGGTGGAAACATCGAGTCTGCTAAGCTTGTTGGTAAGGCAATCGCTGAGAGAGCTGTAGCAAAAGAGATATCTGTTGTAGTATTCGACAGATCTGGATATAAATACACAGGAAGAGTAGCTGCCCTTGCAGAGGCTGCAAGAGAAGCAGGACTTAAATTCTAATTCTTGTAGAGAGGAGGACTTAACTTGTCTAAGTTAGTTAAAGAAGAAAAACAATTTCAAGAGAAATTACTTAAAATTTCTAGAGTTTCTAAGACAACTAAAGGAGGAAGAACAATATCTTTCTCGGTTTTAGCTGCTGTAGGAGACGCTGAAGGAAATGTTGGAATAGGTTTAGGAAAAGCGAACGGTGTACCTGATGCAATCAGAAAAGCAATCGCTTCTGCTAAGAAAAGTATGGTAAAGGTTTCTTTAAAAGGAACTACTATTCCTCACGAAATCGTTGGTAAGTGGGGAGCAACATCAATCTGGATGGCACCAGCTTACGAAGGTACTGGAGTTATCGCAGGATCATCTTGTAGAGAGGTTCTTGAGTTAGCAGGGGTACACAATATCCTTACAAAAATCAAAGGATCAAGAAACAAGCACAACGTTGCAAAGGCTACAATCGAAGGTTTAGCAGCATTAAGAACTGCTGAAGAGGTTGCAGCACTAAGAGGAAAAGAAGTAAAGGAAATCTTAAGCTAGGAGGTAAATAAAGATGGCAAAGCTTAGAATAGAGCTTGTAAAAAGCATAATCGGAAGAAAGCCTAACCATATAGCTACTGCAAAGTCGCTAGGGCTTAAGAAGATGAATGATGTTAGAGAGCACAATGTGACTCCAGAGTTAATGGGAAAGATTGCTCTAATTTCTTACCTAATAAAAGTAGAGGAGGTGCAATAATCTATGAAATTAAATGAATTAAAGCCTTCTGTACCAAGAAAAGCTAGAAAAAGAATAGGTAGAGGAGAGTCTTCAGGTTTAGGAAAGACTGCTGGTAAAGGAAGCAATGGTCAAAACTCTAGATCAGGAGGAGGGGTAAAACCTTACTTCGAGGGTGGACAAATGCCTTTATACAGAAGAACTCCAAAGAGAGGATTCTCGAATGCATTATTCAGAAAAGATTATGCAATTATAAACTTATGTGATTTAAATAGATTCGAAGAGGGAACTGAGGTAACTCCAGAGTTATTAGTAGCTGCTGGTGTAATCAAGAAAACTCTTGCTGGAATCAAAGTATTAGGAAACGGAGAGCTTGAGAAGAAAGTTTCTATAAAAGCTCACAAAGTTTCTGCTTCTGCGAAAGCAGCTATCGAAGCAAAAGGTGGTTCAGTAGAAATACTTGAAGTTAAAACTTTTGCTGATGTAGCAAAAAATAACCAGTAATAAACGCTTGTTATTTCAATGTGAGGTGAAGAATTTTGGGTTTAATTGAAAAGTTTGAAACGAAGCTTAGAGGTATATTTAAAATTCCAGAACTGAGAGAGAGAATCATCTTCACCTTATTAATGTTCCTAGTAGCTAGGGTAGGGACTTACATCCCTGCTCCTGGTGTGGACATTGATCGTTTAGCTCAAATGACTGCACAAAGTGATTTACTAGGATATATTAATATGTTCTCAGGTGGGGCTTTCCAAAGAGTATCAATATTTGCATTGGGGATTGTACCTTATATCAATTCATCAATTGTATTTAGTTTACTGGCAGTAATTATTCCTAAGATTGAAGAGATTCAAAAAGAGGGAGAATCTGGAAGAAACAAGATAACTCAATGGACTAGATATCTGACAATTGTAATCGCCATAGTTCAAGGAGTTGGAGTATGTACTTGGTTACAATCAGTAGGATTGGTAACAACACCAGGGGTAACATTTTTCTTAACAACGATAGCAACTTTAACGGCTGGAACAATATTTTTAATGTGGGTAGGGGAACAGATTTCTATCAAGGGGATAGGAAACGGAGTTTCGCTACTAATCTTTTTAAATGTAATTTCTGGAGCACCGGGAGCTGTTATTCAAACTATACAAGATATGAGAGGGAGTAAGTTTCTTATTCCTGTTTTGTTATTAGTGGGGGTTGCTGCGATTTTAACGATTGCAGGAATTGTTGTGTTCCAATTAGGACAAAGAAAAATACCAGTTCACTATGTTGGAAGAGGATTTGCTGGAAATAACGGAATGGGTCAAAATTCATATATTCCATTAAAGCTAAATAGTTCAGGTGTAATGCCGGTTATTTTTGCTTCAGTGGTTATGATGATACCTTCTTTAGTGGTAAATATTCTTCCAGGAGAGTTTTCTGGGAAAGTAATACTTGCTAGAATATTTAGTGACCAGCATCCTGTATATTTAATACTATATGCTGCTGTAATTATATTCTTCTCGTTCTTCTACACTTCAATAGTTTTCGATCCTGAAAAGGTTGCAGAGAATTTAAAACAGGGTGGGGGTACGATTCCAAGTATTAGACCTGGAGCAGATACAGCTGATTATCTTGAAGGAGTTGTAACTAGAATAACTTGGGGAGGAGCTATATTTTTAGCTTTAATCGCCATTGCACCAATGGTACTATTTAAATCATTTGGATTGCCGATATTTTTCGGTGGAACAGGAATTATAATAGTTGTTGGAGTAGCTCTAGATACAGTACAACAGATAGATGCTCATCTTATCATGAAAGAGTATAAAGGATTTTTATAAAAATCTTGGCACGGCATAAGTCGTGCCATTTTTATTTAAAAGTATAAAGGAGATGGATAGAATGAATATAATGTTATTTGGAGCCCCTGGAGCAGGGAAAGGAACTCAAGCAAAGTTCATAATAGATAGATATGGTATTCCTCAAATTTCAACAGGAGATATGCTAAGAGCAGCTATTTCTGAAGGAACAGCAATGGGAATGGAAGCTAAAAAATTTATGGATGAGGGAAAATTAGTTCCAGATTCAACAATCATAGGAATAATTAAGGATAGACTTTCACAAGAGGATTGTAAGAAAGGATTTATACTTGATGGATTTCCAAGAACATTAGCTCAAGCAGAAGCTTTAGAAATTTTATTAAAAGATTTAAATATGAATTTAGATAAAGTTATATCTTTAAATGTTCCAGACGAATTAATAGTTGGTAGAGTAGTTGGAAGAAGAGTATGCCCTATTTGTGGAGCATCTTTCCATATTGTAAATAATCCACCAAAAGTAGAGGGAAAATGTGATTATTGTGGTTCAGATCTAATAATAAGAAAAGACGACAATAAAGAGACTGTTGAAAATAGATTAACAGCTTATCATGAGCAAACAGCTCCTTTATTTGATTTTTATAGCCAAAGAGGAGTTATGTTTGAAATAGATGGAACTAAAGATATTAATGATATAACAAAGGAAATCTTTGCTATTTTAGGATAATTAAGAGCCTAGAAAGGATTAGAATATGATTATGTTAAAAACATTGGAAGAAATTGAACAGATAAAAAAACCATGTCAGTTAATTGCTAAATTATACAAAGAGGTTTTACCTCAATATATAAAACCTGGAGTTTCTACTGCAGAATTAAATGATATAATTGAAAGTTATTTAATAGAAAATGGTGCTGAACCAGCAACAATAGGTGTTGGTGGACCAATTAATCCATATCCAGCAGGATCTTGTATCTCTGTAAATGATGAAGTTGTACATGGGATTCCTAAAAAGGATAAAATTTTAAAAGAGGGAGATATTGTCAGTGTTGATGTAGTTGCAAGAATGAACGGATACTATGGAGATGCTGCAACAACTTACCCTGTTGGACAAATTGATGAAGAATCTCAAAAACTGATAGATGTTACAAAAGAAGCTAGAAGAATTGGAATCGAACAGATGGTTGCAGGGAATAGATTGGGAGATGTAGGAAATGCAATACAAAAATATGTAGAATCTAATGGTTTTAGTGTTGTAAAAGATTTTGCAGGACATGGTGTTGGAAAAGCAATGCACGAAGATCCTTGTATCCCGAACTTTGGAAGAAAAGGTAGAGGTATAAAGATAGAAAATGGAATGGTTTTAGCACTAGAACCAATGGTAAATATAGGTAGTTATAAGATAGATATAACTAATGATGGATGGACAGTTGTTACAAAGGATGGGAAAAGATCCGCTCACTTTGAACACACTGTTGCAATAGTAGATGGAAAACCAGTTGTTTTAACTGAATTAGACTAGATAAATATTGGTTATAAAGGTGTTTTAAAACATAAAAAAACACAAAATTTATCTAGACTTTTTGTAAAATAAATGTTAAAATAATATGAATTTCTGTTCGATAGGAGGTAGTATGTCGAAAAAGGATGTTATCGAATTAGAAGGAACTATATTAGAGGCCCTTCCAAACGCGATGTTTAAAGTAGAGTTAGAAAATGGACACACAATTTTAGGGCACATCTCTGGTAAAATGAGAATGAACTATATCAAAATTTTACCTGGAGACAAAGTAACGGTACAAATTTCTCCTTATGATTTATCTAGGGGAAGAATAGTATACAGAAAAAAGTAAAGTTATGATCACGAGAGGAGGTAATTAAGTGAAAGTAAGAGTATCAATTAAGCCTATTTGTGACAAATGTAAAGTTATCAAGAGACACGGGAAGATCAGAGTTATCTGTGACAATCCTAAGCACAAACAAGTACAAGGATAACTTGAAAAGTTTTACAAAACTAGTACTGACATGGGAAGTACTGTAAAGGTATGTTAGGCTGTAGAGCTCATACTCGAAAGAGGCATACCGAAGAAAGTCTTAGTCGGTTGATATACTGACGGATATATAAAAATTTTCGGAAGAGGAGGAACGAATTTTGGCTAGAATCGCAGGTGTAGATATTCCTAGAAATAAGAGAGTGGAAATCGCTTTAACTTATGTTTACGGAATTGGAAAACCAACTTCACAAAAAGTTTTAACAGAAGCAGGAGTAAACTTTGACACTAGAGTAAAGGATTTAACAGAAGAAGAGTTAAATAAAATCAGAGCCATTGTTGAAGGTGTAAAAGTAGAGGGAGATCTTAGAAAAGAGATCAGACTTGCAATAAAGAGACTTATGGACATCAGATGTTACAGAGGTTCAAGACATAAAATGAACTTACCAGTAAGAGGACAGAAGTCAAAGACAAATGCAAGAACTAGAAAAGGTCCTAAAAAACCTATAAAGAGATAGTTTTAAGCTAATTGTAGTATAGTAAAAAACGGAATTTTATCGTAAGGAGGTAGCTTAAATTGGCTAAGAAGAAAGTAGCTAAAGTTAAAAAGAAATTGAAAAATATTCCTAACGGAGTAGCTCATATACACTCAACTTTCAATAACACAATAGTAGCAATTACTGATGTGGATGGTAAAGTAGTAAGTTGGAAATCAGGAGGAACTTCTGGTTTCAAAGGTACTAAAAAAGGAACTCCATTTGCGGCTCAAATCGCAGCAGAGCAAGCAGCTCATATAGCAATGGAAAACGGAATGAAAAAGGTTGAAGTAAAAGTGAAAGGACCTGGATCAGGAAGAGAAGCATGTATCAGATCTCTTCAAGCTGCAGGATTAGAGGTTACAAAGATTACTGACGTAACTCCAGTTCCACACAACGGATGTAGACCACCAAAAAGAAGAAGAGTGTAATTACTCAATATTCAAGCTCATTATCGTAGAAAAATTATTAAGTGAAGGAGGAACAAAAAAGAGATGGCAAGAAATAGACAGCCTGTTTTAAAGAAATGTAGAGCTCTAGGAATCGACCCAGTTGTTTTAGGAGTTAGCAAATCTTCAAATAGAGGGCCAAGACCAAACGCAAACAAAAAGCCTACTGAGTATGCAATTCAGTTAAACGAAAAGCAAAAGGCTAAATTTATATACAATGTAATGGAGAAGCAGTTCAGAAAATTATATGATGAGGCTTCAAGAAAGGATGGAGTTACAGGTTTAACTTTAATCCAGTATTTAGAAAGAAGATTAGAGAACGTAGTTTATAGACTAGGGTTCGCTAAAACTAGAAGACAATCTAGACAAGTTGTGTCTCATGGACACATTGCAGTTAACGGAAGAAAAGTTAACATTGCATCTTATAGAGTAAAAGCAGGGGATGTAGTATCTGTAATCGAGAACTCTAAAAACTTAGAGATCATAAAGACTGCAGTAGAAGAGAAAACAGTTCCAGCATGGTTAGAGTTAGATAAAGCTAACTTCGCAGGAAAAGTTCTTCAGAACCCAACTAAAGACGATTTAGATTACGATTTAAATGAGGCTTTAATAGTTGAGTTCTACTCAAGATAATAAATCCTTTGACAGGAGTTGATTAAATGTTAAAAATAGAAAAACATGCTAAGGGTATTAACATTACCGAATTAAAAACAAGTGACTTTTCAGGTCAATATGTTATAGAACCTTTATATAGAGGATATGGACATACAATTGGTAATGCTTTGAGAAGAGTTTTACTATCATCTATCCCAGGTGCTGCAATCAAAGGTGTTAGAATTGATGGAGTACTAAGTGAGTTTTCAGTTATGGAAGGTGTTAAAGAAGCTGTAACAGAAATTTTACTAAACGTGAAAGAGGTAGTAATAAAGGCAGAAACTGCTGGAGAAAGAAAAATGACTCTTTCTGCAAAGGGACCTAAGACTGTTACAGCTGCTGATATAATACCAGATATCGGGTTAGAGATTGTAAATCCAGATCAAATCATCTGTACATTAACTACAGATAGAGAGATCGATATGGAGTTTATAGTTGATACTGGTGAAGGATTTGTTGTTGCTGAAGAGATAGAGAAAAAAGATTGGGCTGTAGACTTTATAGCAGTTGATGCTATATATACACCAATCAAAAAAGTATCATATTCTGTTCAGGATACAATGGTTGGAAGAATGACTGATTTCGACAAGTTAACTTTAGATATAGAAACTGATGGAAGTGTAGAGATAAGAGATGCTGTTTCTTATGCTATAGAGCTTCTAAAGTATCATCTAGATCCATTCCTAGATTTAGGAAACAAAATGGAGCACTTAAGAGTAGATCTTGAGGAAGAGGAGGAAACTCCAGCATCTATCAATAAAGTTGATGATGTTATGAACACTAGAATTGAAGAGCTTGATTTAACAGTTAGATCATTTAACTGCCTAAAGAAAGCAGGAATAGAAGAGGTTGGACAATTGGCTAAAATGTCAATGAATGAACTTCTAAAAATAAAAAATCTAGGAAGAAAATCACTAGATGAGATCCTTGAAAAGATGAAAGAACTTGGGTTCGATCTTAATGGAAACGGATCTGTAGAATAATTTAGATAAGGAGGCTAACTGACTAATGAACCACAATAAATCATATAGAAAGTTAGGGAGAAGAGCTGACCATAGAAAAGCTATGTTAATGAACTTAACAATATCTCTAATTTTATCAGATAGAATAGAAACTACTGTTACTAGAGCAAAAGAACTTAGAAAGTTTGCTGAGAGAATGGTTACTCTTGGTAAAAAAGGAACTCTTGCACACAGAAGACAAGCATTTGCATTCTTAAGAAGCGAAGAGGCTGTAGCTAAGATATTTAATGACTTAGCTCCAAAGTATTCTGAGAGAAATGGTGGATACACAAGAATCATCAGAACTTCTGTAAGAAAGGGAGATTCTGCTGAGATGGCTATAATCGAATTAGTTTAATACTAATTCTTAGAAAGAGATTGAGTAATCAATCTCTTTTTTTATTTACCTAATATTATTAAAAAATACTGATATTTTGAACTAAAATACAAAAAAATATCAAAAAATAAAATGATATTAATGACTAAAAATTTACATTTTTCTTCAAAAAACAAACGTTATGTATTGCATTTATAACTATATTAGGGTATAATATATCCATAAAGTGCCTAGGGGGACTTATATAACTTTATTTATATTTGGAGGTTGAAATGTTAAAAGGAACAGTAAAATGGTTTAACAAAGAAAAAGGATTTGGTTTTGTAACTTGCGAAGAGGGGAACGATTATTTTGTACACTTCACAGGAATTGTTGGGGAAGGGTTTAGAACTTTAGAAGAGGGGCAAAATGTTTCTTTCATCGTTGAAGATGGAAATAAAGGTCCAATAGCTAAAGAAGTAACAGCTGCTTAATAAAATAAAACCATGGGTGGAATTTGATTTCACCCATTTTTTTTTATAAAAAAACCTAGAAAATATGATAGAATATAATATATTCTTTAAAAGGAGAACGATTATGATATTAGGACTAACTGGTGGTATAGGAAGTGGAAAATCAACAGTGAGTAAAATTTTAGGTTCTATTGGAATAAAAATTTTTGATGCTGATGTAATAGCTAAAGATATATTAGAAACAGAAGAAACGAAAAAGGAAATAGAAAAAAAGTTAGGAAAGAAGTTTATAACGGATAGAAATTTAATAGATAAAGAACTATTAAAAAAAGAGGTTTTTAATAACAGTAAAAAATTAAAGATTTTAAATAATATAATTCATCCTAAAGTAAAAAGATATTATGAAGATTTAAGTAAGGAATTTTTTGATAAAAAAGAGATAGTTATTTTTGATATACCTCTTCTTTTTGAAGTTGGGTTAGAAAAATTTTGTAATAAAGTTATATTAGTGGATATAGATTATCAATTACAGTTAGAAAGAGTGGAAAAAAGAGACAATTTAAGTCCTGAATTTATAAAAAAAATTTTAGAAAAACAGATGCCAAGAGAAGAAAAATTAAAGAAGGCTGATATTATTATTGAAAATAATGGAAGTTTGGAAGAGTTAGAAAAAAAAGTATTAGATTTAATAGAAAGAATAAGAGAGGAAAAATATGAAAATTGTTGCCCCAGCGGGAAGTATTGAAAGATTTCATGCAGCTATAAAAGCAGGTGCTGATGAAATATATATGGGATTAAAAGGATTCGGTGCTAGAAGAAATGCAGTGAATTTAACATTGGAAGAGTATAAAGATGCTCTTGATTATGCCCATTTAAGAGGAGTAAAAGTATTTTTAACTTTAAATACAATAATGATGGATGTTGAGATAGAAGCGATTTCTATAAATTTAAGAGAGCTTTATAAACATGGTTTAGATGCAGTAATCGTTCAAGATTTTGGATTAGCTAAGTTTATAAAAGAAAATTATCCAGGATTAGAGTTACATGGAAGTACTCAGATGACAGTTGCAAATCATGTAGAAGCAAATTTTTTGAAGTCCATCGGTTTTGAAAGAGTTGTTTTACCAAGAGAATTAAGTTTTGAAGAGATAAAAGAAATTAGAGAAAAAACTGATATTGAGTTAGAGATATTTGTTTCAGGTGCTTTATGTATTTCTTACTCAGGAAACTGCTATATGAGTAGTTTTATAGGTGGGCGTAGTGGTAATAGGGGTATGTGCGCACAACCTTGTAGAAAAAAATATGTGTCAGAGGAAAATGAGAGCAGTTATGTGTTGAGTCCTAAAGATCAATTCTATGGCTATGAAGAGATACAAAAATTAAAAGAGATAGGAATAGACAGCATCAAATTAGAAGGAAGAATGAAAGAGCCCAACTATGTGTTCCAGACAGTCTCTTATTATAAAGAGTTAATTGATGGGAAAAAAGTTGAAGAAAAAAGTTCTCATATTTTTAATAGAGGTTATAGCAAAGGATATTTTTATAGTGATAGAGAAAATTTAATGAATTCAGATTATGCTAGTAATCTTGGAAAAGAATTAGGTATTTTAAAAGGAAGAGAATTAAAACTTAAAGAGAGAATAGTTTTAGGAGATGGAGTTATTTTTTTATCTAAAGACTATGAAAACTTAGGTGGAACATATATAAATAAAATAGAATTAATAGATAAAACTACAAAAAAATCAGCAGAAAAAGATGAGACTATAATTATTAAAGATACTCCTAAAGGAACAAAATATATTTTTAGAAATTATTCTAAAGAGATTAATGATTTAACAGAAAACAGATTAAAACAAGTTGATAAAAAACATTTAATAGAGTTTAACTTCATAGGTAAAATTGGAGAAAAAGCAAGAATAGAAGTATCAGCTTATAATAATAAGAACAAAAAAATAATAGCTACATTAGAAAGTGATAGTTTATTAGAAGTGGCTAAGAATAAAGGAACTTCAAGAGATGTTATAGAAGAAAAAATATTGGAGATAGGAGATACTACATTTGTTGGAAAAGTTAAGAATATAGAAATTGATGAAAATCTATTTTTACCAATCTCTTTATTGAAGCAGTTAAAAAGAGATGTAGTGACAAAGCTTTCAAATCAATTGATTTTAAGCTATAGAAAAAATATATCAGAAGAAATAAAAAAAATTGAAAGAAAACTACCTATTCAAAAAGATATTATATTATCGGCAATTGCATCAACAGAAGAGCAAAAAGATATATTGAAAAAATTAGGAATAGAAAAGATATATTCTAGAGGATATGATGTGGCAAGAGAGGGCATTTTAAAAGAGGTAGATTTGAACAATAAAATGGCTACAAATCTTTATCAATTACTAGAGAATAAAAATTCAAAGGTTACATTAGGATGGAATCTAAATATCTCAAATCGTTATGCCTTTGATTATTTTTCATCATTAGAAAAGGTCGATACAATAATAGTATCACCAGAAATAAGCTATAGAAGATTAGAAGAAATTGGAGAAACAAAAATAAAAAAAGCTATATTAGCATATGGAAGACCAAGAGCTATGTATACAGAACTTTCGTTATTTGAAGATAATAAAATTGAAATTCAAAACGATCAAGGGGACAAATTTACTGTTTTAAAAAATTCACTGGGAAACAGTGAAATATATTTAGAAAAACCTCTTAATATTTTAAAAGATAAAGAATACTTAAGAAAAATAGGAGTTTCAGAACTTGTTCTAGAATTTACAACAGAATCAGAAGAAGAGATCCAATCTGTATTAGAAGGTCAGGGAGAATACAGAGCATACAACTATGAAAAAGGGGTGTTTTAGTTGAAGAAAAGAACTGTTAAAAATTTGGCAACAGTATTTGGTTTGGGAGAGATGCCTATAGCTCCAGGAACATTTGGAACTTTAGGTGGAATTCCATTATATATAGGACTGGTAATGTTAAAAAAAATATTTCCTAACAATATGATATATAACTCTTTTTATTTTATGTTTTTAATGACATTTTTTGCGGTTGCAGTTTATGTATCGGATATTGCAGAAAGAGAGATTTATAAGGAAAAAGATCCACAAGCTGTAGTTATAGATGAAGTTTTAGGATTTCTAACAACGTTATTTTTAATAAATCCAGTTGGAATTTTTCAAACATCAATGGCAATTATAATAGGTTTTGTTATTTTTAGATTTTTCGATATAACAAAGATAGGTCCTATATATAAGTCACAATTTTTTGGAAATGGAATTGGAGTAGTATTAGATGATTTTCTAGCAGGAGTTATTGGTAACTTCTTAATGGTTTGTATTTGGACTATATTTTTCTAATGGAGATGGTTAAATATGAAGTGTACTTTAGTATTGGTAGGGACAGAGTTATTAAATGGAGCAACAATAGATACAAATAGTATATATATGGCTGAAGAGTTGAATAAATATGGGATTAAGATAGCATATAAATTAACTGTTGGAGATTCCTTAGAGCAGATTATAGAGGCATTAAAATTTGCAAAAAAAAGTAGCGATTTAATCATAGTTTCTGGTGGTTTAGGACCTACTGATGATGATTTAACAAAAATGGCAATAAGTAAATTTTTAAATAAAAAACTTATTGTTGAAAAAGATGAACTTTTAGAGTTAAAAGAAAAGTTTAAAAAACTAAATATAGATTTTTTAAATAAAAATCATAAAGAGGTTGAAAAACCCGAAGGAGCACTATCTATAAAAAATGATGTTGGAATGGCACCAGCCTTTTATATAGATGATATAGTAGCTTTTCCTGGTGTACCAAGAGAACTATTTAATATGTTCCCTAAATTTTTGGAACTATATTCAAAAGAAAAGAGTAGAAAAGTAGATCCAATATATATAAAAGATTTAATAGTTGTAGGAATACCTGAATCACATTTAGAAGAAAAAATAAAGGAGTATTTTACAAGTCCAGAGATAGAATATGAGTTTTTAGTAAAAGATTATGGTATAATAGTTAGAATGCAAACTACACAAGTGAATAAAAACACAGTAGAAAAAATTAAAGAAAAGATATATAATAGTATAGGCAAGCACATATTCGGAGAGGATAAAGAAACATTAGAAAACAAAATTGTCAATTTATTGAAAAATAAAAAATATTCAATTTCGATTGCTGAATCATGTACAGGAGGTCTATTAACATCTAAGTTTATAGATGTATCTGGAGTTTCTGAAGTTTTTAAAGAGGGAATTATTTCATATAGTAATGTTTCGAAAGTGCAAAGATTAAATATAGAGAAAAATATAATAGATATATATGGGGCTGTAAGCAAAGAGGTAGCGGAGAAGATGGTATTAGGTTTAGATACAGAAGTAGCTATCTCTACAACTGGCATAGCTGGACCAACAGGGGGGACAGAGGAAAAACCAGTAGGACTTGTTTATGTGGGAATTAAAGTTAAAGAGAAGGTATCAACTTTTAAATTTAATTTTAAAGGAGATAGAAGTCGAATAAGACAAAAAGCAGTTCTCCATAGTCTATTTGAACTTTATAAAATGTTAGAGGAGGATGAACAGTAGTGAGTATAGGAGAAAGAATAAAGAAGAGCAGAAATGAAAAATCATTATCATTAAGAGAGTTAGCAACAATGGTTGATTTATCAGCGAGCTTTTTATCACAAATTGAACAGGGAAAAGCATCTCCTTCAATAGAAAATTTAAAAAAGATTGCCAATTCACTAGATGTAAGAGTTAGCTATCTGATTGAAGATGAGGAAGTTAAAAAAAATTCAGATTTAATAAGAGCAAAGGAAAGAAAGTTTGTAGAGAGCGTAGATTCAAATACAACGATTTCTTTATTAACATCTTCAAATATAGAGAAAAGTATGGAGCCAATTTTATATGAAATAGGACCAGGTGGAGAGAGTGGAAGAAGTTATTACACTCACTCAGGAGAGGAATTTATTTTCATTCTTGAGGGAAGTTTAGATATATATATAGAAGAAACAGTTCATTCATTACATGAAGGAGATAGTTTCTATTTTAAATCTAGTCAAAAACATAGGTTTAAAAATAATTCAGATAGAAGAGCAAAAGCTCTTTGGGTGGTAAATCCACCAACATTTTAAAAATGGAGGAAAATAATGAATATAGAAGTAAGAGTATTGAACTCTACAAGGCTAACAAAATTATTAATTGCAGCCAGTAGATGGTTATCAAAATATTCAGATGTTTTAAATGACTTAAATGTTTATCCTGTTCCAGATGGAGATACAGGAACAAATATGTCAATGACATTACAAGCGGTTGAAAACGATTTAATAAAATTAAATCATGAACCAGATATGGAGGAATTAGCAGAAATTGTTTCTGAAGCTATATTATTAGGAGCGAGAGGAAACTCAGGAACAATTCTTTCTCAAATAATTCAAGGGTTTTTAGAGGGTGTTAGAACTAAAGAGGAGGTTAGTGTAGACGATGTTAAGGTAGCGTTTAGACTAGCTAAAGAAAAGGCATATAAAGCTGTTAGTGAGCCTGTAGAAGGAACAATGCTGACTGTTATAAGAAGAGTAGCAGAAGAAGCTGAAAAATATGATGGTCCATCGGATGATTTCATTCCATTTTTAGTTTACTTAAAAGAAGCAGCATATGATGCAGTACAAGAAACACCAAACCAATTACCTAAGTTAAAGGAAGCTGGAGTAGTTGACGCTGGTGGGCAAGGAATATTCTATATTTTAGAAGGTTTTGAAAAATCAGTAACAGATCCAGATATGTTAAACGATTTAGAGAGAATAGTTCAATCTCAAGCAAAAAGAAAAGATTTAATGGAACACTCAACTATGCATGTGTTTGAGGATATTAAATTTAAATATTGTACAGAGTTTGTAATAGAATCTGGAGATTTTGATTTAGATGATTATAAATCAAAAATTGTAAATTTAGGAGATTCTATGGTTTGTGCTCAAACTTCTAAAAAAACAAAAACACATATCCATACAAATACTCCAGGATTAGTATTAGATATTGCTGGAAAATTAGGAAATCTTTCAAATATAAAGATTGATAATATGGAGATTCAGCATAAAAATATGTTATTAGCAGATGCAGAACATCATAAACCTAATAAAACTGGAAAAATTTTAGTTCAAAATGAAAATAGTAAACCAGTAGCATATTTTGCAATAGTTGATAATTCAGAGCTTGGAAATCTATTCCTAGATAATGGAGCAACAGCGGTTCTTATAGGTGGACAGACACAAAATCCAAGTGTCGCAGACATAGAAGAGGGAATAAATAAGATAAAAGCAGATAAGATAGTTATTCTACCAAATAATAAAAATATAATCTCGTCAGCAAAGCTTGCTGCTGAAAGATCATCTAAAGAGATAATAGTTTTAGAAACAAAAACAATGCTTGAGGGTGAATATGTTGTAAAAAATAAAGATTTCGGTATGGATGATATATTAAAGCAATTACCTTTTAACAACTCAATAGAAATAACACAAGCAGTAAGAGATACAAAAGTGGACGACATTGTTATTACACAGGGAGATTATATAGCTTTAATAGATGGTAAAATTAGATTGAGAGCATCTACTTTAGAAGAGACTATTGAAAAGGTTTATAAAATGTGTGTAAATAGTGAAACATTAAATATATTTGCATGTATTGGTAAAGGATCAACAGAGGAAGCTAATAGAGTTTTAAAAGATATAAAATCTACAGTTAAATTCTCTGATATGGTTATTGGTCAAGATAACTATCCATATTATATCTATATAACGAATAGAAATCCAGAGTTACCAGAGATAGCAATTGTAACAGATTCAACATCAGACTTAACTACTGATATGATAAAAGGGTTAGACGTAGATATAATACCTTTAAAGATTAAACTTGAAGGGGATACATATTATAGAGAAGGTGTAGATATATCAAAAGGTGAGTTCTGGAGACAATTATTAAAAGATGGAGTTATACCAAAAACATCACAACCATCTCCAGCTGAATTCAAAGAATTGTATGAAAAACTACTTGAAAAGGGATATAAAAAAATAATATCAATCCATATTTCAAGTAAATTAAGTGGAACTCAACAAGCTGCAAGAGTAGCGAGAGGAATGTTAAATAAAGAGGACGATATAGCTATAGTTGACTCAAAAGCAGTAACATTTGCATTGGGGCACATAGTAATAGAGGCTGCTAAAATGGTTCAAAATGGTAGCTCATTTGATGATATTATTGAATGGATTGATGAAACTAAAAATAAGATGAAAGTATACTTTGTTGTAAAAGAGTTATCTTATTTAGAAAAAGGTGGAAGAATAGGTAGAGCTTCTTCTGTAATAGGTGGATTCTTAAAAATAAAACCAGTTCTAAAATTAGAAAATGGTGAAGTTTGTATTGAGGCTAAAGCTTTAGGAGAAAGAGGAGCTTTATCTTATATGGAAAAAATAATAAAGAATGAAAAGAATTCAATAATTATGTATACTGCTTGGGGTGGAACTCGTAGTGAATTAGAGGCTGCTGATCAACTGAGAAGTATTGCTGAAAAAACAAAAAAATTAGACTATAGAGGAAGATTTGAGATAGGAGCAACAATTGCATCTCATACAGGGCCTGTATATGGAATGGGAATATTAAATAAAATAAGATAGATTAGAAATAGCTAGATTAAAATCTAGCTATTTTTACAAATTAATCTTTTTTTAGTTATTAAAAAAAGTCTTCAGATAATCGTTGCTAAAAAGATTGACTGAACCTTGAAAACTAAATATAATAAAGAAAAAACCTAGAGGAGGAAAAAATGGCAATATTAGTTTGTGGTGGTGCTGGTTATATAGGAAGTCATGCTGTAAAAGCTTTAATAGAGGCTAAAAGAGAGGTTATAGTATTAGATAATATGCAAACTGGTCATATAGAAGCTGTCCCAGAGAATATTAAGTTAGTTCTAGGAGATTTAAGAGATATAGAGTTTTTAAATAAGGTATTTGAAGAAAATAAAATAGATGGAGTAATACATTTTGCAGCTGATTCATTAGTAGGAGAAAGTATGACTAATCCTGCTAAGTATTTTGAGAACAATGTGATGGGAAGTATGAATTTATTAAATACGATGAAAAAGCATGGAGTAAAAAATATAGTATTTTCATCAACTGCAGCAACATATGGAGAACCTAAAAATATTCCAATATTGGAAACGGATGAAACTAAACCAACAAATCCATATGGTGAAAGTAAATTGATGGTTGAAAAACTTCTTAAGTGGTATGACTATGCTTATGGTATAAAATATACTGCTCTTAGATATTTTAATGTAGCAGGAGCATATCCAACAGGTGAGATAGGTGAAGATCATTCACCAGAAACACATTTGATTCCTATTATATTGCAAGTTGCTTTAGGAAAAAGAGAAAAAATAGCTATCTATGGTGATGACTACCCAACAGAAGATGGAACTTGTATTAGAGATTACGTTCATGTAATGGACTTAGTTGATGCACATATATTAGCACTAGATAGACTTGCAAAAGGGGAAGAAAGTGCAATATATAACTTAGGAAATGGAGAGGGATTCTCTGTTAAACAAGTTATAGAAGTTGCAAGAAGAGTAACAAAACATGCAATTATAGCTGAGGTATCACCAAGAAGAGCTGGAGATCCAGCAAAATTAGTTGCAAGCTCAAAGAAAGCAATGGATGAGTTAAAATGGAAACCTAAATACTCATCTTTAGATGCGATCATAGAAACAGCATGGAAGTGGCATAAAGGAAATCCAGAAGGATACAACGATTAAAAAAAATTAGGCAGATAGTGTTCTGCCTAATTTTATTTTCTAAAATTAAAAGGAGAGAGATGAGAGTTTATAAATTTGATGAGATAGATTCAACAAATAAATTTTTAAAAGAAAAATTAGATTTAGAAGAAAGAGATTTAGCAATAGCTAAAATTCAAACGGCTGGAAGAGGAAGAAGAGGAAATAAATGGATTTCTTCAGAAGGAGCAGCCCTATTTTCGTTTGTTTTAAAATATGATCCATCGATTCCAGATAATGAATATATGAAATTATCTTTAGTTGTAGGTTATTCTCTTTTAAAAACAATGCAAAAGATAGAACCTTTAGATTATAAATTTAAATGGACAAATGATTTATATTTGGAAGATAAAAAATTAAGTGGTATATTGATAGAAAAGATAGGAAATTATATTATAATAGGAATAGGTATAAATATAAATAATCTTGAATTTGGAGAAGCTAAAGATATTGCAATATCTTTGAAAACGAAAACAGGAAAAAACTATAATTTAGAAAGTATTATAGAAAATGTTGTTAATTCATTTTTTGAAGATTTTTCAAAATTTAAAAACGGAAATTGGAAAGAGATGTTAAAAGAAATAAATAATATTAATTATCTATATGGAAAGAGAATTGATATTGTAGGAATAAGTAAAGAAGAGAGTGGAATCGCTGGAGACATACTAGAAGATGGGAGACTTGAAGTTTTTGTAGGAAATGAAATAAAAAAATATAATATAGGTGAAATTCATATTTCAAAAAAATAGAGGAAAAGAATGAATAGAAAAAAAGTAGTTTTAGGATTAAGTGGAGGAGTAGATTCTTCTACATCAGCATATATGCTAAAAAATGATGGATTTGAAGTTATAGGAGTTACATTAGTTTGTAGTGAGGAACAAAAAAAATCTCAGGATTTAATTGATGCAAAAAAATTAGCAGAAAAATTAGATATTAAACACATCATATTGGATGTAGTTGAAGAGTTTAAAGAAAAAATAGTAAAATATTTTTTAGATGAGTATTCAAATGGGATGACACCATCACCATGTGTAATTTGTGATGAAGGAATAAAAATAAAAAAACTTTTAGAAATAGCAAATTTGGAAAATGCATATTTTATAGCTACAGGTCATTATTGTGAAATAGATAACCAAAATATTTTTGAAGAAATTCTTTTGAAAAAACCAAAGGATGACAAAAAAGATCAAGGATATATGTTATATAGAATAAAACCTGAAGATCTAAAAAGAATGATTTTTCCATTAGCCAAGTATGAAAAAATGATTGTTAGAGAAAAAGCTAAAGAATTTGGAATAGATGTTCATGATAAAAAAGATAGCCAAGGAATATGTTTTGCAAAAGAGGGGTATATTGAATTTTTAAAGAAGAATTTAAAAGAAAAAATAAAACCAGGAAATTTTATAGATAAAACGGGGAAAATTTTAGGTCAACATCAAGGGTATCAATTATATACTATTGGTCAAAGAAGAGGGTTAGGTGTACTTTTTTCAAAAGTATATTTTATTATAGATATAATACCAGAATCAAATGAAATAATTTTAGGAGACTATGTTGAATTAAATAGGAAAAAAATAAAGCTAGAAAATTTTGTACTACATGTTTCTAAAAGTAAATTAAAAGAACTAGAACTGATTGGAAAACCTAGATTTTCAAGTAATGGTTTTAGTGGAAAAATTATAGAAGAACAAGGTAGTTTTTATTTTGAATATGAAAAAGAAAATCCACAAAATGCAAGAGGTCAACATCTTGTAATATACTCAGGAGAACTTGTAATTGGTGGAGGAAAAATAATATTTTAAGGGGGTAAAAATGAAATTGGAAAGATTGATGAAAGAACAGGGTATGGATGCAGTGCTGATAACAAATATGTTAAATATTAGATACTTTACAGGTTTTACTGGAACAACAGGAACTGCATTAGCGATAGGAAATAAAAGATACTTTATAACAGATTTTAGATATGTTTCACAAGGAAAAAGTGAGGTAGAAAGAAATGGATTTGAATTAATTTGTGAAAATATTTCCACATTAAAAAAGGTGGGAGAACTGTTAAAAGAAAATAAAGTAAAAAAATTAGGAATTGAAAATCAATCAGTAACTCTTGATCAGTTTGATCTTTTTAAAAAAAATTTTGAAAACATAGAATATCTAAATTTAAATGATTTATTTATAAGAGAAAGAGAGATTAAGAATGAATCAGAAATTAAAATAATTGAAGAATCTATAAAAATAGCAGAAAAAGCTTTAGAGTTAACTATTCCAAAAATAAAAATTGGGATAAAAGAAAGAGAGATAGCTGCTGAATTAGAATATCAAATGAGAAAATTAGGAGCATCAAAACCATCGTTTGATATTATTGTAGCATCGAATGAAAGATCAGCTTTACCCCATGGTGTAGCTAGTGAAAAGTTTATAGAAGAAGGTTTTTTAACAATTGATTATGGATGTTTTTATAATGGATATGCATCAGATATAACAAGAACATTTTATGTAGGTGAAACTCCAAAAGAAAAACATTTAGAAATTTATGAAATAGTAAAAACAGCTAATGAAATGGCAATAAAGGCTATAAAACCAGGAATTTCAACAAGTGAATTGGATGCAATAGCTAGAGATTATATAACAAAAAAAGGATATGGTGAATATTTTGGACATGGATTAGGACATGGAATAGGACTTCAAATTCATGAATATCCAGGTGTATCTTTTAAAGCTGAAAATAAAATTTTAAAAGAGGGAATGGTAATAACAATAGAACCGGGTATCTATATTCCAAATTTCGGAGGAGTTAGAATAGAGGATGATGTACTTGTAACAAAAAATTCATATAAAGTTTTAACTAATTTAAATAAAAAAATGATAAAATTATAAAAAAACGTTCGCAAAATATACGAAATGATGAATAATATATATATTATTTATAAAGGATATATAAAATTAATCTTTTTAATTTGTACAAGAATATGATATTCTTTATCTAGAGTTGGAAATTTTATTAAGCATTTTAAATAAAAATGAAAAAAAATTATCAAAAATGGAGGGGAATATGGAAGCAGAATTAAAGCAACAACAAACTCAAAAAAAGGGTCTGGTGGACAAATTTTTAAACATAGTTGAAAAAGGGGGGAATGCTTTACCACATCCAGCAACATTATTTGCAATATTAGCAGTAGCAATAATATTTATTTCAGGGATTGGGTCAGCACTAGGATGGTCAGTTGATTTTGTGGGAATCAACAGTAAAACAATGAAGACAGAAGAGATGCTTATCTCGACAAGATCTTTAATGTCTAAAGAGGGTGTAAATTATATATTTACATCAATGGTAAAGAACTTTACTGGATTTGCACCATTAGGAACTGTACTGGTTGCAATAATTGGAATTGGTCTAGCTGAAAGATCTGGACTTATGGCAGCAGTATTAAAAAAAGCAGCCTTATCAACACCTAAAAAATTAGTAACAGTTATGGTTATATTTTTAGGAATTATGTCTAACGTAGCTTCAGATGCAGGTTATGTTGTATTACCACCACTTGCAGCATTGATATTTATGTCATTTGGAAGACATCCAATAGCTGGACTAGCAGCAGCATTTGCAGGAGTATCAGGAGGATTCTCAGCAAATTTACTGATAGGAACGATAGATCCATTATTGGGAGGAATTTCAACAGAAGCAGCTAGAATATTAGATCCTACATATGAAGTTTTACCAACAGCAAACTGGTACTTTATGATGGCATCAACGTTTGTAATTGCAGCTATAGGAACATTTATAAATGATAAAATTGTAGAGCCAAGATTAGGAAGATATACAGGTGAAGAGAAGATGGAATTCCAAGAGGTTTCACCTGAAGAGAAAAAAGCTTTAAGAGCAGCAGGATTAGCAGCAGTAGCAATGGTTTTAGCTATGATTCCATTATACTTTGCTTTAGGAAAGAACTTCTTAGGAAGTGGATTAGTACCAGTTATCGTTTTATTCTTTGCAATTCCAGGACTTGCGTATGGAAAATCGATTGGAACTATAAAAAATGATTCAGATGTAATGGCAATGCTAGGGAAATCAATGCAGGGAATGTCAGGATATATAATTTTAGTATTCTTTGCAGCTCAGTTCATAGCATACTTTAACTATACAAATTTAGGAACAATATTAGCAGTAAAAGGTGCAGATTTCCTTGAAACAACAGGAATTACAGGAATTCCATTAATTATAGGATTTATTTTAATTGTAGGATTCTTAAACCTATTTATGGGATCAGCATCAGCTAAATGGGCTATATTAGCACCAGTATTTATTCCTATGTTGATGAGAGTTGGTTATACTCCTCAATTTACTCAGTTAGCTTATAGAATTGGAGATTCAAGTACAAATATTATCTCTCCATTAATGTCTTACTTTGCTATGATAATAGTATTCATGCAAAAGTACGATAAAAAAGCATCACTAGGAACACTTATATCAGTAATGCTTCCATATTCAATGGCATTCTTAGTTGGATGGAGTCTTTTCTTAGCGATTTGGATGGTAAGTGGATTACCAATTGGTCCAGATTCATTTATGAGATTAGCAGGAATGTAATGGTTACTAAAAAGGCTTGATTTGATCAAGCCTTTTTAAATTTTTATAGAGGTGAAACATGAAAAAGAATATAGTATTAATCCACGGAGCGGGGGTAGGTGGCTGGGTTTATAGAGATGTTGAAAAAATACTAAAATATTACGGAAATAATGTGTATTCTCCTAGTTTATCAGGAATGGGGGATAGAAAAGTATTGTTAGAAAAAAAAATTACTTTAACAGATTATGCCAATGAAATTATTGATGTTATTTTAAAGAATAATTTGACTGATGTCTATTTAGTAGGGCATTCTTTTGGAGGTGCAGTGATATCTGTAGTGGTAGAAAAAATACCAGAAAGAATAAAATTTCAGATATATATAGACAGTTTTTTCTTAGAAAATGGAGAAAGTGTTTTAACTCTTTTCGGAGAGAAAAGAGAGAAGGAGCTAATCGAAATATCTAGTAAAGAAGGAGAAGGAAAGTATCTTCCAAAAAGATTATTTGGAAAAGAACATCCATTAATAAAAGATATGCCATTTTATCCATATTTAGAAAAGGTTCATTTTAATGGAACTGGGAACAGTATAGGAGGAGCATATATAGACTGTTTAGACAGTACAGGCTTTGAGCATTTAGAAAAACCTAAAAAAATAATGAGACAAAGAGTTAAAGATAGAGGATGGGAATATATAACTTTAGATTCTAATCATACCCCTATGACAAAATCTCCAGCAAGAGAGCGATTAATAGAAATAATAGTTAATTTAATAGAAAAAACCAGCTAATTAGCTGGTTTTTTTATTAGACAATTAAACTAAGAACAGATAATACTCCAATAAATAGTAGAGTAGGATTTAATTTCTTAATATCTCCAGTTCCTGCATGAATAACAATATAAGATATGAAACCAAAAGCTAGACCCGTACTAATACTGTATGTCAATGGCATCATAAGAATTGTTACAAAAGCTGGGAAAAGAGTTTTATAATCTTTCCAATCAAGATCACAAATATTTTTAAACATATATACACCAACAATTATAAGAGCAGGTGCAGTTGCAAATGATGGAACTATAGATACAAGAGGTGTAAAAAATAAAGAGACAATAAAGAAACCGGCAGTAACAACAGATGCCAATCCAGTTCTTGCCCCAGCTGCGATTCCAGCTGCAGTCTCAGAAAGAGTTGTCACAGTACTTGTTCCTAGTACAGCACCAACCATAGTAGAAGTTACATCGGCATAAAGCATTTTTCCTAAATCTTTTACATTACCATCTTTGTCAGCAATTCCAATCTCTTTAGAACACGCTATAAGAGTTCCAAGTGAATCAAATAGGTCAACAAACATAAATGAGAATGCAGGTCCTAAAAGAGATAGTTTAAGAGCACTTAAAATATCAAGTTTAAATGCAATTGGAGCGATACTTGGTGGCATAGATACAACTGATGTAGGTAAAAGTGTATCTCCTGTGAAAAATCCAATAACAGTAGAAGTAACTATACCGATTAAAATTCCACCTTTAACTTTTTTTATTTCTAATATTATTGCAATAAAAAGACCTACTATACCGATAAGTATTTTAGTATTAAATCTAGCTAAACCTATAATTGTAGCAGGATTTGATGCAACGATACCAAGAGTTTTCAAACCAATAAATGCAATGAAAAGACCAATACCACCGGTAACTGATATTTTTAAACAAAGAGGGATAGCATTTGCAATTTTTTCTCTAATTCCACCAATAGAAAGAATAAAGAAAAATACACCTGAAAGAAAAACAATACCAAGAGCAGTTTCCCAAGGGATACCTCTTCCAATTACAAGAGAATATGTAAAGAATGCATTTAATCCCATACCTGGTGCAAGAGCAAAAGGAACATTAGCAAGAAAGGCAGCTAGAAGTGTACCAATTGTTGCAGATAAAATAGTAACAGTTATAAGGGCTCCTTTATCCATACCGGCTTCACTAAGAATTGCTGGATTTATAAAAATAATGTAAGCCATAGTAAGAAAAGTAGTAGTACCACCAATGATTTCGTGCTTGATTGTACTGTTTCTTTCCTTAATTTTAAAAAAAGTGTTTAAAAAATTCATGATCAACTCCCTAAGTTTTTCCATATATTATACATGAAAAAATTATACAATTCAAAGATATATAATAAAAAAATTGACAAAATACAGAAAATACTATACTATAAAGGTGTACAAACTAAAAACCAAATATAATTTATAAAAAATAGGAGCATAAGCTCCTATTTTATTATTTACCACAACATTTTTTATATTTTTTACCTGATCCGCAAGGGCAAGCATCATTTCTGCCAATTTTATTAACAGTTCTAGGAGCCTGAGCTTCACCAAAAACCTCAACAAAAGAATGACCTTTTAAACACCATAAAGGAAGTGTATTAGCTATTCTAGATATAATATTAGTAAATATTTGTTCAGCATCTGAATTATCAAAAGTAACTCTTGTTTTAAAGTCATCAATAATTTCATTTACAGGAACATTATTTTTAATCTTATCTATAATAGTAGTTATTTCAAAACCAATCTGAGCACCTTGAAGTTTATGTGCCATAAGAAGAGCTATTAAATCTGCAACTTCTTGAGTTTTTTCAATGAAAAAATAGTTCCAATAATTTTTATATTCATCATTTGTTAAAATTTTATAATCTAGATTTTCATATTTTATTGTCTCGTGTAAAATATCTACCGGTTCTGAAACTGAATCTGCAACAAAGTAAACAAGGTTGCTTCCAGAATCCTGTATTTTAGTAACAAAAACATTTAAAATCCATCTATTATCAATAAAAGAGTGTATTTTATTTAAAGTTATGTCTTTAAAAGTAGGGATTAGTAATTCTAGAAGTTTGTTTTCATCAATAACTCCATAGAATCTAATCATTCCTAAAATAAGCATTTCAAGTTCTTGATTAAAATCAATTATTTTTTTGTTATCTTCAATATTAGAAATTTTATCGATCACTTCTAAAAACCAAGTTGAAATAACATAGTGATTGTTATCTTTTTCTTTTATAATATTTTTAGATATAAATCCAAAACTTTGAAGTGGAATTAAGAACTCCTCATATTCATAGAAATCTTTTTCACTTACTTGATTGTTATCTTTATTATATTGAGAAAGAAGTGCGATAGTATCTTTTGAGAAAATTTCTAAAAACGCCTCATTATTATTTTGATATACCTCAATTATTTTTTCAATTATTTTTCCTTTAACAGTACTTTTAGCAAGCTTTATATCAAATTTAGCTAAAATTTTAAAAAGATCATCTTTTAGTAAGCTGTTTAAAGATTCCATTAAAAATTTATCTTCCACATTGACCTCCAAACATTTTTATTATTATTATACCATAAAAATATAAAAATACAAAAATGTATAATTAATCAATTGGAGGAAAGCATAGAATAGACTTTTCATGTAATAAGAATTAATATATAATAAAAAGTAATTTAGATATAAAAATTAAAGTTGGAGGTAAGTTATGAAAATTTTTGTAATTTCAGACATACATGGTTCTAGTTATTTTTTGAAAAAATCATTAGAGGCTTTCAAAGTGGAAAATGCGGATTATATCTTAATATTGGGGGATGAGTTATATCACGGACCTAGAAATCCTCTTCCAGAAGATTATAATCCAAAAGAGGTGGCAGAAATATTAAATACCTATAAAGAAAAAATTCTTGCGATTAGAGGGAATTGTGATAGTGAAGTTGATCAAATGCTGTTAGAATATCCAATTATGGGAGATTATACGACACTATTTTTAAATAAAAAAAGAATATTTGCTACACATGGACATATTTTTAATAAAGAAAAATTACCTAGTTTATGTGAAGGAGATATTTTAATTTATGGACATACTCATATTCCTTTAGCAGAAGAAAAAGAAGGAATATTTATTTTAAATCCAGGCTCAATTTCATTGCCAAAAGATGGAAATGAAAATAGTTATGGAATTTTTGAAAATGATAATTTTTATGTTAAGAGCTTAGATGGAAAAGTGTTGAAAAGTATATGTTTAAAAAAATAAAAAATGTCTCATATCTAAAATTTTAAAGATATGAGACATTTTTAACTGTTTAAATTTTTATTTTTTAACTAAAGCATATTTTAAAACATCTGTAAAATAATCAACATAATTTACAGTAATTCCATTTTTTAAGAAATCTGGAAGTCTATCAAAATCTTTTTTATTATCTTTAGGGAAAATCAACTCTTTTACTCCAACTCTTCTAGCTGCAATAGTTTTTTCTCTAACACCACCAATAGGTAAAACTTTACCTGTTAATGTAAGTTCACCAGTCATAGCTATTCCTTTTTTTACAGGGGTATTTAAAGCTAGAGAATAAAGAGCTAAAGCCATTGTTATTCCAGCAGAAGGACCATCTTTAGGTGTAGCTCCTTCAGGAACATGTAAATGAATTTTATTTTTTTCAAAGTATTCTTTAATTTCAATAGGAAGATTTTTATCTTTAGATAGAAGTGAACGAACATAAGAGTATGCAATTTCAGCAGATTCTTTCATTACATCTCCAAGTTGTCCAGTCAATTTAAGACCACCCTCTTTATTGCTAATACTTACGGCTTCTATATAGAGTGTAGCTCCACCCATCGATGTCCAAGCCAGACCTAAAGTAACTCCAGGGCTTTCTTTTTGATAAAGTTCTTCAGTAATAAAAAAAGGAACACCTAAATAAGATTCAATATTCTTTTCACTGATTCTAACTTTCTCCTTATTACCTTCGGCAATTTTTAAATTTACTTTTCTCATTATTTTTCTAATACACTTATCCAAAGTTCTAACTCCAGCTTCACGTGCATACTTATCAATAATAAATTTCAAAGCATTTTTACTTATTGAGATTTCATTGTTATTTAAAGCATGCGCCTTCAACTGTTGAGGTATTAAGTACTTTAATGCAATTTGTAATTTCTCTTCTAAAATATAACCAGAAAGATGAATGATTTCCATTCTATCCAATAGAGGTCTAGGAATTGTATCTAATTGGTTAGCAGTTGTAACAAACAGTATCTTGGATAAATCATATCTGATATCAAGATAATGGTCTAGGAAGTCTTTGTTTTGTTCAGGGTCAAGTACTTCTAAAAGTGCAGAAGCGGGATCTCCTCTATAGCTATTTCCAATTTTATCTATTTCATCAATCATAATAACAGGGTTAGATGTTTGAACTAATTTTAAAGATTGAATAATTTTTCCTGGCATAGCTCCAATATATGTTCTTCTGTGACCTTTAATTTCTGCTTCATCAATCATACCACCTACAGAGAATCGATAGAATTCTCTATTCAATGATTCTGCTATAGATTTACCGATAGATGTTTTACCAACTCCAGGTGGACCAACTAAGCAAAGAATAGATCCATTAACATTACCAGTTTTTATAACAGTACTTACAAACTCTAAAATATTATTTTTAATATCTTCTAGCCCATAATGATCTCTATCTAGAATTGTTTTGGCTTTTTTTATATCAAGTCGATCTTTTGAAAATACTCCCCATGGAAGCTCAACAATAGACTCTATATACGTTCGAGCTACATGATATTCAGGTGAACCTTGATCGAGTAGTGAAAGTTTTTCCATCTGTTCATTAACAACTTTTTCAGCTTCTGGAGATAAAGTTATGTGGCTGATACGTTCCATAATTTTATCTATAACTGCAGATTTCTCATCTTTTTCTAATCCCAACTCTTGTTTAATAAGTTTAAGTTGCTCTCTTAAAAAATATTCTTTTTGTTGTTTACTGACTTTATCCTCTATTTGTTTAGAAATTCTAGCTTGAAGTTGAGAAATTTCTAACTCATTTTTTAACATTGTAAGCAATCTCTGTGAACGATCAACAATATTAAACTCCTCTAGAAGTTCTTGAAGATCTTTAGCTTCAGCTTTTAACATTGAAGAGACAAAATCTATGAAAATTCCAGGATGGTCATATGATGCCTGAGAAACTAAAAGTTTCAACTCCTCTTTTAAAATAGGATTTACCTCAAAGATTTCTTTTAAAGATGTCATTATAGCTAACATATATGCTTTTAACTCAATAGAAGAGTCATCATTTTCTCGATTATATTTAACTTTCCAGCAAATACGCGAGTTACCATTGACTACTTTTTTCTTCTTAAAACGTTCAACACCAAAAACAATAGCTTGAACAGAATCTTGAGATAATGATGTAACCTTATTTATTTTTACAACAGTTCCAACTTCGTATAAATCAGAATTGAAATAATCAGAATCATCAATATTTTTTGTGAAGACTAAACCAATAAATCCATTGTAGTGTTCTTCAGCATCTTGGATAGCTTTTAGAAAATCTTCACCAGTAAATGCTATCGGAGTTAAAATGTTTGGAAATATAGGTCTTATAACAAGAGGTAGAATAGGAATATCCTCAGGAAGCAAATCTCTTATATTTACAAGGTCAGTTGAATTACTAGCGTTACTATTACTCATAAAAATCCTCCTTTATGCTATTTATCTATCATTAGAGTACATATAAACATAGGCATTTCCTTTTATTAAAAAAAAATTATAAAATATCAAAATATATATTTCAAAATACAAAAGGAAGGTATATAAAAAATAAGTAAATGCTTTAGAAGCGCAATTAAAAACTTGAATTTAAAAAGGATTTTTAAATAGGAGGTTATTAATGAAGATTGGAATAGTTGGTTTGGGAAAAATGGGTGGAAATATTGCTAGAAAACTTTTGATTAAAAATCATGAAATTGTAGGTTTTGATGTTGATAAAAAAGCTTTAAATAAAATAAAAGAGTTAGGTGGAGTTGTAACAGATAGTTTAGGTGAATTTGTAGAGAGATTAAATACACATAAAAATCCTATAGTTTGGGTAATGCTACCATCAGGAAAAATAACAAATGGAACATTGATGTTATTAAAGGATAAATTAAAAATAGGAAGCATAGTTATTGATGCAGGAAATTCAAATTATAAAGATAGCATAGAAAATAGTGAAAAAGTAAAAAGTAAGAATTTAAACTGGTTAGATATAGGAACTAGTGGTGGATTGCTAGGGTTTGAACGAGGATATTGCTTCATGGTTGGTGGAGATGAAGAAGCATACACTTATATATTACCAATATTAAAAGACATTTCTAAAAAAGATGGCTATGAATATATTGGAAAATCAGGCAGTGGACATTTTGTTAAAATGATTCATAACGGAATCGAGTATGGAATGATGCAAGCATATGCCGAAGGATTTGAGATATTAGAAAAAAATAGTAAATATGAGCTGGATTTATCAAAAATAGCAAATCTTTGGCAGAATGGAAGTATAATTGAATCTTTGCTTTTAGATATTAGTAAAAATATTTTTAAAGAAGATCCTAAACTTGAGAATATAAAAGGTTATGTAGAAGATTCAGGAGAGGGACGTTGGACTGTTGAAGAAGCAATTTCAGAAAAAGTATCTTCACCTGTTATAACTATGGCGTTGATGCAAAGATTTAGATCGAGACAGGAAGAGTCATTTTCAGATAAAGTTATTGCAAAAATGAGAAAAGAGTTTGGAGGTCATAGTGTTAAAAGTTGATATGAACGAATTTTGTAGTTATGAATTAGATGAAAATAGAATAGTAGAATTTATTTTTATAATTTTTGGAGGAATGGGAGATTTAAGTACTAAAAAGATAATACCATCTCTTTTTAATCTATTTAAAAAAAATAGATTAAAAAAAGATTTCAAAATTATTTTACATGGAAGGGCAAAAAGATCGGATGAAATGTGCTTTGAGATAATAAAAAAGAATTTATTAGAGTTAGAAAAGGAAAATTTTGATGATGAACTATTTAGAATGTTCTATCAAAAATTTAGCTACTACAGTGAAAATATAGAAGAACCAGAAAATTGTAAAATATTGAATAGTGTTATTAGTGAGTTTAAAAATAGTTCAGGAGAGGAAAAGCAGATAGTTTTTTATTTGGCTGTACCACCAGATTTAGTATTAAAAACATTAAAAATAATTGAGAATACAGATATATTTGAAACAGGAACAAATAAAAAAATAGTTATGGAAAAACCGTTTGGAACAGATTATAATTCAGCAAAAAATTTAAATAAAGAGTTACAGAAAAAGTTTAAAGAAGATGAGATATATAGAATCGATCATTACTTAGGAAAAGAAACTGTTCAAAATATTTTATTTTTTAGATTTGGAAATTTAATATTAGAACCAATATGGAAAAGAGAGTATATAGATCATGTTCAAATAACAATTTCAGAAACAATAGGTATAGAAAATAGAGGAGAATTTTATGATAAAAATGGAATAATAAAGGATATAATCCAAAATCATATGTTACAAATTTTAAGTATAATTTGCATGGAATATCCAATAAGTTTTAGTCCAGATTCTATAAGAGATGAAAAATTGAAAATTTTTAAAAGCATAAAAAAAATAGAAAAAAAGGATATTGAAAAAAATATTGTATTAGGTCAATATAGAAAAGGGAAAATTTTAGGAAAAGATGTAGTAAGTTATTTAGAAGAAAAAAGCATAGAACAGGATTCAAAAACACCAACATTTTTTTCAGGAAAAGTATTCATAGAAAATTGGAGATGGTCAGGTGTTCCATTTTATTTGAGAGCGGGAAAAAGATTAAAAGAGAAAGTGACTGAGGTCGTTGTAATCTTTAAAAATCCTCCTTTAAATTTATTTGGAAATAGTTGTTCAAAAATTCTACCCAATAAAGTAATATTTACGATTCAACCTGAAGAAAAGATAGAGATAACTATGAATGTGAAATATCCTGGAGATAAAAATTATCCTCATCCTATAAAATTAACTTTTGACTACTCTAATTTGAAAAATAATACATATTTGAGTGCTTATGAAAGGTTGATTTTAGATATATTGAAAGGAGATTCAACTCTTTTTGCAAGAGAGGATGAAATAGAAAGTATGTGGAAAGTAGTAGAGCCCATAATAGAAGCTACCAGAAATAACTTTCAAATTCAAGAATATTTTTCTGGAAGTTGGGGACCAGAAGCTAGCAATATGTTAATAGAAAATGACGAAAGAAGGTGGATTAGATATGAGGATAGTTAAAGTTTCTAAAAAAAGTGATCTGTTTAAAAAAGCAGTAGATATTTTTAAAGAGTCATCATATGGGAAAAGTGTTGTAAATGTAGCATTTTCAGGTGGGAAAACTCCAAAAGAGTTTTTTAAAAGATTATCAAAAGAGGATATAGATTGGAGTAAAATAAATATATTTTTAGTTGATGAGAGATTTGTTCCTTTAAATAGTCAAGATAGTAACTATAATCTTCTTAAAAAAAATCTTTTAGATAAAATAGAAATTCCAGAAAAAAATATTCATAGAATAGAGATGTTAAAGACACCGTTAGATTCTAAAATTGATTATGAAAAAAAATTAATAAAATATTTCAAAGGGAATATAAAATTTGATTTAGTTTATTTAGGAATAGGAGATGATGGTCACACGGCTTCTATTTTTGATATGGATGATGTAAATGTAGAAGACCCAACACTGATAACTGAAAGTTCAAAATATCCACATAAAAGAATAACCTTGAGTATGGATACTATAAATAAAGCTGAAAAGAAAATAATAATGGCAACAAAAGAAAAGTTAAAAGTATTAGATGACTTAGTGTTATTCAAATACCCAGCTTTTTTTGTAGAAGATCCAATTATTTTAATAGAAAATGAACCAGCAATATAAAAAAGGTGGAACTTTCCACCTTTTTTGTTTGTTTAAATATCTTTTGAGTAGATATTTTCAGATACTTTTTTAAATCCTATTTTCTCCACATAATCTTGATGGGCTTTAGTAGGAGCTATTTGTATAATTTTATTATAACCAAGATTTTTAAAGAAAGAGATATTATGAATAAAAAGGTATTTTCCAAATTTAAAATCTCTAAATTTATCTATGACATAATCCACTTGAATAGTGATCTCTTTATGATTTTCGTTCCAACCAATAATACCAACAGTAGAGTTATTTCTAATTAAATAATAGATCTTATCCATATCATCAAAAGATATTTTGGAGAAAAAATACTCTAAATCGTTATAGTTTTGATGGAGAAAAAATTTAAAATATTCACTCTCTTTATCAGCTAAAACTAATTTAAAATCTTCTTTAGTAAGATAAAGCTTCTTCAAATAATATAGATTTAAAACAGCAATACCTAGATTTAAAAAAGTTGTAGCTATAGAGTGTATCATAATGCCATATATAGCAAAAAGAAGGCATCCTAAAGTATTTACCCAACGAAGTTTAATTATAGATGTCATGGCCAAAGAAATAAAAATTACAACTGAAGCTATAATACCAAAAAATTCAATTAAGTTCATAGATGCCTCCTAAATATTATTTAGAAAAAATTACTTATAAGATTTATAAAGTCAGAGGTTATTTTCTGTTCTCTTGTTAAAGTATCTCTAAAATTTCCACTAAAATTATATCCATTTACTCTGTTTGGGTAGTATAAAAAATCGTTAATAAAATATTTTAAAGGGTCGTTGTAGTTTCTGTAAGCGGGTAGAGTGGCAATCTCTCTATGATATCTTTCAAAGGCTTTTCTTAAACGTTTTTCTTCTTTTAATTGATCTTTGTAAAATTTTTCTAATCTTTTTCTATCTTTATGTTTAAAGCTTGGATGTAAGTCTAACCAGTCATCAAAATCTGTTCTATTGTATCCCCAGTTATCTTCTTGATTAAAATTTTTATGATGCTTATTTCCCTTGTTCGGGTTTGCAAATAAAACAGAAGATATTAAAGTTGTAAAAATAAAAATAAAACTCAAAATTCTTTTCATTGTTTATTCTCCTAATTTTAATAATAATATTGAGTATTATACCTTGATTTTAAGAAAAATTAAAGGAAAAGAAAAATTAAAAATTCTTGACTTTTTTACTAAATTTTTATATTATCTAATTATACTAAAAAAGTATTTTATGATGGAGGTTTTTATGAAAATAATGTTATTTACAACACCAACTTGTCAATATTGTGGACCAGCTAAGGAATTGTTAGCAGATACAGAAGGTGTGGAGATTATAAACGCTTTAGAAAATCAGGATTTAGCAGCAATGTATGGAATTAGATCTGTACCATCTTTAGTGGTAGAAAAATGTAGTGGAACAAATGTATTTGTAGGATTGGATCAAATAGCAAAATATATTGATGAGAGCGAAAATACATCTGGTGGATGTGGATGTAGCTGCGGACATTAATTACAAAAAAACACTCGAAAGAGTGTTTTTTATTTGGTTGTATATTTTATAAAATAAAGTATAATATTGGGATAATAATTAAAGGAGACCATCTAAAATAAAAGAAGAAAGTACAGAGGTGAGAAAATGAAAAAAAAGATTTTTTTATTTCTTCTTTTTTTTATAATTTCCATCTTTGGAAATTTGAAAGAGGATATAAAACAAACAAAACATATATATGTTTCAATTGATCACGAAATAAAAGAAAAAAAATCTGAAAAAAATATTAAATATATAAATTTTAATCATTCTGAATTAAAATCACTTTCAATAAGAAATAATAATAAAAATATTAGCAATAATGACGATGAAGAGTTTTATTTGTTCGATTTTAATTTTACTCCAATTATAAAAATTGACTTAGAAAAAAATTTCATCTTAAATAGATATTTTAAAATATTTCATATAAGTATATTAGAAAGATATTCTCAGAGGGTTTTAAGAATTTAAAGAACTTCCAAATTTAAATTATATCTAAATAAAATTGGAGGTTAAAATGAAAAAACTATTATTGGATGAAGAAAATGAGATATTAAAAAAAGAAGAGAGCTCTGGGGATAAATATTTAAAAGCTTTATTTTTGACACTATTTGTAGGTTCATATTTAGTATTGGTTGGAGCGACGACATATGGATTACTTTTACATTTTTTTAACAATTAGAAGGCAGGTAAAGCATGGGAATTGAAATATTAATTGTGGGAATAATTATATTGGTGAGCTTGTTTTCAATAAGAGTATCTAAGAGATTGGAGATACCGCTATTGATAATGTTCCTTTTAGTTGGGATGTTGGCAGGTTCAGAAGGGATAGGCAGAATATATTTTGATAATGCTTTTTTAGCACAGAATATTGGAAGTTTAGCTCTGATATTTATAATATTTTCAGGGGGACTTGAGACAAGAAAAGAGGATGTGAAGACAGCTTTTTATCCAAGTTGTACACTTGCAACTGCAGGAGTTTTGTTAACTGCTATTTTATCGGGGATAATAGTGTATTACCTAACAGGTTTTACTTTGAAAGAGTCATTGTTGTTCAGTGCGATGGTATCATCTACAGACGCTGCTGCCGTTATGTCTATTCTAGGAGATTCTAAGCTGAAGAAAAATATAAAATCAGTTGTGGAAATTGAATCTGGAAGTAATGACCCAATGGCGTATGCACTAATATTGTTTTTGATATCATTCTTTAAAAATGATAATACCTCTCTTTTAAGTGGGAGTATTTTTTTAATAAAACAGATTGGGTTAGGAGCTCTAATAGGCTATTATTTTGGAAAGTTGGCATTGCCATTAGCGAATTATATAAGAATTGTGAGAGAGGAATTTTTGACGATTCATTTAATAGCAATTGTATTCATGTGCTTTGGATTAGCTACTGTAATAGAAGGAAATGGATATCTTGCAATATATATAGCTGGAATAATGATTGGAAATGAAAAGTTCAATTTTAAATTAAATAGTATTAGAAACATGAGATTGATAACTTGGTTTATGCAGATTGCTATGTTCGTAATACTAGGGCTATTGGTATTTCCGAGCCAATTGCTAGACTATATCTATATAGGAACTCTACTTTCTGTTTTAATGATAATTATAGTTAGAATAATTGTGGTGTATGGATTGCTTTGGCCTTTTAAATTTACGAATAAGGAAAAGTTTTTCATATCTTGGGCTGGCTTAAAAGGTGCCGTGCCTATAATATTTTCTACTATGGCAATAACAGAAGGACTTCCTAATGCACAAGGGATGTTCAATTTAACATTTTACATCGTAGTTTTCTCTGTTTTGTTACAAGGGATGACATTGAAAAGTGTTGGTAAAAAATTGAAGCTATTCGATGAGGAAGAAATAGAGGACAAAGAGATTGAAGTTGATGAATTAGAGGAGCTAGCTATAAAAAAGATGATTTTAGATAGCGATTCTGAATATATCAATAAAAAAATTAAAGACTTAGAGCTTCCTAAAGGGATGTTGATTATTTCTGTAAAAAGAGACTCGAACTATATAACTCCTAAAGGTGATGCTATTTTATTAGAAGGAGATATTATTTTATTTTCTCAGAATTAACAAAAATAATGAATAGTTTATTTTTTAAAATCAGAAGGAGGAAAAAATATGAAAGTAAAAAGGGTGTTGCTATCTATGTCAGTATTTGTATTTGTAGGTGCATCAATTTTAGCAAATAAGATGCCGACTATGAAGTCAGAAACTCAAAGAAATATTGAGGTTGAAGAGTCTTTGATAAGAGAGTTTTCTCTTGTAAGGGGAGAGGATAGAGTCAATTACTTTTATAATAATATCGATTTAGATGGAGATAAGAAGCCTGAAATAATAGTGTATGCTTATGGACCTATGCTTGGAGGAAGTGGGGGAGATTCTGGGCTTGTTCTTAAAGAGAGAAGTGAAGGATATGATACAGTCTCAAAGTTTACTAACTTACGCACTCCAATTATAGTTAGTAATAAAACTACAAATGGATGGAGGGATATAATACTTGAAGTTTCTGGAGGAGGAGGTCCTTCAGGAAAAGTAGCTATGAAGTTTAATGGAAAAAAATACCCATCAAATCCAACGACTCAAACATTGTTGCCAAAAGATACAAAAATAGATGGTGTTGAAATAATATCTGATAATTTAATGGAATATCATGGGATCCCTTTAGAAAAACTTGGTAATTAACAGAAGGAAGGAGAAAAAATGAAATTTTTTTTAATAATTATAGTTACAATATTTTCTTTAACAGCTTGTAAAAAGGATAGTGATATATCTCTTTTTAAATTTTTTCCTGAATCAAATTTAAAATATTCAGGTGGCTTTGAGAATAGTGGTTACACAGTTAGAACTAAAAAATTATCAGATGATTTAGTTTTACAAACAACTGAGACCACAGCACTAGAAACTTCAAGGGTTATAAAAATAACACCAGAGTCAGCTACTGTAATATTCTTAAGTGGCGAAGGTGAAGAATATAAACCTGGAAAAATTAATAGTGATTTAATGATAATGAAGATGCCTTTAGAAAAAGGTAATAGCTGGGAGTCTGAAGGAAATAAGTATAAAGTTATTAGTTTTGATGGAAAGATACTTGTTATTGAAAGGGATAATGGAAACAGCAATATAAAGTATACCTATGAGATTGACAGAGGACTTATAAAAGAAAGTTTTGAATCGGAGGGATTTAAAAAGGAATC
>JAVWUC010000010.1:40216-45603 GCA_036667395.1 Cetobacterium sp. | reverse complement strand
TTCTTTAACAGTCAAAGTCGCATACTTTTTTTTATTCAAAGAAAAAAACTTCATAATTTTCCTCCTGAAACTTTATTTAATAAAAATATTTCAATACCTAATTTTATAAGATTTTTCACTATATTTCAATATTTATTTGATTTTGATACCTTTATATTATAAAATATGTATTAATAATGTTCATGGAGTGGGTGATTAAAATTACAACAAATCTTGCTAATTTAAGAGAAAAAATTGATAAAATTGATAAAAATATTATTGAATTAATCTTAGAGCGGATGAATTTAGTTCATGAAGTTGGACTGAGTAAATTACAAACAAATACCAGAGTTTATGTGCCTGAAAGAGAAGCTCTCATTTTTAAAAAACTAGCTGCTTTTTCTAATTTACCAGCTTTTGAAATACAAAGTTTCTATACAGAAATAATCTCTTTTTGTAGAAAGTTAGAAGACACACTTTCTGTTGCTGTTAATCGAGATTCTATATCTTTATTGGGTCTAAAAAAAATTTTTGGAGAGTATGTTAAACCTATAATTTTTGACAATTTAAATACTTTTTTTATAGAAAAAGAAAATATCAGCTACATTTTAACACCTCTATGTGAAGAGATGATTTTAGCTTTACAAAGTTCAAATTGGTTTATCATAAACACTACTGAAGTCAATAGTGAAAAATTATACCTTATTTCTAAATATCCAAATGAAATAACTAATACTGGAGATATCACCTACATTTTAACGAAGGAAAGATTCAATATCTCATCTTATCAAATAGAGGAAAATCTTTTTTTTAGTTCTGTAGAATCTTTACACCTAGAAAAAGAAAGGGATGTAGAAATTAAAATACTCGGATTTGTTCCCAGTATTTAGTATATTATAAGAATGGGGGGATTTTTATGTTAAAAAAAACTATTTCAACTATATTTTTATTCTCGTTATTTGGATGTACTACTCTACCTGAATTGAAAAATCCTATGGCTAGTTCTGAAAATGCAGAGAAAATAACAACTTCTTTTGATTCTGAAAATGAGATTTTAGGAATAGGTTCTTCTAAAATAGGAAGTAGTGGAACTTTAATCGCTAATGGAAAAGCCTCAAAAGAAGCTAAAGACAAATTAAAAAATAAAATTTTAGAAGAAGAAGATATCATTTTCAAATCTTTTTTAGTTCCTGCAGATCCATACATTAAAAAGATATTGTCTCCTGCACTTCCTGATTTAATGGATTATACAGCAACACAATTGATTCAAAAATCTATTGAAAAAGATTCTTGGGTTGAAAATAACAAATCCTATGCTGCATACACCCTTTCTAAAAGCGAGATTCTTGCTGAGTCTCAAAATATTTTCACCCAATATATAGATGATATAACAAACAAACTACAGATTATTAAAGAGGGAGTTGTTCAATAATAATGAATATAGAAACACTTAATTTAAACAGCAATTACCAAAAAAATGAGTTAAAGACTTTTTTAAAAAAGTTCGAATTAAATTTTGATGAAACAATTGATTACTCTTTGGTTATAAGAAAAGATGAAGAGATCGTCGCTACAGCTTCAAAAAGCAAAAATATTATCAAATGTTTTGCAATAGATGACTCTATGAGAGGTGAAGGTGTTACAAATACACTAGTAACAACACTTTTAAACAAATCTTTCGATCAAGGAATTTTTCATTCTTTTGTGTTCACAAAACCATCTAATGAAAGTATTTTTAAAGGTGTAGGTTTCAAGTCTATTAGTAAAACAGATAAGGTCGCCCTTTTAGAGATTGGTTTGAACTCTATTGATAAAACGATTGAAAATATGAAAACTGCTCTTAAGTGGTCAGTTGATTCAAATAACGGTTTATTGATAATGAACTGTAATCCATTCACTTTAGGACATCAATATCTTATTGAAAAAGCTTCAGAAAAAATGGATAATATCTTAGTTCTAGTTGTTGAAGAGGATAAATCTTCATTCCCATTTATTGATAGAATTGAACTTGTGAAAAAGGGAACTGCATATTTAAGCAATGTAACTGTTTTACCTAGTTCTGAATATGTTATTTCATCTGCAACTTTCCCTAACTATTTCCTTAGAAAAGAGGACGATTCTTTAACTGAATTTATGAAGCTTGATACAAAAATTACAGCTGAACATTTTTGTAAAAAACTTAATATCTCTACAAGATTTGTTGGTGAAGAGCCTTATTGTGAAGTTACAAACAAATATAATGAAACTATGATTGAAACTTTTAAGGAGTTTGGATTAAATGTTGAGATTATTCCTAGAAAAGAATCTGACAATATAGCTATAAGTGCTTCTTGTGTTCGTCAACTTCTAAAAGAAGACAATTGGAATGAAATAAGTAAAATTGTCCCAGCAACCACTTTAGAATTTTTACAATCAACAAAAGGGAAGGAGATTACAGACAGAATCAAAAATTCTAGTTCTGTTCACTAAAATCAATGTTTAATTTAGAAGAATTTTTATTAATGAGAGAAAAAAGAGTTGAAATTCAAAACTCTATTATAAATAAATTTAAAAAACCAATATTAGTTTTAAGAGCTAATTATCCCGGTGAAGATAAAAATAATTTTATCCCTAAATCTATTGTAGAAGTTATAAAAAAGGAGATTACTGAAATTTTTAACTCCGATATTCTTATAGTGGAAAAAATATCTTCTATTGAAGGGCCAACATATATATTTTCTATTGATTATCCAGGAATAGAGATAAAGAAAATTGCCATGGTTATCGAAGATAATCATACTCTTGGAAGATGTGTTGATATTGATGTTTTTGATGAGACTGGCTATCCTTTTTCAAGATCAGATTTTGGTGGTGAAAAAAGAAAATGTCTTATCTGTGAAAATATGGCTTTTGTTTGTGGAAGAACTGGAGCACATTCTCATAAGCAGATTCAAAATGTAATACAAGAAAAATATGAACAATATTTAGATATTGTTGAAACACAGGAGTCTATCTCTAATACTTTTTCAAACAATGCGTTGAAATCCATTGTTTTAGAGGTTTCATCTTCTCCTTCATTTGGACTTGTTTCTCCTTTAACTAAAGGAGCTCATAAAGATATGGACTTCTTTACTTTTTTAGATAGCAGTTTTGCTCTGACTCCATATCTTAAAAGTGTTTCAAAAGCTGGGTATTCTCCTCTTCCAATAGATTTAATTTTTAAAAAAATTAGATATATGGGAAAAGTTTCTGAGCAAGAGATGTTTTTAGCTACCAATAATGTAAACACTCATAAAGGGATGATCTTTCTTATTGGTATTACTCTAGCTATGGCTTCTAAAGCAAAATTTGAAAATCTTAGTTTCAGAGATATTTCCAATTTAATTTCAGAGATGTGTAAAGATATTTTAAAAGATTTTGACAATATAAGATCCAAATCAAACTTAACTCACGGAGAAAAACTTTTTTTAAACCATGGTATCGTTGGAGTTCGTGGCATTGTTAAAAAAGGGCTCGATATTATTTTTGATGAGGCTATTGACGTGTTTGAAAATTCACTTTTGAAGGAAAATGATATAAATGCTTCAATGGTTAGAACTTTGATTTTTCTTATGAGTTCTCTAGAAGATACTACAATTTTACACAGACATGATATACATGTTTTAAATAATGTTAAATTAGAGGCTATGGAACTTCATTCTATGTTTGAACATTCTCCACTAGATATTTCACTTTTAAAAGAGATTGAAAATAAATACTCTAAAGAGAGAATTAGTCCTGGCGGGGCAGCTGATCTTTTAGCCGTAACTATTTTTTTACAGAGTATAAAAAATATGTTCTAAATAAAAAAATCAAAAGAGGCAAAATAAAAATGCCTCTTTTTTATATATATTTCATTACTTCTTTAACAATTTCAGCAGTTAATCCCCATATCACTCTATCTTGATATATATACATATAGACCTCTCTAGGTGGACTTTTCCACGGAAGATGATACATTTCTGGAAGATTCAACTCTTTTGCCGGAAAATAATATCTTGTCCCTCCCTCTTCATAGTATGGTTTTGTCTCTACTTCTAACTTTTCTATTCTTGGAATATTTGTTTTAAAGAAATCTACAGGAATTAAGAAACACTCCTCAACTTCTTTTTCATTGATATTCAAATCATTTAAATCTTCCATCTTAACAAATCCTAAAAAAGCTTCTACTAAAGTTCCTGAAGGTATTATCAGTGTTCCAAGTTTCCCTTTTATATCTATTTTATCTTCAGACAAACCAATCTCTTCATAACATTCTCTCAATGAGGCTTCTAAACTTGTTTCTCCCTCTTCCACCTTTCCACCTGGAAAAGATATATCTCCTCCTTGTCTCACTCCTTTTGCCCTTTTTTGAAATAAAATATAAAATTTATTTTTTAATTCAACAACTAACGCAACAACTGCTGAATTAAAATATTTTTCTTTCCCTATTATTTTCTCAGCAAAATCTAATTTTTCCATCATCAATACCTCCTAATTCGTATATTATAACTTATTCTTTAAATTCCTTTAAATTATTTTTTATTATCATTTTTGATCATTTATGATTGTTTTTGAAAGAAAATGATTGATTTTTATTTTACACTATGCTAATATAGTTTATATAGAAAGTGGTGATTAAATGTTAAATATAGAAAGAGAAAATCTAATTTTAGAACTTTTAAAACAAAAAGAGAGCATTAAATTAAAAGAAATAATAAAAATATTAAATGTGTCTGAAGCTACTGCAAGAAGAGATCTTGCTGCTCTAGAAAAAAAAGAACTTATAAGAAGAGTTCATGGTGGGGCCATCTTAAATATTTCTTCAAATATTTCAAAAGATTTTAATATCCAATATAGAAAAAATATAAATAGAACAGAAAAAGAAAAAATCGCTAAACTTGCTGCTTCTTTTATTCAAAACGATTCTTGTATATTTTTAGATGCAGGAACTACTACTCTAGAGATGATAAAACATTTTAAAGGTTTAAATCTTAAAGTTGTAACAAATGGATTAAATTTGATTGAAGAACTTGAAACTTATGAAGTTGAAAGTTATCTAATCGGAGGAAAAATTAAAAGCAAAACCAGTTGCACAACTGGATTTGCCGCTGTTGAATACTTAAATACATTTAATTTTGATTATGTTTTTATAGGAGCTAATGCTTTTAATTTAGATGGTTATAGTACTCCTGATTCAGAGGAAGCTATGGTTAAGAGCAAGGCTATCTCTAGAGGAAAAAATATTTTTTTTCTTTGTGATAGCTCAAAATTTGAGAAAAATAGTTTTATCAACTTCTCGCCATTAAAGGCAGGAACTTTAATTACCGATACATCTCTTCCAGAGAAGTATTCACAGTTAACAAAAGTGGAGGTAGTAAAATGATTTACACATTAACTTTAAATCCAGC
>JAVWUC010000010.1:0-40116 GCA_036667395.1 Cetobacterium sp. | reverse complement strand
CAGTTAACAAAAGTGGAGGTAGTAAAATGATTTACACATTAACTTTAAATCCAGCGTTGGATTATTTTTTATCTTTTGAATCCTTTGTTGAAGGAAATTTAAATATCCCAAAAGAAACATATAAACTCCCGGGTGGTAAAGGTATTAATGTCTCTAAAGTTTTAAAGAATTACAATACTGATTCTACTTGTTTAGGATTTATTGGTGGTTTTACCGGAACCTTTATTGAAGAAAGTTTAAAAGCCGATGGTATAAAAACAAAATTTTTTCAAATCAAAGAGGATACTAGAATTAATATTAAAATTAACAACCACGGAATAGAGAGTGAAATTGCGGGTACATCTCCTACTATCGATACAGAAAGTATAAATGATCTTCTTGAGTATTTAAAAAACAACTTAAAAAAGGGGGATATTCTTTCTCTTTCTGGAAGTGTTCCTAACTCTTTACCTACTTCAATATATGCAGACATAATTGAGTCTCTTCCTAATGGAGTTAAAGTTGTTTTAGATACTAGAGGGGAACCTTTTGAAGCAGCTTTAAAAAAGGGTGTCTTTTTAATAAAACCAAATCAAGATGAAATAAATGAGTTTTTTAAAGCTAATTTTTCAACTAACGAAGAACTTATCAACGCTGGAAAAAAACTACAAGCTATGGGGGCTAAAAATGTTTTGATTTCACTAGGAGCTAAGGGTTCAATTTTTATCTCAGACAGCTCTACTTATATCGCCGGTGTTCCTAAAGGAGAACTGATTAGTTCTAACGGTTCTGGTGATTCTATGATTGGTGGATTCATCTATGGATTAGATAACAATTTAGATTTAGAAAACTGCTATAAATATGGTATTGCTTCTGGTAGTGCTACAGCATTTTCTAAGGGGCTTGCAAAATTTGAAACAACACAAACCTTACTTAAAGAGATAGAAATAAAAAATATATAATTTCGGAGGACAGAATGTTAGAAAAAATGTTGGTTAAAAACTGTATTAAATTAAATTTAAAATCTAAAACTAAAGCAGATGTTATTGATGAACTTGTTGATGTTCTTTATGCTAATGGCAGATTAAATAATAAAGAAGAGTTTAAAAAAACAATTTTAAAAAGAGAGGAACAAAGTTCTACGGGGCTAGAAGAAGGAATTGCTATTCCTCACGGGAAATCTGAATCGGTTAAAATTCCTACTGTTGCTTTTGGTTTATCTAAAGATGGTATTGACTATGATTCTTTAGATGGTGAACCTTCTAAATTATTTTTTATGATTGCTGCACCAGCTAATGCTACAGATTCTCATATAGAAACGCTATCTCAACTCTCTTCATTACTTCTTGATGATGATATTAGAGAGCAGCTACTTCAAGTTAAAACTGAACAAGAAGTTTTAGACATCCTTTTAAAAGAGGAAAAAGTTGGGGAGACACTTGTTTCATCGGAGAATAAAACTTTTGATGTTCTAGCTGTTACAGCTTGCCCTACAGGTATTGCACATACATATATGGCAGCAGAAGCTTTAAATAAAAAAGCTAAAGAGATGGGAGTAAATATAAAAGTTGAAACTAACGGTTCTACTGGAGTAAAAAATGAAATTACACAAGAGGATATAAAAAATGCTAAAGGAATTATAATTGCAGCTGATAAAAATGTTGAGATGTCTAGATTCAGCGGAAAACATGTTGAAATCGTTGGAGTTAAAGAAGGAATAAAAAGACCTCAAGATCTTATTCAAAATGCTTTAGATCAAAAAGCTCCTATATATTCATCTAAAGAAACTTCAAAACAATCTTCTGGAAGCGAAAGAAAAGGGTTTTATAAACACCTTATGAGTGGAGTTTCTAACATGCTTCCTTTCGTTGTTGGTGGTGGAATTTTAATTGCTATATCATTTATCTTTGGTATTAAAGCATCTGATCCTACTGACCCTAGCTTTAGTCCTATAGCTAAACTTCTTATGGATATTGGTGGTGGAAATGCATTCTTCTTAATGATTCCTGTTCTAGCTGGATTTATTGGAATGAGTATTGCCGATAGACCTGGATTTGCTCCTGCAATGGTGGGGGGACTTATCTCTGCTAATAATGGTGGAGGTTTCTTAGGAGGACTTGTTGGTGGTTTCCTTGGTGGTTATGTTGTTCTTTTATTAAAAAAATTATTTGCAAAATTACCTGAGAAACTAGAGGGTATTAAACCTGTTCTACTTTATCCACTATTTGGAATTTTAATAACTGGAGTTTTAATGTATCTAGTTGTTATATCTCCTGTTGCTGCACTTAACTCTGGTATAACTAACTTTTTAAATGGTTTAGGAACTGGTAACTTGATTCTTTTAGGTGCTATTGTTGGTGGTATGATGGCTATTGATATGGGTGGACCTATAAATAAAGCTGCATTCACATTTGGTATTGCTGCTATTGCTGCTGGAAATTACTATCCACATGCTGCTGTTATGGCTGGAGGTATGACTCCACCACTAGGTATTGCTCTTGCTACAACTTTCTTCAAGCATAAGTTTGACAAAGAGGAAAGAGAAGCTGGATTAACAAATTACATAATGGGAGCATCATTTATAACAGAAGGAGCTATTCCTTTTGCTGCTGCGGATCCAATCAGAGTTATTCCTAGCTGTATTGCTGGATCGGCTCTTGCTGGTGGACTTGCTATGGCCTTTAAATGCCAACTGCCTGCTCCTCATGGTGGATTATTTGTTCTTCCTATCATTACGAACCCTCTAATGTATCTATTTGCAGTTGCAGCAGGTTCTTTATTAACTTGTGTTCTAATTGGTTTAACAAAACCTTCAAAAACTGTATAACAAATGAAAAAGGCTGAAAATAATCAGCCTTTTTTTTATACCTTGCTCATTGTTTTAAAACCATGTAACTCCGCTGTCAATCCATCTAAAGTTAACTTTTCATCATTTATAGCCATAGATATTATTACACCTTCAACTAATGGGGCATCCATAATCTTTATTTTTGATTTATCGTAAGATTTATCTAAAAATTCTATAGCTAACTCTGAATTTAAAATTGAACTTCCCAAGTCACCAAAAATAGCAACACCATCTTTTTTATAAGCCTTTTTGATAGCTTCAACTATTATAAGTGGATCTGATCCTAAATACTCTCCTGCAGTTCCGCTTCCATTAATTACAGGAAAATCATATTTTTTCATCTCATTACACAGCTCTATCACTTCATGAGCTAATTTTTTACTATGTGATACAATTACAAATCCTAACATCATTCACCCACTTTTAAATTTTCACAGATTGTTTTTATAATTAAATAAGAAGACATTGCTCCAGGATCTATATGGCCTATACTCCTTTCACCTAAATAACTTGCTCTTCCTTTTGTTGCTAACATATCTTTTGTTGATTCCATTCCAGTTTTTGCAGCTAATTCTACATTCTCTAAAATAACACTTAGGTCTTTATCTTTATTTTGTTTCAATGCTTCTACTGATGGTATTATTGTATCTAACATTGTTTTTTCTCCAGCTTCAGCCTTCCCTCTCATTTTTATTCCCGCTACCATTGCATCCGAAGCTATTATTACAGTATCTAAGTCTAAATTTTCCTTTCCTTTTAAACTCTGAGCTACTTTCATGAGACCAGTCCCATATATAGCTCCTGAAGCTCCTCCTACATTTGAAATTAAAACCATTGCTATTCTATTAAAAAAATCAGAATAATTTAAATTTTTTAAACCGTCTTTTTCTTCTATCAGCTTTTGAAAACCTCTAGATAGATTCACACCATGGTCGCTATCACCTATAACTCTATCTAACTCACTTAGATAGTCTTTCTCTTGATTTATTACATCTGCTACTTTTTCAACTATCTCTAAAATTTGCATATCTCCTCCTAAAAAGTTTTTAAAGCTATCGTATCGGACTTCTCTCCCAATAGTTTTTCTGTCTCTTCATCCAATTTTAATATTGTTATCGAAAAACCTCCCATATCAAGAGATGTCATATAGTTCCCTACTAAAGTTTTCACAACTTCAATCCCTCTTTCTTTTAACATATCTGCCACTTTATTATTTACTATAAACAATTCAATTAAAGTTGTTTCTCCCAATCCATTTACAAGAACAGCTACTTTTTCTTTTATTACATCACTTTCTTTTAAAATTTTCTCCAAAAGGTACTCTGTATGTTTGTCTGCACTTTGTATTTTCTCTCTATGTGTCCCAGGCTCTCCATGTATTCCCAAACCTATCTCCACTTCATCATCTTTTAAATCAAAACTAGTTTTTCCAGTCGTAAGCACCGTACATGGTTTTAGTGCCATTCCCATTGTTTTTATATTTTTAACTAATCGCTCTCCTAAAGCTTCTAATTCATCTAAAGAATACCCTTTTTCAGAGGCTGCACCCAATATTTTATGTACAAATATTGTACCCGCAATCCCTCTTCTTCCAACTGTATAAGTACTATTTTCAACCGCTATATCATCATCTACTATCACTTTTTTTACTTTTATTCCCTCAATTTCTGCCATTTCTGCTGCCATTTCAAAATTCATGACATCTCCACTATAATTTTTTATTATTAGTAGTACTCCCGCTCCTGAATCAACAGCCTTTATAGCTTCATAAACCTTATCAGCACTTGGAGATGTAAACACCTCTCCTGCCACTGCTGCATCTAGCATTCCATATCCTACAAACCCTGCATGAGATGGCTCATGTCCACTTCCACCACCGCTTACAAGCCCAACTTTTCCATTTTTTTTATCTTTTCTAAGTATCACGGGCATATCATTTAATGCCTCTATCTTCTGAGGATAAGCTTTTACCATTCCATGAATCATCTCTTTTACAATATTTTCCTTCTCATTAATCAATTTCTTCATAGGATACCTCCAGATTTTTTTTACTTTACTTTCCTTATATACTTTAGTTTTTTTCATTTGTCAAATATTAATGTTTGGTGGTTTTTATATTGACAATTAAATTTAATATAGTATACTTATTATTGATAAGATGCATAAGGAGTTTATAAATGTACTCAAATTTTAAAGGAATTTTAACAGAAAATAAGAAGATTATAGCAGTTAAAGATATAAATTCTCTTGAAAGTGCTATTTCAAGTTCTTCAAAAATTATATTTTTACTTAGCAGTGATATCTGTTCAATAGAAGAAACTACTAGACAGATTAAAGCAAGTGGTAAGTTATGTTTTATACATCTTGATATGATTCAAGGTTTAAATACTAAGGATAACTCCGCAATAGATTATTTAAGAGATAATACTTTTGCTGATGGAGTGATCACTACAAAATCTCAAGTTGCTAAATATGCTCACAAAGTAGGTTTTTTAGTAGTTTTAAGATGTTTTTTAATTGATTCTCTATCACTCAATACAACATTAAAACTCTTCAATGAAACATTTATTGATGCTATTGAAATTCTACCTGGTGTTATGCCAAAGATTATTCAAAAGCTTTGTAAAAAAAGCAGCATTCCTATAATTGCAGGTGGATTAATATCGGATGAAGAGGATATAGAAATTGCCTTAAAAAGTGGTGCTGTTGCTATATCTACAACTAAATTAAATATTATTGATTAGTATAGCAGAGATATTAGAGAAGCTATTCAACAAAGAGATACAACTTTTTTTTGAATAGCTTTTTTTAATATAAATAAATTTTATAGGAGGGTATTATGAACGTTTTTTTAGCCGAATTTATCGGAACTGCAATTTTAGTTTTACTCGGAAATGGTGTTGTTGCTAACGTTGTTCTTAACAAAAGTAAGGGTAATAATTCTGGTTGGATTGTAATTACTACTGCTTGGGGATTTGCGGTTATGTCTGGAGCGTACGCTGTTGGTTGGATAAGTGGTGCCCATCTTAATCCTGCTCTTACAATCGGTTTTGCAATGGCTGGTCTTTTCCCTACAAACCTTGTTTTCGGTTACGTTGTAGCTCAACTTCTTGGGGCTATGCTAGGACAAATCTTTGTATATCTTACTTATAAAAGACATTATGATGAAACAACTGATCAGGGTGCTATTTTAGCTTCTTTCTCTACTGGTCCAGCTATCAGAGATTTAAAATGGAACTTTATCACAGAAGCTATCGGTACTTTTATGCTTGTTTTTGGATTATTAGCTATAGGGCATTCAAACAACCAAGCCTTTACCGCTACTTTACCTAACGGGGATGTAGTTAGAGGATTTACAGGAATATTAGGACCTTTACTAGCAGGTTTTTATGTTTGGAGTTTAGGTTTAAGTTTAGGTGGTCCTACAGGTTATGCTATTAACCCTGCTAGAGATTTAGGACCAAGAATTGTTCATGCTTTTCTTCCTATGACTAATAAAGGAACTTCTGATTGGGGTTATGCTTGGGTTCCTGTTGCAGGACCTATTGTAGGTGGAATCATTGGAGCAATTGTATTTGCTGCGCTATTTAGATAAACTTAGGAGGTTTTTATGAAATATATAATCGCATTAGACCAAGGAACAACTAGTTCAAGAGCAATTATTTTTGATGAGCAACAAAACATTGTAGCTAGCGCTCAAAAGGAATTCAAACAAATCTATCCTAAAGAAGGGTGGGTTGAGCATGACCCTATGGAAATTTGGGCTAGTCAAAGTGGTGTTTTAGCTGAAGCTATTGCTAAGTCTGGAATATCTCAACACGATGTTATTGGAATTGGAATCACTAACCAAAGAGAAACTACTGTTGTTTGGAATAAGCTTACTGGAAAGCCTGTTTACAATGCTATTGTATGGCAATGTAGAAGAACTGCACACATCTGTGATGACTTAAAAGCAAAAGGACTCGCTGAATATATAAGAGATAATACTGGTCTAGTTGTAGATGCTTATTTCTCTGGAACTAAAATAAAATGGATTTTAGATAATGTTGACGGTGCAAGAGAACAAGCTGAAAAGGGAGAGCTTTTATTCGGTACAATCGATACTTGGTTAATTTGGAAATTAACTAATGGTAAAGCTCACGCTACAGACTATACAAATGCATCTAGAACTATGATCTATAATATTAAAGACCTTTGTTGGGATGAAAAACTTCTAAAAGAACTTAACATTCCAAAATCTATGCTTCCTGAAGTTAGAAATTCTAGTGGAACTTTTGGATATGCCAATTTAGGTGGAAAAGGTGGACACAGAGTTCCTATTTGTGGAGTAGCTGGAGATCAACAAGCTGCACTATTTGGACAAGCTTGTTTTGAAAAAGGTGAGGCAAAAAATACTTATGGAACTGGATGTTTCATGCTGATGAATACTGGTAGTAGAATGTATCAAAGTAAAAATGGACTTTTAACTACTATTGCTATTGGTCTTGATGGAAAAGTAGAATATGCTCTTGAAGGAAGTATCTTTGTTGCTGGAGCAGCAGTTCAATGGTTAAGAGATGAGTTAAAAATAATCTCTGATTCTAAAGATACTGAATATTTTGCAACTCAAGTTAAAGATAATGGTGGAGTTTACTTTGTTCCAGCCTTCGTTGGTTTAGGAACTCCTCATTGGGATATGTATGCGAGAGGAGCTATTGTTGGTCTAACTCGAGGAGCTAATAAAAACCATATAATCAGAGCTACTCTTGAGTCTATAGCTTATCAGACAAGAGACGTTTTAGAAGCTATGCAAGAAGATTCTGGTATTGAATTAAAAGCTTTAAGAGTTGATGGTGGAGCATCTGCTAACAACTTCTTAATGCAATTCCAATCTGATATTATCGGAAAACCTGTAGATAGACCTTCTACTGTTGAAACTACAGCTTTAGGAGCAGCATACCTTGCAGGACTATCAGTAGGTTTCTGGAATGATAAGAGTGAAATCAAAAAGAATTGGTGTCTTGAAAAGTCTTTCCTTCCTTCTATGACAGAGGAAGAAAGAGATAAAAAACATAGCAAATGGAAAAGAGCTGTAGAAAGATCTTTAGAATGGGAACTTGACTAATTAAAAAAAAAGTAGTATATTGTGTTATAAATAAAAATTAAATAATAGCAATAGAGATGAAGAGAGCTAAAAAAGTTGGGTATTTAATTACCCTTCTTTTTCGGGCTCTCTTTTTTGCTATATAACTAGGAGGGTATATTATGTATGATGTTTTAATCATTGGTGCTGGTATTATTGGAACCGGTATTGCTAGAGAACTTTCTAAATATAATTTAAAGATTGCTGTTTTAGAAAAAGATACTGACGTTTCTAATGGAACTACTAAAGCTAATAGTGCTATCGTTCATGGCGGTTACGATGCTAAAGAAGGATCTCTTATGGCTAAATATAACGTTTTAGGAAATTCTATGTATGAAGATCTTTGTAAGGAATTTTCTGTTCCATTTAAAAGAAATGGTTCATTAGTTCTAGCTTTTAACGCAGATGAATTAGAACACTTAAATACTTTATACAGTAGAGGACTTAATAATAAAGTTCCTGGATTAAGTATCATTTCTCAAGAAAAACTTAGAGAACTTGAACCTAATGTTGATGATAGTGCTATTGCTGCCCTTCATTGCTCATCTGCTGGGATTGTTTCTCCTTGGGAATTAGCTGAGGCTCTTATGGATAATGCTGTTGAAAATGGAGTTGAACTGTTTCTTAATACAGAAGTTGAATCTATTGAAAAATTAGATGAAATGTTTAATGTTACAACAACTGCTGGGATTTTCCATGGTAAATATATTTTCAACTGTGCTGGGGTTTATGCAGACATCATTCATAATATGATCGCTCCTGAATCTTATAAAATAAAACCAAGAAAAGGTGAATATTTTGTTTTAGATAAAAATCAAGGTAGTAGAGTTTTTAATACTGTTTTCCAATGTCCTTCAAAACTGGGAAAAGGAATTCTTGTAACTCCCACTGCTCACGGTAACCTATTAGTAGGTCCAGATGCTCAAGATTTAGATGACAGAGATGATCTGTCAACTGCTACTGACAAATTAGATTATATTAAATTCAAAGGTAGCCACTCTATTAAGAACATTAACTTTAGAGAAAATATCAGAACATTTGCTGGTATGAGAGCAGAATCTGATAGAGGTGATTTCATCGTCGAAGAATCTTCAGTTAAAGGTTTCTTTGATATTGCTGGTATCAAGTCTCCTGGGCTTTCAGCTGCTCCTGCAATAACATTAGCAGCTGTTGATCTGTTAAAAAATACAGGAGTTAATCTTATTGATAAAAAAGATTTTATCGCTCCTAGAAAGCATACACCTTTTATGCATCTTTCAGCTGAAGAGAAAGCTAAAAAAATCAAAGAGGACAGCAGATTTGGAAGAGTTATATGTAGATGTGAAATGATTACAGAAGGTGAAATTATCGAAGCTATAAATAGACCAGTTAAAGCTGTAACTTTAGATGCTGTTAAAAGAAGATGTAGACCTGGTTCTGGTAGATGCCAAGGTGGATTCTGTGGACCTAGAGTTCAAGAGATTTTATCTAAAGAGTTAAATAAAGACATGAAAGATATTATTTTAGATAAAGCTAATTCATATATTTTAATAGAGGAGTTGAAAAAATAATGAAATATGATGTTGTTGTTATAGGAGGAGGTCCTGCTGGACTTGCCGCTGCTAAATCGGCTTATGAAAATGGCGCTAAAAAAGTTTTAATTTTAGAAAGAGATAAAGAGTTAGGTGGTATTTTACAACAGTGTATTCATAATGGTTTTGGCCTTCACAAATTCAAAGAGGAACTTACTGGTCCTGAATATGCTCAAAGATATATTGAGATGGTTAAAGGATATCCTATTGAAATAAAATTAGAAACTATGGTTCTAAATATATCTCAAGACAGAATTATTTCTATGATCAATCCTATTGATGGATATCAAGAGGTCCAAGCTGGGTCAGTTATACTAGCTATGGGATGTAGAGAGAGAACAAGAGGAGCTATCGCTATTCCTGGTGAAAGACCTTCTGGAATTTTTACAGCTGGTGCAGCTCAAAGATATATAAATATGGAAGGATATATGGTTGGTAAAAAAGCTGTTATCTTAGGAAGTGGAGATATTGGACTTATTATGGCTAGACGTCTAACTCTTGAAGGAGCTAAAGTTGAAGCAGTTGTTGAGCTTATGCCATTCTCAGGTGGTCTTAACAGAAATATCGTACAGTGTCTTGATGACTTTGGAATCCCTCTTTTACTATCACACACTGTCGTAGATATAAAAGGAAGAGATCGATTGAAAAAAGTTGTTGTCGCTAAAGTTGATGAAAATAGAAAACCAATCCCTGGTACAGAAATTGAATATGACTGTGATACCCTTCTTCTTTCTGTAGGTCTAATTCCTGAAAATGATCTTTCTAAAGATGCTGGAGTTAATCTTGATAATAGAACTAATGGACCTATCGTTACTGACTCTATGGAAACATCTATCCCTGGAGTATTTGCTTGTGGAAATGTTGTTCATGTACATGATCTTGTGGATTTTGTAAGTGAAGAAGGGGAGAGAGCTGGTAAGTTTGCTGCTTGTTATGTTTCTGCCGAAAACTGTAAATTAGAGCATGTTTCTACTATTAAAAATGGTGATGGAATCGTTTATACTGTTCCTCAAATGATTAATCTTGATAATCTTCAAAATAAGCTTGAAATCTTTATGAGAGTTAATAATGTTTACAAAAATAAAAAAATTGTTGTAAGAGAGGGTGATAACATTATCGCTAGCTTTAAAAGAGTTCACCTTGCTCCTGGAGAAATGGAAAAAATTCTTCTACCTGAAGTTCTTTTAAAAAGAATTTCTAAAGATATTACTATTGAATTACAGGAGGTTATTTAATGAAAGAGATGATTTGTATTCTATGTCCTGTTGGATGCCATTTGACAATCGATATTGAAAATAATTATAAGGTTACTGGTAACTCGTGCCCTAAAGGAGAAGTTTATGGTAAAGAGGAGCTTATAGCTCCTAAGAGGGTTGTCACATCTATCATAAGAGTGGAGGGTGGAATCCATCATATGGTTCCTGTTAAAACAGATAAACCTATCCCTAAAGAGCTTATATTTGATTGTATGAATCTTTTAAAAGATATTAAAATTAAATCTCCTAGAAAAGTTGGAGATATAATTTTAGAAAATATTTTAGGAACAGATTCTAATATTGTTTTAACTAGAGATATATAAATTTGAATTTTATGCCTTTTTTGTTATAATAACTTTGGAGGTATAAAATGACATTAGAAAAAAATGAAGTTATTAATCAACTACTTAATAAAAATCTTAAAATAATTCAAAGACCTGATTTTTTTAATTTTTCTTTGGACTCTCTATTAATCTCTAACTTTGTTTCACTTACAAGAGGAACAAAAAAGATTGTAGATTTAGGAACAGGGAATGGGGCTATCCCACTTTTCCTTTCTCAAAGAACCGAATCTAAAATAACTGGCTTTGAAATTCAAGAGGTTTCAGCTAACTTAGCTAAAAAAAATATAAACTTAAATAATCTGAGTGAACAGATAGATGTTATTCATGATGATATGAAAAATTGGAAAGAATATTTTGAATATGGTTCTCAAGATGTTGTTATTACAAATCCACCTTTTTTTAAATTCCATGGAAATGAAAATCAACTAAACGATTTAGACCAGTTAACTCTTGCAAGACACGAGATTTCTATCGACCTTGATTCTTTAATAGAAGTATCTTCTAAGCTTTTAAAAGATAAAGGATATTTTGCAATGGTTCATAGACCAGATCGTTTTTTAGAAATTATTGATACCATGAGAAAATATGGAATTGCTCCAAAAAAGGTTCAGTTTTGTCATTCAAAGATTGATAAACCAGCTAAAATTCTTTTAATAGAAGGAATTAGAAATGGTAAAGATACTCTAAATATCCTTCCCCCGATTATTGCCCATGATGAAAATGGACAATATTCTGAAGAGATTTTAGAACTCTTCAATGATCATAAAAAAAGCTAGAGTTGTATTTTCATACTTCTCTAGCTTTTTTAATTATCTATTTTTTAAAAATTCTGTAATTTCTTTTTTTAATTTTACAGATTCTTTAGGATTTCCCTTAGCTGAAACTGCTATTTGATAATCCTGTGTCTCTATATTTGCAGTAAATCTAGCTGACATATACTCTTTAGAAGTTATGTTATTTACAAGTATATCCTTCTCATCACACAAATCAACTATCATTTCATTTAAGCTTTCATTATCTGTTGCTGCAACAACTAAAAACTTATTTTGAATGTCCACAGCTTCAAATCTACGCTTTTCTATCTCTAAATCAAGTAGCTTTATTTCAGGTAATATATCTAAAGCTACAACTTTAACTTCAGCCCCATATTCTAATAAAGTTTTTATTTTTCTTAAGGCTATATTTCCCCCTCCTACAACTAAACACTTTCTATTGTTTAAATCTATAAATAGGGGAAAAAATGATTTTTTACTTTCCATCAATTTCACCAATTTTTTTAAATGCCATCTCTATAACTTCAAGAGTTCTATCTAAATCCTCTTTTGTATGAGCTGTTGAAACAAAATGTGCTTCATATTTTGACGGTGGAGCTACTACTCCATTATCTAATAGTGTATTGAAATATATTGAGTAATGATTTGTATTAGAGTTAATTACATGCTCTAATGCTGTAACCTCATCTAGCTCTGTAAAAAATATTGTAAACAGTGATCCCAACTTATTTATACAAACTGGAACTCTGTATTTTTCAGATATTTTTTTTACTTCATCAGTTATATAGTTAACTTTTTCTTCTAATTCTTTGTATAGAGTCTCTCTATTCTCAAGAAGATGACTTACCATTTCATATCCAGCTCTAACTGCAACTGGATTTCCAGATAATGTTCCTGCATGATATACTCTTCCTACAGGTGCAATCATATCCATAATAGCTTTCTTTCCTCCAAAAGCTCCTACCGGATAACCTCCACCTATTATTTTACCAAGTGTTGTGATATCTGGAGTCACTCCAAAATACTCTTGAGCTCCTCCTAACGAAACTCTCAGACCTGATATAACCTCATCAAATATTAGAAGAGTTCCTGTCTCATCACAGATATCTCTCATTGCTTGTAAAAACTCTTTTGAGCTGTTTATAAGTCCCATATTTGCTGGTACAGGCTCCATTATTAAGCACGCAACCTCTTTAGTTGAAAGTATCTCTCTCACCTTTTCTACATCTCCAAAAGCTGCTACTAAAGTATCTTTTAACACTCCATCTGTAATTCCGTTACTATCTTGATACCCATCTGTTAAAAGCCCAGAACCTGAACTTACAAGAAGAGAATCTGAGTGTCCGTGGTAACATCCTTCAAACTTTAAAATCTTATTTCTATTTGTGAAAGCTCTAGCAACTCTCACTGCTGCCATAGTTGCTTCTGTTCCAGAAGTTGTGAATCTTACCATATCCATTGATGGGTAGCATTTACATATAAGTTCTGCTAGCTCTACTTCCATCTTTGTAGGTAGTCCAAATGAGCTTCCAAGTTCAATAGCCTCTCTTACTCCAGCTAAAACTCTTTCATTATTATGACCTAAAATTAACGGTCCCCATGAACAGATATAATCAATATACTCATTTCCATCCTCGTCATATATCTTCGAACCTTTTCCTCTATTTACAAATATTGGATAAGTTTTATCTACCGATTTAAATGCTCTAACCGGGCTATTTACTCCTCCTGGAATAAGCTTTACAGCCTTTTCATATATCTTTTCTGAATTTGTATATCTCATTTTAAACTCCTCTTTTAAACCATTTTGCAATATCTTTTGCATGATATGTTATTATTATATCTGCACCTGCTCTTCTCATGGCATACATATTTTCCATAACTATTTTCTCTTCATCTATCCATCCATTAGCTGCTGCTGCTTTTACCATAGAGTACTCTCCACTCACATTATAAATTGCAACTGGATTTGATATAGCATCTGCTACACCCTTTACTACATCAAGATATGGCATTCCCGGTTTAACCATTATTATATCTGCACCTTCAGCTAAATCGTTTTCAACCTCTATTAAGTAATCTTTTGAGTTTCTAAAATCCATCTGATATGTTTTTCTATCTCCAAAACTTGGAGCAGAATCTGCAGCCTCTCTAAAAGGCCCATAGTATGCTGATGAGTATTTAACACTATAAGACATTATAGGTAGATTTACAAACCCATTTTCATCTAAAACCTCTCTTATAGCCTTTACTCTTCCATCCATCATATCTGATGGAGCAACTATATCAGCTCCAGCTTTAGCATGAGATAGTGCTACTTTTTGAAGTAACTTTAAAGTTTCATCATTTAATAGCTCTTCCCCTTTTAAAACACCACAATGACCATGAGATGTGTACTCACATAGACATACATCTGTTACAATCAAAAACTCTGGGTATCTAGCTTTAATGAATCTTATAGCCTCTTGAACTATTCCATTCTCAGCATATCCTTGACTTCCTACAGGATCTTTCTCTTTAGGAATTCCAAACAATAAAAGTGATTTTACTCCCAGCTCTTTTAACTCTTTTAATTCTTCTTCTAATCTATCTAGAGATAATCTGAATTGTCCAGCCATAGATGATATTTCCACTTTTATGTTTTCTCCCTCCTCTATAAATAAAGGATAGATTAAATTATCTAGTGAAAATTCTATATTTTTAACTAAGTCTCTCATCACTTGAGAGCTTCTTAATCTTCTTGTTCTATTAAACATACTATTCCTCTCCTATTACAGATACAACTCCGTCTACATCGAAAACTTTAGCTTCTAAAGCCACTTTATATCCTAACTCCTCTAAAGTTTTTGTTGTTACAGGTCCTATAGATACCATTTTTTTATTTTCAACTAGTGAAACATCCCCTTCAATACTTTCGTGGAAAGCTTCTACTGTAGATGAGCTTAAAAATGTTATATACTCAACTTGATCTATAATCTCTTTTGTTTTTTCTTTTGTATATATAGTTTTTCCTGTTTTATAAACTACTAATTTTTCAAATTTTCTTCCATATTTCTCTGACCAATCATCACAATCTGAAGGTGATATATCAGAAGTTACTAATAAAACCTTATCTCCTTCATCTGTAAAGTTTACTGATTCTTTAGCCAACTCTACTCCCATATATTTTTCAGGTATAAAATCTGGTATTATTTTATATTCTCTCAATAGCTCATCTGTTTTAGCTCCAACTACACCTATCTTCATATGCCCTAGTGATCTTAAATCTTTTATATTGTTCATAAAATATTTAACTCCATTTGGCGAATTAAACAGAAGAACTTTATAATCTTTTAAATTTTTCTCATCAAAATCATATGAATCCTCTATATTTATAAAAGGTAATTCCCTTACAGTAGCTCCATTAACACGAAGCTTTTCAGAAAATTCTTCAGCTTGTTTTTCATCTCTAGTTACTAAAACTTTTTTTCCTGATAGAGGTAACTCTTCAAACCATTTAAAGGTATCTCTCATCTTTACAACATCTCCAATTATAGTTATCGCTGGAGGGACAATCTTTTGCTCCTCTGCCTTCTCTATAATATCTTCTAAAGTTCCAACAGTTACTCTTTGATTCTCACTTGTACCTTTTTCTATTATAGCTACAGGAGTTTTAGGGTTTTTTCCATTTTTTATTAAATCATCTTTTATAAGCTCTAAATTTTTAATTCCCATTAAAAATACAAGAGTTCCTTCCAATTTAGCTATAGTTGTAAAATCATGCCATTCTCCATTTTCCATTGTGTGACCTGTGAATACATGGAAAGATCTTGATAATCCTCTATGTGTAACTGGGATTCCTGCATACTCAGGAACAGCTATAGAAGAACTTATCCCTGGAATAATTTCAAATGGAATAGAGTATTTAACAATCTCTTCAATCTCTTCTCCACCTCTACCAAAAACAAAAGGATCTCCTCCTTTTACTCTCGCTACAACTTTTCCTTCAAGAGCTTTTTGAGCTAACGTTTTATTTATTTCATCTTGTATTAATCCACCCTCAGTATTTCCTTTCCCTAAATATATCATCTCTGCATCAGGTTTAGCTAGTTTTAAAACCTTTGGATCGATTAATCTGTCATAAACAACGCAATCGGCTTCCTCAATACATCTTTTACCTTTTAGTGTTAAAAGGTCTATATTTCCGCATCCAGCACCTATAATGTATACTTTTCCCAATTTGTTAGCCATTTATTTTCTCCCTTATTTTATCTGCTAATATATGAGCAATCTCTTTCCCCTTACTCTCTTCACATGTTACTTCAGCTTTATACATCACCTCATTGTGACAATAAACCCCTTTTAAAGTTATCTTTCCATCTGCCTTTTCTCCAGTACATCCCATAGGAGTATGACATCCTCCATCAAATATTCTAGAAAACTCTCTTTCTATATCTACAATCTCTTCTATTTCTGAATTATGAATAGATTTTAGAATATTTTTTATATACTCATCATTTTCTCTGCACTGAATGTGAAGTGCTCCTTGAGCCGGTGCAGGCATCATTAAATCATAATCTAACTCTTCAGTTATTCTATCTTTAAGACCTACTCTTTTAAGTCCTGCTGCTGCTAAAAGTATAGCATCATACTGTCCTTCATCTAACTTTCTAAGTCTTGTATGAATATTTCCTCTCAGTTGTTTTATCTGTAGATCCGGTCTCAATATTTTAAGTCCCATTGTTCTTCTTAAAGAACTTGTTCCTACTACAGCTCCTTCTGGAAGTTCTAACAAGCTTTTTCCTGAAACAGAAACTATTACGTCTCTGTTGTCCTCTCTATCTGGAGTTGCTCCACATATAAGTCCTGGAGGCGAAACTATTGGCATATCCTTCATTGAGTGAACCGCTAAATCCACAGTTCCATCTAAAAGCTCTTGCTCTATCTCTTTTGTAAAAAAACTTTTTAAAGATTTATCACTGTTATTCCAGTTACTCACTAAATCTTTATCTCCACTTGTAACAATAACCTTTATTTCAAAGTCTATTTCCGGGAAATTATTTTTTAATCTTCCCATTATCATTTTACTTTGAGCTAAAGCTAATATACTTCCTCTACTTCCAATCACTACTCTATTTTTCATTATGCTATCCCTTCTTTGTATTCAAACCATTTTCTTAAATTTAGCATCTGCTCTCCAAGCATATATTCATATTTTGTCAAAAGGTTCTCTCTATTTTCTAAATTTTCGTAATAAACTCCCCAAACATCATCTATGTTATACAGATTGACATTCTCTAACTCTTCAACTCCAACTTCGATGTCTCTTGGAACTGCTAAATCTAAGAATATATACTCCTTAGCTTCATCTAATAACGGGATTATTTCATCCTTTTTTATTATTGCATGAGGTGCTGATGTCGCTGATATTATTATATCACTTTTTACGATCTCCTCTAATTTATCCTCAAAACTTATGACTTGAGCATTGTATACATCACTAATTTCTAACGCTTTATGATAACTTCTATTTGTTATCGTCAAACTCTTATATTCCTCTTTCATAAGAATTCCCATTATATCTTTAGCTAAATCTCCAACTCCCAAAATCAAAATCTTCTTATTATTTAAATCCCCAACTCTATTTTTTATAAACTTTAAAGATATTGCTTCTAAAGAAAGAGCATTATGACATATTTTACTTTTATTTCTAAATTTTTTTCCTAACTCTATAGCCTTATTAAAAATTACATTTATATTAGAATTTGAAACTTTATTTTCCATACTCAGCAACTGTGCTTTTTTTATCTGTGCCAAAATTTGGTCTTCACCTTTTATAACTGACTCAAAACCACAAGTTACTCTAAATAAATAATTTACAGCATCATGTCCATTTTTTATAAATGCATTTTTCATACCCAACTCTTTTTGAAACTCTTCTATAGGATACTTCTTATCTAGATATAAATAATACTCCACTCTTAAGCAAGTGGATAAATTCACATACCCTAATATCTTTTTCTCTTTAAAAAGTTTTTCAACAATAAAATTTGGATCATTTTTTATAAATCTTTCTCTCTCTTCTAAGTCTAAGTTTTTATGACTTATCCCAAAAACAATAAAATTTTTAAAATACATTAAATTTCCTCTTTCCATAATTTGTTGATGTGTATATTATAATACTTTTTTCATTTAATTTTAACCCTCTTTTCGAAAAAATTATATTATTTATGAATGTTTTATCTATAAAGCATCTAATTTTATTATAAAACAAAGAAAGATTGGCCTATTGCCAATCTTTCTTATAGCTCTGTAAAAAATGTCAGTAAAAAATTTTTCATATTTATTGGACTTCTTAGCATCTTTTTCAATTCTAAAAGTTTTTCTAAATTTTTTGAATTTTTTCCTACTGCTGAAATTGCATAATTTACTATTTTTTTTAATAGTTCTCTATCCGAAGCACTCTGCATAATCTCTTCAACAAAATATATTTTATCTATTGTTGTTAGATATTCTTTTGTATTTATAAAATCTCTTATCGCTTTATAAACTTCAACTTTGTCTTCAAAAGCTTGAGTTGATATCCAAGACTTTATTTTTTTTCCTATTTCCTGGTAAGAGACAATCTCTTTTAAGTCGATGTACCCTAATCTTTTATACTCTTCTATATCTCTTGAGTTACCTTGAAAAAAATCATATTCAAACTTAGATACTCCTAACTCTTCTGGAGTTTCAACTTGAATATTTAAAAGAATCGATCTTGATTTTATAGTTGGAAGAATATTTAGACCATTTGAAAGAAGAATAAAAAAACTCCCTTTATTTGGTTCTTCTATAAGTTTTAAAAGAGCATTTCCAGACTCTTTTCTCATTTTTTCTATATCTCTTATGATATAGATTTTTCTTTTACCCTCGTAAGAATTTATTGAATCTTTATAACCCAACTCTCTTATTTGATCTATTTTTATTCCGTTACTTTCCTCTATTATTTCTAAATCTCCGTGTGTTTCACTCTCTATTCTTATACAGTTTTCACATACACCACAAAAATCATCCTCATAAGTTGAACAATTTAGTCCTTTTGCAAAAGCCTTTGCAAATTTTTTTAAAAGCTCTCTATCCGAACCATAAAAAAGATAAGTTCCAGCTTCTCTTCCAAATCTCAATTCATTTTGCAAGAACTTTTTAGCTTTTTCATTAGAAACCAAATCTTTAAACATTATCTTTCAGCCTTTTCTATCTTTCTTAAAATAGATATTTGCTCAAGAGCCATTCCAGCTCCTTTAACAACACTTTCAAGAGGTGATTCAGCAAGCCTTACATTTAAAGATGTATGTTTTGAAATAAGTTCTGGGAAATTTCTAATTAAAGAACCTCCACCTGCCATAACTATCCCTCTATCAATTATATCTGCGGCTAATTCTGGCGGAGTTTTTTCAAGAACATCTTTAACACAAGTTACAATCTCCATCAATGAATCCATTATAGCTTCTCTTATCTCTTCAGATCCAACCGTTACTGATTTAGGAAGTCCTGTTATCAAATCTCTTCCTTTTATTGTCATTGTTTCCTCTTCTGTTAAAGGAATAGCTGTAGCAATTTGCATCTTTATACTCTCAGCTGTCTTATCTCCTATTAAAAGTGTATGTGTTTTCTTTATATATTTTATAATATCCATATCAAAGTTATTTCCTGCTGTTCTGATTGTTTTACTTACAACAGTTCCTCCTAAAGATATTACAGCTACGTCAGTAGAACCTCCGCCGATATCTACTATCATATTTCCTTCTGGAGCTGATATATCTATTCCAGAACCTAGAGCTGCGGCTCTTGCTTCCTCTATCAGATATGCTTTTTTAGCTCCTGCTGACAGTGTTGCTTCCAATACGGCTCTTTTTTCTACCCCTGTTACATCTATTGGCACACAGATCATAACTTCTGGCATAAACAATGAATATTTTCCAAAAACTTTTTTTATGAAATATTTTATCATAGCTTCTGTTATCTCGTAGTCCGCTATAACCCCTTCACTTAATGGCTTTACAGCAACTATAGAATCTGGTGTTTTTCCTAACATATTTTTAGCCTCGTATCCTACTGCTAAAACTTTTCTACTTTCTCTTTCTACAGCAACTACTGAAGGTTCATTTAATATTATTTTACCGTGCTTTTTACTATAAACTAATGTATTAGCTGTTCCTAAATCAATTCCTATACTTCTACTAAATCCAGGCAAATTTAATTTAAATCCCACTTAATATCACTCCTTAACCTAAGTTTCTCTCAATTATTTTTCTTATCTCTTCTATTTTTCCTTCTGTATAAAGAGCACCTATTAAAGCTTCAAAAGCTGTTGCTTCCTTATATTCCATAACACTACATGACTTTGGAAAAGTTTTTATATTACTATTTTTCGATCTATTTACAAGAGTTAACTTTTCTTCATCCAATGTTTCTATTATATTTTTTAAGTACTTACTTTGTGCTTGTGCGTTTACATGTTCTTTTACAAGTTTATTTAAATTTCTTATATTATAACCTTTATTTATAAAATACGTTCTTATAGAAAGTTCCCAAACAGCATCTCCTAAATACGCTAAAACTAGTCCGTTAGCTTCACGAACATCTAAATTGACCATGTTGTTTTTTCCTTTCCATCTTTTATTTTTATTCCCATCTCTAAAAGTCTATCTCTTACTTTATCTGAGAATGTCCAGTCTTTATTGTCTCTAGCTTCTCTTCTTAATTCTAATAAAAACTCAATAAGTTCTGTTGTCATGTTTCCAACTTGAACCTCAACTTTTAATAGAACTCCTAAAACATCTTCCATTACAACTCTTATATATTCAGCTGTCTCTTCTATAGTTTCATGTCCTTCTTTTGAAATTTTATCTTCTTCTAAAGCTTTATTTAACTCTTTTATAAGTTCAAATATAGCACCTAATCCACCAGCTGTATTAAAGTCTTCATCCATACATCTAATAAATTTATCTTTTGAACTCTCTAACGCCTCTTTTAATTCATATAAGTTTGATCCACCATCTACTGGCTTTTCTGTTAATTTTTCTTTCGCTCTTGATACAGCATTCTCTATTCTTTCTAATCCTGCTTTACTTTGAATTAACTCATTATCCGAAAAATCAATAGGTTTTCTATAGTGAGAACTCAGTATAAACAGTCTCACAACTCTTCCTTCAAATTGCTCAAGTACCTCTCTTAAAAGGAAGAAATTACCTAAAGATTTTGACATCTTTTCACCTTTTATATTGATATATCCATTATGTATCCAATATTTTGCAAACTCTCCACCTGTTCCACATTTTGATTGTGCTATCTCATTTTCATGATGCGGAAATATTAAATCTTGTCCCCCTCCATGAATATCAAATGTTGGACCTAAATATTTATTAGACATTGCAGAACATTCTATGTGCCATCCAGGTCTTCCTTTTCCCCAAGGTGAATTCCAGTAAGGTTCTCCTTCTTTTGCATTTTTCCAAAGAGCAAAATCCAATGGATTCTTTTTTATTTCAGAAACATCTATTCTTGCTCCACTTTGAAGATCGTCTATACTTTGTCCTGAAAGTTCTCCATACTCAGCTTTATAGCTATTTACGTCAAAGTATACATCCCCTTGAGACTCATAAGCATTTCCCTTTTGGATAAGAGTTTTTATTATCTTTATCATTTCACCAATATTCTCTGTGGCTTTTGGTCTGATCATACCCTCTTCTTTTAAATTTACTTTTGCTGTATCTTCAAAATATGCATCAATATATTTTTTAGCAATATCTTCTAATGTTACGCCCTCTTCATTTGCTTTTTTTATCATTTTGTCATCTACATCTGTAAAGTTTTGAACGTATTTTACTTTATATCCTCTAAATTCAAAATATCTTCTTACTGTATCAAAAAATATAGCAGGTCTAGCATTTCCTATGTGGATATAGTTATAAACTGTTGGTCCACAAACATACATTGAAACCTCTCCCTCTTTTAAAGGTTTAAATATCTCTAGTTCTCCCTTTAGAGTATTGTATATCTTTATCATTTTGACCCTCCTATTTCATATCTTTTAGTAATTTCAGTGCTGTTTCTTCGTTCACTATTGTTTTTATCTCTAATCTATTATTTTCAGCGATTCCTATTATATCTGTAGCTCCAACTATATTCCCTTTAAAATTTTTTATATCAATTTTACCGTATATAAATTGTTTCTCTCCTATATTCACTTTATTCGCTGTTCCATCTTTTATCATATTTATATCTCTTATATTTTCAGGATTATTTATGTATACTTTTGAAGATAACCCATCTATAAAACTATTTTTTAAGAAATAATTTAAGAAAAATGTAAATGATCTCAATTTTTTCTCACGAGAAGTTCTTAGATGTAGTTTATTCTTTTCTAAAACTCTCTCTCCTGAAAGACCATCATCTTTTATTCCATTAAAACTTTTTATAATATCATTTTCTCCACCGATATTAACAGTAAGTACAGTTTCGTACTTTTTATTCACATCACCTGTCAATACAAATTCATTGAATCCTGCTAAAGGGCTCTCCGACAAATTAAGTATCAACATACCCAAATTTTTCTCTTTTTCTCTATCTAATATTTTTAAAAGATTTTGATTGAAATATTTCTCATTTTTCAATATTCTATCTATATCTTTTTCAGTTCTAGCTACTATAAAGTTTCCATTTTCTATCTTTAAGTAAAGCTTTTCACCTTTTAAATATTTTTTTCTATACTCCTCTTTTAAAACATAGAATTTTTGCTCTTTATCAAAATAATCCTCAACTTTTAAAGCTATAAAAGGGTATATATATCCAAAATCTATAATTCCCACACACGATTTATTGTGAGTTATAAAACTACTATCTGAAAGTAAGTATACACCATCTACATACTTTAATCCCTCTTCTATGTTTTTATCTATAGAAACCCCTGCTTTATTAAGTAGTTCAATTATATTTTTAAATTTTTTACTGCTTACATCCTCATTCACGTAAGCTATATTTATTCTGCTACTTAGATAAACTCTTGGATTTTCTTTACTGCCATAAAATATTCCAATAATTGTTGAAACAATAATAAAAATACCTATACTAATTTTTAATTTTTTTTTCATCGGTGCTCCTTTTAATAAATTTATCTACTTTTTTTTATCCTAATAAGCTCACTTAGTAACAAATCTATTTTTTCATTTTTACTGGACCCCGATGCAAATCTAACTTTTATAAGTTCTTTTCTATCTAATATAACAACTGCGCCATCTTCAACTAATAAGTTGAGTTTTTTTTCTATAGCTCCTGATGGTAAAACTACAAAGCTTCCACCCCAAAAGCTAACTCCATCTTCAATTCCAACCCTATTAACCATTACAACATTACAACTATTTCCTACAGCTATTGATTTACAGATAGATTCCCATAAATCATTTATTTCTAAACCATTATTTGTTGTTCTTGTTGGGCTATTTGTCAGTATAAAGATTGTTTCTGCTCCATCTTGTCCCAATATATAAGAACTACTTTGATGGAAAGCGTCTTCACAAATCAACATTCCAACTCTACCGAACTTAGTGTTAAAAGCTCTGATTCTATCGCCCTCTTTAAAGTATCTACCCTCATCAAAAAGTCCATACGTTGGTAAATACACCTTTCTATGCTTATGTTTTACTTGCCCATCCTCTAAGTAGTATGCGGTATTATAGTGATATAGATCTTCACCTAACTCAACGGCTCCAAATATTATAGAAATTTCTTTTGATAAATCCAAAAGTATTTTAGGGACATTTTCTATTGCAACATCAAAAACTAAATCTTCTAAAAGATACCCTGTCAAAGAAAGTTCTGGAAAAATAACTAAATCACTTCCTTTTTCTATTTGAGCCTTTATAATCTCAACCATACCTTTTAAATTCTTTTCTACATTTCCTAAACAAGGTTTTGTTTGGGCTAAAAAAACGTTCATTCACTCCTCCATTCTAAAGATGCTTTAAATCCTCAACCGTTGTAATTTTTATATTGTCATAACTTCCCAATAAAACTTTAATTTTTCCACCTATTCTCTCAACTAGTGAAGAGTCATCCGTTCCTAAAAAGTTATCCTCTGTTGCCTTAGAATAGGCTTTTTTCAAAATATCTCCTCTAAAAATTTGAGGGGTATGCACAGCTATAAACTCTGATCTTTTTGGAGTTTCTACCACAAATCCATCAGAATCTATCTTTTTAATTGTATCCTTCAGAGGAACACCTACAACCACTCCATCAATTTTTATGTCGCTTTTAAGTATTTTTAAAGCTTCAAAAAAATAACTTTCTTTAAGAAATGGTCTCACTCCATCTTGTACTGCTATTATACTATCATTTGAACAATGTGCCAATGCTTTTTCAATAGAATATTGTCTTTCACTTCCTCCTGAAATAACTTTAGAGACTTTAAAAATTTGATTTCTCAAACATTCACTCTCAACATATTCTACAGACTCCTCACCAGTTACAACTATTATATTTTTAACTAGGTCTGTTTTTTCAGCCACTTCTAAAACTTTTAGAAATAGAGGTTTCCCATCTATTTCTAAAAATTGTTTTGGATATCCAAGTCCCATTCTTTTTCCGACTCCTGCAGCCGCTACAACAAGTGTTATTTTAGAGTTACAACAGTACATCCGATTCCTCCTTCGTTATGTCCTCCTGTTCTAAACTCTTTAACATATCTTGAAGTTTTTAAGAATTCTAAAACTCCCGTTCTTAAAGCACCAGTCCCTTTTCCATGAATTACATAGATTTCACGGTATCCATTCATAAGAGCTCTATCCATATATGTTTCTAACTCATATATAGCTTCATCTACAAGTTTACCTCTTAAATCAACCTCTGATTTTACCCTAGTTTTTGTATGAGTATTTATTGGTCTATACTCTTTTTTCTTAGGTTCAACAACAGTTTTAACATCATCCATAGATACTTCTAACTTTAAAATTCCTGCTTGTATATTTAATGTTTCTTTATTTAAGTTTATTTTATTTACGATAGCATATTGATTGATACTGTTTACAAAGACTCTATCACCAATTTTATAATCAATTTTTCTAGCTACTTTTGGTTTAGTTTCTACAGTTTCAGCTTTTTCCTCTTGTAAAGTTGTTCTCAGCATATTTAAACTCTTTTGAACATCTTTCATATCCTCTTTAGTTTTATCCTCTTTTTGGATTCTATTTACTAGAGCTGCTGCTTTATTTTGCATCTCTCTCATCATTTTATCTGCTTTTTCATATGCTTCTTTTAAAATTTGGTTTTTCTCTTTTTCTAGAACTCTTAACTTCTCTTCGTACTCCTCTTTATCTTTTTTAGCTTTAGCCTTTAACTCTGCAACTTCAGCTTGCATAGTCTCTAGCTCTAAAGATTTATCTTTTATATTAGATATCATCCTTTCCACTTTTTTATCTTCATCACTTATATATGACTTAGCTTTTTCAATTATAACTTCCGATACACCTAATCTTTTAGCTATTGTCAAAGCATTACTTTCTCCAGGAACACCTATTAACAATCTATATGTAGGTGATAATGTTTCTACATCAAACTCCATTGATGCTGTCTCTATATCCTCTTCGTTATATCCATACGCCTTAACTTCACTATAGTGAGTTGTAATCATTGATTTACACTTCTTATCCTTCAAGTAATCGATTACTGCCATTGCAAAAGCCGATCCTTCCATCGGATCTGTTCCCGATCCTAGCTCGTCTAAAAGTACAAGTGAAGCTTTTGTAACTGAATTTAATATCTCTTGTATATTTTTCAAATGGGCCGAAAATGATGAAAGTGACTGTTCAATACTTTGCTCATCTCCTATATCTGCATAAACTCCGTTGAAAAATCCAATGCTTGTCTTTTCATCAGCTGGAATTGGAATTCCTGATAGTGCCATCAGAGTTAAAAGTCCGGCAGTCTTTAAAGCTACTGTCTTTCCTCCTGTATTTGGCCCTGTTATAAGTAATGTATTATAACCTTTACCTATTTCAAACGTTAAAGGAACCACAAAATTTGGATTTATAAAGGGATGTCTAGCTTTTACTAATGAAACCATCTCTTTATTGTTAATCTCAGGTATTGAACATCTTTTTTCAATTCCATATTGTGCTTTTCCATTTAATATATCTAAATATGATAGTGCTTGACCTATTTCATCTATTACAGAGGTATTAAGTCTCACTTGATCTGTCAATCTTAAAAGGATTTTTCTAATCTCTTCTCTTTCTCTTACCTCTAACTCTCTCATTTTGTTATTTAACGATACTATTGATATAGGCTCTACAAAGACTGTAGACCCACTTGATGATCTATCATGCTCTATTCCTTTAATAAGTCCTTTGAAGTCCATTTTGATAGGTATTACGCTTCTACCATCCCTAGTTGTTATTATCTTCTCTTGAACAGCTTTTGAATATGCTGGATTTGAGAATATCTCATCAAATTTTCTTTTAATATTTGCCACTGTATTTTTCTTCTGAATTCTTATCTCTCTTAAATCTAAAGATGCATCATCCTTTATATTCTTTTCAGGATCAATCGCTTTATTTATTAAATCCTCTATATTTTTCAATGTTGGTAGCCCTATAAATCTACTTCTTAACTCTTTATATTTTTCAAGAGTCTCTAATCTTCCTTTAAAAATTCTAAACAATCTCAAGTTGATATTTAAAGCCCATAGGTCTTCTGTTTCTAAATATATTCCCATAAGTTGAGCTTTTTTTGTTATGCTTGAAATATCTCTCATCCCATTAGGTTCAAATCCACCATCAAACCTTAAAAAGTCCATAAAATCTCTAACTATTTCTAATTCTTTTCTTAAAGAGTTTATATCTCTAATTGGTTCTAATCCTAAAATCTTATCTTGATTCTCTTCAATTACCATGTAGTGTGCTAATTCTTCTCTTAATTTATTAAACTCCAAAACTTTATAGCTATGAATATTCATTATCAATCACCTTTTTCCATGTATTTTTCATATTTATTATATCATATTTAATGTTTTTTATGAACTATTCGAAATAATTTAAAAAATCACTTGAAATTTTGTTTAAGGAATGGTATAATAATTTGCATGTTTATAACGAAAGCGAGGTGTAATAGAATGCAAAGATGTGAAATTACTGGAAAAGGAATGACTTTCGGAAATCAAATTTCTCACTCACACAGAGTAACAGGAAGAGTATGGAAGCCAAACCTACAAACTACTAAGGTTCTTATCAACGGTGTTGCTGTTAAAGTTAAAGTTTGTACTAAAACTTTAAAGACTTTAAAGAGTGCTAACGAAGTTGAGGTTATGCAAATCCTTAAGGCTAATGCAGATACTTTAAGTGCAAGACTTAGAAAAATATTAAGCAAATAATGCCTAATAAAAAAAGACAGCTTATTTAAAAAGCATGTCTTTTTTTTATTTTTTGCTATATTTTATAATATCTAATCATTTTTAATATCTTATAAAAAAGAAAAAGAGGTTGAAGATTAATCTTCAACCTCATTATTTTTACTTTTCCACTCTTGTATATGGAATAAGAGCAATGTTTCTAGCTCTCTTAACAGCTTTAGCTATCTTTCTTTGTAACTTAGCGTTAGCTCCTGTTACTCTAGAAGGATTGATTCTACCTTTGTCAGATACGAATCTCTTTAGTAAATCAACATTTTTGTAATCGATTTCTTCAGCTTTAACTCTTAATTTAGCTCTTCTTCTTCTGAATTCTGCCATTCTAATAACCTCCTTATTTGAGAATAAACGTTTTCTTTAGTTTGATTAGTCGTTCTTAACTACCATGTATCTCATAACTTCTTCAGTTATGTTAAGCTTTGACTCAACCTCAGTTAACTTAGTACCGTCCATCTCTAAAGTAGTTAGTACGTAGAATCCTGTTTTCTTCTTATCGATTGGATAAGCAAGCTTTCTCTCTCCCCACTTCTCAGATTTAAGGATAGTTGCTCCAGCGTTAGTTAATATAGTGTTAACTTTAGCTATTACAGTTTCTCTCCCTTCCTCTAATATAGTTGGGTTGATGATGAACATTAATTCATACTTCTTCATGTTATTACCTCCTCCCTATGGTTTTAGCCCAAAATACATAATGATTATGAGCAGGGTATTACTTATCATATCACAAAATAAATATTTTTACAAGTTTTTTTATTTTGAATTAGTCTCTTTTGCTCGCTCTGATCCAAGGTGGTAGATCAAGTTCATCTCTAACTTCAGCAGCTTCTTCTACTTTTACAGTTTCAACTTTTTTCTCAACATTAATAAAAGATTCTGTCTTTTCTTTCTCATCACCAAAACTATTTGCTATTATTGTAACTTGAATTTTATCTCCATAACTTTCATCTGCTGTTATTCCAAACATTATATCTTCAGCTGTCTTTCCTGCTGCTTCTTTTACGATATTAGCAATAGCTTGTGCTTCCATAAGTCCTAAATTTGAAGATCCTGCAATATTTATTAAAACTTTGCTTGCACCCATTATAGATTTTTCTAAAAGTGGTGATGAAAGAGCTTTTTCTGTAGCTTTTGTAACTCTGTTCTCCCCTTCTCCCTCTCCAAATCCTAATACTGCTACTCCTGAATTTAGCATAGTTGCTTTTATATCTGCAAAGTCTAAGTTTATTAAACCTCTACCTATCATAAGATCGGCAATTCCTTTTATACCTATTTTTAAGATATTATTCGCTTCTTTAAATGCATTTTGTAGAGTTATTGTTTTTTCAGGTAGTTCAAATAATTTATCATTAGGTATAATAACTAGAGAATCTACATGTTTTTCTAAATTAGAAAGTCCTAAATCAGCATTTGTCTTTCTTTTTCTTCCTTCAAAAGAGAATGGTCTTGTTACAATTCCTATTGTTAAAACTCCCATTTCTTTAGCTATTTTAGCGATTACTGGAGCTGAACCTGTTCCAGTTCCTCCACCCATTCCTGCTGTTATAAATAACATATCTGTTTCTTCTAAAAGATTTCTTAATTTTTCTACGTCCTCTTCCGCAGCTTGCTTCCCAACCTCTGGATCAGCACCTGCTCCAAGTCCTCTTGTTAATTTTTCTCCTAACTGAACTCTTATATCTGCCAAAGAGTTGTTTAAATCTTGGGCATCTGTATTAGCTGCAATATACTCTACTCCAGAAACTCCTGCTGAAATCATATCATTTAGAGCATTCCCTCCTGCTCCTCCTGCTCCTATTACCTTTATCTTTACTTCACATTCGTTATTAAACATTTTAACACAGCTCCTTATTATATAAAATTAGAAATCCATTTTTTTAATTTATTTAAAGTCTTATCCGATTGAACCTCTTCCTCAAACTCCTCTTCAAAGTCCTCTTGTTTAAAAATATTCTCATTCATTGGAATTTGAACATTCTCTTCAAAAGTCTCTTCTATCTGAACATTTTCATTCTCTAGATTTTCAACACTTATTTCATCTCTTTTTTTAAACTCTAATTCAAGTTTATTCAGTAAAATACCAATAGATGTTGACATTGAAGGATTAACATTCTCTAAGCCTCTTAATGGGAACGGAGAAACTTTTCTAACAGCACACTCCATTCTACTTCCAACTTTACTAAATATCTCATCTATTGAAACTGCCCCACCTGTAAAAGCTAGTCCTTTTCCTAAATATCCATTAAACCCAGATTCTTCTATAGTTTTAGATATAAAGTTTATTAAATCTCCTGTACGTGCATCTATAATCTCTTTTATCTCTTCTAGATTATATTCAGCGTTAGCTGTTTTCATCTTCCCATTTGAATACTCTTTTTTTCTCATCTTTTCAAGTATCTCTTTGGCTTCTTTTTTAGGTATTTTTAAAAGATAACTTATATCATTTACAAAATGCATTCCACCTATAGATAGAGATTTTGTATAAATAATTTTATCATTCTTATAGATAGCAATATCTGTAGCTCCTTCACCAATATCAATTAAAGCTACTCCCATCTGTCTATCTTCATACTCTAAAGTTGATTTCGCTGAAGCCGAAGCATTTAAAAATATATCTTCTATTTCTAGTCCAGCTTTATTTACAACTTCTGCTAAAGAATCTAGTTCCGATTTTTTTATAGTAATCAAGTGGACGTCACCTTGAATGCTTTTCCCAACTTGTCCTATCGGATTTTTTAAAATCCCTGAACTATTAACTCTCACATTATAAGTTTCTTGTTCTATAACAATCTCATCATCATAAAGAATTTTCTTTTTTACAAGTTCGACAAGATTATACATATCTTGAGCTGAAACCTCTTTCTCATCAAAATCAATGCAACCATGATCTGTCTTAGATACAATTCTATCACTGCTTATTCCTAAAGAAACTCTATCAAACTCTCTTCCATTTCTTTGTTCTAACTCTCTTAAAGCTTTTGCTATACTTCCACTCAAAAGTTCTGAATCTTCAACTACAGATCTTTTAATCCCTTCACTTGGAACTTCTAAATAATCTAACACTCTTAACTTTAGACCTTCTGTACTCAGCTCTCCTAAAATAAATTTTATTTTTCCATTTCCTATATCCAAAGCTAATTTAGTAATATTATCTTGCATCCTTCCCCTCCTTTTCTTTTATCAGTATATCTTTAAATCTTGCATCTATGTATTCTATATTTTTAGTTTTTATCAACTCTTTATACAGATTCATCACTATCTCATATCTATTTTTAGATACTTCCGTTTGTGTTTTTACTCTTGTTCCATCTCTTAAAACAATATAAATTAAATTTTTGTTATCCATATGTATTTGAGATATTTCTTCTTTTAAATCAAGCTCTTTTAATTTTTGTATAATCTCTAAAAGCTTTAATTTTTCATCCTCTGATTTTATTAAAAGTATAGGCATACTTTTTCTAGGATATTCTTCTAACATTCCAAAAATTGTTCCGTCACTATCCATACTATAAATTTTATTTTTATATTGTACATAATAGCTGCTTTCTTTCTCAGTAACATCTATAGTAATTTCATTTAATTTTTGCTTAGAAATTTCTACTTTTTTTACCCTAGCATCTTGAGATATTTTTTTTTCTAATTCTTTCAAATTTAAATCATTTACATTTTTATTTAAAAGATCAATTTTTATTCTTTCTAAATCTTCTTGTAAACTTTTTGAAACATCATTTATTTGAACTTTTGATACGTTAAAAAAATCTCTGTTTTTAAAATCTTTTTCAACTTGAATTGTAATGAAAGTTAATGCCATTATTATAGCAATTTTAAATACTTTTTTCAAGAATCTCTCCCTGTTATTTCTTAATTTTATGCCTTTGCACTTTCTATTATTACTCTAGTTAAATCATCAAAAGAATATCCTTTTGATGCTGCTAATTTTGGAGCTAAACTTGTCTCTGTCATTCCTGGACAAGTATTAACCTCTAAGAAGTATGCTTTTCCATCTCTAAGGATAAAGTCACTTCTTGTAACCCCTGTTAAACCAAGCTTTTCATGTATTTTTCTGGCAGCTTCACAAACTTCTTCGTAAATTTTTTCATCTATTTGAGCTGGGCACTCATATTCAGTTTTTCCAACTGTATATTTAGATTCATAGTCATATACTCCTGATTTTGGCTTTATTCTTACAATGCCTAATTTTTCACCATTTAAAACTCCAGCAGTTAATTCCTCTCCTTTAATAAATTCCTCAATTAAAGGGTGTTTTCCCTCTAAAGCTTTGTATGCTTCTAAAGCTTCTTCTTTTGTATTACAGATATAAATACCTACACTCGATCCTTCTTTTGCAGGTTTTATTACTACAGGATACTCTTTTATCTCTTCAACTGTTGAATAAGTTTTAGCTATGTCAATCCCTAAATCTTTAGCTATAATTTTTGTCAATATCTTGTCCATAGCTACTGCACTTCCTGTAACTCCAGAACCAGTATATTTTTTTCCTAACATATCTAAAACAGATTGAACTCTTCCATCCTCTCCATACTCTCCATGAAGAGTTAAATATGCTATATCAAACTCATTTTCTATAAATGCCGATACTAAATTCTCTTTTGTTAAATCTATTTTATATGCGTCATATCCCTGTCTAAGCAAGCTATTTAAAACTGCTTGTCCACTTCTTAACGACACTTCTCTCTCCGATGTAATTCCACCCATAACAACTGCTACTTTCATTTTCCCTCCTAGTTTTCAACTATTATGATCTCTTCTTCTAATTCAATTCCGGTTTTAATTTTTACTCCATCTTTTACTGCTTTGATTATTTCAATAATATCAGTAAATTTTGCATCACCTTTATTTACTATAAAGTTTGGATGTACCATTGAAACCTCTGCTCCGCCTATTTTTTTTCCTTGAAGCCCCGCTTCTATTATAAGCCTAGCTGAGAATAACCCCTCTGGATTCTTAAAAGTGCTTCCTAAATTTGGTTCATTTAGTGGGTGATTTTCATTTCTTTTCAGTTTATATCTTTCCACAATCTCTTTTATATAACCTTTATCAAATTTAAAAGTTGCACTTACAACTACCCATTTTTTTTCTTTTATTTCTGTAACTCTGTATGAAAACTTTATATTTTCCTTTTCTATTTTTCTAAGTTCCCCTTTGTCATCTATAATTTCTACAGATGAAATTCTGTCAAATATCTCTGTCCCATGAGCTCCACCGTTCATAAAAACCAATCCACCAACAGTTCCAGGTATTCCTGCTAGATTCTCTAATCCAGTATAGTTTTTTTCTTCCATATAGTCAATAAGTTCGCTAAAATCTAATCCTGCTCCAACTTCTACTAACCCTTCACTCTTTTCTTCTATATAATTAATTGGCTTTAGAGAAACAAACGTAGTATTTAGTTCTCCATCATTTATAAGGGTATTTGTTCCGTTCCCTAAAATAAATATATTTTCTTTTTCTCTAATAACTTCTAATAATTCATCTTTATTTTCAACTTCTATATACTCTTTAGCAACTCCACCTATTTTCATATTCGAGTGCTCTTTCATAATATGATTCTTATATAACTTCATTCGCTGCTCTCCCTATATTATCTGCTATATTGTGGGCTAACGTAGATATATTTCCTGCTCCCATAAATAAAAATGTCACAGCATTTTTTTCTCCCACAACTCTTTTTTCAATCTCTTCATTTTTTTCAATTATCACACAATGTTTGTGTCCTATTTTTTCTTTTAACTTTTCTAAAGTTACTCCAAACTCATTTTTTTCTCCAGCACTAAATACAGGCATCAATATAACTTCGTCAACACCTTCAAAACTTCCAGTAAATTCATTTAAAAGAAAGTTTACTCTACTGTATCTATGTGGTTGAAATATTGCTACTGTCTTATTTTTTTCAATAGTTTTTGCACCTTGAATCGTAGCTTTTATTTCTGTTGGATGATGTGCATAATCATCAATTATTCTTATTTTATTGTTATGTAATATATCATATCTTCTCTTAGCACCTTTAAAGTTAAGTAACTTTTCAGCAATTACTTTCTTATTTATTCCAAATTTTTTCGCTAAATAAATAACTGGAAGTGCATTTTGAATATTATGATTTCCAGGTATTGTAAGTTCAAAAGTTCCAAATTTCTCTTTATTTATATAAACAGTAAATTTTGTTTTTGAGTCCACTATCTTTATATCTTTTGCAACTATATCAGCATCTTCAGAAAAAATACTATAAGTTAATATATTATCTCTATTAGATACCATCCCTAAAACTTCCGGACAATCTTTACAAACCAATATCTCTTTTGTTGTTTGGTCCATAAATTGATTAAATGATTTTTTAATATTTTCTAAGCTTCCATGATTTTCTAAATGATCCGCTTCTATATTTGTTATAATTGAAATTTCTGGTGTTAGATGTAAAAATGAGTTGTCACTTTCATCAGCTTCTGCTATAAAAATCTCGTTTTTTCCACATCTAGCATTAGAACCTATCTCTGGTAAGATACCTCCTACAACTATTGTCGGATCAATATCTAGAAGTAATGACCCTAGCATAGAACTCGTTGTTGTTTTTCCATGAGTTCCAGCCACAGCTATCCCTCTTTCTTTATTCATTAAAAGAGCCAACAGCTCCCCTCTTTTTATAACTTTTAAATTTAACTCTTTAGCTCTTATCAGTTCTGGATTTTCAGATTTTATAGCACTTGATGCCACCACTAAATCTATCCCTTTTAAATTATCTCCATTATGCTCAGAAAAAACTTTTATCCCTAAACTTTCTAGCTCTTCTGTCACATAATTTCTTGATAAATCAGCACCTATAACTTCATAGCCCTTCAGCTTCATGATTTTAGCTAGGCCACTCATCCCTATTCCATTTATCCCTATAAAATATATTTTTTTCATTAACTCCTCCAAATGTCTAAGCATTCAACTATCCTTTCAGCTGCATTACTTTTTTTTAAATTTTTAGCTCTTCTACTCATCTTATGTAGTTCTTCATCATTTTTTATCAACTCTAGAGCCTTTTCTATTGCCTCTTCTGCTTTGCTATCGCTATATACAAGAGCTGCCTCATTTTCAGCTAATATTTTAGCATTTTCATATTGTCCGACCTTTATAGAATTATACGGTATTAATATTGAAGGTTTTTCTAATTGAACCAATTCAGATACAGTTAAAGCCCCCGCTCTACAAACAACCAAATCCGCGGCTGCCATTATATTTATCATATTATTAAAGTAAGGCTTTATTATATCACTTACTTTTATTTGTTGATCTTCAAGTTTTTCATTTATCTCACAAAAGTTCTTTTCTCCTGTGGCCCAATAAATCCTTATACTTTTATCCTTAAATATATTTTTAAGATTTTTTACAACAGCTTCATTCAGAGATTTTGCACCTAAACTTCCACCCGTTATAAGTAAAACTTTTTCATCTTTTCCTATTTTCATTCTATCTCTCTCAACATCTTTATCCATAGTATAGATATCTTCTCTCAAAGGATTTCCTGTTACTAAAAATTTATGTTGATCTTTTATAGAGATCTCTTCATAAGTTGTATCAAATGCTAAAAAACACTTTTTTGCTAACTTACAAAATATTCTATTTGCCATCCCTAAATCAGCATTTTGTTCTTGTAAATATATTTTTTTTCTTGCTAATACACCTGCAAATAACATAGGAATTGATATATAATTTCCAAAACCTATTATTATATCCGGATTTTCTTTTCTCAATATTCTAAGTGATTGAAAAAAAGATTTTATATTTAAATGTAGTTTCTTCAAATTTTGAAATGGATGTACGTCTATTCCTATAAATTTATATCCCTCCTCCGGAACTATATCTTTCTCCATTCTTGAAGAGCTCCCTACAAAAATAACTTCCATACCTCTATCTTTTAATTTTTTTCCTACAGCTAAAGCTGGGTATATATGCCCACCAGTTCCACCTGTAGTTATTATTATTTTTTTCATAACTGACTCTCCTATTTAAAATATGCAATTACCAACTCTTTAAAAATACGTCCTCTCTCTTCGAAGTTTTTAAATTGATCAAAACTAGCTGTAGCTGGAGATAATAAAATTATATTTTCTTCATCTTTATTCAATTTAAGTTTTAATAGTTTTACTACTTTCTCTAATTCTCCTAGATTAAAGATTTTTTCTTTAGGGTAATCCAAATCTGCCAAATCTTTTTCTAATTTATTTGCAATCTCTCCGATTAAGTAAACTTCTTTCACTTTCTCTTTAATTATTTTAGCAAATGGTATTAAATCTAATTTTTTATCTGAACCACCACAGATTAATATAGGGTTATCATATGCTTCTATAGCAAATCTAGTTGACTCTATATTAGTTCCTTTTGAGTCATTTATAAAAATATTTTTACCAAAAGAATAAAAATTTTCCATTCTATGTTCTAGTGTTTTTGTTGAATATAAAAAATCTCTTATAGTCTCTGTAGGGATATCCAATAACTTACCTACACAAACTATAAACAACATATTCTCTAAATTATGTTTCCCTTTTAAAGATACTAAACTAGCATCTAAAATTTTCTCATTTTTATATATTAAGAACCCATTTTCTAACCAAGCAATTTGACCTGAGTGTTTTTTTTCTAATCCTAAATAGATGATATTGTTCGTTTTTTCATCAACTCTTCTCATAGAGTTATCACAGTTAGTATTTACTAAAAAGTATTCATTTTCCTTTTGATTATTCTTAATTTTAAACTTTGTGTCATAATAATGATCGACATCTCTATATCTATTTAAATGATCCGGAGCTAAATTTACAACTAAAGCTATATCTGCTTTAAAATATTTTATGTTTTCTAACTGGTAAGAACTCAGTTCTAGAACATAAAAATCTAAATCTCTATTTTCCAAAACAGTTTCACTGAAAGAAAATCCTATATTTCCACATACTTTTGCTTTGTATCCAGCCAATTCTAATAACTCTTTAATCTTTGAAGTGACAGTTGTTTTTCCATTAGTTCCTGTTATTGCTATTATTTTTCCTGGAATATTGTTCTCCATTTTAAATCTATATCCAAGCTCTATATCATCAATTATCTCTATGTTTTTATCTATAGCTTTTTTTACCAGTTCTGTGTAAGGAACTCCTGGACTTTTAACAAAGATATCTATCTTCTCATTTTCTAATATATTTATTCCTTCTGCTGATGAAACACCTGTCTTGTCATCAACTAATGTTACTTCCCATCCTATATTTTTCAATGTTTTTTCTGATCCTTTTCCACTAACTCCAGCACCAAAAACAATTGCTTTTTTCATAGATATTCCCTCCTTATTTTTAAACGACAAAAACCACAGTGATATTCACTGTGGTCCTATTACAATATTCCTCTCATTCTAACTATTCCCAAAGCTATCATTCCCAAGAATAATGCAACTATCCAAAATCTCATTGTTACTTTTGTCTCAGGTAACCCCGCTAACTCAAAGTGATGATGTATTGGTGCCATACGGAAAACTCTTTTTCCTCTTAATTTAAATGAACCTACCTGTAGTATAACTGAAACTGCTTCTAAAACAAATACACCGCCAATTATTGGAAGCAATAGCTCCTGTTTTAAGAGTATTGCTACAACTCCTAATATCCCACCTAGAGTTAATGACCCTGTATCTCCCATAAATATTTGAGCAGGATAAAAATTATACCATAAAAATCCTAATCCCGATCCTATAAGTGCTGATAAGAAAACTGTTAGCTCTCCAATCCCAGCTATATAATGTAAATTTAAATGTTTACTTAACTCGGTATGACCAGTAAAGTATGCTATTATTCCTAATATTGTTGCTCCTATAACCACAGGCATAATTGCCAAACCATCTAACCCATCAGTTATATTAACTGCATTAGAGGTTCCCATCAATACCACCGCTATAAAAAGTAACATTAAGAAACTTCCTAAATAATAATTGCTATTTGATATCATTGGATTGACAATCGATAGATCTATGATCTTATTTCCCGTCAGTCCAAATGTCTTTATAAAATACCACGTTCCAAAAGCTATACAGCATTGCCCTAAAAGTTTTTTCTTACCAGATAATCCTTTTTTATTTACTGTGAATTTTTTGTAATCATCTACAAATCCAATACCACTAAAAAGCAATGTTATAATTATCATTAAAATAATGAACTTATTAGCTAAATCACTCACCAATAAGCTCGTCAATAAAGTTCCAAAAATTATTAATATTCCACCCATTGTTGGAGTGCCTTTTTTTGAAAAATGACTTACAGGTCCTTCTTCTCTAATCTCTTCTCCAAACTTTTTCTTTTTTAAATATTTTATAAACGGTTTTCCCGTAACCAAAACTATCAAAAATGCCAATATAAATGCTAAAAAACCTCTTAAATATATTGATTTAAATCCTTCTAGTACTGGCGTATACCCTGCTAACAAATACAGCATCCCTCTACTCCTTTAATCACATATTATTTCTTCTAGTTTCATTCCTCTTGATCCCTTTAAAAGGACTGCAACTGAACCTAGATTTTTTATTTTTTCTCTTATCGATACCTTACTTTCAAAATGCTTTACTTTGGATGATTTTATTAAATCTGAAGCTTTTTTCATTCTTTCACCATAAACAAATATTTCAGAAAAATCACACTCTATTGCTTTTTTTATTATTTGCATATGATATTTAATCTCTTCTTCTCCAAGCTCTAGTGCATCTCCTAACACTACTATTTTCTTTCTATCTATAGGTAAAGATAAAAAAGTATTTAGAGCAGCCTCCATTGATACTGGACTTGCATTGTAAGCATCATTTATATATAAAATTTCTTCTTTCTCTATCTTTTGAAATCTCATTCCTGTTATTGAAATGTCAATAAGAGAATTCTTAATCTCCTCATAACTCATCCCTAAAATTTGCCCCATTGCTATCGCAAACGTAGCATTTAAAGAATTGTATTTCCCATTTAGCGGAATAAAATACTCCCTGTCATTCACTTTAAATTCTGCACCTTTATATGTTTCGACAAAATCTTTAACTAAATAATCACTATTTTTATCAAATCCAATTTTTAATGTATCTAAATCTTTAAGATATGGATCATCACCAAAAACTAAAACATTATTTTTCTCAACATACTTTAAAATTTCTGTTTTAGCTAAAAAAACATTATCTCTATTGATTAAGTATTCTAAATGTGAATCTCCTATATTTGTAATAATTCCAAAATTTGGAGCAGCTATTTCAGATAATCTATCAATTTCACCTAAAGCACTCATTCCCAGCTCTAAAACTGCAACTTCATCATCATCTTCAAGTTGAAGTATTGTATAGGGTAATCCTATTTGATTGTTGTAATTGCCCAATGTTTTTTTAGTCTTATATTTTTTTGATAAGACTCCATATACTAAATCTTTTGTTGTTGTTTTACCTTCACTTCCAGTTATAGCAACAACTTTAAGTCCTAGTGCCTCTCTGTACAATTTTGCTATTTCTTGAAGAGTCTCAATACTATTTTCAACTTTAACCACCTTTTCGTGATCAAAAAATTGTCCTGGATTATCACTTATAACTAAACTTGCACCTCTATTTATAGCTTCCTCTATATATTTATTTCCATTATTTATGGCTATAAATAATGAGTTCTCGCTTACTTTTTTACTGTCCATTTGAACATTAGTTATTATTATGTCCTTTAATATGTTTAAATTTTGAAAATATCTCTTTAAAAGTTCGGTAAATGTTTTCAATTTTATATCCCCTTTTTTATTATTTCATTACATTTTACCATTTTTTTAGTACTATTTTCAATTTCTTTTTTAGTTAATACCTAGAACTTTTAATCCTTTATGTATACACTCTATCTCTACCGGCAAACTTGGACCAGTTTCCCCATCGATATCAGTCATATAATTATCAACTCCAACAATCTTTAAATATTTTGTCTTAAAATACTTTACAGAATGAAATTTTTTTTCCAGATGTGTCTTTGTTATTAGGGCTGTACTCATCTCTGGAAAATCTCCTATAAAATCAGGTTTTAAAACCAATACATCAAAATATCCATCATCTAACAGAGCATTATATGCTAGTGGAAAGTTTCCAGCACTTCTTCCATTAAAAACTAAAATAGAGATTACATCAGTTATTGTACTATATTGCTCACTTTCTAGCATCACTTTTATTTTTTTTATTTTTGTCATCTCTTTTATTCCATTTAAGACATATGCTAATTTCCCCATCGTCTTTATAAGAGTTCTGTCTGTAGTTTGAGATATTGTTGAAAATATTCCTAAACTTGCAATATTTATAAAAAAAGAATCATTTATACGTCCTAAGTCTATAGCTTTTTCTTTTGAAGTCAGAATTTTTCTACACGCTTCTTCAATATCTCTAGGCATCTCTATCACATTTGCAAAATCATTTGCTGTTCCCGCTGGTAATATTCCAATAGGAATATCTTTATTATTTTGCTTCAGAAGATTTACAAAACTATTTATAGTTCCATCTCCCCCTGAAATTAAAAAATGATCGTATAATTCAATGTCTTTTAAAACATCTTCTTTTATACAATCCTTTGAAATTCTAAATATATCTATAACGTAACCAAATTCTTGATAAACTTTAAATATTTTATCAAGATCTTTTAATATTTTTCCACCACCTGAAACAGGATTATATATTAATTTTGCTCTCTTATCTACTTTCATATAATCGGCCTCCAGTTTTTTTGTATAAAAAAAGATTGGCAACTTCCTATCCTCCCAGAGGGCTGCCCCCCAAGTACTT
>JAVWUC010000009.1:0-51619 GCA_036667395.1 Cetobacterium sp. | reverse complement strand
TTTTAAATTTAGTTGTTTTAAATCGTTTAAAATAATAGTTGTAAATTTTTTGGCACCTTTTTCATTCAAATGGTCATCATCTAAAAAAAGATCTAAATCTCTTTCAAATCTAGCATCATGAGAGTAATCTAAATATATTGGTTTTATCTTAAGCCGTCCAATTTTAGATTTAATTCGTTTCCTATAATTAAATTCACCTACTTGATCATTATAAAGATATGATTGAGGCATTCCTACCATAATGGCTTTAAAATTTTTCTTCTCACAAAATTCTAATATCTCATTTATATATGTGAAGTCAAGATTTTCAGGAGCTAGATGTCTTTTAGAAGTAGTTTGGGCCTCTTTTACTTTACCTTCGAAATCCAAATCTTTAGGATAGGTATTCTCTTTAAAAAATAATTGTTTTCTTACAACAACTTGTTGAAAATATTGAAATATTTCAATCAATTTTTTCCCTGAATATAGTATTGGTGAAAAATTCCAAAGATAATACATATCTTTTTTACCATTATAAATATCTTTAAAATCTAAAAATCCGTAATAGCTCTCGTTGAGTTCATCTAACCACCCCTCATCATAAAAACTAAAAATTGAAACAGGGATTAAAACTATGGAGTTTGGCTCTAATCTGTCAGAGTATTTTTTTAAAATTTTTAAATCATAATAGTATGTTTGACTTTCAATAGCAAAATTAAACGCATCCTCACCTTCAGGATATAAAAAACCATATTTACCATGAGAAGAACCTAAGTTTATTATTTTTAAATGATCTGGAACTCGTAAAAATTTATTTTCTTCAAAGATATATTTTTTATAGAACTGTCCTAGTAGAAAAAGTAAAACTAAGCCAAAAATGAAAGAAAGCATTGTGGTTTTAAAATATTTTTTATGTTCTGTCATAAATTCACTTCCTAAAAATTAAAATATAAAAAAGGAACTACTCTATTTAGTAGAAGTAACCCTAAGAAGAAATAAATAAATTTCTCAACTCTATTTTTTACATTCAAATCAAAACACTCCTGTTTTTCAAAAGAATTTTTACAAAATAAAACAAGATAAATACTTAAAACAATCAAAACTAAAGTGAATTTTTTTCCCAGATACGGATGTGCGAGCTCCTTATATCCGGCACTTATGAGTTCATTTAAACTGCCAATATCAAACATACTTTTCAAAACTTTTATAGCCGAAGAGAAATTTTTAGCTCTAAAAAATATCCAAAATATATTTACGAAGAACATAGTTATCAGCCAAGCAAGAAAATTAGGCATAAATAGATTCTTATTTTTCCAAACTCTGTGGATAAGGATAGCTATACCGTGGAAGGCTCCCCAAACAATGAAGGTCCATCCAGCTCCGTGCCATACGCCACTGATTAAAAAAACTATAAGAAGGTTTCTTAAAGTAATTAGCTCCGATTTTCTATTTCCACCTAAAGGGATGTAGATATAGTTTGTTAAAAATCTTCCAAGAGTCATATGCCATCTTTGCCAAAAATCCTGTATATTTACAGCTTTATAGGGGGAGTTAAAATTAAGAGGAAGAATAATATTAAACATCAGTGCAAGTCCCATTGCCATGTCACAATAACCTGAAAAATCTAAATAGAGTTGTAGTGTATAGGAAATTGAGGTTATCCATCCCTCTACAAACGTTAGAGATGGCATTGTGTCAAATCCAAGGTCAGCTAAATAAGAGATTGAATCGGCTAGAACAACTTTTTTAGCAAGACCTATTGAAAATAGATAGAGACCTCTGTTGATATTTTCATAGTTAACTTTTTTGTTGCTGAGGGTTTCAAATTGAGGAAGCATCTCGCCAGGTAAAACTATTGGTCCAGCTATTAGTTGTGGAAAGAATGTTACGAAAAGACAGTAGCTCAAGAAATCATAGTTTTGGCTTTTGCCACGATAACTATCGATTAAAAAAGAGAGCTGTTGAAAAGTGAAAAAACTTATTCCTAAAGGTAGGAGTATATTTAAAATAGGCAGATCTGTTTTTAAAATAAAGTTTAAATTTGTTATAAAAAAATCATAATATTTAAAATAACCAAGACCCAAGACATTAAAGAGTACACCTAGGATAAAAACCTCTTTTTTGAATCTAGTTTTATTGGTTATCCAGGTGCCAGCAGAATAGTTAACTACAATAGATGTAATTATCAAGATAAGGTAGGAATGATTGAAATATCCATAAAAGTATAGAGAAGTTAAAACTAACCAAAATTTTGCTAATTTTTCATGCTCATAGTTATTTAAAAGGAAGTATATGAATATTGTAATAGGAAAAAATAAAAATATAAAATAGAAACTATTGAAAAGCATATCAACTCTCCTTTCTAATATGTTGCAAGAATAAAAGATAATACCAAAAATATTACTTAAATCCTTTTAGTCTTTAAAAAAATATAGTATACTTTAATGTAAAATTTAAATTTGGAGGTGATATATGAACACGACGACAGCTAAGATTTTAAAAATTCTATTTCAATCCGAGATAACGATTGATGAGATGTACTTGTATTTAGATATTGAAAAAAGTGCTATCGTAAAAAGTATCAATCAAATCAACGAATTTTTAGAATCAATAGGCTTGAATAAGATTGAAAAAGAAGATAATAACTATCGACTCAGTTTAGAAAAAGAGGAGTGGGAGTATCTATATTCAAAATATGATGTGTTGACCTTTGAGGATAAGGTAGATTACTTATATGTAAAGTTTATTGCTAAAGGGTTTATAAACTTAGAAAAAGAAAAAGAGATTTTAGGTGTATCTAGGAGCACAATTTTAAGATGCTTTCAAGCTATTAGAGATGACTTTTATAAAAATGGAACGGAGTATGAATACGTCCATGGAAAGGGTCTAAAATTAAAAAATATATCAGTAAGTGACAAAATAAAATTTTGTAAAAAAGTAATAAAACTATTTATAGAAGAAGATATACTTATTACTCCACTTAAAAATATATTTGATGATTTGAAAAAATTTGATACCAAATCTAGAATAATAAAATTGTATATGATACTGAAAAAAGCAAATATTTCAATAAATTATTTTACCCTATCATTTTTATGTGCTGTAGAAGTGTATTTAGATGTATTTAAAAAATTTGAAATGGGTGGCCAAAAGTATAGAGATAGCGATTGTTGGAATGAAATTGCAAAAATTGTAGAAGAATTCGGAGAAGATTTTGAAGAGCAGTATAAAAATCAAATAACAAGCTATATTGTAATCTATTTAAATGAAGGTGAAAGCTTAGAAAATACTTTAAAGAATAAAGCACATAAAATTATAGATGAATTGATAACAGAGTTAAATATAAGTAAAATAGAAGAGAACTTAAAAAAAATGCTGTTTTATAGAATTTATATCTCTCTATTTAAATATGAGAACAATATATTAAAAATAAAAAAAATAACACCGATAAAAGATCAAGAGATTTTAATGGGGGTTTTAAATAAAGTTTTGAATAAAAATTCATACGAGTTATACTATTCGGATAAGGTTTCTTTAACACAGATTCTTAGAAAAATTATAATTGACGATAACCTAAATTCGGTCAAAAGTATTCTTCTTCTATTTAATGAAGGAACTTTAAGTGATCAAGCAGTGTTTAGAAAAAATTTAAAAAAAACAGTGCCACATATAAATTTTGAGATGGAGGCAACATATCTTCATAAAAAGAATATAATTCCTAAAAGCAAAAATTATGATCTGATAATTAGTGATGAAAAAATATCAAGTGACGTTTTAGTTTTGGAATATTTTAGCAGTCTAAAAATCCAAGAGCTAATTGAAAAGAAGATTTTTGAAATAGGGCTATCAAAGATATAGTGTAAAAACGGGAGGGGAATTGAAAGTTACAAATATATTTAAAGTAGTTTCAGTGGGTATAATGTTGCTTATATTTTGGTTTTCAGATCAGAATGGAGAGGAATCCTTAAAACAGTCAAATTTTATACTTCGATATTTAAAAGATCTATTAGAAGTTGTAGGGTTGGATGTGAGAAAAGTGGCTCACTTTACAATCTATATGTCACTGGGGATAAGTCTGACATTGAGCCGAGAAAAAAAGAATGTAAGAACTTTTGCAGAGGTTGTAGCCTTTGTATTTTTATATGCCTGTTCAGATGAGTTTCACCAAAGCTTTGTTCCTGGACGTGGGCCATCATTCAAAGATGTACTCATAGATACATGTGGTGGAGTAACGGGTGCGTTATTAGTGAGGAAGAAAATATGAAGATATTGATAGGTCTAATATTTGGAGTTATCTCTTGTATTCCACTTCTTTTAATAAAGTTAAGATATTTAAGAGATAGTTACGTATATGAGATTTTTTTAAGAAACTATATATTTTTTATTCACTATACACTTTTTATAACTCTAATTTTATTAATAGTTAATAGATATTTTAAAAAAATAGAAAAGAGAGAGTTTTTTCTAATAACGGGAGTTTTTCTTTTAATTATAGGAGTTATGGGAAGGAAAAACTATTTTTATCCTAAATTTATAAGAGATGAAGTTGTAGTAAAGAAAGATTCGTCTTTAGAAAGTTTAAAAATAGCATTTATATCGGATCTTCATCTATCTCTTTCAGCCGATAAAAAGATGTTTATTGAGGCTTTTAAACAGATAGCTGCTGAAAATCCAGATGTTGTTCTAATAGGTGGAGACTTTTTAGATTATAGCCACAGACATGTAAAAGAGGACTATCAAGAGGTTATGGATATTTTACAACCGACTTATGGAATACATATGATTTTGGGGAATCATGAATACTATGGTGGAATACATGAGAATAAAGAATATATAAAATCTTTAGGAATAAATATCTTGCAAGATGAAAAGCTTGATATTGAAAATGTGCATATAGTTGGAAGAGATGATAAATTCAATAAAAACCGAGCGGAGTTAGATACTCTTATATCTGAGTTATCTCTTGAAAATCCAATTATAGTGCTAGATCACAATCCAAAATCAATAGACCAATCTATTCAAAATGGAGTGGATCTACATATTTCTGGGCACACTCATATGGGACAGTTTTTTCCATACAATTTAGTGGTAAAAAATATGTATAAAAATCCTGGTGGATTTATGAAATTTGATGATACAAACACAATTGTTAGCTCTGGACTAGGTTCATGGCTGATTCCTTATAGAATTGGAACAACAAGTGAAATAAATATTATAACTGTTAGATTTAATAAAAATAAGCTATGATTTCCACATGAAATCATAGCCTTTTTTATATTATCTATTTTTATTCCAGTCAGCTAGAAATTTTTCAATTCCAGCATCTGTAAGGGGATGCTCTAACATTTTCATAATAACAGAATAAGGGATTGTTGCAATGTCTGCACCAGCAATAGCAGCTTCTTGAGAGTGATAAGGATTTCTGATGCTAGCAGCAATAATCTCAGTTTTTATTCCATGAGTTGTAAAGATATCCACAATATCTCTTACAAGTTCAATTCCATTTACTCCAATATCATCAAGTCTTCCTAAAAATGGACTCACATATGTGGCTCCAGCTCTCGCTGCAAGAAGTGCTTGATTTGCTGTGAATATAAGTGTAACATTTGTTTTAATACCTTTATTTGAAAGAGTGTTACAAGCCTCTAATCCATCCTTTGTCATAGGAAGCTTAACAACTATATTGCTGTGTATGTTAGAAAGTTCTAGCCCTTCTCTGATCATCTCATCGGCTTTCAAAGAGATAACTTCGGCACTGATAGGTCCATTTATAATTTCACAAATTTCTGTTACAACCTGCTTAAAGTCTCTTCCCTCTTTGGCAATTAAAGATGGATTTGTTGTAACTCCAGAGATGCAGCCCATTTTGGCAACCTCTCTAATCTCATTTACGTTGGCAGTATCAATAAATATTTTCATAAGATTCCTCCTCAAATTGACTTTTTAGATTTATATACCATAAACTTATTACCGAAAAAATTATCTTTTCCTTTTTATAACTTATTTAACCCATTAAAATTAGAGTTACGTAAAATGTTAAAACAAACTTTACAAGATTCTGAATATAGGGTATAGATTAGTGTTACTAAAATATATCAGGGGAGGATTACAGTGAGAAATAGAGCGACAACGCTACTTTTATGTTCTGCCATTTCTATTTTATCTTATTCAAACAATTTGGATGGCTCAAATCATGCTAGTGGACACGAGGGGATTAAACAGGGGACTTATTCAAAGGAAAATCCTTTTTGGACAAATAATCCAGAAGTTTTTGGCCACAACAGGGAGAAGGCACATGTTACAAAGATGTCTTTCAATACTGTTGAAGAGGCTTTAAAAAATCCAAATTATAGTAATTATAAAAATTCTAAGAATTTTAAAAGCTTGAATGGGGATTGGAAGTTTAATTTAGTGGATCATCCAGATCAAGATTTAAAGGATTTTTATAAAAGTGATTATGATACATCTAAGTGGAAAAAAATTCCAGTTCCATCAAGTTGGCAACTGCATGGATATGATCAGATTCGTTATAACGATACAGCTTATCCGTGGGAGTATCAAAAGACAGGAATAAATCATCCGGATACACCAAAAGATTATAACCCTATTGGATACTATAAAAGAGAGTTCAATGTGGGGAATGAGTGGGATGGAAGAGCAACATATATCTCTTTCCAAGGTGTAGAATCAGCATATTATGTATATGTTAACGGAGAATATGTAGGATATAGTGAAGACTCATTTACTGGACATGATTTTGATATAACTAAATATCTTAAAAAAGGAAAGAATGAGATAGCAGTAAAAGTTCATAGATGGAGTGATGGTAGCTGGCTTGAATCACAAGATATGATAAAATTAAGTGGAATTTTTAGAGATGTTTTTCTTTACTCAACACCTAAAACATACATAAGAGATTACACTGTAGTTACTGATTTAGATAAAGATTATAAAGATTCAGATTTAAATATAAATGTTGAGGTAGGAACTAAAACAGGTTTTGTTCCAGGAAAATATAAAGTTATAGGGAAAGTCTTTGATTCAAATAACAAAGAGGTTAAAAGTTTTGAGAAACCTTTAAACGTAACTGGAGATGAAAAGACTCAAGTTATAGATTTTAAGGAGAGATTTGATAATCCTAAAAAATGGTCATCTGAAGAACCAAATCTATATACGTTAGTGCTAGCTTTAGAAAATTCTAAAGGGGAGATAATAGAGACTGTAAGTAATAGGGTTGGATTTAGAAAAGTTGAAATAAAAGATAATAAAATAATGGTAAATGGAAAAAAACTTATGTTAAGAGGGGCTAATAGACATGAGTTTTCAGGGGATACTGGAAGAGTTGTAAGCGAAGAGACAATGATTCAAGATATTCTTTTAATGAAGCAAAATAATTTTAATACTGTTAGATCATCACACTATCCAAACGATCCTAAATGGTATGATCTTTGTGATGAGTATGGTCTGTATGTTATGGATGAGGCAAATTTAGAGACTCATGGAAGACTAGATGAGATTCCTCAAGATAGAGTTGAATGGACACCGGCAGTTATAGATAGACAAGAAGCTATGTTAGAGCGTAGTAAAAATGAAACATCTATAATTATGTGGTCTTTAGGAAACGAGTCATCAACAGGTAAAAACTTTGAAATAGCAGCGAAGTGGTTAAAAGAGAATGACCCAACAAGACTTACACACTACGAGCCACAAAGAGATATTACAGATACATACAGTAGAATGTATAGAAGTATAGAAGAGATGAAATCGTATTTAGTTTATGAGGATAATAAAAAGCCATATATTCAGTGTGAGTTTGCTCATGGAATGGGAAATAGTATTGGTAACTTACAAGATTATTGGGATGTAATGGAAAGTGATGAAGTTTTCCATGGTGGATACATTTGGGACTGGGTAGATCAAGCTATAGAAACTGTAGATCCTAAGACAGGTAAAAAATATTATGCCTACGGTGGAGATTGGGGAGATGAAGAGTTTACAGATAAAAACTTCTCAGCTAACGGACTTGTATTTGCGGATAGAACGGTTCAGCCAGAGATGGTAGAAGTTAAGAAAGTCTTCCAAAATATAGGATTAAAAGAGGTGGATTTGAATAGTTCAATAATCTCTTTAACAAATAAATTTATGTTTACAAACTTAAATGACTATATGGGTAGATGGGAAGTACTAGAGGATGGAAAAGTTATTCAATCTGGAAACTTTACAATAGATGTTGCACCAGAAAGTACTAAAAATATAAAACTTCCTATAAAAAAGTTCGCAATGAAAGAAAATGCTGAGTATTTCTTAAATGTAAACTTCTCAACAAAAGAGGATAAAAGCTGGGCTAAGAAAGGGCATGTTGTAGCTAGTAACCAGTTTAGATATGAAAATCAAAACATAGCTAAAAATATATCTTTAGATGAGATGAATGATGTTAAGTATGCACAAAAGAACGGAGTATTAGAAGTTGCTGGAAATGACTTTAAAGTTGAGATAGATTTAGAAAAAGGTGGAGTGAAATCGTTCGTTTCTAAAGGTAAAGAGTTACTAGAGACACCACTTGTATTTAACTTCTGGAGAGCACCTAATGATAATGACAGAGGAAATGGAGCTTTAAAAAGACTTGACACTTGGAGAGAGGCTGGAAAAAATGTAAAAGTTTCTAAGTATAAAGTGACTAATCTTAAAAATAAAGCTGTTAGAGTGGAGTTAGAGATAGATGTTCCAACATCTGAGGCTTCAAAATTATACACGAGCTATATTGTTTCTGGAAATGGAGAGGTAACGGTAGAAAATACAATTTATACACCTAAAACTTTACCAGAGATACCAGAGTTTAGTATGATGACAGAGCTTTCAAATAAAAAGAACAATGTAACTTGGTATGGAAAAGGTCCGGATGAAAACTATATAGATAGACAAACGGGTTATGATGTTGGAATATACGCTAAAAATGTAGAAGATTTCTTTATACCATATATAAATCCATCTGAAACAGGAAATAGAAGTGATGTTAGATGGGTAACATTGACTGAAAAGAATGGAACTGGACTTTTAGCTTCTTCAATATCTGGAGAGAGAACAATAGAGTTTAACTCAATATATTATACACCGGAAGAACTTTCTAGTGGGAAAAGACATCCATTTGAATTAGAAAAAAATAAGAATGTAGTTCTAAGAGTTATTGGAAAGCAGATGGGAGTTGGAGGAGACAACTCGTGGGGAGCTAAGCCACATGATAAATATCTTTTAAAAGCTGGAGATGTACATAAGTACTCATTTAAACTAAGAGGGATTGATAAAAAAGATAATCCTATGGAGATAAGTAAAAAGAGTTTAAACTTAGGTGACTTAAATGGTTTTGAGAAAGAAAGAGAAGTTGAAAAGAAGCCAGAAAAGGTAACTTATCTTTCTGATATGAAATTTAAAAAGGCAATAGCTGGACATAAAAAAGTTGTAAAAGATTCAACTATTGCTGGAAATAAGCTGACTTTAAGACTTGAAAATGGAGATGTAGTAGCGTTTGATAAGGGAATAAATGCTATTTCTAATTCTGAAATAAAGGTGGATATCGCTGGAAAAGGATTAAAAAGATTTAAAGCTTATGTTGGGCTTGATAGAGAAGTGGTTGGTTATAGAGGAGAAGCACAATTTAAAGTACTTGTAGATGGAAAAGAAAAGTTCAACAGTGGAGTTATGAAAAGTTCTGCAAGAGCTAAAGAGATTGATATTGATGTAAAGGGAGCAAAAGAGATAACATTGCTTGTTTTAGATGCAGATGGGAAAAATAAGTATGATCATGGAACATTCGGAGACGCTAAATTTTACTAAAAAAAGAGTAGCTTGTGAATAAAATAAAAATGTGCTATAATCCAATCTTATTGATACATAATATATATGGGAGGAAAATAATATGAAAAAATTAGTATTAACAAGTCTTTTTGCTAGCTTATTTTTAGTAGGATGTTCAAGCACTCAACCTCAAGAGCCAGTAGTGGTAGAAGAGGCAGTAGTTGCAGAACAAGTAGTAGTTGTAGAGAAACCAGAAATGCCAACTCAACCATTACCAAAGCCATTACTTGATAAGTAAGAAAAACCAAAAGCTGTAGATTTTAAAATCTGCAGCTTTTTTTATATAGGATTTAAAAATAAAAGGAGTATAATATAATTACGATAGAAATATATTAAGTGGAGAGGATGAGAAAAATGGTAATAGGAATAGTTTTAATTTTATTTGTTGTATTATTGGTAATTTTTATTATTTCGGCATACAACAGACTTGTTAGAGAAAGAAACTTTGTAGAAGAGGCTTTTTCAACAATAGATGCATACTTGAAAAAAAGATATGATCTTATCCCCAATTTAGTTGCGACAGTTAAGGGATATAAAGATTATGAAGGAAGTACTTTAGAAGCTGTAATAGCTGCAAGAAACAGATATATGTCAGCAACTACTCCAGAAGAAAAGATCGAAAATGAAAATATGATCACAGGAGCACTAGGAAAATTGTTTGCATTGACAGAGGCTTATCCAGATTTAAAAGCCAATACAAATTTTATGAAGTTACAAGATGAATTGGTGAAGATAGAAGGAGATATTCTTCAAGCTAGAAAATATTATAACGGTACAGTGAGAAATTATAATACAGCGTGTGAAACATTCCCAACGGTTTTAATAGCTAAGAATTTTGGATTTAAAAAATACCCATTCTTTACAATTGAAAACGAAGCGGAGAAACAAAATGTTAAAGTGGAGTTTTAGTCTATTTTTTCTTGTAGTTAGTCTCGTATTTGGAGACAGTGGATATATAATTGATAACTACAAGGTCGATATAGATATAAACAATAAAAATATATACTCTGTGGATGAGAATATAGAGGTAAATTTTTTAGAACCAAGAAGGGGAATCTATAGAATTTTGCCAGAACAGTTTAATGGAAGAGAGATTAAAATTTCAAATCTAAAAACAAATGTTCAAACTTCAGCAAAAGATGAAGGGAACTATATCTATTTAAGAATGGGAGATCCAAAGAGATATATAACTGGAATGAAAGATTATATCATAAAGTATAACTATGATATAGGGTGGGATAGAAATACAAAATATGACGAGGTTTACTATAATCTAATTGGAAATGATTGGGATACAAATATAAATAGAGTGGAGTTTTCTATAAAGCTTCCTAAAGAGTTTGATTCCTCAAAAGTTAATTTTACATTGGGAGCCTATGGTAGTACAAGTACATCAGGAGTTAAATGGAGTGTGGATGGAAATACTATAAGGGGATATACAACTAGAGTGTTAGGGCCTAAAGAAAGTGTAACAATAGCACTTCCACTTCCAGAGGGATATTTTGATGTAACTGATCAAAAGGTTACGTATTACCTATTTAGAGGTCTTTTATATCTTCTGTATTTGATTGTGCCTTTAATAGGATTTTTTATGCTTAAAAAGTATGGAGAGAGAAATCAAATAGTGGAGGTTGTGGAGTTCTATCCACCGGATGCTATGACTCCAACAGAGGTAGGGTACTATATAGATGGAAAGATTGATGCTAGGGATTTGACAAGTTTAATATTTTACTGGGCTAGTAAAGGCTATTTAGAGATTGATGAAATAAAAAAATCAGGTATGTTTTCTAAAGCTAGCTTTGAAATTATTCGTTTAGAAAAACCTTTTGAAAGTAAAAATGAGTTTGAAAAATATATGTTCAATAGCTTATTTTTATATGGAGCGTCAGATAATAGGGTAGATATTAGAGATTTAAAGGATGTATTTTATAAGCATATTCAAAAAGCTGCCGAGATATTTGAGATAGATTTAATTATGAGTCAAAGGTCACTTTATACTTCAAAGAGCTTAAGAGTCGGAGATGGAGTAAAAAGTTCAGTAATATTAATAGCGGCTGCAACATTTGGATATTTTTTCTACTTTGGAACTTATGATATGGCAACAGTAGCTATTTCAGTGGCATTAGGAGGGGTTTCAGCTCTTGTGACACTTTCGCTTGGAAATAGAATCAAAAAAAGAACAGAGTACGGAAACTCTGTAATTGGAAGAGTTTTAGGATTTAAAAGATTTTTAATAACAACAGAGAAAAGGAAGTTAGAGATGCTTTTAGAGGAAAATCCTAGTTATTTTTATGACATTCTTCCATATACAATAGTTCTTGGAGTGAGCGGAATGTGGGCCGATAAGTTTAAGGACCTAGTTACACAACCGCCAAATTGGTATAGAACAAGCAGTGTAGGAGATGTATTTGTACTCTCTATGTTTATGTCAAGTTTTAACAATTCACTCTCAGCATTTAATGACAGTATGCTATCTTCACCGAAAGCCCCATCAAACTTTGGAGGTGGATCATCTTCTATGGGAGGAGGTTCATCTGGAGGCGGAGCTGGTGGAGGTGGAGGCGGAAGCTGGTAAGACAAAAAGGCTAGATAAAATCTAGCCCTGATGTTTTTATTTTGTGAAAGTGTTTACTGAGCAGTTTTAGCTGGCTCTGTAGCAGGAACGTTATCAGCTGGAACAACAGCTTGAACTTCCTCTTCAACAGTTTCTTCAACTGCTTGTACAGGTGCATTCTTAGAAGCTTCTTCAGCTTGTTTAATCTCTTCAGGAGTAGCAGGAGTAACCTCTTCAACTACAGTTTCCTCAACTGCTTGTACAGGTGGTGGATCTTGTTTTTCTCCGCAAGCAACCATTGCTAGTGCTAATACGATTAACGCTAAAAATTTTTTCATATTTTTTTTCTCCTTTAAATTTATGATATTTTATGAGCTATTATACAAGAAGAGATAGGGATTTCCTACAAATTAAAAAATAAAAAAAGGAATTAAAATTTTAAAAATTGACCCAAGATTCAAAAAAAGAGGTTTACTTTTTGTAAAAATATGGTATATTAAAACTGAACATAAAAAAATAAGATGTAAAAAATGGAGGCATATTAATGAAATTATCCAGTTATCTATCAGAAAAAGTAATTATTCCAAACATAGTTGGAAATAATATGAATGAACTAATAGAAGATTTACTAGATAAAGTTATAAAAAATAACCAATCTTTAAAATTAGATAAGCGTGAAATCAAAAAAGCTGTTCTAAAAAGAGAGGAAGAAGCTTCAACTTATTTAGGTTATGGAGTGGCTCTTCCACATGCAAGACTTGAAAATTTTGAGGATATTTTGGTGGCAATAGGCTTTTTAGAAAAACCAATCAAAGTAAAAAACCTTTCAAATAATGAGGAAGATTTAAAAGTAGTAATACTTGTATTAGCGGATGTTTTAAAAGGGAAAAAAATCCTGAAAATAATGTCTGGAATTTCAAAGTTAGCTCTTAAGAACAAACAAACTTTAGATGAAATTATAGAAAAAAAATCTGCTACACAGACAATTAAGTTATTAGACCAAGCAAATATCGAAATAGATCACAACATCACAGCAGAAGACCTTTTTACAAACCTTCCTAAACCAGCAACAACAAAAAATACGTTAGAGGACATTGCCAAAAGAATAATTATGGAAAAGGTTAGTGGAATTCCTGTTGTAAATGAAAACAATAGATTTTTAGGAGAGATTACTGAAAGAGAGCTTATAGCTTTTGGAATGCCTAAATATACAACAATACTAGATGATTTAAACTTCATGACAATAGGAGAACCTTTTGAAAACTATATTGTAAATGAAAAGACAACAACAATTGAGGAGATATACAGAAAAGATGGAGTTATCACTGTTGATAAAGAAGCTTCTTTAATGGAAGTATGCTATCTGTTTATGAACCGTGGAGTTACAAGAATATATGTCGTGGAAAATGGGAAATATCTTGGAATAATTTTAAGATCTGATATTATAAGAAAAATATTACATATATAAAAGGAAGTGAAGTAAGTTATGGTGGCTTTAATTTTAGGGCTAGGAATTTTTATTGCGGTATTCTACTGTATTATAACAGAGAAGGTTCCAGGGGCATGGGCAACAATGATAGGTGGACTTGCAATGTCAATGGTTGGTATATTTAATGAAGAACAGGCTTTACATGCGGTAGCGAGTAGACTTGAAATTCTTTTTTTACTTATTGGTATGATGATTATAGTTAACTTGATATCTGAAACAGGGGTATTCCAATGGTTTGCAATCACTTTAGCAAAGTTTGTTAGAGGGGAACCATTTCTACTGATAGTATTACTTGCTATAGTTACAGCTGTTTGTTCAGCATTTTTAGACAACGTGACAACAATACTACTTATGGCTCCAATATCTATATTGCTTGCGGGAGAGCTAAAATTAAACTCATTCCCATTTGTTATAACAGAGATAATGGCTGCAAATATTGGTGGAAATGCAACTTTAATCGGAGACCCAACTCAACTTATCATTGGGCATGAAAGTGGATTAGGATTTAATGAATTTTTATTCAATACATCTCCGATAGCTATTATTTCAATGGTTATATTACTGGTGAATGTGTATTTTATCTACGGGAAGGATTTCCATGTTTCAACAGAGTTGAAAGCAAGAATACTTGAGATGAACCCAAGCAGAAGTTTAAAAGACAAAAAGCTTTTAAAAGAGGCTGGAATTATATTTTCACTTGTAATCTTAGGATTCGTGTTAAATAACTTTATAAACAAAGGACTTGCAATAATATCGTTAACAGGAGCTATTGCACTTGTTATTATAGCTAAAAGAAAGCCAGCAGACATCTTAAAACACGTTGAATGGGACACACTATTCTTCTTCATAGGGCTATTTATGATGGTTTTAGGTATAGAGAAGATAAACTTAATCACTATAATCAGTGATAAGATGATTCAAGTTACTAAAGGCAACTTTGAGTTTGCAACTCTATCAATAATGTCAATCTCAGCTCTATTTACATCAATAATTGGAAACGTTGCCAATGCGGCGACTGTCTCTAAAATAATAGATGTAATGGCTCCAACATTTAAAGGGGTTCACACAGATGCACTTTGGTGGGCACTTTCATTTGGATCATGTCTAGGTGGAAATATATCTATACTTGGTTCTGCAACAAACGTAGTTGCTGTAGGAGTTGCAGCAAAGTCAGGGTGTAAAATAGACTTTGTTAAATTCTTAAAATTTGGTTCACTAATAGCTATACAAACACTTATAGCAGCAGGAATCTATTTAAAATTAAGATATATGTAAGAAAATAAAAAATAAAGGAGCTGAAATCATTTTGAATGACTTCAGCTCCTTTTATATAATCACTTATTTTTAACCTATTCCTCCATATAGGATTCCCATTATATAAACAGCAATCGCTATACCACAGAAAAAATATTTAGTTACAGGTTCAAACCACATACCAATAGGATTTTCTCTTCCTAGTTGAGCCTGCTCACGAGCAAATCCTGGCTTACAGATCCAGAAAATAACAACTCCAGCTAGAAGAGCTCCAAGTGGAATGATATAAATAGATACAAAATCCATCCATGGAGATAATCTTTCTCCTTCTAGGAAAACTCCAACTCCAAAAGCTAAAATAGCTATAATAGAGATTGAGTTAGCACGAGAAAGTTTTAATCTGTTTTGTAGAGCTTCAATTGGAGTCTCAAATAGATTCATAAGAGAGGTTACCCCTGCAAAAAGTACAGCTACGAAAAACAGAATAGAGATAAATTGCCCACCAGGCATATTTTGAAAAACCATAGGTAGAGTGACAAACATAAGTCCAGGTCCTGCTCCAGGCTCAAGTCCATAAGCAAAAACAGCAGGAATAACAACTAATGCAGCCAGCATAGCAGCGCATGTATCGAAGAATGAAACGTTTAAAGCAGAGTTAACTATGTCTTCATCTTTACTTAGGTAACTTCCGTAAACAACAGTTCCAGAACCTGCAAGAGAAAGAGAGAAAAACGCTTGCCCAAGAGCATATACCCAAGTTTTTGCACTTCCAAGAGCTGACCAGTCAGGATTAAATAGATATTTATATCCTGCAGATGATCCAGGAAGCATAAAGATACGGATAGCTAAAAAAATAAAAAGTGCAAAGAAAGTTGGCATAAGAATTTTATTAACTTTCTCAATTCCCCCAGCAACCCCCATAGACATAAGCCCAAAAGTAAGGACAAGCCCAGCTACATGCCAAGGAATACTTCCAAAATCTGATGCTAATTGCCCAAAGAAAGGCCCTGCATTAGCAGTCATAATAGTACCAGTGATAGAAGTAACACAATATCTTAGAATCCATCCAACAACTATAGAGTATCCGATTGCAATAGCAAGTGATCCTATAACTGGAATCATTCCAATAACTTTACCGCCTTTTAACCCTCTCTGTTTAAAAGCTTTTTCAAAAGCTCCAAGAGGACCAGTTTCCATAGAACGTCCTAGAGTCATCTCACCAATAACACCAGTGAATCCGATAACTAGAACAAAAAGGAAGTATGGGATAAGAAAGGCGGCTCCCCCAAATTGTCCAACACGGTATGGAAACATCCATATATTTCCCATACCTACAGCTGAACCGATACATGCTAATATAAAACCAAACTTTGATCTAAAGCCATCACGGCTATTTCCATCGACAAGATTTTTTTCTACGCTATTTTCAATATTCTCCATAAAACCTCCATCACTGATTATTTTTCAATAGGTTCAAGGGAAGCTTGGAAGTGACGTAAGATCGGTGGTTCCCAAGTTATTTGATATCCACGCTGAATCTCATGAGCTCTCTCTTTTATAGCTATTAAAGCATCAGCCATAATATCTATATGTGCTTGAGTATAAACTCTACGAGGAATAGCAAGACGCGTAAATTCAAAGTCCGCTTTTAACTGTTCATTTGTATCAGGGTCATTTCCTAACATATATGAACCGATATCACAAGTTCTAATTCCAGCTTCTTTATAAAGCTCTATAGCAAGAACTTGTCCTGGATACTCATGGTAAGGTATATTAGGGAAGATTTTAGAAGCGTCAACAAACACTCCGTGTCCTCCAACTGGAGATTGATAAACTATTCCTGCATCATCTAGACGAGCAGCTAAGTACTCCATTTGTCCAATTCTATATCTTAAGAAGTTCTCATCTATACCTTCTAAAAGTCCAATAGCCAGAGCTTCTAAATCTCTACCTGAAAGACCTCCATAAGTTGTAAATCCTTCAAAACTTATACAGTTAGCTTTTATTTTTAAGATTATTTCAGCATTCTTAGTGGCATCTTTAACACCGATTAAACCACCCATGTTAACAATAGTATCTTTTTTAGCTGACATTGTAAAGAAATCAGCATATGAGAAGATCTCTTTAACGATCTCTTTAATTGACATATTTTCACATCCAGGCTCATCTCTTTTGATGAAGTATGCGTTTTCAGCAAAACGAGCTGCGTCAATATCTAATGGTATATTATACTTTTTACATAGAGCAGCAACTTCTCTAGCATTTTGTAGAGATACTGGTTGCCCTCCAGCTGAGTTATTTGTGATAGTTAAAACAACAAGTCCAATCTTTTCAGGACCGTGCTCAAGGATTAATCTCTCCATTTTAGCAACGTCCATATTCCCTTTAAATTTAGATCTCTTAGCAGGATCTTTAGCTTCTGCAACAACACAATCTAAAGGACGAGCACCAGCTAAAATAACATGAGCTCTAGTTGTATCAAAGAACATATTAGAGATAGCATATTGCCCTGGTTTTAAAAAAGTAGGGAAAAGAACTTTTTCAGCTGCTCTTCCTTGGTGAACTGGTTGAATAAACTCATAACCAAAAACCTCTTTTGCAGTGTTAACAAGGTTAAAGTAGCTAGATGCACCTGCATAAGCTTCGTCACCTCTCATAACACCCGCCCATTGATCTTGACTCATAGCATTCGTACCTGAATCTGTAAGTAGGTCAATATATACATCTTCTCCTTTTAAATTGAAAAGATTGTAATTTGCCTCTTTGATTTTTTCTGCTCTTTCCTCAGGTGTAGTCATTTTGATAGTTTCAACCATCTTAATTCTAAATGGTTCTGGAACATACTTGATAGCCATAACGTTTTACCTCCGTTTTTAGTCTACCCCGGTCATCTGTGTTTTAGATAGGCGGACGGTATTTCCTTTTATTTGATTCGTAATTTGAATCTCAGTATAGCTATATACTTTATTTTAAATGCGTTTGTCAAATTTTTTATTTTGGAGAGATAATATAGTTTAAGATTGCGTTTGGAAAATTTTGAAGCTACCACGGTTTTCAAAATAGGTTCCAAAAATAACATAACTTTCATCACGATAGTAGAAAGTATTCCCTTCCCTATACTCTTTAATGTCCTTTAAAAATTTAAAGTTTAATGAATAATAGAAGTTATAACCTATCATAATTTCATAGATAGCTTTGGTAAAAGAGTCTATATTTTTAAAGAGAGACATCTTTTCTTTTATAAGAGAGTGATTGTTTAATTGAAGAATCTCTTCTAAATTTTGTCCTTTTTTCTTCAGATAGTTGATAAGTTCATCATCAGATAAGCTTAGATTGTTCTCTTTCAAAAATAGAATAGCTCTTTTACACTCTAAAAAGCCCATCTCTCCAATAGAGCTGTTGAGAACTTCCCAAATTCTTTTGTAATCCGTGATATTATTTTTAATAAGTTGAATTAAATAGTTAGTTTCAGCACTTTTTTCAATTAAAGAGTTATTTTTTAATGTGAACTCAATAGCAATAACCTTGTTATTTTTATTTTCTCCTTTTTTCACTTTTGTGTAATCAAGAGAGTAATCTGAATATGTATTTATCTTTTCAATTAAGGGTTTTAACAGAGCTTTTTCAAAGTCAAAGAAACGGTCATAAGAGTCCTCTTTTATAGAAAAGATATCTTTTAATTGCTCTAGTGTCAGTCTAAGAGAGCTATTTTCAGAATCACTATTAAGAATTAGGTTAAAAAAATTATGTGAAGATTTCTGTCTAAAGTAAAAAAATGTTTTTAATGAGATAGTATTTTCAATTCTATTTTTTTTAAATGCATTTGAAATCATTGGTGGAACGTATATATGGATATAGCTATTAGATTCAGAATAGCAAGTTATATGTGGAAATGTAGATTTAAATCTATTCCCCTCCTCAACATAGGAATATGATATATGTTTTTTCATAAGACCGTCTAAAGCAGAGATAATATTCTCCTTACTTAATTTTTTAAAATCTTGGAAATAAAGTTCACAATCACATTTACTTGAGGATTCTATCTTTTGAAGTATGTATAAAAATATAGTATTTTCAATTTTAGAAGTTCTTTTTTCAATAATAATTTGTTTCTCAGAAAGGTTTAGATTCACAAACAACACTCCTATATAAATTTTTTTTTAATTTTTTTAATTAATTTTATCACAAAAATAGACGAAAAAAAACATATAAAATAGATATAAAAAGTACAAAAACTTTAAAATAGACGAAAAAAAAGTTTAAAAATAGCGAATTTGACAAAAAATATAGGTATAGGTTATAGTTGAAACATAATATAAAAAAGAATCACGGAGGGAAAAATGGTTTCTAAAAAGTATATTAAATTAAAACTTACTGGTAAAACCAAAAACGAGATATTAGAAGAACTTGTAGAGGTTTTAAATGCGGGTGGAGCATTAAATGATAAGGATGAGTTTTTAAAAGTAGTTAAACAAAGGGAAGCAACTTCTTCTACAGGACTTGAAGAAGGAATAGCGATCCCACATGGAAAAACAACTGCGGTAAAGATCCCAGCAGTAGCTTTTGGGAGATCGGAAGGAGTAGATTTTGATTCATTGGATGGAGAAAAATCAAAGTTATTCTTTATGATAGCTGCACCTGAAGATGCAACAGATTCGCATATCGAAACTCTATCTAAATTAACAAGCAAGCTTTTAGATGATGAGCTGAGAGAAAGATTAGAAAAAGCATCCACAGAGGATGAAGTGATTGCGATATTAAATGAAGAGAAGAGTGAAGATAAAAGTAGCAAAGAAAATGTAATAAAAAAAGATGGATTTGTTATAGCTGTTACGGCTTGTCCAGTTGGAATAGCTCATACATATATGGCAGCTGATTCTCTTGTAAATAAAGGAAAAGAGTTAGGTGTTGAGATAAAAGTTGAGACAAATGGAAGTGTTGGAGTTAAAAATGAGCTAACTCCTGAAGATATAAAAAGAGCTACTGGAGTTATTGTTGCTGCAGATAAGACAATAGATATGGATAGATTTGCTGGGAAAAAAGTTATTCAAGTTCCAGTAAAACAAGCTATAAGAGTACCAAAAGAGTTAATAGAGAAGACTTTAAGAGGTGAAGGGGATATATATGTAGCGACTTCATCAAACAAAGGAGCGACAGAGAATAAAAAAAATGAAAAGACAGGAATTTATAAGCATCTGATGAACGGAGTTTCTCATATGTTACCTTTAGTTGTATGTGGTGGAGTTTTAATAGCTCTATCAATAGCTCTATCAGGAATTAAAGCTGGATCGGGTGCAGATGTAACAAACCCATTCTTCAAATCTATGTTAGATTTAGGAGTGACAGCATTTGGACTTATGATACCAATTCTTGCAGGATATATAGCTATGAGTATAGCTGATAGACCAGGACTTGCTCCAGGTTTAGTGGGAGGTGCCCTTGCAAACTCAGTGGGTGCAGGTTTCTTAGGAGGTATGGTTGCCGGTTTTGCTGCAGGATATATAGCTAAGTGGGTTAAGTCATGGAATGTTCCAGAAGGATTAAAACCAATTATGCCAATATTTGTAATTCCACTGGTTTCAACATCATTAGTTGGGGTTATAATGTACTTTATAGGAACTCCAATAACTGGATTTATGAATGCTTTAACTGGTGTTTTAAAAGGTATGGAGGAAGGATCAATATTCTTAGCTCTAATTTTAGGTTGTATGATATCGTTTGATATGGGTGGTCCAATAAATAAAGTGGCATTCCTATTTGGATCTGCTATGATAACTCAAGGGGTACCAAGTGTAATGGGACCAATAGCGGTTGCTATATGTATTCCACCGATAAGTATGGGAATTGCAACTATGATGGCTCCAAAAAATTATGAGGTTGGAGAAAGAGAAGCAGGGAAAGCAGCTTTTGCAATGGGACTTATTGGAATCACTGAGGGAGCTATTCCATTTGCAGCAGCTGATCCGTTTAGAGTAATTCCATCTATAATGGTAGGAAGTGGAGTTGGAGCTGTGATAGCAGCTATTGGAAAAGTTGCCGATCATGCACCACATGGAGGACCTATTGTACTTCCAGTTGTAGATAACAAACTTATGTTTATAATAGCAATAGTTGTTGGATCACTTATAAGTGCTATAATGGTAAATATTCTTAAAAAAATTAAAAAGTAATTGAACAAAAGTAAATATTGATGAAATATAAACTCTCATGATACTATTAAATAAAATAGTAGGTGGGAGTTTTTTTATGAGAAAAAGATTATTTAAAAGTATAGTTCAGATCATACCTGTATTTATAATAGGAGGAATTCTGTCAGTTCTATCCTTATATACAGACAGTGATTTTTTAAAAAAGTTGAGTGAGTATAGTTTTTTAATGGTTCCACCTCTTTTAGCGGGATATATAGCTAAAGAGATTTGTGGAAGCGTGGGGTTTATTCCAGGGATAATTTTAGGATATCTTTCAGGTGTAATTGGACTTGGGATGTTTGGTGGAATTTTGGTTGGAATAATTTTGGGATATTTCATAAATCTATTAAAAAAAATAGAGATTTCAATAGAGATGTCTTCAATAATGTATATAGTTGTATTGCCAGTTTTATCAACTGTTGTAGTTGGACTAGGACTATACTATATATTTCAAGAACCAATGAAATTTGTACTAGATGGACTTGGAAATTATTTAAACACTTTAGATGATAAAAATAGTGTGTTTTTAAACTTTCTATTGGGTGGTTTGATAGGTGTAGATCTGGGAGGTCCAATAAACAAAGTGGCATATGTTTATGCTGTGAATAGTTTAGACTATGGAAGAATGGATATAATGGGGCCAATAGCGGTAGCTATATCAGTTCCACCGCTAGCTCTTGGAATAGCTCAATTTGTATTGAAAAGTAAATTTTCTAAGATGGAAAAGGATGCTGGAGTCATATCTATTTTACTGGGAATTATAGGGATAACAGAAGGGGCTCTTCTATTTTTAACAAAGGATATTAGAGTTTTACCAACAACAGTTTTAGGAGCTGCAATAGGTGCGGGAGCAGCATCTATTTTAAAAGTTACATCAAAAGTTCCACATGGCGGGATAATAATATTGCCTCTGATAGAAAACAGAGTTGGATTTTTAATAGCTCTTTTTATAGGGGTGGCTTCAACAATATTTATGCTGTATTTTTTGAAAAAGGATTAAGATAACAGATACAAAAAAAGAGAGCAATTTAAAAATTGCTCTCTTTTTTTTATTCAGAAAGGACACGTTGACCATCCATTATATTAAAAGGATTGATGATGATTTTAGTTCCTTTTGGTAGATTTAAAACTTCAGCATTACTTTTAGTTTTGAATCCAATATCAATTGGAGTTTTTTTGGCAACTCCATTATCTAGAATGAAAACAAAAGGTTGATTTTTATCTTCAAAAATAGAGAAAGAATCAACAGATAAAGTATTAGATTTCAAATCACTAAAAATTTCAACATCAACAAAATATCCAGGATTGAAATGGATAGAATCAGGCATCTCCACCTCGGTCTCAATAATTAAATTCTTCTTTTCATCAGCAGAAGATTTAGCTATAGATGAAACTTTTGAAACTTTTCCAAGAATTTTAGAAGCATTTTCTACTTCATTGTTAGGAGGTGTAACTAAAGCCTCATCCCCCACTTTAATATTTTGTGAGTTCTCTATTGGAATATCTAATTTAACAATATTTTTAGCTTGTGTAGCTATAGTAAGAAGTCTCTCACCACCAGCTAAAGAGACACCATCTTTGGAGTTGAGAGTATAGACAATCCCATCGTATGGAGAAACAAACGGTTTAGAAATCTGCTCAAATCTTTTCTTTAAAACATTATTTTCTAAGTTTAATTTTTCTAACTTAGATAGAAGAATCATCTTTTCTAATGATAACTCTTTGTTTAAACTATCGTAATTCTGCTTGAGAAATGTGAGCTTATCTTGACTTAATAGAATAGAACTTTTTAGATTGATTAAATCCAAATTTATTCTTTCAGCTTGTGATGTCATAGAGCTCAAATCAGTTGAAGTTACACCGCCCTCTTTAAAAAGAGTTTTGTATGCAGTTAGACGATTTTTAGCAGCCTTAGTTTCAGATTCTAGAATAGGCAGAGTTCTTTTTTTATTTAGAAGTTCCTCTTCCAAGTTCTTGATCTCTAAAATTTTATTGTTCAGTTCAATTTTTAATGGACCACTTTCGAGATTAGAAAGCTTTAATCGAGTGTCTTCAATATCAATCTCGTTACTTCTCAATATACGTTCATTTTCTAAAAGTGAAATATTACTAAAAACAACAAGTTGATCACCTTTTTTAACTTCATCTCCAACTTTTACTAAAAATTTCTCTACAATAGTAGGCCCTTCAGCAACAATAGGAAAAACTTCTTTTGGAGAAACAATACCAGTATATTTGTTAGAGGTAGAGATATTTGAATAATCTAAGACTTTTACTTTGATAGTTTCATCTGGATTTTTTTTAAAAATAGAAAAAGTTAAAATTAAAAATCCTAAAATAACTAAAAAAAGAATAGACATTTTTTTTATTTTCATAATTGTACCCTCCCAAATCATTTGAAAAGATTATCATACTCAATTTTTGAAAGAACTAAATCTCTTTGAGTTTTATATAGATTTTCTTGTGAGCTAACTAGCTGATTTAAAGAGTTCAAGTAATCAAAAGTAGTAATTAAATCACTTTCAAATCTAAGGTTATCTATTTTCAAATTTTCCTTTAAAATAGCAACTCTTTTTTCCTGGGCTGAACTTTGTTCTATCAAGGATTGAATCTCTCTGTACTTCGTTCTCATTCTCAGTTCAATCTCTTTTATATTTTCGGTATAGTTTATACCAGCTTTTTTCATTTCAAATTTTTTCTGATTTACTTTATCAACAGTGCTTCCCCAATTAAAAGAGTAGGAGAATCCAAGTTCAACTCTACCATCGTGGCTAGGATAATATCCATCTTCAGAATCTTCATAAAAATCTTTAATAGCTTTAACGTAGACTGTTGGGAAAAATTCGCTTTTAGCAATTTTAAAATCATATTCTGAATTTTTTAGAATTAATTGTTCTCTTTTTCCAAGTGTTGTCTTTTCAGGAGGTGTATTTTTTAAAGTTGGTTGAAAATCTGGAAAATCCTCTCCAATAGAAAATTCTTTCAAAGTAAAATTTGAATTGAGAGGATAGTTTAAAATTTTAAATAAACTTTCTTTTGAGTTTAATGCTGCTGCTTGGTATTGAGCTTTTAAACTTTTTAAATCCTCAATATCACTTAAAATTTTTAGATACTCCGATTTTGGAGAGAGTTGATTCTCTTCAAACATTCTTTTCAATCGGTAGTATTGTTTATTTAGTGTATCGATAGCAGAGTTAAAAATTTTAACTTGATTTTCATAGTTTAAAGCTAAAAAATAATCATTTATCCCTCGTTCCTGTTCGCTAAGGGTAGTAAGAAATATCTCCTGTTCTGAAAGATAGACGTTATTGCTTGTTTTCTTAAAAGTGTTATAGTCCTTTAGACCATTAAATACATCAACTCTGGCTTCTAAAGTATTTAATTTAAGCCCTTCATCACGGATAGAATCAAGTCTATTTTCATTAGATACGACAACAGGAGGAAGATATAGGTTCTTAAAGGTTTGGGTTTCTTCACTCTTTTGAATTTGGTATTCTAACTCTTTAACTTTAACGGTAGGATTGTGGGTTGTCACCCTTTGAAAAATAGTATTTATGCTGATCTCCTGAGCTAAAATAGAGGTACTAAAAACTAAAGAAAAAAATAGAAAACGATAACTCATAACTATTCACCCCCGCCGAAAAATGTTTTTAAGAAGTTTAAAGAAAAGATAGATTTTTTAGAATCTTTTGAGGATCCATAGTTGTAAGAGTATTTTCGACCGTAATTACCAATATTTTTTTCAGCTTTGTTAACAACAAATCCATAGATATTGGCCTTAGCATTTTTTAGAAGCTCCTTACCAAACTTTAGATCTTCGGCACTGACCTCATCATAGGCTACAACATAGACAACACCGTCAGATAGCTTAGATAAAATAGCGGCATCGGATGCAATAGTAAGTGGTGGGGTATCGATAATTATTGTATTATAGTCATCTTTTATTTTACTTAGAAGTGTTAAGAGTTTATCATTTAAAAAAAGTTCAGTAGGATTAGAAGTAACTGTTTTACTCGGAATAAAATCTAAGTTTTTTGAGATATTTCTAATAACTATTTTTTCAAATTCTAAATTATTGGCTAATAGAGATTCAAGTCCATAATTAAAGTTGAGGTTGAAGGCTTCGTTGAGTCGAGGACATCTTAAATCGCAATCGATTAAAAGGACTTTTTTTCCTGTAATAGCAATACTATATGCATAGTTTGTAGCTAAAAGACTTTTTCCTTCTTTAGGAACAGAACTTGTAATGAGAATAACACGACCAGATTCTTTATTATTTAAAAAAAATAGGTTTGTTCTGATGACTCTAAGAGATTCACTGAGCTGGATATTATTATCATTAAAAAATAGATTATAAGACATGGCTTTCCTACCTACCTTCGCTGTGTTTAGCAACAATTTTTTTTAAATCCTGAGACTTATTCTTATCACAAATCAGTATATGTTCATTATTTTTTATAATAATTAGATTATTAACACCCAAAAGAGAGATGATACTTCCTTCAGCAATGATAATATTATTATGAGAATCTTGTGAAACAACTTTAGTATTTTTTATAATATTTTGATTTTCATCAAATGGTAATATATCTTCTAAAGCTTTAAAGCTTCCAACATCACTCCATCCAATATCTACTGGAATAACTCTTAGGTTTTTAGAATACTCTAAAATCCCAAAATCAATGGATATTTTTTCAAATTTTAAAAAATAGGGATAAACTGAATTTGCAAGCTCTTTTCCACTAACTTCAGTTTTTAATATTGGAGCAATCTCTTGTAAGATTTCACAATAGTCCTCCATTAAAATTTCTAAATTTTTAAAGATTGTTTTTAAGCTAAAAATAAAAATCCCGGAATTCCAAAAAAAGTTTCCAGAATCAATATATGATTCAGCTGTCTGTAAATTTGGTTTCTCTCTAAATTTTTTAACTTTATAGACTTGATTTATTTGAATATTTGAATTGTTTTCGTTAACTTCAATATATCCATAGCCAGTTTCAGGCCTACTAGGTTTTACACCTAAAGTAACAATAACTTCACTATTTTTAGCGACTTCTAATGCTGAAATAATGGCTTTTTGAAAACCTGAGATGTTTTTGATAATATGATCAGAAGCTAGAACCACAATTTGAATATCATCTGTAATTGATTTGAAACGTTCTCTAATAATTAAAGAAGCATAACTAATAGCTGCAGCAGTATCTTTAAAAAGAGGTTCTAAAATAATATTTTCTTTTTTTATTTCAGGTAGTTCTTTAGATATCATATCGGCTTGAATAACATTGGTCGAAATAAATATGTTTTCAAGTGGTACAATGTCTGTTACTCTTTCTAAAGTTTCTTTAATCATACTTTTTTCAGAAAATAGAGATAGTAATTGTTTAGGTCTTTGTGGGGTTGAAAGTGGCCAAAATCGTTCTCCACTTCCCCCAGCCATAATAATAGCAGCAATCATAGGCCCCTCCTTTTTCAAAGCCCCCTATAGGTGTTGATAAACTCTTTATCAAAAATAAGGTGCTTAAAAAATTTTAAAGTGTTTCTTGTATACATAAATAATTTAAAGTTGATGTAATCTGAAGAACTCAGATATTTTTTAGCAAGTATAGAACGATTTTTATTAAACTGTTCATAGTTTTTTCGTGAAGTCAAAATGTTAGAACTTCTACCAACTTTATGCAAAATTTTAGCAGTAGGTAGATAGATAATTTTTCTTCCTGAATTTATAACTTTCCATGAAAAGTCAACATCTTCAAAGTACATAAAGTATTCTTCTGGAAGCAATCCTATAGATTCAATTAGACTTCTATGAAAAAACATAAGGCAGCCAGTTGCAAAATCAATCTCTTTTTGGGTGTTGTAGGTATCACAATTGAGGCTGTTTTCACCTATATGGATTCCACCAGCTCTTTTTCGTTGAAGCTTTCCACCTGCAAACCAGATAGTCTCAGGTGAGCTGAAATAGCAAATTTGGCCAGTTAGAATTCCAATATTTTGATTGAGATTATGTATATAAAAATCCCTAAAAACTCTTAAAAGATTAGGGTCTGAAACGGTGTCATTATTTATAAGTAGAAAGAAATCAGAATTGTAATTTTCAAGAGCATATTTGATACCAAAATTATTTCCATATGCAAATCCACCATTTCTTTCAGAAAGAATTATGTCTACCATAGGGTCTTTGATATAAGTATCCCGTAAAATAGAAAAAGAGTTATCAGGAGAGCAATTATCTACGACAATTATTTTAAAATTACCTTTAAAATTTTGGCATTTTAAAGAATTAATAGCCTCAATCGTGTCTTGAGTTCCTTTGTAATTTATCATTATAACTGAAATCATATTCCACTCCTTTAATATTTGCAGCTGTTCTAAAAAATAGAATAATAATAAAAGCTGTTCCAAATTTAGTGTATAATCCACCTCTTAAAAGAAAACTTAAAATTCCAGCAAGGGCACATCTATTTATAAGACCTCTATTTGAATCATCAAAATTTAGGTAAATTGCAATAAGTACGATAAAAAGGGCCAGTATGACTATTCCCATCTCTGAAACTATTCTTGTTGCAAGAGAGTAAGCATCCATAGCATTGAGTCCATAAAAATAATAAACGCCTGTTTCAAGGTTTTTAAAATTTCTTAAATAACTGTATGGATGGGTTCCTAAACCTGTTCCAAAGAAAAGATTATTATTATTGAGAGCGACATAGAGATTACTTAGAATTGCAAATGAACTTGCATTTATATTTTCAAATACTCCAGTTTTTAAGCTTTTAAAAGATTGAACTGTGTCTATATATTTATTCCACCATATGCTTTGGGTTAAAAATAGTCCCAAAGGGATAGCGATAGAGATTTTAAAAATATTTTTTAAAGTAGGTTTTTTGAATCTGGTTATAAAAAAGTAAAGAGGAACTACAATAAATGCGGCACTAGCTTGAGTCATAAAAAATGCTAAAAGAATAATAAGATAGCTAATTCTTATTTTTTTATTTCTTATGATATTTTCTATAGAATAGATACAAGCTGGCAACATTGTTTGAGCTAACCATCCGGGTTCATAAGCGATACTTCTGATTCTGGCTAAGTCATTACCAAAAGTGGGAAGAACTCTAGGATTACACCCGATAGGGTATGGAAATATATCAATTTTAAAAAATAAATAAGCAGTGAATTGAAGTATACCTAAAATTGAGATGAAATATGTAATTTTTAAATAGATATTGAATAGTCTCTCATATCCATAGTTTTCAAAAAGTTTATCAAATCCTAAAAACATAACAATTAGAAGAATTATTTGTTCTAAGCATCGCATTAAAGGGTATCCATTTCCAATTACTTTAAAAATGGATATCAAACCCAGAGTTGAAATTATAAATAGAAGTTTATAATTTATTTTAAAAAATACTATTCTTTCATTTAAAAAATAGTATCCTAAATAGACTAACATTAAAAGCTCTTCTAATTTTATAGGGAGATTTGTATAGTAAACTGTATATAAAAAAAAGTACGGGACAATGTGAAATAATTTAAACAAATCTCAACCACCTCACTTAGTATTATAATTGTTCAAATTTGTTAAAAACTTTATTAATCATAAGATTATTAACACTATTCCAACTGTATATTCCTAAAATTGAGTTTATTTCCTTTTTTTCAAAAGTTATGGAATCACTATTTTCAATTAAAAATATTAATTGTTTTAAATCGTAGGGGTCAAAATGTTTAACAGCAGTTGTAGGAAATTCTTTTAGTGATCCACCGGTAGAGCAATAAACCTTTGCTCCTTTATGAAGAGCTTCTAAAACAGGCAACCCGAACCCTTCGTAAAGAGATGGAAATACAAAAGCTTCACAATTTGAATAAAGCCAGTTGAGCTCTTCATCACTAACGAACCCTAAATTTTGAACTCTTTCTCGGTTAACTTGTAAAAAATTATTGTTTCCTGCGATAACAAGAGTTTTATCCGTTTTACTTTTAGCAAAAGCTTCTAAAAGAAAGTTAAGATTTTTAGTGGGTCTTGAGTTACCAACATATAGAAAGAAAGATTTAGGTTTCAGATTTTCAATAGGAACCTCTTGTCCAGGAATAATATTTACTCCTTCAGGAATATGTACGGAGTCCTTGTTATAAAAATGAAGAATATCCTCTCTGGTTGATTCAGAAACTGTGATAACTAGATCCGAATTTTTTAATGTTCTTTTTAAAATAAAATCCACCGCAAATTTAGTTAAAAAATTTCTAATAGGATTTAAATGTATCTTACAATTAATTGCTTTATATCCAACATCATGGATTGTCGTTATATAGTATTTGTTTTTATCCTTAAAAAAACTATTGCAATGATATAATGAATGATATATATCAAAATCAAGTTTTTTTAAAAAAGTGTGAAATAAAAAAAAATGATGAGGAGTGAAGGGTTTTAAATCAGTATAAACCGAATGGAATGTATTACTCTCCAACTCCTCATTTATAATAACTGTGACATTATCATAACCAAAGTAATCTTGGTAAATTTTAACAACCTCTCTAGAATATCTAGATATCCCAGTAGGTTTATTCGATATTAATCGTCCATCTAATAAAATTTTCATAGAGAATTCCTCCTATATTTATCAAATATCCATCCCCATTTATTAAAATACTTTATAGCTGAAATCATATGAAACATTAACATTTTTTTATTTTTAAAAGATCCTTTGGCATGGGAATGTATTATCTCGACATAGGGATAAAAAACAGATATAGAGATCATATTTATACGTCTACTCAAATCATAATCTTCAAGATACATAAAAAATCTTTCATCGAAACCTTTTACACTTTTTAAAACATCTGTTCTAAGTAACATAAAACAACCAGAGAGTATTGGAATTTCTTTGATAGAGTTATAATCAAAATCTCTCATTTCATAAAGATAGTCACTTTTAGATACCAAAGTTTTTATGGGGCAAAATTTTCGAAGGATAAGGTTAATAGGTGTTGGAAGTCTCTTACAAAGATATTGAAGTTCCCCATCAGGATATCTAACCTTAGGCATGACATGTCCAATATTTTCATTGCTTTCAAGAAAGTTAAAGAGTTCTTCCAGCACACCCTTTTTAAATTCAATATCTGGATTTAAAATTAAATGGTATTTAGAGTCTATATTTTGATGTAGAATTATTTGGTTGTGTCCCCAACCGTAGCCACCATTTCTTCCGTTAAAAATATATGTTATTTTATCTTCAGGAAAGATATTTAGTTCATCCCTTAAGATATCTGTTGGTGAATTATCCGAGATAAAAAGATGAGTTTTTAAATCGGTATTAAGAAAACATTGTATAGCTTTAAATAAATCATTTTTGTTGCTGTTATAAGTTACAATACTACAGCTTAAATCAATCATATTTATACACCTCTTCCAAAAACTACAATTTTTATAGTTTTAAAAATGATTATTAAATCTAGTAAAAAACTGAAGTACTCAATATAGTAAATATCGTATTCTAATTTTCTTTTAGCATCATCAAGATTGGCTCCATATGAATACATAACTTGTGCTAAGCCTGTAATACCAGGTTTCATAGCATATCTAAGTGTATAAAGATTTAGAAGCTGCTCGTACTCTTTTCCAAGCTCGTTCCATTCAGGTCTAGGACCAATTAGACTCATATCCCCTTTAATGACATTGAAAAGTTGAGGAAGTTCATCTATTCTAAGTTTTCTTATAATTTTTCCAACTTTTGTAATTCTTTTATCATCTTTTGATGAGTATTTAGAATAGATTTTAGGATCATGTATTTTCATAGATCTAAATTTAATTATTGTGAACTCTTTTCCTAAAAGACCTATTCTTTTTTGTTTAAAAAATGCTGGAGATGAAAAAAATTGTTTAGGAGTCTCAAGTTTAATACAAAGATATGTCAGTAAAAATATTGGAAGTAGTAGAATAAGTAATGAAATTGAGGTAATAAAATCAAAAGATCTTTTAAAGTATTTAGAAAAATTAGAGTGTAGGAGTTTAAACTCTTTAGATTTTAAAAACCATTCTTTCGAGATGATATCGATATTTATTTTACCTTGATATTGTTCAAAAAAATCAAAGTATTCAATTGTGTTGATACCTAGAAGTTTCAATTCGAAAAGTTTATCTAAAACATCGCTATTAACAAAAGGTTTATAGATAATCTCTAAAACTTCATCTGTTTTTTTTAAATCATCAAGGGATTTGAAATTACAGGTTTTAACCTCTAAATTTTCATTGAAAACCGATTCTATATTACCGTTAAAATCTATAAAGATTAGAGTCTTTTTATTGTTTTTAATCATGTTGCTAAGGAAGATTTTAATCATAATAAAACTGGATGTAGAGATTAAAAACCAAAGGAAAATCTCCTTGTCTACATAGAAGAATTTAATGATAGAAAACATAAAGATATTGATTCCTAGTAAGTATAAAATGTCGGATTTCAAGTGAAAGGAATCAAAGTCTAAAATACTAAAAATATAATATAAGCTTAGTGAAAAAATAATGATGACATAGATGAAGATCTCTTCAAAGATATTTAAGTATTTTATGGATAAAAAATGAATTATTATTAAAATTAAAATAGAAATAAAAATTTCTTTTAGATGTTTAAAATATCTTTTTTTCATGAAAAACATCTCCTTTAAGACAATTTATCTTCAGGTTCAAATTTAGGAATAACACCTAATATTGGAGACTCTAATATGGCCATAATCTCGGAATAATCTTTTAGTTTTAAAGAGTAATTCTCAACTAAAAAAGCGAAAAAAATACCAAATAAAGAAGATGCAAGAATAACCATACAAAACTTAATAAAAATTTTCTTAGGAATAGGTTTTGTAGGAGGAATAGCTTCTTCAATAATACGGATATTTTTTAAGTTTAAAGTTGTATTGACTTTTACTAGAAACTCATTACCGATTTCATTTGAGATTGTAGCGGCCATAATAGGATGGCTATCAATATATGTAAGCTTTAGTATTCCTGTATTACCAATGGGCTCAAATTTAACTTTTTTTTCTAAAGAGTCAACAGTTTCATTCAGATCAAATTTGTTAATAATTTTTTGTAAAAGGGTTTTACTTTTTGAAATTTCGGAATAGATTGTTGCTAGTTTTTCACTTGCTGCAAGGTCATTATTATTGATAGAAGAGCTGAGTGTAGTTGCATTGTTCATAATAATAAAAGTAACTTCACCTTTGTATTTTGTAGGAGTGTTGAGCGTGAGATAGATTCCCAAAAGAAATATGGGAGTCGCAGCGAGAAGAAGTATTTTAATTCGTTTTTTTAAAATAAAAATTATATCGATTAATCTTAAATCATTAATTTCCATCATTAAACTCCTTTAAAATATTATTTGTACAATTGTTTTCAAAAAATAAAAGTATAATCCTATAAAAAAAGCAACAATTTATTTCACAAAAAGTGAAATAAATTGTAGGAATGAATGAGAAGATTCGTTTTGTTAATTTTGAATAAAATATAATAGTAAGGTAAAAAAGCGTTGAAAATAGAGGTGTAATATGAAAAAAGTTATATTTATCTTACCTAGTGGGAGTGCAAGACCAGTAGGGGGACATAAGGTAGTTTTTGAATATACAAATAAATTGATAGAAGATGGATTTAAAGTGGGAATAGTTATGCCTGCAGCCTTGAAATGGAAAGAGATAAGCTTTTTAAAAAAAATGATAGGAATATTGAGATATGTATATTTTAAATTTAAAAAAAATAGATACTTGCCCTATTCATGGTTTGATTTAAATAAAAAAGCTAATATTTTTTGGTGTTTAAATCTTTCAGAGAAAAATATTCCTGAAGCGGATTATATCTTTGCTACAGCGTGTGAAACAGCAGAATATGTGGCAGATTACGAGAAGGATAAGGGAGAAAAGTTTTATTTGATACAATCCCATGAGAACTGGGCTATGGATGAGAAAAGATTACATGCAACCTATAAAAAACCGATGAAAAAAATTGTTATATCTAAGTTTTTAAAAAATTTGATAGATGAGTATGATAAAAATAGTATGTATATTGAAAACGGATTGGACAATACAAAATTCTATAAGCTTAAAGACATAAAAAAAGATAAAAATACAATAATGATGCTATATCACTTTGACGAAAAAGTTAAACAGAGCAAAAAGGCTTTAAGTATTTTAAAAAAACTTAAAGAAAATCATAATGAATTGAAGTTGATATTATTTGGACTACCAGAAAGACCGAAAGATTTGGATGAATGGATTGAATACTATAAGATGCCAAAGCAAGAGTTATTAGTTCAACTTTATAACAGAGCTAGAATATTTGTATCACCTAGCTATATTGAAGGGTGGGCACTACCGCCAGCAGAAGCTATGCTATCTGGGACATGTGTGTGTGTAACTGACATACCGGGTCATGAATATGTAGAGCATCTAAAGACAGGGTATAAAGTGGATAAAAGTTTAGAAAATCTGTATGAGGGAGTAGAGTTCTTATTAGATAATCAAAATATTGTAGATAGATTAGAAAAAAATGGTCAGAACTATATCTCTAATTTTAACTGGGAAAATTCATATCGAAAGTTTAAAAAATATATTTTAAATTAAGAGAAGAGAGGAGAAAAAATGAGGCTTTTAAAAATTATTATATATTTTTTAATTCTTAGTATAAGTATTTTGGCTAAAGTTGATATAAGAAGTTTTGGAGCTAAAGGGGATGGAATAACCGACGATACTGAAGCTTTTAGAAAGGCTATGGCACAGTTACCTAAAAAATCAACTATATATGTTCCGAGTGGAGTTTATAAAGGTAACTTTATCTTTCAATACCATCAAGTTGTAGGAGAGGGAGATACCACTTTTATAGCTAAGAATCATGATAAACCAATAATTACATTAAAAGACCCAGGTGGTTGGGATTATCAAATTTTTCAAAACTCTAGAATAGATGGACAAGGAAAAACCAAAACTTTAGTTCAATTCGGTGAGAATGCAAATGATGTTTATGCTGGGAGATGGAGTTTTAAAAATGTGTCTTTAATAAATGCAAGTGAGGTTGCAGTAAAAAAGATTGGAGGAAATATAGGAACCTATTGGGAAGAGTGCGACTTTAGTGATAATCCTATTCACTTTTATGCTAAAAATACATCTAATCCTGGAAAGAGGATGCATGTGGGGTGTGATACATTTAATAAATCATATTTTAGTGGATCTAGTAAAGCTGTTTGGGTATATCTAGAGGACGAAAATAAAGGTAGAAATGAAGGTGGACAAATAATAATAAGAGATTGTATTGCAGAAAATAATACAGGTGCAGTGTTTATAGCAAAAGACTTTGGAAGTGGTGTAGTTCCAATTGTAATTGAAAATCTTTGGTTAGAGGGTAATTCAAAATCTCCTATGTCAGAGATAGAGATATATGGTGAAAAATATAAAGGACGAGAGTTCCATATAGAGGATGTCGGAAGAATAAAGATAGAAGGTACATATATACACAGCTCATATTTTGAAAAATCGAATGTATCTATAATAAACTGTGAGATTTCAGATTCCTACCAAGAACAGGCATACACTCTTTATAAAAATGGAGTTCAAATAGAAAATATAGGTTCGAATATAGTTATAGAAAACTCATTTACTAGAAGTGGATGGGGTCAAATAGATAATAGCCAGCCACCTTTGGCAGTTAAAAATCATATGTTTGAACCAGTATATGTAACGGGAGGAAGTTTAGGATTTTATAGTTCACAACCGAATAACATACCATTTTATCCAAGAAATGGAAAGGTAGTTATAAATAATAATATGGATTCATTAGATAAGGGGCTGCATTTTGAAAAAGATTCAGTAATCTCATATCTAGTAGATGATGGTGTGATGAAAAAGAAGACAACAGAATTTGAAGTTATTCAAGATGGTGGGGTCTGTTATTTAAATTTAATGGACTCACTGAAAGAAGAGGTTGGGAAATATGCAGTGATAACTTTTAACATAAAGGCTATGAATTCTCATCCAAATGCAAGACTAAAATTGACATCGGGTTCAGGAGATATGGGTATATTGAACATAAAAAAAAGTGGAAAATGGAATTTTTATAGACTTTCATTTTATGTAGGAGATATCTATAAAGAATATGGAAACTTAGGATTTTGGTTTGATAATGCTCCTAAAGGATTTAAGTTTAGATTGTGTGATTTACAAGTTTTATTCTTTGATACTTTAGCAGAAGCCAATGCATTTATTGATAATGGATATTTTGCTGAAAAGATAGAAAATTAAAAATAGAGGAGATTATCCTCTATTTTTTTTTAATGGTTTAATTATGAATTCTTGAAAAAGTTGAGTGGCAATCTCCTCTTTGAGAATAAGTAGAACGATAAAATAGATAATAGCCCCAGCTATTGATGAGAATAGAATTAAAGTGAGACTAGAAAAGTAAAGATACATAGGAAGAAGAGCAGCACCCATAACTGAACCTGATATAATATATTTAACAAATGATTTTGTAATAAGTTTTATCTCAAAATTTTTCTTTAAAATATATATTGAAAAAAGTGGAGCTATTATTTCTGTGAAAAATAAAGAGATTGCAGCTCCTATATATCCAAATTTTGGAATTAATAAAAAATTTAAAACAATGTTAATAAATGCTGATAGACTCTGTATTTTAAGGCCAAATTTTTCTTGTCCTGAGGGAAGAAGAATTTGTGCATAGATCCAATTACTAAGTCCCATAAAAAAAATAAGTGGTGCAAGAATATAAAGAGAGTATGCTGCAGGAATAAATTGCTCTCCTCCAAATAGAAGATTTAAAGGTTTTGATAAAATAAGAAGCCCGATTACGATAGGCACAGAAACAATATAGTTATAATTTAAAGAATTATTTAAGAGGGTTAGATATTTTTCAGAATCATTATGATAGTAGTATGATATACGGGGGATTAAAACAGTTGATATAGCACCTGTTAAAGCTAATCCCATAAGTTGGAATTGTTTAGATCTTATGAAAAATGCAACTTCATCAGAAGAGCTAAAAAAACCTAAAATAATTGTATTCACTGAATTATAAATACTCACAATCAGTGTTGATAAAAAAAATATCTTCAAAACCTTAAGATGTTTAAACGGAGCTATTCCTATTATTTTAAAATCAACAAGTTTATAAAAATATGAAAAGCTCATTAAGGTAGATATACCTTGGCCTGAAATAAGTAGGATAGCATATATCAGATAATCTTTTTCCTCTTTAACAAATAAAATGATAAATAAAAATGTTAAGGCTTTTGTAACTATATTTCGAACAGATATTATTTTATAATCTTCAATTCCTCCAAAAAACCAGTCCACTTCAAAAATATTTATTATGATAGAAGAACCAATTATAAAAAAAAGTGTTATGTTTTGATTGAATTTTGGAATTAAAAAAATCATAGGTAGAAAAATCAAAGTGACAATTATAGTTATAATAAGTCTAAGAATAACTATTTCAGAGACAAGTTTTGAAAGTAGTTCAAGATGCTCTCTTATTTTAGCTACCTCTCTCATCCCATAAAAAAGTACCCCAATATTAGATACAACCATGACAATAGCGATAACGGATTGTACGAAATTAATATCGCCTAAATTGTGAGCTCCTACAGTTCTTGAAACGTAGGACCCTGTTATAAATGGAAATGAGATATTGAAAATTTGAAACAAGGTATTATAGATAATATTTGATTTTATTGAGATTTTTCGGTCCATAATTTTGTCACAGCCTTTCTAAAGCAGTGTTTAAAAAAGGGAATGGTTTTAAAATACCCTGTTTTATAGTTAGTTTTTAAAAGCTTACTAAGAGAGATAATATCCTTAGATATAAAAATTTTTTTAATACCTTGATACATGGTTTGTTGTAATCTTTTCTTTACGGGATAAAAATTATTGGGTGAAATGTTATCTAAAATATTTAAATAGGCCTGTATCTCATCTTCAATTTGAATTAACTGCTTTTGAGCTGAAAAAGCAGAAGTTCCACTCTCAACTAGTCGATATGTTGAAAGAGGCTCTTTAAAATGTTTTATTTTTCCATTCTCTACCAATAAAATTTTTAAAGAGAGATCACAAATATACTTTATATTTTTAAGATAACAAGAATACACATCAATAAAAGATTCACCCCAAATATTTTTAAAGACTAGGCTACAAGTTACAATTGGGTTGTAATCAAGTTGTTCTTGAATATGCTTTAAATCTCCTAAATTCTTTTGAAAAAAATCATCACGAGGATTATTGTATTGGTCAACACAAAGGACATTGTTATAAGTTGCGATATACTCTTTATTTTGTTCTAGAAAATCTACGGATTTTTGAAGTTTTAAAGAGGAGTTCCAGTAATCATCACCATCTAAAATCGCGATATATTTACTTTTACATAGTTTGAGTGTTTCAAGTAAATTTTTAACAACACCAAGATTTTTTTTTCGAGCAATCAATTTTATCTTATCAGGATTTTTAACTTGATACTCAGCAATTTTTTCGACTGTTTTATCTTGAGAACAATCATCACCTATAATAATTTCGTAATCAAAATTTGTTTCTTGATTCAGAGCACTACCTAAGGATAGATCTATATACTCTTCATGATTATAGGTTAACATAATAACACTGAGCAGAATATTTGTTTTCATAAAAATCCTCCCTCTATAAAAATTAATCTAAGGTAAAATTGTTAAGCATTTCATGTATCTTTTCTTTCGAATTCCAAAACATCACATCTAGAATAGAAAGCCCTGGAATAAAAACAGGAGAAAAAGTTTTATATTCATTTAAAATTGGTGTTAGAAACGTAAGTTTAATATTAAAGTTTCGATATTTATCAGGATTAAAAAAAGCTTTTCCGCCAGGAGGATTAACATACTCAGTTGCATTAAAATATTTAGCTGTATAAAGAGCCCATTCATCAGGTGCATGTATAGATTCTAATGGGAAATTTGGAAGCTGTGAAAAGATTTCAAAATTAAAGTTAATTCCAAGATACTCACAGACCACTTTCAAAGAGTAGATGTTTAATTCACAAAGGTTATCAGTGTTATATGAAAGGACATTATTAACAAGTGACATAACCTCATTAAAAAAAGGTGCTTTTTTATAAACTGTTAACTCTCCTATAATTTTATTTTTCCAATCAATATTTTTATTAATTTTCACATCTTTAATCAGTGTTTTACTAGAGGTTCGCTCTATAGGAACGGTAATATAATTAGCTTCTAAACCATGTTGTTTGAGTATTCTATTTCTGTTAACCCATCCTTTATCAATATATTTTATACTGTCAAAAACAATCCATTTTTCACAATGTTTTATTAAAGAAAAATAGCCAATATATGGGAAAAAATAAGGTTGCATCACTCCTATTCTCATTATAAAAATCTCCTTTTGAACTTAGTCTAAAGTATAGTTATCTAAGATACTTAAAACTTCCTCTTTTGAATTCCAAAACATCACATCTAGAATAGAAAGTCCTGGAACAAAATTAGATGAAAAAGTTTTATACTCTTTTAAGTTGGGATTAAGAAAAGTTAATTTAATATTATTGTTCAAATACTTTTCTCTCCTATAAAAAGACTTTCCACCAGGTGGATTGACATATTCGGTAGCATTAAAAAACTTACATGTTTCAAGTGCCCATTCATCTGCTTCTTTGACATTACTTGAGTTAAAATTTTCAATATTTGAAAATACTACGTAGTTAAACTTAATTCCTAGATATTCACAAATTGATTTGATAGAATGGATATTAAATTCTGATATACTAGAGGTTTCAAAATCAAAAATTTCATTTAAAAGTGTGATAACCTCCTTGTAATATGGAGCTTTAGAGTAAATTATAAGTTGTCTTAAGATTTTATCTTTCCAATTTTTTTCGTTGTCTATCAAAACATTTTTTATTGGAGTTTGATGTGGAAATTTTTTTAAAGGTACAATTATATAATTACTTTCACCTGTTTTATTTTTCAAAATTCTATTTCGGTTAATCCAACCTTTAGAAATAAATTGAACATTATCTACAACAACCCAAAGATCAGTGTGTTTTATTAAAGAAAAGTATCCAATGTAAGGGAAAAAATAAGGTTGCATTCCTCCTAGTTTCATTTAATAATTTCCTCCTTTTTTATAACTTTGATTGCATCGACAATATATTCCACGATAGAAAGATCAAGAGATCCATAGATAGGTAAAGTTAAAATTCTATCAGCTACATAATTGGCATTTTTTAGATCTAAATTTTTACATTCATCTTTATAACAAGCAAAATTACTAGTAAGAGGATAGAAATATTTTCTTGTAAAAATATTGAATTTTTTTAACTCCTCATAGAGTTCATTTCTTGTTTTTCCAAACTCTATTTCATCAACTAGAATCGGAAAATATGCGTAATTATGTTTTACACCCTCTATATCATTTAGAACTTTTATTCCTTTTACATCTTTTAAAAGGTCTCGATACAGATAGGCAATTTTTTTTCTATCTTCTATTTGTTTATCCATGTATCTTAGATTTACAACTCCCATAGCAGCTTGGAATTCATTCATTTTTGAATTCCCACCAACTGCAACAACAGATTCAGGACCTGTAATACCAAAGTTTTTATAAAGTTTTAAGGTCTCTTTAAGTACGGGATCTTTATATGTTAAAGCTCCACCTTCAATAGAGTTAAAAACTTTAGTTGCATGAAGGCTAATCATAGAGATATCCCCAAAATTTCCAATTCCTTTCCCATCTATTTCAACCCCAAAGCAATGTGCTGCATCATATAAAACTTTCAAGTTATATTTTTTAGCTATTTTCTCAATAGCTTCAACATCACAAGGGTTTCCAAATACATGGACAGGCACAATAGCTGTAGTGTTTTCATTTATCAAACTTTCAATTTTATTCGCATCAATATTATAAGTTGCAGTTTCAATATCACAAAATACAGGTTTGATACCGCAATTAACAAGAGCGTGAGTTGTAGATGCAAAAGTGAAAGGAGTTGTGATAACTTCCCCTTTTAAATCTAAAGCTTTGATACTCATCTCTAATCCAAGATGACCATTTGTACAAAGAGTTGTGTAATCAGTTTTTAAATAGTTGTTTAAATTTTCTTTAAACTCTTCATGAATAGGGCCTAGATTGGTAAGAATATTACTTCCCCAAATCTCTTTTATCTTATTTACGTATTCCTCAAAAGGTGGTAAAAAAGATTTTGTTACAAAAATTGGCGTATCAAGTTTTTTCATAAAATCACTCCTTTAAACTACTATAAGTTTTTAAAATAAAATAAAAAAGTTCTATTTTATCTCTTGATTTTAAAATTTTATTAATTTTAAAAGTAGGGATATTTAGTGTTTCACTTATGTTTTCACAAGATAAAATAAGATCGTAGTCCTTTTCAAAACCGAAGATTTCAAAAATATATGTTGGCATAAAATCAACTCCAGAAAAATTAAAATTTCTGAGTAAATTCTCTTTCAATATATTTTTTATAAATTCAGTTGAATCACAAACTAAAAGAACTTTAAGTTCAGGGAGTATTAAGGGTTTTTTTTTGATGTGTTGATAAAATATATAAAAAATGTTGTTGATGTTTTTAAAGATATTGGGGTTACATGAAAAAATTTCAGAAAAGTCTTTGTAGAGAGTAGAATTTTTTAAGTAGGATTCAATATTTAAATTCTCGTTATAGAGAATATCTTTTGCCATAGTTTCGATAACAGTAGAATCAAAAGAAATTTTTGTCTTTAGCATCATATTAAATCTACCTAAGAGTATTTGAATTTCATCTTCGATTTTTAGAATCTCTTTCTTTTTCTTCCTAAAAATAACTTTTTTTATTAGTTCTTCCTCTCTTTCGCTGATTGGAAAGTTTAAAAGAAAGTTTGAAGAGAGAACCGTTTTAATACCTAAAACACTGTCTCTAGTACGATTTGCTGCAATAATTGAAAAGACTTCGTTAAAAACTCTGACACTCTGGAAATTAAAACTCTCTTTTAGAGTCGAGTGGCAAAAAGAACCTAAAAACTCTTCTAGCAGCTCTTTTAAAGGTGTTGGTAAAGCAGTAAAATCAGTATCTAAGAGTTTAAATATCAGTTTGCTCAAAATATTTCTGATAGTATTTTCATTTCCTTCAAGAAAAATACCTTTGGATGGAAGACTTGTGATTGAAATATTATTTTTAAGAAACTCAGATTTTATCTCTTCCAAATCTGTTTTTAAAGTAGAGCGAGAGGTATCGAGAATTTTAGTTTTGTTCGTAAGATTAATATGCTTAGAAGATAAGAGCTTTATCTTGATAAAATCTTTTCTAGATTCAGAAGAGATTCCGCCGAAATATTGAATCAGATTGTTAAGATCAAACATTTTTAAATTTAATATCAACCTTCCATCTGAATTTTTTTCAATATTGTTTAAATTATAGTTTTTTAAGATAAAGTTTATATTCTCAATATCATACCTGATGGTTCGAGTATGAACATTAAATTTTTGTGACAGGTCATCGATATTATATTCATCAGTGCTATGTAGAAGAGAAAGTATATCGATACAACGCTTATTAATAATCATTTTGCCCCTCCTTAACTTCCAAATAAAAAAGTTAATATAAAATCGTTATGTTTATACATACAAAAAAAAAAAAATCCTTTAAAAATTCTGTGAAAAAAATATTATTTTAAGAAATGTTTTAGAAAAAAAATTTCAAAAAATTTCAAAAAAGTTGAAAAGAGTTGAAGGTAGGGGAAAAAAAGAACAAATTTTAAAATTTGTATAAAGGGGGCAGAAGCAAATAAATAACAAATAAAAATTTTGGGAGGGACAGATGAAAGTATTAAAGAAATTTTTTACAGGAGTATTTTATTTAGCTTTAGCAGCAAAAGCATTTGCTTTTAATATAGGAATAGCGCCTACAGGATTTTATACTTCATTAGATAAAAATGAAACTCATGAGATTATGGTAACGAACAATACTATGAAGCCTATGAGAGTTGAAGTTGGTATAGAAGCAGATACTGGATGGGAAAAATATGATATGGGTCATTTGATGAAAATATATCCTAAGAATATAACATTAAAGCCAAATGGAAGTAGAAGTGTTAGATTTGCAGTAAAAGGTACAAAGGATCTTCCAGAAGGGGAATATAAAACAAAACTTGTGTTCAGAGAACTACCTGGAAAACCAGTAGATAAAACTGAAAAGGTTGTTGGGGAAACAGGGCAAGAGGTTGCAGTAGATTTTGAACTTTTAACTGAGATACATGTAGCGGCGTATGGTCTTAAAGGGCAAAGAAAAATAGGTGCTCAACTTGTAAGCAGTGAAATAAAAAGAGATGATAAAGGGAATAGAAAACTTGTGGCTAATTTTAACCTTAGCGGTAATAGTGGATTAGCAGTGATTGGAGATATAGAGTATTTGGATGCAAATAAAAAAAGATTATCTAAAGAGGAAGTAAAACTTGGAATAACAACAAGAGAAGCAAAAACTAAAATTGAGTCAGGACTTCCAGCGATTCCTAAAAATAGTAAATACATGAGAGTCCAATTCAAGGATAAAAGTGGTTTAAAACTTGGTAGTAGAGAACTACCACTATAACTAAGTAGCTCAACTAAATTGAGTATATAAAAAATGATGGAGGTATTAAATATGAAAAAATTATTATCAGCATTATTTATTTTAGGATCAGTAACAATGTTAGCAAATGAAGCAGTATCTGAGGCAGACCCTGCATTCTGTTTTACAAACCCATGTAGTGTAAGCGAACCTATGAAGGTAAAAGTAAAAGTACCTCAGCAATTAAAAATAACAGTTAAAGATGTTGATTTAGGATTATGGTGTGGAGATAAAGAGATAAACAAGGATAAAATAGATCAGTATACAGTAACTGGTGAAAAAAATCAAAAAGTTAACGTTGGATTTAAAGGTAATGGATATTTAGGATTTAGAAAAGGAAATGAGTTACTTCCTAAATTTACAGGAACAATAACTACTAAAGAAAATCAACTAGATCTAGGTGCAAGTGGATCAGTTCAAGGTGGAGTAAATGTAAAAGTTCCTAAACCAGGAATAAACTTATTAGAGCCAGGAACAACTTACACAGCAACAGCTACATTAGTAGCATCTTATGATACTTCAGCTTGGTAAAAATAGATTTAGGGCATAGTTTTTAACTATGCCCATTTTTAATAGAGGGTGATAAAAATGAAAAAATTATTGATAATTATTTCAATTATTCTAACAAACTATCTTTTTAGTGCGGACATAACAGGGCAGGTATATAATCTCAAAAAAAGAGGTTCGAGCTATCAAGGAACACTTGAAGCTAGAGTGTTTAGCAATAAAAAAGAAAACAGAATAAAAATAATCCCAGTAAATAATATTGAGATTTTGAGAGTGAATGGAGATAAAAATGAGAACAATGTTTATTCTATAAAAGATAAGGACATACGTATAGAGTTTATATATAACTCTACAATAACATCTATAGATGAAAAAATAAATTTTGGAAAAGTGGATTATTTAGATGAGGTTGGAAAAACAGAGGTTTTATTAGGAAATATAGCTGTAGATTTTAGAAAACCAGGGAAAATAGATTTGAGTGTAAAAGGGGATATGGATTTTGGAATTATTAATCCGAGAGTTCCAAAAAAAGGAATCTCAAGTAAGAAAAACCCAGAAATAACAATTAATTTGGATATAGATAAAAAAGATGTGGGAAATACCAAACTATATTTTGAATATCCAGAGGAAGTTTTTATGGGGGATGGACAGTTAGTAATAAAATTTGAAAATAAAAGGAAAAGTGATTTTATTGATGAAGTAACGGAAAAAGGTGAAACACTTAAAGTTTTAGGATTTATACCTAAAAAGCAAAAGACCACTGAAAAAATCCAACTTCAAGGTAAACTATTTTCAACAGTACCTCAAGTAAAACCAGGTAATTATGAAGAGGTTGTAAGAATAAAAGCTTTCTATGAATACTTAGATTACTCTTTAGAAAATAAAGAGAAAAATAAAAAAGTGGTTATAAGAAGATAGGGCAGGAGGTTTATTATGATTAAAGCGGTAATTTATTTGCTATCTTCAGTATGTGTATTTGCAAGTTTAGGATTTGAAGGAGAGTATAAGTATAACAAAGATTTATATGTGGAGATGATAAACGAAAATATAAAATCAGAGTATATAAGTAAAAATATGAGAGTAAAAGTAGAGATTGTAGACTCTCTAAATGTGTTTGTTAAAGAAAAAAGAAAACCCTTGAGTGGAGATAAGCAAGAAAAAAATGAAAGTTTAAAAGATTTAGTCGAGTTGAAAGGGAGTGCAGCTCAGGATACATATTTAGAATTCATGTATGAAGATCGTATAGTAGCAAGATGTGACAATTTTAAATGGAAATAAATAATTAAAGTACGTTGTTGGGAGGGGAAATGGTCAGAACGGAAAAGATATTATTAGGTTTTTTAATTGCAAGAACAATCATATTTTCAGCTCCTGAAGAAGCATATATCGAGCTTGAAATGAAAGGACAAACAAATGAGTTCTATAGAGTTCTTTTAGATGAAGAAACGGAAGAGCTATATTTAGGTGTTGGAGATTTTATAGATTTTTCTAAAATAGAGGATCTAAAATTTGATAAAAAATCCTTACGAATAAAAGGTAATTTAGACAGAGAAAAAATTATAGATATAAAGTTACCAAAAGAGGGACTTATTGAAACAGAGGATGACGTATATATAAAGTTAGAGGATTTTAAAAAATACTTTCAAATATCAAGTTCTAATTGGGATGCTGAAAGATATATACTAAACTTAGATCCAGAGTTCAAAACAGCAAAAGAGTATAAAATGGAGTTAAATAATCAGAGGTCATTGTTAGCAATGGCTAAAAAAGAGCAAGAGTTAGAGGAAAAGGGAGACTATGTACAAAAGGAAAAAGCTTTAATAAGTCCTGGAATTTTAAAGGTATCATATAATAATTCTGATATAGAGGAAAATGAATATTCAATAGATTTAGATTATGGAACTCAGCTTTTTTATGGAGAGTTTCAAGTATCTCAAAAAGTATATCCAGAAAGTGATCTTGACTATATAAGATTACAATATGCAGAGGTTTTTGGAAGCTACTATTTAACTTTTGGAGATTTTTATTTGGAAAGTGATGCAATATTTGATGCGGAAAGAAGTTTGCGTGGAGTAAGTTTCTCAAAAAATGAGTTCTATGGATTTAGAGTGAACAATAGAACTGTAATTGAGGGAGAAGCTTATAATGCTAACTTGGTAGAGTTATATAGAAATGGTAACTTAGATGACTATCAAATAGTAACGGATAATAATTTTAGATTTGATGTTATAAACTTATCATCAACAGATAAATATACAATAAAGATTTTTTATAGAGATGGAAGAGAAGAAACCAAAACTATATACGTTTTAGGAAATCAAAATATATTGAATAAAGGTGAAAATGATTTTGTTATCCAAGTAGGAGAAGGAGTAGATGATAAAAAATTACAATCGTTAGTTAAGTATAGTCATGGAGTAACGAAGGATTTGACATTGACTGTAGGAAGTTCAATTTTGGAGAACAGAGAAGGGGATAAATATGATGTGGCTGAAGGAGCATTTGCATATAGATTTGGGCTAGAAGAATATCCTACTCTATTATCTGGAACCGTTTTAGAAGATTTTAACTCAAATGAATTAAATTTTAAAAGTGTAGTTGAACAGGGTTTGCCAGCAAATACAAATTTTACATTCAGATATGAGGATTATGGAGTATATACCTCGGAAAGATTAAGAAAAGAAAAGTCATATAATATAGATTTAAGTAAAGGTTTTAGAAGAATGTCTGGAAGTGTTGGATATTTTAAAAGCAATTATGAAGATGATGATCTATATCAAATATACTTAAACCTAGATTATAATTTGAGTAGAAATGTTAGATTAAGTTTATCAAATGAATACTACAAGTATTCCACTAGAAGTGATGGGATAACAAGTAAAGTAGAGGGATATGGAAGTCAGGCTAAAATAAATTACTCTGGGATTGATGGATTTAATGCTATTTTAGAAGGAAAAGTTGGATATGAAGAAAACGATATGATTGAAGATGAAATAAAACTTGGGATAATAAAGAATCCTTCTGAAAAGGGGTTCTTTTCGAGTATAGATTCAACATTTGAGGTTGGCCATTCTAGAGAAAAGGGTACTTTTTTTGAAATAAGATTTACATATATATTTGACGATAATATTTATATCGAGTTCCCAGATATCACAAGTGACGATAGTGGAACGCAAGTTGGAGGAAGAATTGAAAAGTCTTTCTATCTAGGAAATCCATTACTAAAAATAAATAATAACAATGTGACAGATGGATGGGTAGAAGGAAAAGTCTTTGTAGATGAAAATAGTAACGGAATTATGGATGGAGATGAAAAAGAGTATGAAGGTGCAGAAATTATCTCTTCAGGAGGAAGTTCCGTTGTTAAAGAGGATGGTAAATATATAATTGGAAATATAGGTAGTAGAGATATTCATACAGTTGAAGTCAATAGAGAAAGTATAGATCCAATGCTTATTCAAGGAAAAGAGGTAATAAAATATAAAGGAGCTATAGCATCCGGAGTTAAAGTGGACATACCGCTTTCGCCAGTCTCTATGATAAGTGGATTTGTAGAAGCAAACTCTGATATAGAGGAAAGAAAATATATGGGAGTGCTATCTGGATTGGATATTATTTTAAAAAGAGATGGCGAAGAAATTTCTAAAACAGAAGCTGAAATAGATGGATATTACTACTTTGAAAATGTTTTACCAGGAGAGTACAGTGTTGAGATTGTTCCTACAAGTAAGAGATACAATGGAAGTTATGATAAAAAAGAGATTAAAGTAAAAGTAAGTAGTGGAAGAGAAGGGGATTATTATGAGGATAATAACTTCTTAGTTGAAAGTGTTGAAGTTGTTGAAGACAAAATAGAAGAGGATTCGGCAGATGAAAATAAAGAGGAGGGAGCGGATGAAAAAGCTGTTTAAAGTAGTACTGTTAATGGGGCTAATCTATAACTTCGGATTCTCTGAGGAGAGAGACCCAAGAGAGAAAAAGCTGACATATATGATAGGAGAGAAGGTTGAAAATTTTGAAGTTAAGTCGTTAGATGGGAAAAAAACTATAACTTTGGATGAATTAAAAGGGAAAAAGGTTTTTTTAAACTTCACAACAACTTGGTGTCCAGATTGTATAGCTGAAAAGAAAATATTTGGACCTGAATATGATGAGAAATTTAAAAACATGGAAAATCTTGAAGTAATAATTGTGTTTGGTCCGTATAAAACAGATAATAGAGAGAAGGTTGAAAAGTATATAGAAGAGAATAACTATAAGTTCCCAGTATACTATGATACGGAAGATAAAGATTTACATACACAATTTGGAGTTATAAATATTCCTACGACATTTTTAATTGATGAAAATGGAGTTCTTGAAGATGTGAATGTAGAAAGTGGATATAAAAATATGAAAGATTTTAAATAAAATTTAAATGTATAAAATTATTATTAAAAACTTAAAAAGTGGTTAATTCTATTAAGAACTAACCACTTTTTTTATTTAAAAAACTAAATTAGAATTGATAGTGTACTTTTTTAAAAAAAAGGAACTTATAAAATTTGACGAAAAAAGAGCACAATAAGTTTCTTTTATTTTACAAGAGGGGTGAATTAAATGAAAGATAAAAAATATTTAAAAAAAGTTTTATTTTTGACAGCTTTTATAATTATTGTTCGGAGTATCAGTGCCGAAATAGTAGATATAAATAGACCAACAGTACTTAAATCGATGTCGACGGGAAATATAGATGTTGACTTAGATCAAAATTATTTACAACAAGACTTGGTCACGCCAGGACGTATTACTTTTAAAAATAGCGGGGGGCAAATCTATTCAATTGTAGACCCTATTCCAGTAGAACCAAAACTTTCAATCCAAGCGAACAAATTTCAAAATATCAATTTAGAACAAATCGATTTCTACATCTATACAAACTACACAGACAGAATTAAAAAATGGGAAATAATTATATATGATCAAAAAGATATACATACACTAGATCCAATTGGAGTGTTGTCGGGAAGTGAAATAGCTTTAAACAAACCAATCTCTTTTTTATTGCCAAAAAAGGATTTGAAAGAGGGGGATAGAGTTTACTATACACTTAAAGCTTATGATCAGGAGGGAAGATTTGACCAAACCGATATATACGAAATCAAATTGACATCTCCAATAAATGCTAGTCCAAAACAGGATGTATCAAATGTTATATATGGACATGATGGTACAGTTATAAGAAATATACCTCTATCAGGATCACGAGTTAGAGTTTACGGAAAGGATCTTAGAGGAGTAAAAAATCTATCGATAGATAATCAAACCATAAATATTGATAGTAAAGGAGATTTTGCTTATGAATACTATACTGAAGATCTTGGAGATACAAGTTTTCCAATAATGATCACAGATGATGAAGGAGAAAAATACTCCTATGATATGGATATACATTTGCCGAAAAGCTATAGTTTTGGTGTAGGAATTGCAGACTTGTTTGTTGGGAAAAATTATGTATCTGGAAGTGATGCTATTCTTCAAGATAACTATAAGTATGATGAGAATGTTTTCTCTTCAGGAAGATTAGCTTTTTATTATAAAAAAGTTTGGGATGACTATAGATTGACATCACAAGCAGATACTTGGGAACAGGAGACAAAATATCTGTTCAAGGGATTTTCAAAGCGTAGACCAAGAGACCTTTTTGAAAAATTGGATAGAGATGATATAGAATTTAATTTAGGTGATGAATCAAGCTACTATAGAGATACAGATACTTCTGGAAAATTTTATGTGAAGTTAGAAAAGAAAAAATCTAGCATATTGTGGGGAAGTTTTGATACAGGTTACACTGCCAATTATTATGCTGATTATAATCGTAGTTTATATGGATTCCAAGGTTTATATAACAGTGAGGACAGTACAAGATTTGGTGAAACAAAAACAAAAGCGAATGTATTTGTCAGTGAGCCAGAAACACTTTTTACAAGTGATGAATTTAGAGGAACAGGTGGAAGCGTGTATTTTTTAAGCTTTCAGGATATAGTAGTGGGGTCAGCTAAAGTTAAAGTGCAAGTAAAAGATGGAAGAACAGGTAGAATTTTAAGGGAGATAGTTCTTCAAGATGGAAAAGATTATGATGTAAATGAACTTCAAGGAAGAATTATTTTAAAAAATCCGTTGCCAACAATAATATCAACAACGGAGGGTGGAATCATTAAAGATGAGCCTTACTATGGAGATAATGTAAATCTAGTTGTGGACTATGAATTTTATTCAAATGATACCGATTTTGGGAAAGCGACTTATGGGATCAGAGGTAAATCTTGGGTAACAGATAATGTTGCTATTGGAGGAACTTTAGTTTCTGAAAGTAGAGGAGATTCAATAGAAGACTATGAGCTTCAAGGCGTAGATGTGACTTTAAGAAAAACTGAAAATACTTTCATGAGAGTGGAGTATGCAAATTCTAAGGGAACTCAGGCTTTAGTGAATAATTTCTCGTATAATGGAGGATACAATGCATATTTAAAAAGAGATGATTATGAAAATATAATCGGAGATCCTAAAAAGTATTTAAATAGTATTTCGGGAGATGCATATTCTATTACAGGAGAGTTAGCATTTAAAGATTTTAGTGATTTCTTTGATGAGAGAGACATTGGAACATTTTGGTACAACAGAAAGGATGCAGGATTTTCTTCAGCAGGATTCTCAGATAGTAGCGAGCATGATGATTACGGATTTACAACTGAGTTCCAAATAAATGATATTTGGGATATTGGGTTTGGAGCTAATAAATTTAAAGAGAGCGGTCAAAGTTATTATGGTATGGAATCAACATCTTTAGAAGAGGATAGAGCTAATATGACATTGGGTTATCAATATTCTGAAAAATTGAAACTTTCTGGAGAGTTGGAGTACCAAAAAAATAAGGGTGATGGTTTTGAAAATGATGATGATAATATTTCAGAAGAAGCTCTTCTAGCAGGAGTTAAAGCAGAGTATGAATTTCAACCAAATAAAACAGTGTACGCAATGGCTCAAACTCCAATTTTAAAAGATGACTATGAAGCAAATAATCTATATACATTGGGAACAGACTTGAAGCTTACAGAAAAGTTTCGTTTAAATGCTGAAGGAAGTACTGGGAATAGAGGGAACGGTGTTGAAGTTTTAGGAAATTATGATTTTACACCGGATCATAGCTTATATATGGGGTATGCTCTTGATAACAACACCAGTGATGATTCTAACTTTGGACAAGAACAGACATTTACAGTAGGACAAAAGTTCATGTATGATCAAAAAACAACGATGTATCATGAAAATCAATTCTTAAAAGATAATATAGGGAAAGGAATACTTCAAGCATATGGAATAGATTTTGATTACTCAGATGATATGACTGTTGGTGCTTTAGTTCAGCATGGAGATATAGATACATTAGTTGGAGATTTAGCAAGAACATCTGTAAGTGTTTATAGTAGATATTATGTGAGAGATTTTATGATAAGAAATAAATTGGAGTATGGAAAAGATAGAGGAGCTGAAATGTCTGCGGATAGATGGGCAACAATAAATAGAGGTAAATATGTGATCGATGATGAGTACACTCTATTTGGAGAGTTAAACTATCTTTATAGAGATGCAAAAGAAGAAAAGGATGACAGATCAGTTGAGGCTGGAGCTGGACTGGGATATAGACCTATTTGGAATGATAAATTAAATTTAATAGGAAAATATGAGTACGTTCAAAACTTAGGGATAAATAATCAGTTCAATACAACAAATGATGTTAAAGCTCACATAGTTTCTTTAGAGGCAATTTATGAGCTAACTCAAAGATTAGATATAGGTGGAAAATATGCTTTCCGTACAGAAGAGCAAAGAGCTGGAAGAGGAGAGGGAGATTGGTATAACTCTAAGTTAGATCTTTATGCACTTAGATTAAATTATGAGGTTTTGAAAAGTTGGTATGCTTTTGGAGAATATCATATGCTTAGAGATATAGAGGAGGATTCTTACGAACATGGAGCAATTGCTGGAATTTATAAAGAGGTTCAAGAGAATCTGAAAGTAGGAGTAGGGTATAACTTCACTGAATTTGATGATGACCTAAGTGATTTAGATTATAATGCTAAAGGTTGGTTTATCAACATTATAGGTAAATTCTAGAAAGGGAGGGAGAGTTATGA